>CAVUBW010000013.1:0-259641 GCA_963739835.1 uncultured Acidimicrobiales bacterium
ACGCAGGCGGACTTCGAGAGTCGGGCCAAGGAAGCCGACGTGGCGGGCGCGATCAGTTCCGGAGGCCTGGAAAGGTGACACGCCCGCCGGGACGGCCGACACGACCCGAGCGATCCAGCCGATGCAGCTCAGCGTGCTCGTGGCCTCGATTGCGCTGGTCGTGCAAGTGTGCGCTGCCTACTTCGTCGCCTACCGCGCCGAGGCGCCGTGGCGGCCGTTGCGCCGACCACCGAACACGGGTGGGACGGTCGTACGGCCGCAACCGTGCCGCCCCAGGACGATCACGAGTCGGGGGGACGGGAAGATGCTGCGGTCGACGTCGAACGAAGCTGAAGAGCCGGGAGCGGACGACTGGTGACTGGCGGGACCGCGGAGGTGACGGCGCTGAACACCACAGTGCCGACGCGGCCGAGTCGGGTGCTCCAGATTTGCACGTGCTACCTGCGGGGCGGCTCGGAGCAACGTGTGCGGGACGTCTGCGCTGCCTTCTCCGACTCCGATCACACAGTCGTCGTCGGACGGGACTCCGATCGCTAGCAGCTGCACAGGCACCTCGATCTCGTGGAGGTCATCCTCGAGCCCTCGCTGTGTCGAGAGCCCAATCCAATCCAGGACGCCCGCGCCATCGCGCGGGTTTGGCGGCTGATGAGGGAACGGAACTTCGACGTGGTCATCACCCATCAGTCGAAGGCCGGCGTCATCGGGAGGATCTCCGCGGACATTTCCCACGGGCCACCGGTCGTGCACTCGCTCTCCACCGCCAGCTTCGGTCCCGGGTACGGACGGATGGCGAACCACATCTACCGCCCCGTCGAGAGGTTTCTCAAGTCGATGGACGGATGCCTACGCCGTCGTCGGGCATGACCTGGCCGATCGCTTCGCCCGTATCGGCGTCGAGACAGCCAAGCTCAACGTGATCCGTTCGGGTGCCCGGCTTCCCAGCGGTGCCGAGGTCCGCACGGCTGCGCACGCCCAAATGGCCGCAGTCCACGGGCTGCCCTCCGATCGACCATGGGTCCTGTATCTCGGTGCACTCGAGGACCGCAAGAACGTGATGAGCCTGCCGATCCTGCACCAGCAGGTCTTGCTCATGTTGCCTCCGCCCGTCCCTTCTTGGTGATCGCCGGTGATGGCCCCCGGCTCGACGATCTCGTGGCACTACTGGACCGCATGGGTCTGTCCGGTGACGCCCGTGTACTCGGCTATGTGCCCGAGCCCGAAGCCCTGCTGGTCGCCGCTGACATGCTCGTGTTGCTCAGCCGGGCCGAGGGGATGCCGAGGCGCTGCTGCAGGCGACCGCCGCAGGGACCCCGTTTGTGCTGCGAGGTGGACGGGGTCGATGAGTTGCTCGACCTCGGCGTGGCCGGGTTCGTCGTGGACCAGGGCGACGTCGTCGGTGCCGCTCGGGCTGTCGCCGGGTGGATCAATGGCGCCGCCCTCCAGCCCGCACCGCGCCCGTGCCCCACGGCCGAGCTGCGTTCATGGCAGGGCCGACGTCGGCCGGGACTACACGACGCTGATCTCGTCCGTGCTCGGCCGCCGGTCCGCAGCACCATGACCGCCGTGGCCGCCGCGATCCGCGAACGTGGCCGGCGGCGCAGGCCCCACCCCCGTGGTCCGTCCCGACACTGGCCGTCGGACTCTTCGCGGCCGGGTTCGGCCTGCCCCGGACCGGCGGGTACACCGTCGCCGACCTTCTCATCGGCGCCTTCATCGTGCTCGCCGCCCTGGAGATGGCGGCGCGTCGCGACAGACCGCGGCAGATCGTCCTTGCCGTGCTTTTCCCGATCCTGCTTGTTCTCGCCGGCGGCCTGATCGGCGCCCTGGACGTTGGCCTCACCGAGTGGGTCACCTACGACCTGATCCGCGACATCGGCGCCGCGGCGACGCTGCTGGCCGTGCTACAGGTATTCGATCGGGCGCCGGTGGGATGGTTCCGGTTCCCCGCACGGGCCCTGGTCGCGATCGTGGTGATCGTCGCGATCCAGTTGCTCTTCGTCGGTCAGGAGACGCTGCGAGCCAAGGCCACCTTCCCCAACCCGAATGTGGCGGGCCACTTCATGGCCACCTGCTTCATGGCGCTGTTGGTGCTGCCGATCTCACGCCGGATCCGAATCGGCGGGCTCATTATCGCCGCCGTCGGGGTGGTCGCGACGGGATCCTTCGGTGCGATACTCCAGCTGGCTGTCGGTCTGGGCGTCGTGGCCGTCGGCGCCGCCCGGCGGCTCCGCCCGGCGACCCGCCAGCTGCTCGCCTTCGCGGTCATCGCCACCATCGGGCTCCTGGGCGTGGCCGCCGCGTCCGGCGTGGAGTTCCTCCCCCAGCGCGGCGAGACCACCGGTTACAACATTGCCCATCTGGATCGCACCACCAGCGGGCGCCTCGATCTCTGGGGCGCCGCCATCGATCAGATCGTTGCCAGACCGGAGGGCATCGGCCCTGGCAGCTCCCGGAACCTGGAGGTCCTCCGCACAGGCAACGCCACGAAGGAGACCCACAGCGAGCCCCTGGCATTCATGTCCGAGCGGGGCGGACTCGGGCTGTTGGGGCTGGTGGCGCTGTGGGCCACCCTGTGGCGCTTCGCCCCCCCGCGCGGGGTCGGTCGGGCGATGATCCTCGGCCTGGTCGTCGCCTCGCTCGTCCGTGAGACGTTCCACTACCGCCACCTGTGGATACTCCTGGCGCTGGTCGTGACCTACGAACGAACGCTGGCCGCGGCGCGGACCCGGGGCAACCCCACGGTCGTGTCATGAGCCAGGGTGCGACCCGCACGCGGGTAGCGGCTGGCGGGTTCGCATGGACCAGCTTCGGGTACGGCGCCCAAGCGTTGAGCCAGCTGCTCCTGCTGGTCGTGTTGGCCCGCGAGCTGACCCCGGCGGACTTCGGCGTGGTCCAGGCCGCACTGGTGGTGATCGGGCTCGGCCGGCTGTTCACCGAATCGATTGTCGGACCCGCGTTGGTGCAGCGGCCTGCGATCTCCGATCGCCTCGTGCGAACGGCTGGGACCATCGCCGTCGCGTGCGGGTTGGTCACCGCCGCCGTGATCTTCGTGACCGCACCGCTGCTCGCGTCCCTTTCAACACCGAGCAGTTCGTGCCCGTGGTGCGGGTGCTGACGATCAGCTTCCTGATCCAGGCCTTCGGGGTGGTGTCCGAGTCCCTCCTTCAGCGAGAGCTCCAGTTCCGTCGCCTCGCCCACGCGGCCCTGTGGTCGTTCGTGATCGGCTACGCCGCGGTCGGTGTCGGCCTCGGGCTCGCGGGCGCAGGGGTATGGGCCCTCGTGGGTGCCAATATCGCCCAGCTCGGGGTGTTCACCGTCATGCTGCTCGTGTTCCGTCCAGTGTCGCTGCGCCCCGACTACGACCGCGAGTCCGCCCGCGTGCTGATGCACTACGGCGGAGGGTTCACCCTGGGACGGTTCTTCAACTACGCTGCCCTCCAGGGCGACTACGTGGTCGTGGGCAGCACGCTGTCATCGAGCGCCCTGGGGATCTACGGGCGGGCGTACCAGCTGCTCGCCACCCCGGCCATGCTGCTCGGCCAGGTCATCGACCGCGTCCTCTTCCCGATGCAAGCGGAGATCCAGCACGACAGGGCGCGGCTTGCCAATCAGTACCGACGGGCCGTTTCGCTCGTCGCCTCCGTGATGCTGCCCCTGAGTGCGTTCGTCTTCGTCCTCGCGCCGCAGATCGTCGCCCTGACCCTGGGCGACCGCTGGGGCGGTGTCGTGACACCGCTGCGCTTCCTGTCGATCAGCCTGCTCGCCCGCGCCAGCTACAAGCTCAGCGACACCCTCGCCCGGGCGTTGGGCCTGGTCTACCAGCGAGCGGCCCGTCAGCTCGTCTACGCCGTGCTCGTGATCGGCGGTGCGCTGATCGGCCAACGCTGGGGTGTGTCCGGGGTGGCCGCCTGCGTGGCCGTCGCGGTCATCGCCAACTTCGGCCTCATGGCCCATCTGATCCTCGACGCGACCGGGCTCACCTGGACCGCCTTTGCCGCGGCCCACTGGCGTGGCGCAGTGCTGGCCGCCATGTTGGCGGCGGTGGTCGCCCCCGTCGGCGCGGTCGCGGATCGTGTCGGTCTTTCCCCTGCCGTCACCCTTGCCGTCGCCTGCGCCCTCTGTGCCCTGCTGCTCCCCGTCCTGCACAGGCACCGGGGCGTCCTCCTCGGGCCCGACGTCGCCTGGCTGGCCGGGCACCTCCGGTCCAAGACATCGTCAGCTGACCGGCCGGTGGTGGAGCTGCGGTCGTGAACCCCGACGTCAACCCCGCGACCCGGACGACCGACGCGCCCACCACGACGTTGGCGCGCCGCGTGCTGGCCGAGCTCGAAGCCGCCAACATCGCTCACTGCCACTGGAAGAGCAACGATCATCTCCTGGCCGCGCTCAGTGGCGACACCGACATCGACCTGCTCGTAGACGGCCAGCGGATCGACGATGTGTATCGGATCTTCGCCGGACACGACCTCCGGCGCGGCCGCGTGGCCGCGACGCGGACCGAGATGGGCCTCGAGGACTTCCTGGGCCACGACGAGACGACCGGCGCGCTGGTGCACTTCCACACCCACTACCGGCTGGTGACCGGCGAGCGCCACCTCAAGCGCTACCGATTGCCCTGGGAACGTGCCGTGCTGGCGTCGGCGGTGCGCAGCGATGCCGGGGTTCTCGTCCCCCACCCGTCGGTGGAGGCCTCGCTGTTGCTGATCCGGGCGGCGCTCAAGATCCGCACGCGCGATCGGATCCGCAGCCGGCTCGGGCGGCGAGATCTCTCTGGCTGGTTCCGTGCCGAGCTCGACGCATTGCGGGCTGTCAGCAGCGACGCCGACATCGTCGCCCGGGTCGGGTCTTGGCTGGGCGAGCCCTGCGCCGACGCGGTCGCCGACGCGCTCGCCCACGGCATCGACTCGGGCGGCATGGTGCGGCTGCGCGGCCTGGTCCGCAGGTCACTCGCCCCCCAGACCGCCTACCGGGGTCCCGGTGCGCTCGTGCGCAGGTGGCGTCGGGAGTGGGCCTGGTTCCAGCGAGGCCTCAGCCGCCGGTATCTGGACCGTCCGAGGCTGTTCGGCCGGGGGTTGCCGGGGGGCGGTCTGGTCGTGGTCGTGATCGGGCCCGACGGCTCGGGCAAGTCGTCGATCGTGGCGGACCTGCGCCGCTGGTTCTCGCCGAAGTTCGACACCATGGCCGTGTACTTCGGCAGCGGTGACGGGCCGTCCTCGCTCCTGCGGTGGCCCATGAAGGCCCTCCGGGACCGCGTCCCCGACGATCGTGGCCGGACGGCCGCACCAGGGGAGCACGGCGGCGGCCGCCGACCGGGGTGGGCCAAGGTGCTGTGGGCGCTCGCCCTCGCCCGGGAGAAGCGACGACGGCTGCAGCGGGCGTTCGACGCCCGCCACCGAGGCATGCTCGTGATCTGCGATCGGTACCCCCAGGCTCAGCGGCCGGGCATCAACGACGGACCGCTGCTGCACCGGTGGTCGGGTGACGGTGCGCGCGGACGCATCGCCCGCTGGGAGGCGGGCCCCTACGAGCTGGCCGAACGGTTTCCGCCGGATCTCGTCGTCCGCCTCGAGGTCGACCAGCGGACCGCCGAGCAGCGCCGGCCCGAGCACGATCCCGACGACCTGGCGCGCCGGCGGGCGCTCGTGGCCGGGCTCGCCTTCCCCCAGGCGCGCTACGGCACAGTGGAGATCGACGCCAGCCAGCCCTACGGGCAGGTCCTCGAGGCAGTCAAGGCTGCGGTGTGGCGGTGTTTGTGATCGTGGAGCTCTGACCCGGCGATGTCCCGGTTCGTCACGGCGGGCGCCCCGGCTGGTGGGGTTCGCGAGCGCCCCCTGCATGAAGCATGACCACGGAAGCCTCGGCATCGCTCGCGTTGGCCCTGCTCCTCCTGGTCGCGGGCGCGAACGTGCTCGGGCAGTTGGCCGTTCGGCTGCGCCAGCCGAAGGTGGTCGGCGAGATCCTGGCGGGCGTCCTGCTGGGACCATCGGTTCTCGGGCTGCTAGCGCCGGATGCGGCCGCGCACCTCTTCGGGGATGGCGCGAAGGACACATCAACGGTGGTCCTGGGCTTCCTCTACCAGTTCGGGCTGCTGCTGCTGATGTTCGTATCCGGGGCGAGTGTGCGAAACGTGCTCGGCAAGGAGAACCGGAAGCCGACTGCTTGGATTCTGGGTCTCGGCACCCCGCTGCCGTTCTTCCTCGCGCTGCTCGTGGCCCCGGCGCTGCCCCTGGAGGCGTTCATGGGCGACGCCGGGAGCAGACCCGCCGTGGTCCTCGTGTTCGCGATCTCGGCCTCGGTCACGTCCATCCCGGTGATCACGAAGATCTTCTACGACCTCGGCATCCTGCACACCCGCTTCGCGAGCCTCATGCTGGGCGCAGCCGTCCTCGAGGACATCATGCTGTGGGGCGTCCTCGCGCTCGCCACCGCGATCTCGTCTGCCACCGTGGCGGCCGCCAGCGGGACCTTGGCCGAGACCGTGACCGTGCATGTCGTGGCAAACGGCGTGTACGTCCTACTCGCCATGACGGTGCTGCCACCTCTGCTGCGCCGGACGAGCGGTGCTCGCTGGAACGTCGTCGCCGGCTCGTCGCCGATCGCCTGGATCGTGGTGGTCCTGCTCGGCTACGTCTGTGCGGCTGCGGCCCTCGACGTCACCATGGCCTTCGCTGCCTTCCTGGCCGGTTTCGGAATCGTCGGCGGCATGAGGAGCACCGAGCACGAGCGTTTCCGGGCCCCGATCGACGCGATCAGCAACGTGGCCGGAGCGGTGTTCATCCCGATCTACTTTGCCCTCGTCGGTTACCAGCTGGACTTCACCGAGGGCTTCTCGCCGCTCATGCTGGTCGCGTTCCTGTTCGGATCGTCGGTCGTCGTGCTCCTGTCGATAGGCCTGGCTGCCCGGCTGGCCGGCTTCCGGCGCCTCGACATCGTTAACCTGGCGGTGACGTGCAACGCGCGGGGCGGGCCAGGCATCGTGCTGGCCAGTGTCGCCTTCGACGCCGGGATCATCAGTGCCACCTTCTTCACCACCCTCGTGTTGACCGCCGTCCTGACCTCGCAGGCCTGCGGCGTCTGGCTCGACTTCGTGCTGCGCAAGGGATGGCCGCTGCTGGCGAGCGAGGGCCCGGTGGAGCCTCGGATACCGGTCCTCGAGCCCGCACCCAGACCGGCCGCCCGCATCTCTCCCGCCCGAGGCCGCATACCCGTGGAGGAGCCAACGCCCTGACTGATGTGCGACTGTCGGCGGCGACGTCCGGCGGGTTCGCCCGCGTACGCCGAGCGAGTCGTCCGATCAGGCGTAGGCGACGGCCGCCCTCTCGGCGTGCCACGCCACTTGCCGGTTGACGCCGGTCCGCAGGTCCGTCTGCGGCTCCCAGCCGAGCACCTGGGATGCGAGTCGTGTCAGGCCCGCGGTGGCGCGGACGTCGCCGGGTTGCTCCGGCTGAGCGTCGATGAGGACTGGGCGACCAACCAGCTCTCCGATGAGCTCGACCACCTCACGCATCGTCGTCGAACTCCCCCCGGCCACGTTGACGACCGTGCCCGGCGGCGGATCGGCGCTGACCGCCGCCAGGTTCGCGGCGACGACGTCGTCGACATACGTGAAGTCACGCACTTGTCGACCATCACCGTAGAGCGGGAACGGCGTTGCATTGCGCGCCGCCTCGATGAGCCGGTGGAAGGCCATGTCGGGCCGCTGGCGCGGTCCGTAGACGGTGAAGTATCGCAACGAGACAGTCGGCACGCCGAAGTTCTCGGCGTACGCACGACAGAGGTGCTCGGCCGCGAGCTTGGTGACCCCGTACGGACTGAAGGGCTGAGGACGATCGCTCTCGGCGCTCCCGCCCCGGGCACCGTTGCCATACACCGACGAGCTCGAGGCGTAGACGAAGCGCTGGAGCCCGCCGCGGCGCAAGACCGCGTCCAACAGCCGCTGCGTCACCGTGATGTTGGCCGCCGCGTAGGCACCGAAGTCGTCCCAGGATCGCCGCACTCCCGGCTGCGCGGCCTGGTGGAAGACCACATCGACGCCGTCGAGGAGTGGGTCCAGGTCGCCGTGCACCAGGTCGACCTCGACCACGCTGACCCCCGGCCGGCCGCGCAACGGCGCCAGGTTCGCCCGCTTCTGGGCCGGGTCGTAGTAGGGGCTGAGGCAGTCGGCGATGATGACCTGGTTGCCCTCGTCGGCCAGACGCGTCGCCAACGAGCTCCCGATGAATCCTGCGCCACCCGTGACCAACGCTCGCATACCACCCACCTCGCTTCCCGCTAGCGGACCATGTGCGTCAGGCGATCCCCCACCCGTCGAAGTCGGGACCCATGTAGCCCCGAAGGCGGCGAACGTCGTCCTCGAGCTCGGCCATGAGACGCGCCCGTACATCCTCCGTGATGGTGAACGGCATCGCCGCTGCCGGTCGGTGCTCGCCGCGCCCGATGAGCCGGCGGAAGGCGCCGAGCACATTGGGCTCCAGCTCCTTGAAGCGACGAGTCGACGGGAACCTGCGCTTCAGCCCTTTTCGCAGCCGGTGTGGGATCGGAGACCGGATCGCTCGATCCTTCGTCTGGTAGAACTCGCGGTCCAGATTGGCCGGCACCAAGGCGGGGTCGACACCGATGAACTGGTACACCCTCCGCATCGTGGCGTCGCGAGATTCGCGGAGATCCTCCGACGTGACGACGAGCAGTTGCTCCCGCGCGAAGTGCTCCAGATATTGCTCGATCTGCAGGGCGTAGCGGCTGTAGTCGAGGTAGATGGGATCGGCGAAGACGGCCTCTGCAAACGATGCCTTCTCGCTGCCGTCGGCCACCCTGGTCTGGTAGTGGGACCGGATCCTCGACAAGGGATCTCGGACCGCATAGAGAAGCCGGACGTCGGGAAGCAGCGAGGCGATCCGCTTCGGGACGCCAGCGAAGCGAGGATATTTCGAGTAGACGTTCGAGGCTTCGCCGACTGCTAGCACTTCCGGCCCGACTGGTGGGAACTGCCGTCGGTACCAGTCGATGCCGCGATGCCAGTTCGCCTCCGCGACGAAGAACTCGGGTGCCTTGTACCGAGGCGTCGCAACCTGTGGATGGGCCTGCAGGTAGTGGTAGAGGCTCGTCGTTCCGGCTTTCATCGCCCCGATCAGCAAGAAGGTCGGAAGTCGCTGCTCGGTGGTCCGGCCGCTGTCCCCACTCACCCGCTTCTCTCCTGTTCTCCTGTCCCGCGCACGCGCCTCATCGAGCTGCCGCTGGTTCCGCTTTCGACTCCCAGAACACGGACCCGTCGGTGGCCATGCGGTCCCTCAGCACCATCTGCACGGCATCACGGACGTACCAGTCCGGCAACGGATCGCCGTTCATCAGAGCCGTTCTCAGCTGCGTGCCGCTTATGACCACCGTCTCGGGATCGGACAGCACGTCGTACTGTTTCGACTCGCGATTGAACCCGTACGGCTCGAAGAAGATCGGCGTGACGCCGAGGTCGTCGAGGCTCTCGAACAGTGCGCGCGTCTGGTGATCCTTGTACCAGTCCGAGACACCGGTGTGATCTCGTCCCACAACGAAATAGTCGCAGCCCATGTTCTTGCGACAGATCGCAGTGAAGACCGCCTCGCGTGGCCCGCAGTAGCGCGAGTAGGTGGAGAACGCGCCGAGAACGACCTTGCCGGGCGGATACACTCCAGACTCCAACAGCACCTGATAGCTCTGCAGGATCGGACCTGAAAGGAAGTCACCCGACTTCTTCGGTCCGATCACCGGGCTGATGTACAGCCCGTCGGCGTGCACCATGTCCAACGCTCGCAACTGGATGAACTCATGGACACGATGCGGCACATTGCGGGTATGGAACCCGATGACCCTGCTCCAGCCCTTCTGGCTGAAGATCAGTCGGGTCCGTGTCGGGCTGAGCTCATAGCGCTCGTGCCCCGACATCGGACGTTCGACGAGCGTGACCTCACCGGCGACGAACCTGCCCCCACCCGCCGCAAGCCGGGCCACGCCTGGGTGATCCAGGGACGCAGTGCCGAACCACGATTCGGCGACCTCGCGCAGCTCGAACGAGTTGATCTCGCCCACGTCGAGGGTCGCGTGGATCTTGCCCGCTTCGCTGCTGAGCGCGATGCGATCCCCAACCGAGATGTCGTCCACCGAGTCCTCGTCGACCTGCAGCACGATGGGCATCGTCCAAGGGACGCCGTTGGGCAGTCGATTGGTGCGTAGGACGCTGTCGAGCGTCTCCTTGTTCATGAACCCGCGCAGCGGGGAATAGGTACCGTTCGCGATCTGGGCGCAGTCCATCAGGTCGGTGTGCTTCACAACGAGCCGCTTGAGGCTCAACAGCTCGTGGCGGTTGGCCGAGAGGGCCTCCCGGTTCACGAGGCAACCGCCATGGGGCTCGACCAGCAGCGAGATCGGTGCTGGCGAGTAGTTGCCGTCGTGGCGGCCCCAACTCTTGCCGAACTCCTCGATGATCCGGCGCACCATGCTGACCGAAGCCACCGGGTACGCCCCGATCGCCGTCTCGGCGGCGAGGACGAGACCGTCCGCGCCGTCGATGAGCGTGTTGTACACGTCGTTGACCTCGGCCCGGGTCGGATGCGGCGATGTCACCATCGATTCCATGAGGTTGGTTGCCACGTAGACGGGCACACCGAGCCGCTTCGATCGACGGATGATGTCCTTTTGGGCGAACGGGAGCTTCTCGACGTTGACCTGGCGGGAGAGGTCGCCGCGGTCGATCAGGATGGCGTCGGATCGTGTCGCGATCTCCGAAAGATTGAAAAGTCCGTTGAGACATTCGATCTTCGAAATGATCATCGCACCGGGAGCGGCAACCGACCGGGTCTGATCGACGTCAGCGGCAGAATTGGCGAAGGACAGCGCAACGTGCCTGATCCCCGCGCGGTTGCCGATCTCTATCGCCTGCCGGTCCTTCTCGGTCAACGGAGGAAGCTCGATGTCACGCTCCAGCACGGTGATGGCCTTACTCGCACCGATCGTGCCACCGTTCAGGATCCAGAGCACCGCAGCCTCGGGATCGACGGAGATCACCTGCGCCAAGACGTCGGCGTCGATCCTGACAATGTCCCCGGCAGCCAGTTGGCCAACGATCCCCGGGGGATAGAACGTAAGGTCACCATCGGCGATCGGTCGAGTGACGATGCGGACCGATCGGTTCTCGTCGACCGTTCGGTCCCACGCCGGCGAGGTGCGGATCTGCGCTCCCTCGGTGTCGAGACAGAGCGGAAGATCGGTACGGCTTTGCACGTATTCCAACGTCCGTGGCAGCTCGTCGATCCTCGTGTGCGAGAGGTTCAGGCGCAGCAGGCTCACGCCAGCCTCCTCCAGCCGCCCGATCACATGATCGTTGAGCGAGGCTGGTCCGAGCGTGCACCAGATATCTCTGGTCATGGTCATGATCGCCGATCCTGCTTGTCGCAACGTCGTGCCCGTAGAACCAACGGACCACGCGTGCACGGGCCCACCCCGACGCACAACCTCCACACATGTTTGGCGAACAGGAGATGTCCAAAAGGTGAAGGTCAGGTGCATTATCGCGCAATAGCGAACGAGGCGGAACCCTTCAACGTCCCGAATCTCGCGTGGCAATCAACATTCCCGCCGGATGGACCCGGGGCGGGCGGAAGCCCCTTCCCTGGCTACGCGACCACGACGACTTGGGGCGGGTGCACCCCTTGGCTGGTCTCGAACGCCGCGGTGTTCGTCGACGTCGTGGTGGCCTCGAACGAGTACGTGCCGTTCCCCGTGATCGCGCCGGTCAGATCGACCTCGACCCATGTCCCCACCGTGACCGCCCCGACAGAGGCGACCGGGCTGCCGGAGATGTCGGGCTTGTTGCCCCAGACCACCGTGTTCTCGGTCCAGTCGTTCGAGACCAGGTACCAGTCGCCGCCTCGGGCGCTCGCGTCCGCGACGTAGAGCCGGAGCCTCACAGAGGTCGGCGAGTCGCTGAGCCCGTTCACGGTGAACCTGACGAGCGACCGGTACTCCGCCGGGGGCTCGAAATGGAGCTTCATGGTCGGGGCGGTGGCGTAGTTCTTGGTCGGGCTGGAGGTGTTGAAGTAGGTGTCAGCGTCCAGGGCGACGGTGAACTCGGTCGGCGCCTCGTTGACGGTGATGGTGCCGGTGGTCGAGGTGGAGCCTTGCCCGTTGGTCGCGGTCAGGCTGGCGGTGAATGTCCCCGTGCTGGTGTAGGTGTGCGACGGCGATTGCGCGGTCGATGTGCCGCCGTCCCCGAAGTCCCAGGCCCAGCTCGTCGGCCCGCCGGTGCTGGTGTCGGTGAAGTTGACGGCGAGCGGCACCGAGCCGGTGGTCGGCGTCGCGGTGAAGCTCGCCGTCGGCGCGGACGGTTGGGTGACGGTGATGGTGCGCGAGCTGGACGTGGAGCCTTGCCCGTTGGTCGCGGTCAGCCTGGCGATGAACGTCCCGCTGCTGGTGTAGGTGTGCGACGGCGATTGCGCGGTCGATGTCCCGCCGTCCCCGAAGTCCCAGGCCCAGCTCGTCGGCCCGCCGGTGCTGGTGTCGGTGAAGTTGACGGCGAGCGGCACCGAGCCGGTGGTCGGCGTCGCGGTGAAGCTCGCCGTCGGCGCCGGCCCGGCGGGCCCGGTGACATCGAGCACGAAGACCGCGTGGGCCATGGGATCCGTATGCGGCCGCACGCTGGAGTCGGCGCCGTCAGTGACGAGCACCTGTTCGCCGATGACCTCGACAGCTCGGGTGTCGAGGAGGCCGAAACTGGTCAGGCTGATGCCGTTCCATCCGGGGAGGAGGGTCCTCGTGGTCATCGACGCCCGGTAGAGGTTTTGCTGATGGTTGACGGCCAGGAGGTCACCGGTCACGTCGTCGAAGTCGAGGCCAAAGATCTTGGTGAGCCCAGAGATCGAGAACGAGGGCCCGAACGTGTTCGTGACGAAGTCATACGTGCGGATGGTTGCTTCGTTCGCGACGTAGGTGCGGCCATCGGCCGCGCGCCACCCCGCACCGGTCCACTCCGACGGCAGCGGCTGCCAGGACTGGACCTGGAACTGGTGGCTGGCGTCCCGGGCCAGGCGGAAGGCGGTCGGGGTCGCGCTCGTGCTCCCGGAGAAGGCGTAGATGACGTCAGCGTTCGCGTCGTAGGCGAGCGCCTCGAGGTCTTCGGTCCGGGCCTGACCGGCGGTGCCGCCCCCGCCGAAGCGGGGAGCGTTGATGAATGCCGTCTGGGCCACCTTCCGGCGCAACGCGCCGGTCGTGCGGTCGACCTCGAACAGCGCGTCGTCGTTGTCGGAAGCCATCCAGAGCGCGTCGTCCCCCGCGACATACGCGCTGCCCTCGTTGTCCCGCACCTCGGTCGACGATCCCTGGAACGGCGTCGTCCGAATGAAGTGGTTGAGGGTGAGATGAGGCTGCGTCGTGCTGATCAGCGCGTGCGCAGTGCCGACCCCGACCATAGTGAAGACGACCGCCGCACTCAGAGCGAGTGCGACGAGTCGCCGGGTAGCCAGCATGCCTGCGAGGAAGCTGCGAGGTCGGCCGCGCCGGGCCGTGGGCCCCGTCGAGCGACACGGCACGAACCGGCGCGTTACGGCCATAACGGCCTCCTCTGTTTTCCGCCTCATGGCTGCCCGCCCTCAAAGGCCGGAGAACGCGCCACGATGGGGAGGGGACGTCCTAGCCGTTGACGGCTCCACAATCATCGCACAAGGGTCGTGGGACCGAAACCCTCGACCGCTTCAGGTCTTGCACATGGAGGCTGATCCCCGGCCCGACGCGCGGCTCAGATGACGTGGGTGACGAGGGCACCGACGGTCTGGGCCAGCTGGCCATCGTCGTTGCGGACCTCGATGCGCCGCGTCCCCAGCACGGCTCCGTGGCGCTCGAGCCAAGCCTGCTCGATCTCCCCCGACACGCGGTTCTGCCGCTCGAGCTCCCTCTGGCGCTCGTCGACATCCAGTCGTTCGAGGCGGCTCTGACGGCCGGGGCGGGCGTCGAGTCGGGCGACCGCTGTCTCGACCGGCGCGGCAACCAGAATCAGTAGGTCCGGCCCCAGCCCGGCCGTCCCGGGCCCCGAGGCCGTGAGGCAGGCGCGCCAGTCGCCGCCCTGATACCCGATCGAGCAGAGCTCTTGCACGACGCCTTGGTCGAACAGGTGGATGCCGGGTCGGGATCGTGCGTGGCGGTACAGCCCGCGCACCACGAGCCAGTTCAGTGAGCGGTGCAGCGCGTCGCGGACTGACTGGCCCGAGCGGTGGATGGCAGCCAGCGCGCGGAAGGAGTCGACTGGCGCGCGTGCCATCTCACGAGACGCGATGAGCACTTTCGTGCCGACGCGGATGCTGGCACGCCGGGTCGGCGCCACCACGGCCAGCGGCTGGGACACCTTGACCCCCCGTGCGACGAGGAGCTCGGCGAGGGTGCTGGCGATCGACGACTTGCCCGCGCCCGGCGGACCGCACAGTTCGACCGTGCGCGCCTTGACCTCACCTCGCACCCGCTCGACCGTAGCGGCCCGGGCCCGTACGAGTGCTCACCACGCAGACGTCGACCTTCCGTAGCGGCGTCACGTCACCAGCGGCAACGACCCATGTGACCATGACCCGGCAACCGACGCGAGGGTGGACGCCACGCCAGTCAGGGGGGAGACTGGCCGGAGCGCGTGTGAGGTTTCACTAGGCCATCGAGAGGCGGGCAACTCCGATGCGTCAACCATCCATCTCCCCCAGGCGTCCTCTCGCGGTCCGTGGGAGGCGCCGCCGGGGCCTGTCGGCGCTCGTCGTGGCGCTGACAGCTCTACCCGTGCTGGCGCAGGCCGAGCTGGTCACAGCCGCCGACGCTGTACCGAGCGCGACCCAGGTGGTCGTTGGTGCGGTGGCTGATGCGCGTGTGCTGGAGGCGAGCCCGACGACGAACTATGGGTCGCTCTCCAGGCTGGACGTGGACAACCCCGGCGAGCAGAGCCACCTGCGCTTCAACGTGAGCGGCGTGTCGGGTGCCGTGCAGCGGGCCACGTTGCGGTTGTTCGTCCGCAACGGATCCTCGAACGGGCCGTCGCTCTACCGGACCGGCGCCGCCTGGACAGAGGCCGCCATCACCTGGAACAACCGGCCCCCCGCGACCAGCGGCGCGATCGCCAACGTGGGCACCGCGACCGCGGGCACCTGGTCCGAGTACGACCTCACCGGACAGGTCACCGGCAACGGCACCCACGACTTCGTCCTGCTGCCCGACAGCACCGACGGCGTCCAGTACGACTCCCGCGAGGGCGCATCGCCACCACAGCTCGTGTTGGAGATCGGAGACGGGGGTTCGGTCAACGCACCGCCGGTCGCCGCGGACGACACCGCCACCACGCTGGTCGACACCGCAGTGGACATCAATGTCGCTGCCAACGACCACGACCCCGACGGCAACCTCGCCCCGACCTCCGCCACCACTACCTGCACCGGATGCACCACGCCGGCCAACGGTGCCCTCGTCAACAACGGCGACGGCACCTTCCGCTACACACCCAACAGCAACTTCACCGGCACGAACAGCTTCACCTACCAGATCTGCGACACCCTCGCATCCTGCGACACCGCCACCGTGACCATCACCATCACCCCACCCGGCGGCACGCAGACCCAGGTGTTCGTGGGTGCGGGGGACATCGCGGATTGCAGCCGCTCCTCCGACGACGCGACGGCGCAGCTGCTGGACAACATCGCTGGCACGGTCTTCACCATCGGCGACAACGCCTACCCGAGCGGCTCGACCGCAAGCTTGACCAACTGCTACGGGCCGACGTGGGGTCGTCAGAAGGCTCGCACCCATCCGACAGCCGGCGACAACGACTACGACACGCCGGGCGCCGCGCCCTACTTCAGCTACTTCGGCGCGGCGGCGGGGGATCCGGGACGCGGGTACTACAGCTACGACCTGGGCGCCTGGCACATCATCCACCTCAACTCCGAGTGCTCCGCGGTCGGCGGCTGCCGTCCGACGTCTCCTCAGGGACAGTGGTTGCGCGCCGACCTGGCCGCCAACCCGCGGGCCTGCATCCTGGCGCTCCACCACGAGCCGTTGTTCAGCTCGAAAGGTGGCGACTCAGATCTGCGAGATCTCTGGGACCCGCTGTATGCAGCCGGCGCCGACGTTGTCTTGAGTGGTCATCGCCACAACTACGAGCGTTTCGCACGGCAGAGTCCCGCTGCAGTGGCGGATCCCGCACGCGGCATCCGTCAGTTCGTGGTGGGCACCGGTGGCGCGAGCCTGAGCTCCTTCGGCTCGACGATCGCCGCCAACAGCGAGGTGAGGAACGACCGGACACATGGCGTCCTGAAGTTGACGCTGCATTCGACCAGCTACGACTGGGAGTTCGTGCCGATCGCCGGTCAGACCTTCACCGATTCAGGGAGCACCAGCTGCACCGGCTCGTGACGCCCGGTCCTCGGCCTGGATCCCGCCCCACGCCGGTGCGGGGCCTCTGGCCTGGTCAGACTCGCCGTGGGGATGAAGCGCGCTCGGAGGGACTCGAACCCCCAACCTTCTGATCCGTAGCGAGGCGCGGTCCGTCGCTGTGAGTCCACCATCGTCTGGAGCGGGAGACGTAGGTCCCGGCCAGAACCGCAGAAGTGTAGGCGTCAACGCTCCGGTTGCTGTCCTGGTTGCTGTCTGGCGTCATGGGCACCGAGCATGCTGTGTCCGGGCTGGCGTCCAGCAGCCACCCGATGGTGCCGGCTCCCTAGCCGGCCCGGCGGACCACGGCGTGACCGTCTCGTTCGAGTTTGGCGATCGACCGGTTGGTTGAGAGATTCGCCCCTACACCCACGATCAGGTCCGCTCCGACCGCAACTGCCAGCTTCTCGAGGGTGTCGAGTGACGGACGGCTGCCACCGCCTTCGATCCGAGCGATGGCCGACTGCGTCGTCCCCATCCGCGTGGCCAGCTCGGCCTGCGTGAGCGCCGCCTCGGTCCGAAGTCTGTAGACCAACTCTCGGAAGGCGGCAACCCGAGCCTCGTCCTCGTAGGCGGCCTCAGCCACATTCGTACGGGTTGAGGCCTGCCGCAGGGTGCTCCAGGACGTCCGCCTCGTGTCAGTTGCCATCAGTCGTCCTCCTCGGTGGTGTGCCCCTCTGCGATGCAACGCTCGAACGCCCGCTTCGCCCGCTCGACCTCGCGCCGCTCCCGACGCTGGGTCTTCACGAATACCGTGAGCAAGATGATCCTTCGCTCTGATGCGATCCAGTACGTGATCCGGGTAGGCCGGCCATCGAGGTAGAACCGGAGCTCTCGGAGCTTGCCGTCCAACTGCCTCGTGAACGGTTCGTCGAGAAGCGGGCCCATCTCGGCAAGGCGGTCGACATGGAACTCAACTCTGGCTTGCTTGTCCTTCGTCGAGAGAGAGGTACCAGTCTCGAACCTCTGGTTCGAGTTCTACCTCGCCCCAGGACATAGCACTGATGCTATGTCCTGGGGTTACGTGACGACAACCTCTGGCGTGCAAAGCGGGCCGTACCGACTGCTGGGCAGTTGCCGTCATCGTTCGTGGCTGGACTACCCAACGCGGCACCCGGCCGATCCCGGTTGCTGTCACGCCTGCGCCGACGCGAGAACGAAAGCCGCTCAGGACTCGCTCTGACCAGGGTCTATGGCGCGCTCGGAGGGACTCGAACCCCCAACCTTCTGATCCGTAGCGAGGCGCGGTCCGTCGCTGTGAGTCCGCCATCGTCTGGAGCGGGCGACCGGGTCCCAGCTAGGACTGCGGACGTGCGGGCGTCGCCGCTCCGGTTGCTGTCCTGGTTGCTGTGCACCACGTGTACCCCGATCGACTTCGGCGTTGCGGGGCAGGTCCGGCGAAGGTGAAGTCGATTCCTCGCCGGCGCTTGATCCCGTGCGGTCCGGCGGTAGCTATGCGTCGGACCTTGGGGCCTGACTGCTTCACGCCTCGAACGGCCTGAGCGCTGCGCCGTTACGAGCAGCCGGGACGTGATCAGACTAAACTCTGCTGAGTATGCCCGAGCCCACGGATGACGTTGCCCTGGATCTGGCGGAGGCCGCGCGCGAGCTGGGGGTGCACTACCAGACCGCGTACCGCTGGGTGCGCGAGGGCGCGCTGCGCGCCGTGAAGGTCGGCAAGAGCTACCGGGTGGAGCGCCGGGACCTCGACCGGTTCGCGCAGCGCCGCGAGCGCGGTACCGCGCCCCGCCCCATCCAGGTCCGGGACTGGGACCACCAGGTCGAGCGGCTGTACGCGGCGTTGCGCGAGGGCGAGGAGCGCGTAGCGAACGAGCTGGTGGACCGGCTCGCGGGCGGCGGCGTTTCCCCGGTCGAGCTGTGCGACGAGCTGGTCGCTCCGGCGCTGCGCCGGATCGGCGAGGAGTGGGCCTCCGGCATCAACACGGTCGCCGACGAGCACAGGGCGACCGCCATCTGCGAGCGCCTCCTCGCCCGCCTGCCGGCCCGGCGGACCAGGGTCCGGGGCACCGTCGTCGTGGCCGCACCAGCCGGTGAGCACCACGCGTTGCCCGCCCACATGGCGGCCATCGCGCTCCGGTACGACGGGTGGCGCGTGCACGACCTGTCGACCGACGTCCCCAGCGGCGATCTGGCTGCCTTCCTCCAGCGCGAGCGGCCGCAGCTGCTCGTGCTGTCGACGACCATGCCGAACCCGGGCGCGACCGCGACGGCGCACCGTGCCGCCGATGAGCTGGCCATTCCCGTGCTGATCGGCGGGCCCGGGCGGCGTTTGGACGAACTTGTCTCGGCGGCGCGTGATGTTTAGTCAAACTTAGTGCTATCATCTTCTTCGGGCGGACCACCCCCATGGCCGCACTCCACCACCGAAGGAGACAGAGATGAAGATTTCCCGATGGATGACCGGGATCGCGCTGGCGGGAACGCTCGCCCTCGTCGGCGCCGCCTGTGGCGATGACAACGACTCGGCGGACGAGGCCCCGGCCACGACGGCGGCAGGCGCCGGAGAGGACACGACCTCCGGGATGAGCGATGCCGGCGAGGGCGAGGCGTCCGCTTCCGACCAGCCCGACACCGTGGTCGACGTGGCGGCCAGCGACGAGAACTTCTCGACGCTGGTGACGGCGGTCGACGCGGCCGGGTTGGCCGGCACGCTAAGCGGTGCCGGACCGTTCACGGTCTTCGCGCCGGTGAACGACGCCTTCGCCGCGCTGCCCGCCGGCACGGTGGACACGCTGCTGGCACCCGAGAACCAGGCGCAGCTGACGTCGGTCCTCACCTACCACGTGGTGCCGTCCAAGGTGCTGTCGAGCGACCTGAGCGACGGCATGACCGTCACGACCGTCCAGGGTCAGCCTCTCACGGTCGGCGTCCAGGGCGACGCAGTCACGCTGACCGACGCCTCGGGCAACACGGCGTCCGTCGTCCAGGCCGACGTCGAAGCGGGTAACGGCGTCGTCCACGTGATCGATCACGTCCTGCTGCCCTCCGCAGGCTGACCAGGCTCTCCCCGATGCGGGCCGCCGGCTCCCCCCGGCGGCCCGCACCCGCCCACTACCCCGGGCTCGGCCCGGAGGCCGTCGGGTCGCCGCGGGGCATCCGCGCCACCAGGGGAGCTGCTGGCAACATCGGCACCGCGGTGATCGAGGAGCTGCGGGGCCGCCGGGGGTGATCTCGGGTGGCAAGCTGCCGAGTCGACCAGTCAGTCGGCCGATCGAAGCTCTCCGGAACCACGACGAGCTTCCAGGCAACGGCCAGAACGTGGTCGAGCTTCCCGCTCGGTCGACGTCGGTTGCTGTCACGCCTCCGCCGATGCCAGAACGCCAGCCTCCTGAGGACCGGAGCTGACCTGGACTTACCTTGCGCGCTCGGAGGGACTCGAACCCCCAACCTTCTGATCCGTAGTCTCGTCCGAGCCGTCCAGCCGGGTCCGGCCGAAGCGTTCGCCCAGGTGGGGCGGCCGCGTCAGTCTGCGGCGATCCGACCATGTCCGACCTCATGGGTACACGATGGGTACAGGGCGAGCAGATTGAGTGACGGAGCGAGTGAGCGACTGAGCTGTGCGGCCGCGCACCAGAACGGTGCCATTACGTGCGGGTGAAGGGTCCGCCGCCCTCGGACTCTGAGAACTCGCGTGGCGGCGCGGCCCGCGGCGACAGATTACCCCGATTCGGCTAACGGCCCTCCCGTATCTGCCGGCGAGCACTCAGCGGCCAACGACCTGTCCCACCAAAACTCCGCCGTCGATCTTGTCTCGATCGTGGTTGGTCCGGGGGTCGGATGCGCCTGGTGAAAGGCGGGGTCGGCGATGGCCACCCAGCCAGACGGCGATCGGCTTCGGCGACCGACCGGACCGCAAACCGTCGCTGCTGCTATCCAGCCGGGTCGCACCAACCACGCTGGCGATGCAGGCTCGCGTGTGGGTATCCCAAGTTGGTCTCGCGGTGCGCTTCTGACTCCATCGTGCATGCCCTCTTTGCCCTCCGCACCCGTTGACAAGCGCAGTCCTGCAGGCGGATGCTGCATGGGTCCGTGTAGCGGGCAACGGACATGAAGTGGATGAGCGAGGGCGGTTGAGGCTGATGCGGCGCGTGCGCGCCGAAGCTACCTGTGCTATTCGCGCCCATCCTGAATGCCTGCGCTGAAGGGAGGGTACAGTGCGTAGATTCGTGCTGGTCAGCAGCCTTGTGGGACTACTCAGTTTCCTGTTTGCTACATCGTCGGCGGCCGCTGGCACCCCGGAATACGAGCCTGCTTATTTTGACGGTGGAATCGCCACGATCAATGCCATCGAGGTTCAACAAAATGCCGGTCCGCTCCTCCACGCCGCGGCCGACTTCTATCAGGTCGTCTACCCAACTATGACGACTCTGTGGCCGTCCCCGCCACAGTGCAACCCCTGCGATCACCCGGGGGACGGGATTGACTTCACGGACTTCCACGATCATGTGCTTGACTCAATCCCAGCCGACCCGGGCCATGGCGAGTTCAATCCTCTATGGCACGTCTTCCTTATCGTTCCGGCCGACTTCTCGCCTGCCGGCCAGGCGGCCTACGCGGCCAGGCTTCCGATGACGTCCGAGGCCGCCGTCGATGCCGCAGTAGCTGCCGGCGTCGCAGAGGAGATCGATACCCAGTTCTACTTCCTCTGCGCCGTAGTCAACCCACACGCCGTTCACTGACGACGTCGCCGCAGGCCACCGACGAAACGCAAATATCGACGGTCCGGAATCGGTTCGTCGTCGTCCCAAGGAGCACGTCAGCGGGGCTCGTTCGCAGGGCGTCCGCCGCAACAGATCTGCCCATCTGGCGGCGCTCGACAAGCAGCTCCAAAGGTCGATCAGGCGCCCTGCGCTGTGCTGGGCGAGTTCCCTGGGAGGTCAAGTGGCTCGACTTGTCCGTCTGTGACCGCGTGTCGGCCCCGTTGCCCGCTTGATCTGGCACGCATGTGGCACGTGGAGCAGCTCGTCACCGACCAAGCGTGCTGGCGCCGACCGGCACGAGCTGATGGAGCTCACCTCGACGCGTGAACCATGTCATGGGACCGAACTGCCAACCATGTCCCGGGACCTGGCAGACCGCCAAGCACTTGACCGCCGGACATGACCGCCAAGCGCAGACCGCCAAGCGCTGGGTTGCCGGAATCGGCTCTAAAGGATCAAAGGATTAAAGGATCAAAGGATCAAGGCGGCCTGCGGCCGCGCGGCGCTCCGCGGCGGCACGCGGCGCTGGCGCGCCGGTCCGCGCTCTGCGCCGACAAAAGGGCCGGCATCCACGAGGTCGAGCCAGGACACACACCCTCCTGGGCCGACGAGCTGCGACCGCTTTGGTTCCTTGCCCGGCTCCTGGGTCACTCCCGAGGCGCCGACCCGATCCACGAGGGATCTGCACGACGCCGCCCGGCATCAAGGCCGCTGCGCGTCGCTACGCGATGGCCTCCGGCCAGCCTTGACACCGAGCAACGCCGAGCAGGGAGCGCGGGTTGTCGGATCGGTGGCTCTCCCTGGCCAACTCCTCCAGGTCCTCCCCGTGCACGGAAGCGCCACCATCTGGCGATGAGCGTTCGCTTCTGACCGGTCTGCCGGTCAGACGTCACCCCCGTCCGGAGGCATGCCTATGGTTGCTCCGATGACGAGCACCTTCGGCTTCACGCCTGGCCAGCCACCAGAGTGGGACATCGAGCGCTTTATGCGCGGCGACGAGGTCGACACGGCCGTGATCACCCTGGAACGCAACCGGCGCACGTTCGCGTGGAAGTGCGCCGAGGTGGGCGCCGAGGGGCTACGTCTGCGGCTCGGCGCGTCGTCGGTCACGCTGGGAGGCCTGCTCAAACACCTGGCGTGGGTCGAGGAGCTCTATTTCCAGCACAGGCTCGCCGGTCGTCAGTTCAGGGCGCCGTTTGACCAACTGGACCTCAAGAGCGACTGGGAGGACTGGGCCTGGAGTACGGCGGCCGATGACACCCCCGATGCGCTGCGTGCGCTCTGGGTCGACACTGTGCACCGCTCCCGCGACGCGCTGGCCGAGGCGCTGTCCCGCGGTGGACTGGAGCAGACGACCCCAAACGGGATGTGCCTGCGCCGGTTGCTGGCGGACATGATCGAGGAGTACGCCCGCCACACCGGGCACGCCGACCTGCTCCGCGAGCAAGTCGACGGGGCTACTGGAGAAGGCGCTCCTCAAGACTTCCCGGTGCCCTGAGCCCCGGCGCCCGAATCGCCCTGTCATGCCGCTGATCGAGCGGCCGAGGACGGGCGCCTCTGGCGCCCGCCCGCAGGCCGGGCGCCAGCTTGGCTGGCGCCGCTTGACTTCTAAGAGCGGAGTTCGGCAGCGCGTGGCCATCCCGATGGCGATGAACAAGGTCGCGCCGTCCCAGCCGGCTCGTAGGCTCTGACTGTGGCTGATCGAGCAGGCAGTTCGGGCGAAGGGACCGTCAGCGGCGCGATCTGGGGAGCGGCGGCGGGCATTAGCGCCGTGCGACCGGATCTAGCCGTACCGGCGAACGCGCTAGCAGGCTACTTCAGCGCGTTTCGGAGCCGGTGGCCTCGCAGCTACGAGACTTGGCATCGACCGTCATGCGCCGCCGGAGCGATCGCATAGCCCATGTCCTCGTTGAGGCGGCTGAGCGCGCCGGCCTTGACCCGGGTGAACTCGCCGATCGGCTCCATGCCGATCCTGAGCGAGAGCAACTGCTATTGCGGACGATCGAAGCCGCTGCCGGGACCACTGTCGAGCACATTCTCTTGGGGTGCTCGGCGGCCCTCGCCAGGGGTACGTTGGCCGACAACCTTGGCGACGTGTCGTGGGAAACAACATTCGTTGATGCGCTCGCCGACCTTGACCGCCCTCACCTGCTTTTACTCGATCGATTCACGCGATCCGCCAACGAGCTCGGGCTGGGGAGCGGGGACAGTACGTTTGATCAACCGGTTGACTACTTGAACGAGTGGCAGCTCAAAAGCGTGGTGGCGGCCGACCTCCCAGATCACTCGGCGCTCGTCGCGGCACTCGAACGGCAAGGGCTCGTCACGAGAGTGACCGCGAGTGGCGGCATGAGCTTTAGTTCGGGGCCCGGCATCGCCGTGGCAGATCACCGGCTTCGGGCGTGATGTCCACGACCGACTTGTTGAGGTTGGTGACCTCCTTAGTCAGGACGGGCGATAGGAACGAGATGTGCCGTGACTCGCCGGCCGCCCGCCTTGGATTCAAGGTTCGCCGGTCTGGTTGAGCATCCAGGCCCGGTAGGCGGGACTGGTGGCGACGATGGGGAGGGCGAACACGCCGGGGACCTCGTACGGATGCTCGGCGTCGAGGCGTTCGATGATGCGGGGCACGAGCGCGGTGCGGGTGTGGACGGCAGCTCGGGCCTCGGGCCGGTCGTGGATCTCGTCCTGCCATCGGTAGATGGAGCGGATCGTCGTGAGGTTGTGGACGCTGGCGGCCAGGCGGTCGGCGACGAGGCGGCGGCTGAACTCGATGAGCCAGTCGGCGTCGGGGGCCGTGATGACCAGCTCGCACACCTCGTCGTCGGTCACAACCCGAGACCGTTGTCCTTGGTGGCCTTGAGGGTGCCGATGAGCTCGACGGTGGTGTCGGCAGCTCGCGTTCACGTCTCCCAAGACGAAGCGGTCGCGGCGGGCGATCCCGCTGCCCCGTGCGGTCGTGAAGGTGTTGACGGCGCACCGAGACGCCCAGGCCGTGGAGCGCGCGAAGGCGGAGTTGTGGGCCGACGCGGACCTGGTGTTCGCCACGGCGATCGGCACGCCGATCGAGCCTCGGAATCTGAGTCGGCACTTCGACGCGCTGCGGGACGGGGCGAAGGTGCGGCGGGTGCGGTTCCATGATCTGCGCCACAGTTGCGCCTCGCTGCTGTTCGAGCTCGGGGTGCCGCTGCGGATGGTGATGGAGATCCTCGGCCACTCGCAGATCAGTACGACCTCGGACATCTACACCCACGTCATGCCAGCGCAGTACCGCGAGGTGGCCGACGCCCTCGACGCCTGGCTTGGCCATGAGGACCGCGACGGCCAGGGCGACGAAGACGGTCAGGGCGAGGGCCGGTGATCGGCTTGGGGTACACCGTTGGGTTCAGAGCCGCCGATCCCGGGAACGACGAAGGCCCCGCCCATCCGTGGTGCGGGGCCTCTGGCCTGCTCAGACTCGCCGTCTGGGTCTTGCGCGCTCGGAGGGACTCGAACCCCCAACCTTCTGATCCGTAGCGAGGCGAGCATCGTCCATAGGCGTTCACCGTGATCCGCCGTTGCTGGCCCTCAGGGCCGCACAGACTGCGGCGATCTGCTCACGTCGGGACCGGTTGCTGTCTTCGGTGCTGTACGACGCCGAGCGGTCCGATGCGATGGGATTCGGCATCGGTGCTGTTCACGGGGTGCGACGGTGACCTCGGTCCGGAGTTGGTCGTCAGCCCTGGCGTCGCCGGTTCAGCCCGCCGAACCCGCCGCCACCGAACCCGCCACCGAAGCCGCCGGTGGTGCCCTGGCTGTCGGTCGCGCTCGACGGGAGGGGGGCGTCGAGGTCGGCGAGGACAACGGTCTGGCCGACGTCGAGCCCGTCGGTGATCTCGGTCCACGTGTCGCCGACGGCGCCGGTCTGGACGGTGACGGTGGACGGCGTGCCGTCGTCGAGGACGGTGACCGTCGACCGGCCGTTCTGGAACGTGACCGCGGAGGTGGGGACGGCCACCGCATCGTCGGTCCGGGCGGTCACGATCGACAGCGACGCCGTGGCGCCGTTGCGGAAGCCTTCGGGCTGCTCGGTCAGGCCGACGGTGACGGGGTAGGTGGTGGCCGATCCGCTCGACGTCGGGACCGTCCCGATGCCGACGACCTGGCCGTCCACCGGCTGGGCGGCGCCGTCGGCGGTGATCGTGACGGCCTGGCCGACCTCGACGTCGGGGAGGTCGTCGACGGTGACGGTGGTGGTGACCTCGTAGCCGCCCTCGCCGACGACCACGATCGCGGCCGTGGACGAGCCGGCGCTGACGCTGTCGCCGACCGCGATGCCGACCTGCTGGACCGTGCCGGCGATCGGGCTGACCAGGGTGGCCTGGGCGACCGCCTGCTGGGCGACGGCCACCTCGGCGGCGGCGGCGTCGACGGCCTTCTGGTAGGCGATGAGCTCCGCCGACGTCGGCGAGCTGGACCCGCCGCCCGTGGCACCGCCGCCGCCCTGCGGCGCACTGTTCTGCTGCGCTCCGCCCTGCGGGGCAGCGCCCTGGTCGGGGGTGGAGCCGGGCGAGCCGCTCGCGGGGGTGGTCGTGTCAGGCGTACCGCTGTTCGCGGCAGCACGGTCGGAGAGGAGCTGGTCGAGCGCGTCGAGACGCGTCCGCGAGAGCGCTCTGGTCGGCAGCGACGACCTTCTGGGCGTCGAGCACGCCCGTGAGCGCCGCCTGGCAGGCGGCGACGGCGTCGGTGGTGCTGCCGGTGTCGCCGGCATCCGGGGCGGTCGTTGTCGTGTCGCCGGGCGTGGTGAGGGCGGCGCAGATGGTCTGGCTGTCGTCGAGCGCCTGCTGGGCGGCCGCGAGGTCGGTGTCGACCTTCTGCTGGGCGGCCAGCACGGCCTGCTGGGCCGCGGTGAGGTCGGGATCGTCTGCCGGCTGGTGGCGACGGCGGCGGTGACGACCAGCGTGCCGCCGGAGTACGACGCCGGCGCGGCGCTCGACGAGCCGGTCGGGCCGCTGGAGACGGACTCTCCGTTCAGGGCCCGTTCGAGGGTCAGCTCGGCCTGGTCGAGCGCGGCCTGGGCGTCGGGCAGCGCGTGCGTCGAGCGACGTGGTGTCGAGCTGGGCCAGCGTCTGGCCGACGGCGACCTGGTCGCCGACGGCGACGTCGACGGTCGCGACGGTGCCCGGCGACGGGGAAGCGCCACGGCGGCCTCGGCGACCGGCTCGATCGTGCCGACGCGCTCGAGCGTCTGGTCGACGCGGGCGCTCGGCGACGGTCGCGGTGCCGGTAACCCGGCGTCGACGAGCTGCGCCGCGGCGGCTGACGGTCGCGCCCGCGCCGGCGAGCGCGACGACGCCGACGGCGACGCCGGCGGCGATGGACGAACGTGTCGGGGAGGTCGGTGCGGGGCAGGTCACTCGCTCCTGAGGGCGTCGATGGGGGCGAGGCGGGCGGCGCGGGTGGCGGGGTAGACGCCGAAGAGCACGCCGATGCCGATGGCGATCGACGATGCGCGAGCAGCGACGCCGGCAGCGAGAGGATCGACCCGGGTGTCGGCTGAGCGTCGGGCAGGACGACGGCGCCGACGACGCCGAGCGGCGACGCCGAGCAGGCCGCCGGCGAGCCCGAGCACCGACGGCCTCGACCAGGAACTGGCGGCGGATCGAGCCGGGGCCGGGCGCCGAGCGCCTTGCGCAGGCCGATCTCGCGGATCCGCTCGGTGACCGAGACCAGCATGATGTTCATCACGCCGATGCCGCCGACGAGCAGCGAGATGACGGCGATGCCGCCGAGCATCACGGTCATGCGTCTCGTCGACCGAGGTCGCGGCCGCGAGGATCGACTCCTGGGTGGCGATCGAGAAGTCGGCGTCGTCGGCGGTCGGTGATGCCGTGGAGGTTGAGCAGGATCGCGTCGGCCTCCTGGTAGGCGGCCGACAGCGTGTCGGCCGAGGTCGCCTTGACGTAGATCGAGCTCGACCGAGTCGCGGTCGCTGCCGCCGACGAGGCGCTGCGGCGTAGGTGCGAGAGCGGCACGATCGCGAGGTCGTTGTTCGACGTGTCGTCGGACGAGCTCAGCGGCTCGAGCACGCCGATCACCTCGAGCGTCGTGCCGTCGTAGCGTGACGGTCTGGCCGACCGGGTTGCGCCCGCCGAACAGCTCGGTCGGCGGTGTCGGGCCCGAGCACGACCACCGCGGCGGCGTCGTCCTCGTCCTCGTCGGTCGAGGAACCGGCCCGGCGCGACGCTCGCGCGACGCGGACGTCCTGCCACGACGGCGGTGGTGCCGGTGAGCGTGGTGGTCCAGTTGGTCGTCGCCGCCGTTGAGCGACGACGCCGACGTGGTCGACGCCGGCGCCACCGCCTCGACGTCGGGCGCGACGTCGTGCGTCGGCCAGCGCGTCGGCGTCGCTGCATCGGTGAGCGTCGACGCGGAGCCGAACCCGCCGCGGACGCCGGAGCTGTCGGTGCGAGCTGCCGGGCGAGACGACGAGGAGGTTGGTGCCGAGCTCGTCGATCTGGTCCTGGACCTCGGCCCGGGCGCCCTGCGCCGAGGCCGACGGTGAGGATCGACCGCGGTGATGCCGATGAGGATGCCGAGCATCGTGAGCGCCGAGCGCAGCCGGTGGGTGCGGACCGCCTCGACCGCGGTGCGGAAGGTGTCGCGCCAGGTCACGCCGGCACCCCCGCCAGCTGGACGCCGCCGGCGACGTCCGCCGCGTCGAC
The DNA here is from genome assembly GCA_963739835.1 of uncultured Acidimicrobiales bacterium. Lineage (GTDB taxonomy): Bacteria > Actinomycetota > Acidimicrobiia > Acidimicrobiales > VFJN01 > ZC4RG19. The sequence continues at coordinate 27,848 of CAVUBW010000013.1, forward strand.
CACCTCGCCGTCGCGGATGTGCACGATCCGCTCGGCGCGCGCCGCGACGTCGTGCTCGTGGGTGATGAGCACGATCGTGCGGCCGCTCGTCGTGGAGCTCGTCGAGCAGGTCGAGGACGTCCGCGGTCGAGGTCGAGTCGAGGTTGCCGGTCGGCTCGTCGGCGAGGATCAGCGCCGGCTCGGTCACCAGCGCCCGGGCGATGGCGACGCGCTGCTGCTGGCCGCCGGACAGCTCGCCCGGCCGGTGGTCGGCCCGGTCGGCGAGGCCGACCTGGTCGAGCGCGGCGAGCGCCCGCGTCGCGGCGCTCGTGCCGGCTCGACGCCGGCGTAGACGAGCGGCAGCTCGACGTTGCGCCACGCCGGCAGGTAGGCGAGCAGGTTGAACTGCTGGAACACGAAGCCGATGCGGCGGTTGCGGACGTCGGCGAGCTGGTCCTCGTCGAGGTCGGCCGACGTCGTGCGCCGGCGAGCCGGTAGCGGCCGGTCGTCGGGACGTCGAGGCAGCCGAGGATGTGCATCAGCGTCGACTTGCCCGAGCCCGACGGGCCGATGATGGCGACGAACTCGCCGTGGTCGATGGCGCAGGGTCGACATCCCGGAGCGCCTCGACCTCGAGCGACGCCGCTGCGGTAGGTCTTGCCCACGTCGACCAGCTCGATGACCGGCCGGCGGGGCGCGGCCTGGGTGGGTTCGGCGGTCATCCGCCTGCGCCTCCCTCGCCGGGGAAGCCGCCGCCGGGGGTGAACCCGTCGGGTGGCGTGAACCCGCCGTTGCCACCGCCGCCGCCGTTGCCACCCTGGCCGCCCGTGGGCACGCCGGTGGCGAGGGTGATGACGACCTGCTCGCCGGCCTCCAGGCCGCTGGTGATCTGCACCATGCCGTCCGAGGTGATGCCGGTCTCGACCGTACGGGTCTCGTCACCGCTGTCGGTGCGGACGACCACGGTCGAGCCGCCGTCGGTGCGGCGGGAGACGGCCTGGACCGGGACCTGGATGGCGTCGTCGATCCGCTGGTACACGATGTTGACGTCGACGGTCGACCCCACGGTGATGTCGTCGGCCGTGCTCGTGAGCGTCACGGTGACCGGGAACGACGCCACGCCGGAGCTGGCGTCCGCGATCGCCCCGACCGAGGCGACGGTGCCGCTGGCTTGACCCGCTGCCGTTGTATCCGTGTCGGTATCGGTGGAGTCGGCGTTGCCATTGCCATTGCTGTTGCCGTTGACGGCGCCGCCGCCGGGGAAGCCCCCGGGGAACGCGCCGCCGCCGGGGAACCCGTTGCCGGAGGTCGAGTTCGACGCGGTCACGTTGGCCTGCTGGCCGACGGCGACCAGGCCGACCTCGGTGGCGTCGAGGCCGAGCTCGACGGTGTAGGAGCCGACCGTGACGACCTCGATCTGGGTCGACGACGAGGTGGTGTCGTCGCTGCCGGTGCTGCCGGTGCTGCCGGTGCCGCCGGTCGGGCCGCCGGGGACCTGGGAGCTGCTGCCGAGGTCGGACGACGTCCGCCCGGACCCGGTGCCGCTGCCGGTCAGGTCGGTGCCCGACGTGCCGCCGCTCGCCAGCTCCTCGCCGACCGACAGGTCGACCTGGGTCACCGTGCCGGCGAAGCTGGCGACGAGCTGCGTGCCGTCGAGCTCGTCGTTGGCCGCGTCGAGCCGGCGCTGTGCGGCGTCGACGCTCGACTGGTCGGCGGCGATCTGCGCGTCGGACGCGCCGGCGTCGTCGTCGGAGTCGAGCCGGGCCTCGGCGTCAGCCAGGTCGGCCTCGGCCTGGGTCACCGAGGCCTGGAGCTCGGGCGAGTCCATCGTGGCGAGGACCTGGCCCGCGGCCACCTGGTCGCCGGCCTTGACGTTCACGGCCGTCACCGTGCCCGCGGCCGTGAAGCCGAGGTCCTCGGTGTCGGCGGCCGCCACCGTGCCCGAGGCCGACACGACCTGGTCCATCGGGCCGGAGCTAGCCTCGACGGTCCGTTCGATGTTGGTGGTCGTGGTGTCGTCCGCGTCGGAGCGGGACACGAACCAGGTGCCGCCAGCGATCACGGCGACGAGCGGCACGACCGCCCAGGGCCGGAGGAACCGCCGGCGCAACGTCGAGAGCATGCCGGCCGCCTCAGGTGGTGCTGCCGTCGCCGGCATCGCCGGTGTCGGACCCGTTGCCGCCGTTGCCACCGTTGCCGCCGCCGCGGGGGAACCCGCCGCCGCCGAAGCCGAAGCCGCCGTCGCCCCGGCGGATCATCACGGCGTCGACCGACCCGTCGTCGCCGCTCTGGCCGATGACGGTGATCTCGTCGCCGGTGGCCAGGTCGTCGAACGACAGCTCGTGCTGCACCTGCACCGTGGTCTCCGACGACACGGTCATCTGGACGGTCTCGCCGTCCGCGGTCGTCACGGTCAGGGAGCCGTCGTCGATCGACGCGATGGTGCCGGAGGTGAACCCGCCCGGGCCGCCGCCGGGGCCGCCGCCCTGGGACGGGTCGAACCCGTCCGGCGGCGTGCCCCCACCGGGGAACCCGCCCTCGGGGAAGCCGCCCTCGGGCGCCTGCGGCCGCTGGCCGTCGCCATCCGGCCCGCCGCGGCCGAGGAACCCGCCGTCGCCGCCGGCGACGATGGTGTCGGCCGCGATGGTGCCGTCGTCGCCGGCCGAGCCGACCACGATGACGTTGTCGTCGACCGCGAGGTCGTCCACGGACCCGTCGACCGTCTCGCTGATCGTGGTGTCGTCGCCGGCGGTAACCTCGACGGAGTCGCCGTCGGAGGTCTTGACCACGAGCGTCGACGCGTCGGCGTCGATCTCGCTGATCGTGCCGCCGGTCCCGCCGCCGAAGCCGCCGGGACCCTGGCCGCCCTGGGGGAACCCGTTGGCGCCGCTCTCGGCCGCGGTCGCGGCCGGCGTGCTGCCGTCGTCGCGCGTGACCAGCACGCCGATGCCGATCGCGGCCACGGCGGCCACCGCGGCGGCGCCGAGCAGCCAGCGGGACCGCCCGTTCCCGGTCTGGACGGCGACGCTGCTCTCGACGGCTCCGCCGCCGTCGCCCGCGCTCTCACCGCCGGTCGGCGGCACCCCGGGTGGGCTCGTAGCAGGGTCAACAGGCGGCGGGGTCACGGTCCCCTCCCACCAGTCGTCGGCGTCGGGACGCGGCGGCTCGCCATCGGGGCGCGGGGCCTCGCCGCTCGGTTGGTCGGATGTCATGGCGAGCATCCAAGCCCGCGGCTCCGGAGGTTTGTTGAGCGGGAGTTGCGGGTTTCCTGGGTATCAGCGACCTCTCAGGGAACCGCCAGGAAACCCCCAGGATTCTCCTCCAGAGTAGGGAGGCGTGGAGCGGAGCCCGCGCGTGCTGGTGGTCGAGGACGAGGAGAACGTGCGCTTCGTCACGGTCGCGGCGCTGCGCCAGGGCGACTACGAGGTGCACGAGACCGACTCGGGCCGCGAGGCGCTGCGCATCGCGGCCGACCCCGAGCTGGCGCCCGACCTGGTGGTGCTCGACGTGATGCTGCCCGACCTCGACGGCTTCGAGGTGTGCCGGCGCATGCGTGCCGACGGCATCGACGTCCCCGTGGTGTTCCTGACCGCCCGCGACGCCACCGAGGACCGGCTGCGGGGCCTCACCATCGGCGGCGACGACTACCTGACCAAGCCGTTCAGCGTCGAGGAGCTGGTGGCCCGCGTGCAGGTCATCCTCCGCCGGGTCGGCAAGGCCCACCGCGCCCGGGTGCTCAGCGCCGGCGACATCGAGGTCGACGACGACGCCCACGTCGTGCGCAAGGCGGGCGTCGAGGTGGCCGTGTCGCCGACCGAGTACAAGCTGCTGCGGTTCCTCATGCGCAACCCGGGCCGGGCGCTGTCGCGGGCCCAGATCCTCGACCACGTGTGGGACTACGAGTTCGACGGCGAGTCGACGGTCGTCGAGACCTTCGTGTCGTCGCTGCGGCGCAAGGTCGACGGCGGCCCGAACGGCACGAAGCTGATCCACACCGTCCGCGGCCTCGGCTACCGCCTCGAGCCCCGATGACGCTGCGCACGCGGCTCGGCGTCGCCGGGGGCGTCGTCCTCGTCGTGCTCCTGGCGGTGGGCGTGCTGCTGCCCCGCACGGTCCGGGCGTCGCAGGTCGACGAGGTCGACCGCCAGCTGCGGGCGGCGTCGCCGATCGCCATGGGCCTGGCGTCGGGCCGGGGAGGCCTCGGTCCGCCCGGCACCATCGGCCAGCCCCCGACCGACGACACGTCGGAGGAGGCGCCCGCGGAGTCGCCCGCCGAATCGCCGCTGAGCGACCTCTACGTCGCCCGGGTCGACCCGGCCGATCCCGACGACCTCGACGGCCGGACGGTCGTCGCCCAGCCCTCGGCGACGTCGGGCCGCCAGCCCCAGGCGCCCGCGGCGAGCACCGACCCCCGCGAGCTCGACGTGGAGACGGTGGGCTCGATCGACGGCTCGGGGTCGTGGCGCGCGGTGCTGGTGACCAGGCCCGGCGGCACGACCGCCATCGTCGCCGTGCCGCTCGACCGCGTCGACGCCACCGCCCAGCGCACGACGGTGGCGATCCTGGTCGCCGCGGCCGCCGTGCTCGCGGCGATGGCCGCGGCCGGCTGGTGGCTGCTGCGCCTCGGCCTGCGGCCGATCGCCGAGGTGACCCAGGTCGCCGACGCGATCGCCGCCGGCGATCGCTCGCGGCGCGTGCGGGGCGGCGCCCCCGGGACCGAGGCGCACCACCTCGCCCGGGCGTTCAACGTCATGCTCGACGAGCAGGCCGCCGCCGAGGCGAAGCTGCGCCAGTTCGTCGCCGACGCCTCCCACGAGCTGCGCACGCCTGTCGCCGCCATCGGCGGGTTCGCCGACCTGTGGCGCGAGGGCGCGGTCGACCCCGACCAGCTCGACGACGTCATGCGCCGCATCGGCCAGGAGAGCGCCCGTATGCGGGGCCTGGTCGAGGACCTCCTGCTGCTCGCCCGCCTCGACCAGGGCCGGGAGCTGGCCGTCGAGCCCGTCGACCTCGCCGCCCTGGCCGCCGACGCCGTGCTGGACGCGTCCGCCACCCACCCGTCGCGGCACGTGTCCGTGCACGCGCCCGAGCCGGTCGTCGTCGAGGGCGACGAGGCCCGCCTGCGGCAGGTGCTGGCCAACCTGATGTCCAACGCCCTGGTCCACACCGACGCCGCCACGACCGTCGAGGTGCGGGCCGAGCGCCGCGGCGACGCCGCCCTGCTCGCGGTCAGCGACGACGGCCCGGGCATGAGCCCGGAGGCGGCCGCCCGGGCGTTCGACCGGTTCTGGCGGGGCGACTCGGCGCGCGCCCGCGCCGGGGCCGGCCTCGGCCTGGCGATCGTGCGCGGCATCGTCGCCGCCCACGACGGCGAGGTCCGCCTCGACACCGCACCGGGCGACGGCACGACCGTCCGCGTGGTCCTGGCGGCCTCATCGGGGCCGGGACCTGCGGTTCCGGCGCGTCCTCAGGAAACCCACAACCAGCGCGCAGGAGCCCCAGAAGTCCCTGCCTGATGCTCTCGCCCCATGGCGATCTCGGGCAGCCCCGTGAGGACGGCCGCGGTGCCGTCATCCCCCCCGCTGCTCGAGATCGTCGTACCTGTCCACAACGAAGCGGCCGTGCTCGGCCACAGCATCGCCCGCCTCACCCGCTACCTCGCCGCCGACTTCCCGTTCACCTGGCGGGTCACGATCGTCGACAACGCCTCGACCGACGGCACCTGGCGCGAGGCCAGCAAGCTCGCGGTCCTGCACGACGGGGTCGACGCCCTGCACCTCGACGCCAAGGGCCGGGGTCGGGCGCTCCGGGCCGCCTGGTCCCGTAGCGACGCCGCGATCGTCGCCTACATGGACGTCGACCTGTCCACCGACCTGCGGGCCCTGCTCCCGCTGGTCGCCCCGCTGGTGTCCGGCCACTCGGACGTGGCGATCGGCTCCCGCCTGGCCTCGGGGGCGCGGGTCGTCCGCGGGCCGCGCCGCGAGGTGGTGTCGCGGGGCTACAACCGGCTGCTGCGGGTGGTCTTCCGCAACCGCTTCCGCGACGCCCAGTGCGGGTTCAAGGCCATGCGGACCGAGCTGGCCCTGCGGCTGCTGCCCCAGGTCGCCGACGAGGCGTGGTTCTTCGACACCGAGCTGCTGCTGCTGGCCGAGCGCAGCGGGCTGCGCATCAGCGAGATCCCGGTCGACTGGGTCGACGACCCCGACAGCCGGGTCGACGTGGTCCGCACCGCCCTGGCCGACCTGCGCGGCATCGGCCGCGTCGCCCTCGCCTTCTGGACCGGCCGGGCGGACGTCGACCTCGCCGGCCTCGATCGCCGGCCCGCCCCGGCGGGCACGAGCGGCGAGCTGGTGTCCTTCGCCGCCGTCGGAGCCGTGTCGACGCTGGCGTACGTGGTCCTGTTCCTGGCGCTGCGCGGCGCGCTCGGTGACTACATCGCCAACGTGGTGGCGCTGACGGCCACGATGATCGCCAACACGACCGCCCACCGCAGCTGGACCTTCGGCCGGCGGGCGGCGGCCGGGCGCCGGAGTCGCTGGCGGGAGTGGGGGCGCGCCGCGGTCGTGCACCTCGCCGGGCTGGCGCTGACGACCGGCGCGATCGCCGCCGCCCACGCCGTCGACGGGGCGTCGACGACCAGCCTCGTCGTGCTCCTCCTCGCCGCATCGGTGCTGAGCACCGCCCTGCGCTTCCTGCTGATGCCCGCCTGGGTGTTCCGAAAGGCCGAGCCCGCATGGTCGCCTTCCACGCGTCCGCCCGTACCCACCGGGTGACCCTCCGGTCCCTCCGCTCGCTCTGGCCCGAGCTCGCGGTGGTCGCCGGCGCCCTGGCGCTGAACCTGTGGAACCTCGACGCCAACGGCCTGGGCAACACCTACTACGCGGCCGCCGTCCGCTCGATGAGCAAGAGCTGGCACAACTTCTTCTACGCCTCCGTCGACCCGGGCGGCTGGATCACGGTGGACAAGCCGCCGCTGGCGCTGTGGGTCCAGGCGCTCAGCGCCCGGGTGTTCGGGCTCTCGACCTGGTCGCTGCTCGTCCCGGGCGCCATCGCCGGCGCGGCCGCGGTCGCGCTGTTGATCGTGCTCGTGCGCCGCAGCTGGGGACGGACCGCCGGGCTGGTCGCCGGCCTCGCGCTGGCGGTCACGCCGGTGGCCGTCGCCGTGGCCCGGTCGAACAACCCCGACGGGATGCTGATGCTGCTCGTCACCGCCGCGGCCGCGGCGCTGCTGCGGGCGGTCGAGAAGGGGCGGCTCGCCTGGCTGCTGGCCGCGTCCGGCCTGCTCGCGGCCGCGTTCCTGACCAAGCTGCTGGCCGCGCTGATCGTGCTGCCCGCGCTGTGGCTCACGTACCTGCTGTTCGCCCGGCGCTCGTGGCGGGCCCGCTTCCTCCACCTCGTGGCCGCCACCGGGCTGCTCGCGGTGCTCTGCCTGGTCTGGGTGGTGGCGGTGGACCACACCCCGCTGTCGTCCCGGCCGTGGGTGGGCGGCTCGACCGACGGGAGCGCCGCCGACCTGGTCCTCGGCTACAACGGCATCGGCCGGGTCACCGGCGCCGAGCAGGGCTTCGGCGGCGGCGGGGGCTTCCCGGGCGGGGGCGGCTTCCCCCGAGGCGGGTTCGGCGGGTTCGGCGGCGGGATCGACCAGTTCGGCGGGCAGCCGGGCATCGGCCGGCTGTTCAACGCCGGGATGGGCGACCAGGTCATGTGGCTCGCCCCGGTCGCGGTCGCGGCGGCGCTCGGCGGGCTGTGGATCGCCCGGCCCCGGCGCGACGGCGACCCCGGCCGGGCCGCTGCGGTCGTCCTGCTGGGCACCTGGGCGGTGACGGCGTACGTGGTGTTCGCCTACGCCCAGGGCATCTTCCACAACTACTACGTGTCGCTGCTGGCGCCCGCGGTCGCGGGCCTCGCGGGGATCGGCGTCGCGGTGGTCCGCCGGGCGGGCCCCTGGGGGCGGACAGTGGCCGCAGCGGTCCTGCTCGCCACCGCCTGGCTCCAACTCCTCCTGCTGCGCCGGGTGGACGCCTACCACTGGCTGCGCCCGGTCGTCGCGATCACGCTCGTCGCCGTCGCCGCCGGCCTGGTCTGGTCGGCCTGGTCCCGCTCGCACGACGCCCGGTCGCCCCGCACGCTGACCGGCCTGCTGGCGATCGGCGCAGTCGCGGCGCTCGCCGCCCCCGCCGCCTGGTCGTTCGCCGGGGACCGCACCGCGGAGAACCCCACCTTCCCCGATGCCCGCCCGGCTGCGGCCACCAGCCCCTTCGGGGCCGGGCCGGGCGGGCTCGGAGGCGGCCTCGACGAGGCGATGCTCGACTGGCTGCGCGACCGGCAGGACGGGGAGCGCTGGCTGGTCGCCGTAGGCGGCGTGCAGCAGGCGACCGCCGCCATCATCGACGGCGACTCGGTCATGCCCATGGGCGGGTTCAGCGGCGGCGATCCCGCCATGACCCCGGCCCGCCTCGCCGAACTGGTCCGCGACGGCGACCTGCGCTTCGTCCTCGCCGGCGGCGGCTTCGGCGGCCCGGGCGGGTTCGGCGGCGGCGCCGGCATCAGCACGGTCGTGACCAGCGCCTGCAGCGAGGTGCCGGACTTCGCTGGCCAAGGCCTCTACGACTGCCAGGGTCAGGCCGACGCCATCACCGCGGCCGCCGGGTGACCCGCCGCTGACCCAGTCGGTGACCAGGCGGCCGCAGATCACGCAGCACCGGGTTCTGTTCGGGGTAGTGGGCGAGCTTGTGGACCTACGCGCCGAACTCGCCTTCGCACTTGAGGATGTCGACCTTGACCTCGACTCCTCCGTCCGCGAAGAACACCACCGTGGTCCTGATCTGGATCGGGAAGTTGGTCCCGTCCGCCACGTGGACGCTCGTGTGCTGCGTGTCCGTGATCCGGGAGAGCTCGGTGCTCTTGGTGATCGCTCGACAATGCGCCACGAACAGGCCCGACGCGGACGCCGTGGTCGGGTCGTCCGGATCGAAGCTGAACACACCGTGCAAGTTGTCGTGGAGCTGGGAGGTCTGCCCGGATTGTGAACGTGACGACCCCGTCGCCCTCGATGCTGAGGGTGCCGGTGGTCCCGTTGCACCGGGTTCGACCCTGGCTCGGTCAAGCTGACGCTGTAATGGTCGGTGCCGTGCTCGGCCTCGGCGCCGGCCGGCGCCCCGCTCGACAGCAATATCGCAGCGCCGCTCAGCGCTGCGATGATCCGATGGAGTCCCATGTTGGGTCCTCTCATGCCGGGGACCCGCGGGCGCGCTGCCCTTTTGGTGTGCGGTCGAGCCGCGATCTGCGCCGCCACCTCCGCCCCGCTGAACACGGTCCGCGGTGACCCTGCGCCTATCGGTGACACAAGTCAGGGCTGGCCTTCCCGACTGCATGCAGCGGGTTGGAGCCTCCCTCGTGCTCGCAGGTTGCGGGTCCGACGATGCGTCCGCGCGGCCGGCCGCCACCGGCGCCTCGGCGCCCGAACATCCGTCGCCGCTGGCCCTCGTCGAGTCCGACGACAGCCCGAACCAGGTCGCGCCGCAGGCGGGTCTGATCGACGGTCGTACGGCTCCAACGCCTCCCGCTCCGCGCGTGGTCATCGGTCGCCTCGACTCTCTGAGTCGACGCACTGCTGCACCGCGGCGAGCGCCTTGATCCGGCACCGGTTGCTGTCACCTCTGGCCGCCGCGAGGATGGGGCAGGTCGGTCAGATCCACTCTGACCAGGAGCTAAAGAGCGCGCTCGGAGGGACTCGAACCCCCAACCTTCTGATCCGTAGTCAGATGCTCTCTCCAATTGAGCTACGAGCGCAGCTGGTGGAGACGTGAGCCTACCGCGGGCCGGGGGGCCGCCCCAACCATGATCCCCGGGCGGGGCGCTACCCTGGTGGGGTCGGAGATGAGGGCTGCGGCCTCACGCGGCACGACCACCGGGGGATTCGAGGTGCCGTACAACCAGACCGGCCTCGTGGTGCACGACGCCGACGCGCACATCATGGAGACGCCGACCTGGCTGCGCGACCACGCCGATCCGGGCATCCGCGACCGGATCGAGCCGCTGCGCTACTCCGCAGCGGCAACGAGCTGCGCCAGACCGGCGATCCCGACGAGCAGCTGCGCGACCTCGACGCCGCCTTCGACCGGCTGGCCGCCCGGCACGCGCTCCGACGAGTACCGGGCCGTCGAGGACGCCGAGATCATGTCCCGCAAGAACTTCGCCGCCACCGGCTCGTTCCTCGCCGAGGACCGGCCCCGGGCGCTCGACCTGCTCGGGTTCTCGAGCCAGCTCGTCTTCAACACGTTCCACAACCGGCGGCTGCACGACTGGGAGCACGGCGGCGACCTCGAGCTCGCGCTACGGCGCCGCCCGGGCCCACAACCGGGGGATGGTCGAGTTCTGCTCGGTCGACGACCGGCTGCTGCCCACCTGCTACGTGCCGCTCGTCGACTTCGACCGGGCGCCCGGCGATGGCCGACGAGGCCATCGCCGATGGGCGCCGCCGCCCTGCTCGTCGCCTCGGGCTGCCCGCCCGGGCACTCGCCCAGCCACGTCGGGCTCGACCCGGTGTGGGCCCGGGCCCAGGAGGCCGGCATCCCGGTCGTGTTCCACGTCGGCGGCACCGGCGACCTCATCGACGCCGGCTACTTCCGCAACGGCCTGCCGATCCCGCCCGACTTCCACGGCGGCGAGGAGAACTTCCGCTCGGTCGACTACATGGGCATCCCCGGCCCGCCGGCGCAGACGCTGGCGACGATGATCTTCGACGGCGTGCTCGAGCGGTTCCCCGAGCTGCGCATCGGCGTCATCGAGCAGGGTGCCATCTGGGTGCCGTCGTGGATGCGGCAGATGGAGTCGGCCTTCGACGCCTTCGCCCGCCACGAGGAGCGGCTGCGGGCGCTGTCGCTGCGGCCGAGCGAGTACGTGCGCCGGCAGGTCCGCTTCACGCCGTACCCGACCGAGGACGTCGGCTGGATCATCGAGCAGGCCGGGCCCGAGGTGTGCCTGTTCTCGTCGGACTACCCCCACGTCGAGGGCGGGCGGCGGCCGATCGAGCGGTTCGAGGCCTCGCTGGAGGCCGCCGACATCGATCCCTATGCCCGCCAGCGGTTCTACGCGACAACTTCGTCGACCTGATGGGCGCCGGGCTCGGCGCTCTCACCGCCTGACGGTCCGCCGCCGCGGCGGCGGGCGGGACGCCGGGCGCGCGCGCGCCCGGGGCGGCCAGCGCCAGGAACGCCCGCGCCGCCGGCGACAGCGGTCCCGTGCGGTGGACGATGCCGACCTCGCGCCCGATCCGCGGCGTGATCTCGCGTACGACCGCCCCCAGCGCCCGCGCCGACTCCGCCAGTCGCCGGGTCAGCAGCGCCACGCCTGCCCCCGCCACCACCAGCGGCGCGATCGCCTCTCGGTGGTCGGTCTCGACCGCGATCGTCGGCGTGACCCCCAGCCCGGCCAGCGCCTCGTCGACCAGACGGCGGGTGGCCGTGCCCGGCGGCGTCGTGATCAGCGGCTGTGCGGCCAGCGCCCGCAGCGACAGCGGGGGGTCGTCGGGGCCGGGCGCGAAGTCCCCGGGCGGGGGGACGATCGCCACGTAGTCGTGCGCCTCCAGTGGGACCGTGACCAGGTCGCCGTCGAGCGGCAGGTCGGCGAACCCCAGCTCGCTCTCGCCGCCCCGCACCATCTCGACCAGGTCCGCCGGGTCCTCGGGCTCGGCGATGCGGACGGTCACGCCCGGGTGCCCCCGGCGGAAGAGGCCGACCAGCACCGCCACCGGGTCGGCGGCGAACGACGGCAGGCACACCACGTCCAGCCGCCCGGCCGCCAGTCCGACCACCTCGGCCACCGCCGCTTGCGCCGTCGCCGCATCGCGCAGCGCCCGCCGGGCGGGACCGAGGAACGCCTCGCCCGCCGCGCTCAACCGGACGCGGCGGCCCGACCGGTGGAACAGCTCGACGCCCAGCTCGGACTCCAGCGCCCGGACGCCCTGAGACAGCGACGGCTGGGACACCCCGACCGCCCCGGCCGCCGCGGTGAAGCTGCCGTGGTCGACCACGGCCACCACGTACTCCAGCTGCTGGAGCTGCATAGGAACAGGCTATCGGTCGCATTGACATCGCTGGGTTGCCCTATGCGAAGCAATCAGGCTGACTGGGTGGGTGCACCAGCTGCCCCTCGTGATCGTCCTCGCCGGACTGGCCGTGGGCACGCTCTACGGGCTGTTCGGCGTCGGCTCCGCGGTGGCGACCCCGGTGCTCGCCCTGCTCGGCGTACCGGGCATGACCGCGGTGGTCGGACCGCTGCCCGCGCTGCTGCCCGGATCGGCCGCCGGGGCCTGGAGCTATGCCCGGGGCGGCAAGGTCGACTGGCGGATCGCCCGCCTCACCCTCGCCGGCGCCGTCCCGAGCGCGGTCGCCGGGGCGCTGGCGAGCCGGCTGGTGGGTGCGCCGATCCTGCTCACCCTGTCCGGCCTCGTGTTGCTGCTGACCGGCGCCCGGCTGCTGGTGCCCGGGGCCGTCGCCGGCCACGGCGCGGCCGCCCGCCGGGCCAACACGCCCCTCGTCGTCGCCGCGGCCGTCGCCGTCGGCTTCGCCTCCGGCCTGCTCGCCAACGGCGGCGGGTTCCTGCTCGTCCCGCTGTTCCTCGTCGTGCTCGGCCTCGACGTGAACGAGGCCGCCGGCACCGCGCTCGTGGTCGCGGTGGCCGTGACCGGTCCGACCATCGCCACCCACCTCGCGCTCGGCGACCTCGACCTGGCGCTTGCCGGCCTGTTCGGCCTCGGGCTCGTCCCCGGCGTGATCGCGGGCAGCCGCGCCGCCCAGGCCCTGCCCCAGCGGCACCTGCGGGTGGCGTTCGGCGCGTTCCTGCTGCTCTTCGGGCTGTGGTTCGTGGCCCGCCAGCTCGGCTGACGCTAGCTCCGCACCATGCGCAGGCAGGTGACGTCGGTGCCTTTGCGATCGACGGCGACGTCGACGTCGACCGCGAGGCCGGACGCCCCGGCCGCCGCCCGGACCGCCGGTGCCTGCGCGGTGGCGACCAGCATCGCCAGGCGGCCGCCCGGGCGCAGGACCCGGGCCGCCTCCGCCACCGCCGCCACGACCGTCGCCGTGGCGCTGCCGTGGTACGGCGGCTCGGTGGCGACCGCGTCGACGCTTGACGCGCCCAGCGGCAGCGCCGCCGCGCCGGCGACGACGTGGCGGCCGCCGGACAGCTCGGCCAGGCCGTGGCGGAGCGTGGGGTCGACGTCCGCGCTCACCGGCGTCCAGCCGGCCCGCACGGCCTGGAGGACCACGCCGCCGGCGCCGGCGAACGGGTCGAGTAGCGTGCCGCCGCCTCCGTGGGCCGGCCGTTGGACCAGGTTGACCAGCAGCCGGGCGTCCGCCGGCGGCAGCGCCCGGTGCTCGAGCGCGCCCCGCCCGCCCCGGTAGCCCGCGATCCTGCGGGTCACCCCGTCGCCGCACTCCAGCAGGAACGACCGTCGGTCGGGGGCCTCGGCCCGCAGCGCCTCGGCGGGCTCCGCGTGCACCGGGACGAGCACTACGTCCTCACCCCGCCACCGGGCCCGGGTCCATGTCGCCTCCGGGTCGCCGTCGACCTCGGCGGCCGGGACCACCAGCTCGATCGCCTCGGTGTAGCCCAGCCGCGCCACGTGACCCGCGATCCGGTCCAGCGGCGCCGGCCCGACCGCGACCCACGCCACCCCGGGCACCTCCGACAGCGGCCCGCCGGGCAGCGGCCGGCCGCCCAGGTCCTCCAGCACCGTGGCGACCTCGGCCACCGCGGCCGCCCGCGCCTTGCGCCGGGACGGCCGCAGGTGCAGGACCAGCGCTCTCTCGCCGGCCGCGAGCCCGGTCATCACGGGCGAGTCTACGGACGCCCGATCACGTGCCCGCAGGCGTCAGGCCAGAGCGACGCCGACGGCAGCGGTGCCGACGCCCAGCAGGCAGCTGGCGGCGACGTACAGCGCCGCCAGCGCCACCCGCCGCCGGTCGGCCAGGGCCACGGCGTCGCGGGCGAAGCTGGAGAACGTGGTGTAGGCGCCCAGCCCGCCGACCCCGATCACGGTCAGCGCCGGCGGGGTCAGGCCCGACGCCAAGCCGAGCAGGAACGATCCCGTCACGTTGACGATCAGCGTGCCGAGCGCCAGGCCGTCGTGCTGGTTCCAGCGGCGGCCGGCCTCGGCCCGGGCGAGCGCCCCGGCCGCCGCCGCCAGCACGAACGCCAGGGCCGTGATCACGGCTGCTCCTCCAGCGGCAGCTCCACGGCCCGGCCCCGGCGCAGCACGCCGGCGCCGGCGAGCACGCCGGCCAGGGCCGCCGCCACGGACGTGACCAGGTAGACCGCCGCGAGGACCCGGCGCCCGTCCCGGACCAGGTTCACGACCTCCAGCGACACCGTCGAGAACGTCGTGAGACCCCCGCAGAACCCGATCCCCGCCCCGTCGTGCAGCACCAGCCGAGCCGAGGGGTGCGTCCACTCCTCCGCCAGCACGATCCCGAGCAGCACCGAGCCGGCCACGTTGACCGCGAACACCGGCCACGGGAACGGCCCGCCCGGGAACGTCGTCAGGATCGCCCAGCGGACGCCGGCGCCCGCCGCGCCGCCGATCGCGATCGCCGCGGCACGCCGCCGCGGGTCCCCAACACCTGCCATCGGGCCATGTTGCCCGACGTCAGAGCGCCACCCGGTAGCGGAGGTGGACCGCTCCGCCCGCGAACCGGCGCTCGTCGGCCAGGGCGAGCGGTACCCGCACGTCCCGCGGCAGGGCGGGCTTGCCCCCGCCCACCGTCACCGGGGCGAGCAGCAGGCGGACCTCGTCGACCAGCCCGGCCCGGAACGCGTGCCCGGCGAGCTCGGCCCCGCCGACGAGCAGGTCTGCGCCGGCCGCCGCCTTCAGCTCCCGCACCGCAGCGGGGTCGAACGCCCGCTCGATCCGGGTCCGGGCCGTGGCCACCGTGTCGAGGGTCGTGGAGTAGACGACCTTGTCGGCTGCCTGCCAGATCTCGGCGAAGTCCCGCGTCACGGGCGACACGGCCGCGTGGACCGGGTCGGTCTCCCACACGGCCATCGTCTCGTACAGCCGGCGGCCGTACAGGTGCGTGCCGATGCCCCGCATCTCGTCGTTGACGAAGCGGTGCACCTCCTCGTCGGGCTCGGCCCAGCCGAACTTGCCGTCCGCGTCCTCGATGTAGCCGTCGAGCGACATGATCGCCGAGTAGATGAGGTCGGCCATGTGGTCCTCCATGGTTGTCGTGGTGTCGCTCATGGAGACGGCGAGCCGGCCGGAAAGTGTTCATCCGGCAACCCGAACGCCGCGAACAGGCCGGTGTCGTGGAAGGCCACGATCTCGGCGATCGTCGCGCCCTCGACCCGGATGACCCCGACGCAGAAGGGTGTGAAGGCGCCCTCGTCGGTCAGCCGGGCGTAGATCGCCACCGCGGGCTGGCGGTTGGCCCCGACCTCGACCGTGCGGAACCGGCCGACGAAGCCGGGCCGGCCGGGATCCCAGCTCGCCGCCAGCGCGGCCAGCACCGTGTCGCGCCCGCGGAACCACATCGGCCACGGCGGCATCGACGTGCGCACGTCCTCGGCCAGCAGCGCGGCCATGAGGCCCAGGTCGGCCCGCTCGAGCGCGTCCATGTACCGGCGGACCACGGCGCGCTCGTCCTCGCTCACGGCCGGCGGCGCCCAGTCGGTCCGGCGCGCCGGCAGCCGGTCGCGCAGCGTCGCCCGGGCCCGGTGCAGCGCGCTGTTGGCGGCCGCCACGCTGATGTCGAGCTGGGTGGCCACCTCGCGGGCGGGCAGCCCGACCACATCGCGCAGGATCAGCACCGCACGCTGGGCCGCCGGCAGGTGCTGGACCGCCGCGACGAACGCCAGCTCGATGGTCTCGCGGCTCACGGCGGCGGCCTCCGGCTCGCCCACGCCCGGGCCTGCGGGGTCGAGCAGGCGGTCGGGGAACGGCTGCAGCCAGGCCACGTCGGTGCGCGGCGGCAGGTCCACGGTCGGGTCGGACGGCGGCCGCAACGCCTCCGGCAGCACCCGGCGCGCCCGCCCGTCGAGCGCGTCGAGGCAGGCGTTGGTGGCGATCCGGTACAGCCAGGTGCGCAGCGACGACCGGCCCTCGAACCGGTCGAGACCCCGCCAGGCCCGCAGGAACGTCTCCTGCACGAGGTCCTCGGCCTCCTCCAGCGACCCGAGCATGCGGTAGCAGTGCGCCCGCAGCTCCGCCCGGTGGCGGTCGACCAGCGCGGCGAACGCAGTGGGCGAGGTGTCGAGGGCCATACCACTGTCGTAGCGGACGAGATCCCGGGTGCGGCGTTTTGTCCGGGGACGAAAACGCGAGGCTGCTGGTCAGCGATCGGCCGGCACCAGCCTGACGCCACCCGGCCGGCCGTGGAGGGCGAGCACCCGCGCCCCCTCGGCGGCGACCTCGTCCCGACCGGCGCGGGGGAGCGGGAAGTGGGTGACCACCAGGTCGTCGCCGTCCCACCGCCACACCGCCCGCACGAGCCCGTCGTGGAGCACGGTGCCGCCGATGCGGGGCTCGTCGGGGCGGACCACCGGCCGCTCGTCGCCGGCGAAGAACCGGCTGCGGTCGGCGTGCGACAGCAGCGCGTTGTCGAACTCGGGCAGGAACCGGACCGGCGCCGGCACGTCCTCGCTCGGGAGCGGTCCGTCCGTCACGTCGAACAGCTCGCGGCCGCGCTCGTCGCGCAGCACCCGCAGCCGGTCGCGCAGGCGGTCGAGCACCGCCCGCATCCCGGTCAGCCGGCACCAGGCGGCGACGTCGGCCACCGTCGCCGGCCCGAAGGCCGCCAGGTAGCGCACCACGATCTCGTCCAGCGTGGTCTCGGTGTCGAGCGGCCGGCCGACCCACGTCTCAAGGTGGGCCAGGCGCACCGTGCCCCGCTGGCCCCACACCCCCCGGGGCGGGACCTGGACCAGCGGCAGGTGGTTGCGGCAGGCGTACGCCAGCCCGGCTGCATGCCTGTCGGGGAACGCGTCGGCGAACGCGGCCCGCAACTCGGCCATCGTCCGGGGCCGCTCGTCGAGGAGGCTGCGGGCGAAGGCGAGGGGTTCGTCCAGCGGTTCCCCGGCGACACGGCGGGCGTCCGGGTGGCGGATCAACTCGGCGTCGAGCACCGGCTGCATCAGCGGCCGCAGCGCCGCGGCGTCGGCGGCCGTGACCAGATGGATCGTCCCTCGCATGACGACGATGCGGACGACCGACCGGGACTCCATCAGGTCGCCGAGCGTGTGGGGGTCGAACGGCGCGAGGCGCGACCACAGGGCGAGGTAGGGATCGGGCGGCTCCTGGGACTGGAGGCCGACCAGCCACGTCACCGCCTCGATCGGCGCGGCGGCGCGTCGTTCGAGCAGCCACTGGCGCGCCAGCGTCGCCCGGTTGAGCGCACGGTCCGAGAGCAGACTGGCACTCTATCTCGTCACACTTGCCCGATTCCGGGCAGAATTGTTGCGATTCGCCGCGAGACGACGCAAGGTTGGGCCGATGGCGAGCGATTGGGACGACCTGGCCGACCACGTGGTGCGCACCACCGGGCTCCCGGGCCCGGCGGCCCGGCGGCTGGTCGAGGACGTGGCCGCGTTCTTCGGCGAGACCGTCGACGAGTACGTCCGCCGGCGGCACCGCGAGCTGCAGGCCGCGGGCCGGGCCAACCCCGAGATCTTCGCCACCGTGGCGGCCGAGCTGGCCGCCCGGCCCGTGCGCGGGCCGCAGCTGTCCGAGCGCCAGGTCCGGCGCGTCATCTACGGCTAGGAGCTGGGAGCAACCATGTGTGGCATCGTCGGCACCATCGGCAGCGGCGACGCCGTGCCCGTCCTGTTCGAGGGCCTGGCGCGCCTCGAGTACCGCGGCTACGACTCCGCCGGCGTCGCCGTGGTGGGCCGGTCGGGCGGCCTGCGCGTCCACAAGCGGGCCGGCCGGGTGGACGACCTCGTCGCCTCGGCGCCCAAGCGCCTGCGGGGCGCGGTCGGGATCGGGCACACCCGGTGGGCCACGCACGGCGAGCCGAGCGACCGCAACGCCCACCCCCACGTCGACGCGTCCGGGTCGATCGCCGTCGTCCACAACGGCATCATCGAGAACGCGGCCGAGCTGCGGGCCACGGTGCTGGCGGGCGTCGAGCTCGCCTCCGATACCGACACCGAGGTGCTGGCCCACCTGATCGCCGCCCAGCCGGCGGGCGAGATCGAGGAGGCGGTCCGGGCGGCGCTGCGCCTGGTCGAGGGCGCCTACGGCCTGGCCGTGATCGACAGCCGGCAGCCCGACCGGATCGTCGTGGCCCGCAACGGCAGCCCGGTGCTGCTCGGGGTGGGCAAGGGCGAGCACTTCGTGGCGTCCGATGCCGGCGCGCTCGTGCGCCACACCGATCAGGTCGTGTACCTCGACGACCGCGAGATGGCCGTCCTGTGCGCCGACCGCTACCGCACGTTCACCCTCGACGCCGAGCCGACCGACCGCCGGCCGACCACGGCGCCCGTCTCGACGACCGCCTACGACAAGGCGGGCCACGCCGACTACATGCACAAGGAGATCCACGAGCAGCCCGCGGCGATCGGCCGGACGCTGGCCGGGCGGCTCGACCACCGCTTCGCCACCGCCCGCCTCGGCGGCATCGACCTGTCGCCCCGGGACGTGCTCGGGCTGCGGCGCATCAAGCTGCTGGGCTGCGGGTCCGCCTACTACGCCGGGCTGGCGGGCGCGCACCTGATCGAGAGCCTGACGCGCATCCCGACCGACGCCGAGGTGGCCTCCGAGTTCCGCTACCGCTCGCCGGTGATCGAGCCCGACACGCTGTACGTGGCGGTCAGCCAGTCGGGCGAGACGTTCGACACGCTCGCCGCGGTGCAGGAGATCGAGCGCAAGGGCGGCCGCGTGCTCGGCGTGGTCAACACCGCGGGCAGCAGCATCGCCCGGGTGTGCGGGGCCGGGGTGTACCTGCACGCGGGGCCGGAGGTGTCGGTGACGTCGACCAAGTCGTTCACGTCGACCGCGGTGGTGTGCGCGCTGCTGGCGCTGCACCTGGGCCGCATCCGGGACCTCGGGCCCCGCGACGGCGGCCGGCTCCTGCGGGCACTGGAGGCGCTGCCGGCCCAGGTCGACGAGGTGCTCGCCGGGGAGGACGACCTGGTGCCGGCGGCCAAGCGCCTGGCCGACGCGGCGAGTGCGTTCTACGTCGGGCGGGTGCGGGGCTACCACGTGGCGCTCGAGGGCGCGCAGAAGCTCAAGGAGGTCTCCTACGTCCACGCCGAGGCCTACCCGGCCGCGGAGCTGAAGCACGGCCCGCTGGCGCTGGTCGGCCCGGACATCCCCACGGTGGTGGTCGTCCCCGACGACGAGCTGTGGGACAAGAACCTGGCGTCGGTGGCCGAGATCCGGGCCCGCAACGGCCCGGTCCTCGCCGTGACCGACGCGGCGCGCCCGGTGCCCGGGGCCGACACGGTGCTGACCGTCCCCCGGACCGAGCCGGAGCTGGCCCCGATCCTGCTGGGCATCCCCCTGCAGCTGCTCGCGTACCACGCCGCCCGGGCGCTCGGGCGGGACATCGACCGGCCCCGGAACCTGGCCAAGAGCGTGACCGTGGAGTAGCGCCTCTCCTACTGCCGGGGAAGCAGGTCGCCCAGGCGGCGGGCCGCCGCCTCGGCCAGCGACGCGTCCAAAGCCGCCGCCAGCACCTCGCCGGCGATGCGGCGCAGCTCGGCCAGGCTCGCCGCCAGGTCGGGCGGCGGCTGCCGGCCCGTGGCCACGTGGGTCTCGAAGACCGCCACGAAGCGCTCGGCGACGCCGTCCGTCGCCCCGCGCAGGAGGGCCCACTCGTCCAGGACGGTCGCCAGTGGGACGCCCAGGCCGGCGAGCGCGGCGCCGGCGTCCAGGAACCGGGCGTCCGGGACGCGCCAGCGGCCGGCGCCGTCGTCCTCGATCAGCCCCAGCTCGACGGCTCTCGGGATCAGCTCGGCCGCCTCGGCGGGCTGGGGGAAGCGGGCGAGCAGCTCCTCCGGGGTCAGGACGGCCGGGTCGGCCGGCCTGAGCAGGGCGTCGAGCTGGCCCTCGACGCCGACCAGATCGGCCAGGTCGCGGCCCTGCTCCCACGTCTCGACCAGGTGGCCGATGCCGGCCAGCGAGAAGCCCTGGTCCTGGAGGCGGGCGATCAGCCGCAGGCGGGCCAGGTGCTCCTCGCCGTAGTAGCCGGTGCGTCCGACCAACCTCGGGCCCGGCAGCAGGCCCCTCGCCTGGTACAGCCGGACCGTCGTGGTGGCGACGCCTGCCTCGCGGGCCAGGTCGTCGATGCGCATCTCGTCGGCGGGCATCGGTCCGCAAACCTATCCCAATCGCGCACCGATTGATGTGTGAGTAAATGGTATCGTATCGTTCATGGATGTATGGCGCCTCGACCTCATCGACCTGCTGGTGCTGCTCGGCATCGGCGTCGTCCTGCCCCTGGCGCTCGGTGGCCGGGCCTGGTGGTGGGGCGTGGCCGCAGGCTCGGCCGCGGTCTCGTTCACCCTGCCTCCGGGGCGGCCCGCCGCAGCCCTGGTCCTCCCGTTCGGGGCGGCGGTCGTCGCAACCGTTCTCGGCCTCGGGCGGGTGCGGCGGCCCGCCCGGGCCGGGATGCTCGCCGCCGGCTACGCGCTCGTGGCCGCCGGGGCGTTGGCGCAGTCCCGGGCCGGGATCACCGTCCTCGGGATCGAGGAGCCGATCGTCGAGCTGACGGCGGTCCACTTCATCTACGCCGGCGCCGCCGCCCTGACGCTCGCCCTGCGGACGTGTGACGTCGCCGCCGACGACCCGCGGGGCCGCCGTCGGGGAGATTGCGGTCGTCCTCGTGGCGCTGGCGCCGCCGGCCGTCGCCTTCGGGTTCGTCGGCGGGGGCTTTGTGGCGCTGATCGACGGGGCCCTCCTCATGGCCCTCGGGGCGTGCACGGTCGGCGCGCTCCAGGTTCGCCGGGCCGGCCGCGACCACTGGCTGTCGCCGGGCCGCCGGGTGCTGCTCGGCGTCTCCGGGTTGGCCGTGTGGGCGCCTATGGCGCTCGCCGTCTACTGGCCGCTGTCGCTGGTCTACGGCCTCTCCGCGGTGCCGATCGACGTCATGGTGCGCACCCACGGGCTGGCCAATTCGCTCGTCTTCTGCCTCTGCGGGTTGCTCGCCACACGCCCGCACGATGGGCGTACGCTGCGCGGCGCGGACGGGCAACCCGAGGGAGGACATCCATGGACATCGACAAGCACGACCCCGGCGTCCCCAGCTGGGTCGACTTGAGCACGTCGGACGTCGACGCCGCCGTCGCCTTCTACGGCGGGCTGTTCGGTTGGGAGCTCACCGATCTCGGCGAAGAGGCCGGGCACTACCACATGGCCTCGCTGCGCGGGCGCAGCGTCGCCGCCATCAGCCCCGCGCAGAACCCCGGTCCCGCCTACTGGACCACATACGTGACCGTCGACGACGCCGATGCCGCCGCCTCGGCGGCCACGGGTGCCGGGGGCGGCGTCATGGCCGAGCCGTTCGACGTCATGGACGCCGGGCGCATGGCCGTCCTCACCGACCCGACGGGTGCGGCGTTCGCGGTCTGGAAGCCGGGGACGAGCATCGGCGCCGAGATCGTCAACGAGCCGAACACCTTCAGCTGGAGCGAGCTGGTCACGTCCGACATCGACGGGGCCAAGGCGTTCTACAACGCCGTGTTCGGCTGGGGCGCCAAGACCATGGGCGAGGGCGCCGGCGCGTACACCGAGTGGCTGATCGGCGAGCGGTCGGTCGGCGGCATGATGGCGCGCCCGCCGCAGCTCCCGGCCCAGGCGCCCGACTTCTGGGGCGTCTACTTCTCGGTCGAGGACTGCGCCGCCGCCGCCAGCCGGGTCACCGAGCTGGGCGGGTCCGTGATGATGGGCCCGATGGACATCGAGCCCGGCACGTTCGCCGTGGTGGCCGACCCCACCGGCGCGACGTTCAGCGTCATCCAGCTCAAGGCCGAGCTCGGCGGGGGCTGACGCGGCGGCGGAGGGGTACCGTCCCCGGCGATGACGCCCCCCACCGCACACATCGAGGCCGAGGCCGGCGAGATCGCCGACGCAGTGCTGCTGCCCGGCGATCCGCTGCGCGCCGAGGCGATCGCCGACCGCTTCCTCGAGGACGTGCGCTGCTACAACCGCGTCCGCAACATGCTCGGCTTCACCGGCACCTACCGGGGACGCCGTGTCTCGGTCCAGGGCGGCGGCATGGGCATGCCCTCGACCGCCATCTACGCCACCGAGCTGATGCGGTTCTACGGCGTCACGACGCTCGTGCGGGTGGGGTCGTGCGGCGCGCTCCAGGACGCGATCACGCTGCGCGACGTGGTGGTCGCCACCGCGGCCCACACCGACTCGGCGATGAACCGCCGCCAGCTGCGGGGCATCGACTTCGCGCCCGCGGCCGACTTCGACCTCGTGGCCGCGGCCGTGCTGCTGGCCCGCGAGCGGGGGATGCCGGTGCACGTGGGGACGATCCTGTCGTCGGACTCGTTCTACGACAGCGACCCCGCGGTGACCGAGGCGCTGATCGCCCACGGCGTGCTGGCGGTCGAGATGGAGGCGGCCGTGCTGTACCGGATCGCCATGGCGCACGGCGGCCGGTCGCTGTGCCTGGCCGCCGTGAGCGACCACATCGTGCGGGGCGAAGACCTCACGTCGGCCGAGCGCGAGTCCGGGTTCGTGACGCTGGCCGAGCTGGCCCTCGACACCGTGCTCGACGCCGTGCCGGCCCCGTGACCGCGGTCGGCTGCTATCCCGGGTCGTTCAACCCGCCGACCGTGGCGCACCTTGCCGTCGCGGAGGCGGCGGTCCGGCAGGGCGGCCTCGACCGCGTGGACCTCGTGCTGTCGCGGCTGGCGCTGGGAAAGGAGTCGGTCGCCGTGCCGTCGGTGGCCGAGCGGCTCGCCGTGTTGTCGGCCGTCGCCGCCTCGCGGCCGTGGTTGGGTGTGGTCGTCACCGACGAGCGGCTGATCGCGGACGTCGCCGCCGGGTACGACGCGGTCGTGATGGGGGCCGACAAGTGGGCGCAGGTGCTGGATCCGGCCTGGTACGGCTCCGTCACCGAGCGGGACGCCGCCGTCGCCCGTTTGCCGCGGGTGCTCGTGGCGCCCCGGTCCGGGTCACGGCCGGCGGGGGTCGAGTTGCTCGTGGTCTCGCCCGACCTCGACGGCGTGAGTGCGTCGGCCGTGCGCGGGGGGCACCCGCAGGCCGGGGGCTGGGTGTTGCCCGAGGCGGCCGCGTCCGGGCTTTGGGCCTGACGGACGCGTTTTGTCCGCGGAAACGGTCGCCAGGGCGACCGTTTCCGCGTGCAAAACGCGAGACGGGTCAGATGTCCGCCGCCAGCTCTCGCTTGATGGCGCCCTGAAGTCCGCGGGTGAGCGGGCGCTACGGCGCCGGGTCGCTCACCGGCAGGCACGTCGGGCCCTCGCCGGGGGCGTCGGCCACCCGGTGGAGCACGGCGTGCGTCGGCGTCACGGCGACGGTCGGATCGTCGTCGGCGCCCGGCCCGCCCGCCGCGACCTCGCCGTCGACCAGCAGGCTGTACTGGCCGCCGGGGCCGGCCGGCCACAGGAGCGTGAGGATCGGGCGGGCCGCCAGGTTGGCCCGGGTGCGGCGCCCCGCCCGGGTCGCGAGCCGGTCGCCGTCGCGCGCCACCGCTACCGACACGACGTGCGGGTGCCCGTCGTCGCCCACGGTCACGAGGAACGCCGCGGGGCCGAACTCGGCGATCCGCTCGTCTAGGCCTTCGAGGTCGACCGCCAAGCTCATGGCCGCCAGCGTACGGCCTTCTCAGCGGGGAGTGGCGACCCCTTCGAACACGTAGGACATCGACTTCGGCCAACCCGCGTAGTAGCGGCGCAGGCCGCTCACCGCGAACCCGGCGTCGGCCACCAGCCGGTCGATCGGCCGGTCGAGGTGGCAGCCGCCGAAGACGCGGCGGTTGATCGGCGCCAGCCGCTGCTGCCAGCGCAGGACGCCGGCGTCCGGGGCCCGCCCATGCTCCAGGAAGTGGAACGTGCCGCCCGGGCGCAGCACCCGGCGCACCTCGGCCAGCGCCCGGTCGACGTCGGGGATCGTGCAGAGCGTCCAGGTCGACAGCGCATGATCGACGCTGGCGTCGGCCAGCGGCAGGTCCTCGCCGTCGAGCGCCACGAAGTCGACGACGACCGGGGAGGCCGCGAGCCACGCTGGCCGCGAGCCGCCGCCCGGCCGTCGCTGGGTCGACGGCCAGCACCCGGCGCACCTCGGGCGGGTAGTGGGGCACGTTGCGCCCCGACCCGAATCCGATCTCGAGCACCTCACCCTTCAGGCCGGCGGCATTGCGGGCCCGCAGGCGGTCGAGGCTGCGCCCTCCGCACGTGACATCGAGCAGCCGGGGCAGGACCTCGGCCTCGTAGTACCCCACACCCGGCAGTCTCGCCCGCCCTGTGGCGGCGCTGTGTCAGCCCGGGCGCCACATGGCCCACAGCGGTGGGCAGTCCGACGTGCGCAGCTCGGCCCGGACCTCGAAGCCGTGGCGCTCGTACAGGTCGCGGTTGCGGGCCGACGTCGCCTCCAGGTACGCCGGGACGCCGCGGCGGTCGGCGGCGTCGAGCACCGAGCGCAGCAGTGCGGAGCCGATGCCGGCGCCCTGGCGGTCGGGGATCACGCCCAGCAGGCTGAGGTAGTGGTGGGGCACCTCGGGCCGGTGCTCGTCGACGAGCTCGACCACCGCCCCCAGCCGGGACAGGTCGCCGGCCGACGCGGTCACCAGGCCCGCCTCGAAGCGCAGGTCCTCCTGGAGGGTGAAGCTGGCCCCCGGGGGCGCCCACACGGCCGCGCCGGTGCCGGCCTCGTTGATGCGGTTCTCGCCGTGACGCTGGAAGCGGGCGGCGAACAGCTCCATGATCCCGCGCAGGCGCACGCGCCGGCGGGTCTCGTCGGGGAGGATCCACGACATCACGGGGTCGTCGTGGAACGCGGCCGCGAGCACGTAGCCGATGGCCGGGATGTCGTCGCGGGAGGCGGTCCGGACGCGATAGTCGAACGTGCGGCTGATGGGGAGTGGTGTAAGGAGCGACACGGTCACAACCTCGCTGTAAGGGGGGATCGGGCGGGTGTCGGTGTCGGCGACCGTCCCGACGATCGTGCCTCCGCGACCCGACCCGGGCATCGGGCAATCGCCTTACCCGCCCCTCAGATCGGCCGTTTCGACCACGCACCGGCGCGGTAGCGTTACGCCCTGTAGCCTTCTCGCAGGGGGGATGCGCTGCGTGGCTAGGGGGTTGCGATGGCGAACGACGTGGTCGGGGTCGGCGACGACCAGACGGCGTCCCGCCTGCTGCTGACGATCTACGGCGACTACTGGTTCGGCCGCTGCGAGTTCGTGCCCTCCCGCGGCCTCGTGGCCCTGCTCGCCGAGTTCGGCGTGGGCGAGGCCGCGGGCCGCGCCGCACTCAGCCGGCTGGTGCGCCGGGGCTGCCTGGAGGGTCGGCGCGACGGGCGCCGCACCGCCTACCGGCTCGCGCCGGCGCGGCTGGCGCCGGCGATGGAGTCGTACCGGTGCCTGATGCGCTTCGGCGCCGACCCCTGCGACTGGGACGGCCAGTGGACCTGCGTGGCCTTCTCGGTGCCCGAGGCGTCGCGCCACCTCAGGCCCGCGCTGCGCCGCCGGCTGCGGACCCTGCACCTCGGTCCCCTCTTCGACGGGCTGTGGATCACACCGCGGGCGCCGCTCGACGCCATCGACCGCTCGCTCACCGACCTGACGATCTCGGACGCCGCGGTGTTCCGCGTCCGCGAGGTGCCGCGCACCAGCGGCATCGACCTGCTCGGCGCCTGGGACCTGGCCGAGCTGCGGGCGGGCTACGACGACCTGCGCGGGGCCCTCGACGCAGCCGGTGCCCGCGTGCGGGGCGGAGCGCTCGGCGCCCGCGAGGCGCTCGTCACCCGGACCGAGATCGTGACCCGCTGGCGGTCGCTCGTCGACGCCGACCCCCGGCTGCCCGACGAGCTGCTGCCCGACGACTGGCCCCTCCGGCGGACCCGCCAGGCGATGGTCGCCACCTACGACGCGCTGGGCCCGCTCGGCGAGGAACGGGTGCGGCAGATCGTCGGGTCGGCCCCGGCACCGGCCCACCACCGCGTGGAGGACCGCTTCGGTGCCGATTGACACACATTATGTTCATTATTGACGAAGCAAAGACGCGGCGATCCAAATAGGCGTATGCTCCCCTGGGGGGCTGGTGTCGGAGGGGAACATGGCACGCTGCGAGTCACGGTCCAATCGCGTGTCGCATGCGAGAGATACGGGGGGCCAGGTCGCGCCCGGCGGGCTGTGGCCACCAGCCGCGGTGGCGGGGCCGCGCATCTCGGTGGTGGTGGTCGACGGGGATGCGACCGGCGAGGGGGGATCGGCCAACGGCGCGGTCGGCCCGCCGATCCACGTGGTCGGCCACGCGTCGGTCGGCCCTGCGGCGATCGAGCTCGTCGAGCGGGTTCGGCCCGACGTGGTGCTGCTGGCCTACGAGCCGGGGTGCCCGATCGGATCCGAGACGCTCGATGCGCTCCGATCAACACACCCCCACGCGGATCGTTCTTGTTGACGCGCGCCGCAACGGGTCGTCCTCAAGTGACAGCAACACGCCCTCGGATGTCGTCGTGACCGATGCCGCGTTCGCCGACGTGGTGGCCGGCATCCAGCGCGCCGCGGTCGCGGCCGACCCCGACGGGACGTCGCCTGGCGGGGCCGTCACGACCCGGCGCCACGGATCCGGCCCGTCGCTGACGCGGCGCGAGCACGAGATCCTCCGCCTCGTCGCGCTCGGCAACACCAACAACGAGATCGCCCAGCGGCTGGGCCTGGCGGCCAACACAGTCAAGACCTATTGGCAGCGGGCCTTGCACAAGCTCGCCGCCCGTAACCGCGCCGAGGCCATCGCCCGGGCGCACGACCTGAACCTGATCTGACGTCGACGCCTGCTGCGGCTAAACGGCGTAAAGCGGTCGCGTGACCACACGCTATTCGATCGGATGGGACCGGGTCATATGTCGTTAGCGACGGCGGCGAGTGCGCCGACGACCGCGGCCTCGTACGCCGGCCGGTAGGTCGGCGCCCCGGTACCGGGCCTGACCCGGGGCGGCAGCTCCAGCTGCGCCCCCGCGAGGCGGGGACGGTTGACCGGGTTCCGCGGGTGCTGGCCCCGGAGCGCCTGGGGGATGCGGCCGAGGTCGTCGACCACGGTGAACCCGGCACCCAGCCCGGCCTCCAGCGCCGTGCGCAGCCGGGCGGCCAGCAGGCGATTGCGCCCGCCGACGAGGAGCGTCGTGAACATGTCCGGCCGGCCGTAGCCGTGGACCGCCACCACCTGTTCGACGTGGCCCAGGAACGCGGCGAGGGCCGGCGACGCCGCCGGGTCGAACGCCACCGAGGGCACGTGCCAGGTGAGGTCCTCGGGCTGGCGCACGACGTAGAGCGATGCGTCCGACCGCTCCGCGGCCGCCTCGGCGATGACGTCGGTGCCCCGCTCGAGGCTGCCGCCGTGGAACGCCATGAGCCCGAACGGGCCGCGCAGCTCGCAGACCTCCTCGACCCCGGGGTGGGCGAGCAGGTCCGCGAGCATGATGGCCCGATACTACGAGCCGGTCAGGGACCGCGGTCCTGTGCGATCTCCGCGGCGGTCAGTGCCCGGTTGTAGACGTTGAGCTCGTCGATCGTGCCGGCGAACCACTCGCCCCACACATTGTTGCCGCCGATGCGCAGCGCCCCGGTGCTGCTCGCCATCGCCCCGCTGGCCGCCGTCGTGCGCACCAGCGTGCCGTTGACGTACAGGCGCAGCGAGGTGCCGTCGTAGGTCACGGCCAGGTGCGTCCAGGCGTTGGTCGCCGTGGCCGCCGACGCGGGCGCGGCGATGTCGTCGCCGTTGTTGATGTAGCCGGCGGCGTGGCTGGCCGAATCCGAGGCGTACAGCGCGTAGGACAGCCCGCTCGGGCGCTCCTTGAGCGCGACCGACTCCCAGTCGTTGGCCCGCGTCGGCTTCACCCAGGCGTCGATGGTCATGCCGGTCGACAGGTGCAACGACGCCGAGTCGGCCACGGTGACCAGGTCGTTCACGCCGTCGAAGTTGAGGGCCCCGCCGACCTTGCCCGCGGTCGTCCAGGTCGGGCCGCCGGACAGGGTGCCCTTGTTGTTGGACCCGGAACGGTCGTTGGCGACCGTTCCCGTGCCCGCGTCGAACCCGAACGACGCCACCCGGCCCGGCGGCACGCTCGGCGCGGTGTTGGACACCGTGACCGCGACCGGCGCCGAGGTCAGCGAGTTGCCGGTGGGGTCGCGGGCGACCGCGGTCAGCGTCGCGGGCCCGTTGGCCGCCGTCCGGGTGTCCCAGGTGACGGCGTAGGGCGGACTGGTGTCCTCGGCGCCGAGGTTGGCGCCGCCCAGCTTGAACTGCACCCCGCTCACGCTGGCCGTGCTCGACGCGTCGGCCGACACGGTGATCGAGCCCGACGCGGTCGCCCCCGCGGCCGGGGCCGTGATGTGGATCGACAGGGTGGACACGCCGGCGGTCGAGAACACGAAGTCGGGGCTGCGGGTGATGTTGCCGGCCCCGTCCTTGGATATCACCCGGTAGTGGTAGGTCGTCTCGGGGCTGAGCCCCGAGATCGGCGCGCTGTGGGACGTGACCAGCGTGGCGTCGAGCGGGGTGGTGAAGCCGTAGCTCGACGTCTGCCCGTACTCGACCTGCGTGGTGGACGCGAGGTCGGTGGTCCAGGTCACCCGGGCCGAGCTGGAGGTGCGGTCGAGCACCACGACGTTGCTGATCGTCGGCCCCGCCGCCGGTGCCGTCGCCGGTTTGACCTCGACCGCCGCCAGGTTCCAGCGGTCGTTGGTGGGGGCGGTGGCCCCGATGGGCACCGAGACGCCGACGCCCCGGGTGGGCGCGGTCATCCGCTCCGACCAGAACGTGTCGCCCACGTCGGTGTCGACCCAATGGTGGACCAGCTGCTGGTTCGACGCCAGCGTGCGGGCGGTCGCGCTGTCCCAGTCGTTGCCGACCGCGTGCACCCACGACCCGTCCGCGGTGGTGGTGAGGCTGACCGAGGGCGCGCCGGTCCCTGCCGACCCACTGGCGGTCGCGCCGATCCCGGCCGCGCCGGCGAAGGACACGACGGTCAGCGACTGGTCGAATCCCCCGGACGCCGGGGTCGAGGTGACTTGGGCGTTGAGCAGCAGCGAGGACGCCCGCGCGGTCCACACCTCCGACGTGCCGAGCTGGCCGTTGGCCCGCTTGGCCAGGGTCCACGTCAGGCCGGCCCCGGACACGGTGGCCGTCTGGGTGCCGCCCGGCCCGTCGGACGCGACGAAGGCCACCAGCAGCTCGCCCGGCAGCGCCGTCGAGAACACGGGCGTCGTCACGGTGCCGCGGCCGTCGGCGAAGCTGGTGACGTCCGCGCTGAGCGGCGTCCCGGCCCCGCCGCCGTTCGCGACCACCACCTGGCGCGCGGGGGTCGTGCTGCGGGCGCCGCGCGCGGTCTGGGCCCGCGCCGCCAGCGTGTGGCCGCCGTTGATGGCGGTGGTCGTGTCCCACGTGAAGCCGTAGGGCGCGGTCGTGTCGGTCGGGCCCAGCGGCAGGCCGTCGAGCAGGAACTGGACGCCGGTGACGCCGGTGGCGTCGCTGGCGGTGGCCGTCACGGTCGTGGAGCCGGCGAGAGTCCCGCCCGCCGGCGCGGTCAGGCTCACGGTCGGCAGCGTCCAGGCCGGGTGCACCTGGCCGGACAGGACCGTCACCGTGTCGCCGGCGACCCGGACCTTGACGTCGGTGACGTTGTTGGTCTCGTCCTTCTCGACCAGGTAGTTGTCGGGATCGGCGATCGAGCGGAACCAGTAGTCCCCGTCGGCGAGCCCGGCCGCGGGGATCGACTGGCCGGCGTCGCGGTGGTCGTACTCGTCGCCCCAGCCGACCGAGATGCCGAGCGTGGCCCGCGGGTCCTGGCAGGCGCCGCCCGAGTGGGTGGACGGGCCGGCGTGCGGCAGCGAGCCGTCGACCACGACGGAGTCCGCGATGCAGAACCCGATCTTGGGGCTCATCGTGACGGGCGCCCCGACCGAGCCGTCGGGCGCGATCGAGTACAGCCCGAACTCGGCCAGCGGGAAGTGGTAGTGCCCGTGGACGGCGTGGTAGATGAACCGGCCCACGATCGGGCGCTGGTCCACCACGCTCCAGGTGCCGCCGGCGTCGTGGGTGTAGATCCGCTGCGTGCCGACCGCCGTGTCGGTGGTGGGGTCGTAGCTGGGCTGGATCTCCAGCGGCCCGTCGCCGAGGTTGGCGATGACGTGGGTGTACTGGAACACCCGCCCGGTCTCGTCGGTCGTGATCGACATCTCGTTGAGCGGAATCACGCTCTGCAGGTCGGGCAGGTGCGGCTGCCCCGCCGGTGCCCCGCTCGCCGGCAGCGGCACCGCCAGCGTCCCCAGGGCGAGCGCGCCGAGCGCGCCCGCACCCAACCACAGACGTCCTGTCCGCATGCGCCTGCCCCTATCCGCCAGATGACGGATGCGTGTCTAGACGACCACGCCGGGTCGCGGCAATACCCGATGACCGCCGGGTAATGCCAGCTGATGCAGTGTCAGCACACCTCGGCTACGTAGGGGTACGGGTCGACTGCCGCCCCGCCGCCAGGGTGGACCTCGAAGTGCAGGTGCGGCGTGCCCCGGGCGTTGCCGGTGTCGCCGACGTAGCCGATCACGGTGCCGGCCTCGACGTGGCCGACGCCCACGTTCTCGTAGGCGGAGAGGTGGGTGCCGTAGTACATGTCGCCGTTGTCGCCGTAGACGTACCACGACAGCCCGCCGAGGCTGCTGCCGCGGTGTTGCACGTCGCCGCTGACCGGCGCGACGGTCGGTGTCCCCCGGGCCGACAGCATGTCGACGCCCTGGTGGCGACGGCCGCCGGAGCGGGCGGCTCCCCACGTGTCGGTGAAGTGGCTCTCGCCCTGGACCGGGCAGACCACGAGCCGGCCGGCCTGGGCCCGCCGGGCCGCGGCCGCCTGGGCGGCCAGCTGGGCCTCGATCGCCGATCGGGCGTCGGCGGCGGCTTGCAGCTCGCCGGCGATCTCGTCGCGCCGGGCCTGGCGGGCGGCGGCCTCGGCCGGGTCGGCCGGCGGCGGGGCGGCGGCGTCGGCCGCCAGCGCGGCCCGCACGCTGTTGACGAACTGGGCCTGCCGGCCGACGGCGGCGTTGAGGTCCTCGAGGGCCCCGTCGGCGTCATCCTTGGCGGCCGCGGCCTGGTCGTGGGCCGTCTGCTGGTTGGCCTTGGCCTCGCGGAGCTGCCGCAACGTCTCCTGCGGCGCCGCCAGCGCGGCGGCCGACTCGTCGGCCTCCATGTCGAGGATCGCCTGTTTGATCGTGGCGTCGAGCGTCGTGTCCGAGCTGAGGACGTCGAGCGCGTTGCTGGCGGGCGGGTTGACGAACGCGTCGACGACGATCGCGTCGCTGACCGCGGTCTGGTCCTCGATCTGGAACTGGAGGTTGGCCAGGGCGTTGTCGGCGTCGGCGAGGGCCTGGGTGGCGGCGGAGACGTTGGCCTGGGCGGTGCCCACCAGCCCGAGCTGGTTGTCGATCTCGGCCTGGAGGTCGGTCAGCGTGCCGGCGACGTTGCTGCCGGTCAGGTTGGAGACGTCGACCAGCGCCAGGTCGCTGGGCGAGTTGTCGTCGCTGCCGGCGTCCTCCTGCCCGGGCGCGGCACCAGCACCCGTCGGGAACCCCAGCAGGACGGCTATGGCGACCAGCGCGTAACGGCGGACGACCCGGTGGACGACCATGTCGACCAGAAACGGTAACAACACAGCAGCTGTGACGTCATGCAGACGGACGGTGGTCGTGGCGACGCGGTACCGCGCAGCGGTTCGATGTTGACGTCGGGTTCATGTCGCGGCTACCGTGGTGATGCGTTCGGGGAAGGGTCCGGGCGATGCGCGGTACCGGTCGACGAGCCGGTCACGAGGGGGCACCGCGGATGACGTCGATGTCGATCGTACGAGGGCTGAAGGTTTGCCATGTCGGCTGCGGGTTCGGGACGCACCCAGGCACCCTCCCCCGCCGGCGGCCGCAGGCATGGCCCCGGTGACGCCAGATCGTGGCGTGGGGGCGGGGACCCCTTCCCGCCCCGCCCCCGCCCACAACCCACGTTGATCCACGTGGTGTTCGGTTCACAGCAAGTAGCCTGCTGACGTGGCGATCGAGGCCGATCCGCTGGGCGCCGACAGCGGGCAGCGGGCCGGCCAGGCGGCCGGTGGCCGGCTCTTGACGGCACGTGGGCTGCGCACCCGTGCCGCGCTGGTCGCCGCGGCCAAGCAGGTGTTCGAGGAGATCCCGTTCACCGAGAGCCGCATCACAGACATCACCGCGCGGGCCGGCGTGGCCAGCGGCACGTTCTACACCTACTTCGACTCCAAGGAAGAGATCTTCCGCGAGGTGGCCGACGCGGTGCTCCTCGAGATGTCCCGCGCCCCCCGGCGCGACCCCGACAACACCGACGGCGACCTCATCCGCGACATCGAGTACGCCAGCCGCCAGTACTTCCTCGCCTGCATCCGCAACCCCGGCATCGTCGCGTCGATCGAGCAGGTGGCGCCCGGCGACAAGGAGGTCGGCACCGCTCGGCGCCAGACCGTGATCCGCAACGTCAAGCGGGCCGAGCGCTGGATCCGCCGGTTGCAG
Source organism: uncultured Acidimicrobiales bacterium (assembly GCA_963739835.1). Lineage (GTDB taxonomy): Bacteria > Actinomycetota > Acidimicrobiia > Acidimicrobiales > VFJN01 > ZC4RG19. The sequence continues at coordinate 60,535 of CAVUBW010000013.1, forward strand.
GAGCAGGGCATCTGCGACGACATCGACCCGTGGACCACCGCGATGGCGCTGCACACGATGAACGTCCGGCTCGCCTACGACCACCTGCTGCCCCACGGCGGCGAGGCCGAGGCCGACGTCGACGGCCTGGCCAAGGCCGTCACCCGCATCTGGGCCCGCACTGTCGGGCTCGAGCGGGTCGAGCCCCACGGATCCGGGGCCGGCGACAGCTAGCCTCGTCCCCGACGGGAGGGGACGAGGGCATGGCCAACGAACGATTCGAGCTGGGCGGCGTCAACCACCTGGCGCTGGTGTGCCGCGACATGCAGCGCACGGTCGACTTCTACTCCGGCGTGCTCGGCATGCCGCTGGTCAAGACGATCGAGCTGCCCGTGGGCATGGGCCAGCACTTCTTCTTCGACTGCGGCGGCGGCGACTGCCTGGCGTTCTTCTGGTTCCCCGACGCGCCCGAGCCGGCGCCCGGCGTGTCCGCGCCCAAGGCCCGGCCCGACCAGGGCGAGCTGACCAGCGCCATCGGGTCGATGAACCACGTGGCGTTCTCGGTCCCGCCCGAGCGCATCGAGGAGTACCGCGACCGGCTGCTCGCCGCGGGCGTCGACTGCACCGAGGTCGCCAACCACGACGACAGCGAGTACGGCATCAGCAAGCGGATGCACCCCGGCGTGTTCGTCCGGTCGATCTACTTCATGGACCCCGACGGGATCCTGCTCGAGTTCGCCGCCTGGACGCGACCCCTGGGCCCGGACGACGTGCAGCACGTGCCGGCCCGCGCCCTGGTCAGGTCGCCGGGAGGCGCACCACCGAGATGAAGAAGTCGTCGATCTGCCGGATCACCTCGATGAACCGGTCGAAGTCGACCGGCTTGGTGACGTAGGCGTTGGCGTGCAGCTGGTAGCTGCGCAGCACGTCCTCCTCGGCCTGCGAGGTGGTGAGCACCACCACCGGGATGCGCCGCAGGTCGGGGTCGCCCTTGATCTCCTGCCAGCACCTGGCGGCCGTCCCGGCGGGGCAGGTTGAGGTCGAGCAGGATGAGGTCCGGGCGCGACGGCGTCGGCGTACGGGTCCTCCCGGCGCAGGTAGGCCAGCGCCTCGACGCCGTCGGAGACGACGTCGAGCCGGTTGTGCAGCTTGTGCTCCTCGAACGCCTCGCGGGTCATCAGCACGTCGCCGGGGTCGTCCTCGACCAGCAGGACCTCGATCGGGCGGACGCGCTTCAGCTCCAGTCATGGGGGTCGTCTTCCTCGCTCGGTCGGGTCCGGCGGGCAGCGCCGGGAGCGTGAACCGATCGACGGTGCCGGGTTCCGCGGGCGTCGGTGTCGAGCCAGATGCGGCCGCCGTGGAACTCGACGATCTTCTTGACGAGCGCCAGGCCGATGCCGGTCCCGGCGTACACGTCTCGGCCGTGCAGCCGCTGGAAGATGACGAAGATCTGTCGGCGTACTCGGGCTCGATGCCGATGCCGTTGTCCGGCCACGCGTGAATCTCCCACGCAGTCGCCGTCGCGGCGGGCAGCGGCGACGTCGCACCACCGGCGGCGACGTCCGGACGGCGGAACTTCAGCGCGTTGCCGACCAGGTTGTGCAGCAGCTGGCGCCAGCAGCGCCGCGTCGCCCGGCACGACGCGGCAGGTCGCCGACGCCGATCGTCGGCGTCCGGCGTCGCTGCGCGTCGGCTCGGCCTGGGCCGTCGACGACGCCAGCGCCATCGCGTCGAGGTCGACCGGCTCGAAGCCGGTCGGTCGTGCGGCCGACCCGGGAGAACGCGAGCAGGTCGTTGATCAGGTCGCTGCATCCGCTGCGCGCCGTCGACCGCGAAGCGCGATGTACTGGTCGGCCCGCTCGTCGAGCTGGCCCGCGTAGCGGCGCTGCAGCAGCTGGCAGAAGCTGGCCACCTTGCGCAGCGGCTCCTGCAGGTCGTGCGAGGCGACGTAGGCGAACTGCTCGAGGTCGCGGTTGGACCGCGCCAGCTCGTCGGCCTGGTCGGCGAGGTCCGCGGTCGGCCTCGTTGAGCTGGTCGACCTCCTCGAGGATGCGCACGCGCATCGCGTCGACGTCGGCGCCGAGCCGCACCAGGTCGGGCGAGCCGTCGCCCACGACCGGGTGGTCCAGGTCGCCGGCGGCGACGACCCGCGCGTCCCGGCCCAGACGCCCGATCGGCCCGACCACCACCCGGCCCAGCGCGACCACGATGATCACGCCCGACACGACCAGGCCCACGACCTGGAGCAGCATCGCCCCCGTCGCGGCCCGGGCGGCGGCGTCGAGGTCGTCGAGGGCCCGGGCCCGGAGGACGGCGAGGCGCTCGTCCACGGCGTCGATCGACGCCCGCAGCTCGTCGAAGGATCGCCGGCCCTCGTCGCCCAGGACGGGCAGGGCCTCGGCGGTCTGGCCCTGCTCGATGGCGGCCCGGGCCGGTTCGGCGATGTCGCTGCGCCAGGCATCGAGCCGCCGCTCGACCCGGTCGAGCTCGGCGCCGAGCCGTGGGCCCGAGCCGACGAGGCGGCGCAGGCGGGCGAGCGCGGCGTCGGCCGCCTGCCCGCCGTCGTCGTAGGGCTGGAGGAGGTCTGGTGTCGCCGGTCAGCGCGTAGCCGCGGATGCCGGTCTCCTGGTCGAGCGCCGCGGACCGCAGGTCGGCGGTCGACACCCGTGCCGGGTCCAGGTGGCTCAGCAGGTCGTTGCGGATGTCCCGCTGCCGGGCCTGCAGCACCAGCTGGGTCGCCAGCGTGGCGGCGAGGAGGGCGCCGACGGCGCCCAGCAGCAGCATGAGCCGGACACGCAGCGGCCAGCGCGCCGGCCCGTCGTCACGCGCCATCGGCGGCGTCGCCGGGGATCGACACGAGGCACAGGGCGACGTCGTCGGCCAGCGGCCCGCCGTTGCGCTCCTGGACCTCGGCCAGCAGGGCGTCGAGCAGGGCCTGGGCGCGGAGGCCGCGGGCGACGAGCGAGCCGACCAGCTCGGCCAGGGCGTCGAGGCCGAAGCGGGCCTTCGCGCCGGGCGCAGCCCGCCCCTCGATCAGCCCGTCGGTGTAGAGCAGCATCGCCGCGCCCGCTCCCAGCGGCACCTCGACCGGGGACCACGAGGGCGCGGGCATGACCCCGAGCAGGTGGCCGTAGTTCCCGGCGCCGACGACCCGGGTCGGCGGGCCGAGCAGCAGGGGCGGCGGGTGGCCGGCCAGGCGCAGGACGCCGCCGCTGCGGTCCGGCGCGATCACGAGCGTGGCCACCGTGGCGAACGTCAGCGCCTCGACCTCGGTGCGCAGCAGCACGTCGAGCGTCTGCAGCACCTTGCGCTGCGGCAGGCCGGCCAGCGTCAGCGCCCGCCACGCACTGCGGAGCCGGGCGGCGAGCGCGGCGGCGTCCGGTCCGTGGCCGGCGACGTCGCCGATCAGCACGCTGATCTCGCCGTCGGCGGCCTCGACCGCGTCGTAGAAGTCGCCGCCCAGCTCGGCGCCCTCCCGGCGGGCGCGGTAGCGGGCCGACACCTCGACGTCCGCCGAGCGCAGCAGCAACGGCGGCGTCAGCGCCCGCTCCATGCGGGTGTTGTCGGCCCGGCGGCGCTCGGCCTCGAACAGGTCCCGGGTCAGGCGGGCGGCCCGCTGCCGCTCGACCGCGTAGCGCACCGATCGCGCCAGCAGCTGATCGTCGACCCGGCCCTTGACCAGGTAGTCCTGGGCCCCCGCGGCCACCGCGCCGATGCCGAGCCGCTCGCTGGCCGCACCGGTGAGCACGACCACCGGCGTGTCGGGCGCTTCCAGCACCAGGCGCTCGACCCCGGCGATGCCCGCGGCGTCGGGCAGGCCGACGTCGAGCAGCACGCAGTCGACGTAGCGGGCGGCCCGGCTGGCCGCGGCCAGCGTGGTCACCCGCTCGACCCGTGCGCCGGGCAGCCCGTCCGCCAGCATCTCCCGCACGAGCAGCGCGTCGCCGTCGTCGTCCTCGACCAGCAACAGCCGGGGGGCCGCGCTCGGGGTCGACCTCGGCGGCCAGGCGGCCGAGCACCGTCGGCGAGCGCGTCGCGTCGACCTCGGGGCGCGGCGCGGCGAGCGCCGCGTGCTCGTCGGTCACGCCAGCGAGGGCCTCGACGTGGTGCGCCGGCGGGTTCCCCTCCGCCAGCAGGTGGTGCCGTTCACCGTGTCCTCCCGAACTGCCATGGGACGCGGCCGCATCCTGACAGAACCTCGTGCGGATGCGAATACCGCGATGCGGGTAGTGAATCATCCCCCGACGACTGGAGGGTCCGATGACGCCCGATCGTGTGACGTCCCCGGTACGGGTCGTGTTGGCCAACGACGACCAGATCATCATCGAGGGACTGCGGGCGATGCTCCTGCCGTACGCCGACCAGGTCGAGGTGGTGGGCACGGCCGAGGGCGATCCCGAGATCGTACTGGCCGCCGAGACCCGCACGTCGGCCGACGTGATGATGATCGACGCGTTCACCCGCACGGCGGGCGGGATCGACGCAGCGATCAAGGTCCTGGCCGAGGACCCGCCGTTCGCGGTGGCGGTCTTCACCGACGCCGCCGACCTGCGCCTGATGCTCCAGGCGCTCCGCGTCGGCGTCCGGGGCTACCTGCTCAAGTCGTCGACCCCGGCCGACCTGGTCGACATGCTGGTCCGCCTGCGCGACGGCGAGGTGGTCATCGACCGCCGCCTGGCCACGGAGGCCACGCTGATGGCCGCCCGCACGATCGACCTCGGCGACTGGCCGGGCGCCCACCTCGGCCTCACCCGCCGGGAGGCCGAGCTGCTCACGCTGCTGGGCGAGGGCCTGGCCCCCCGGGTCGCGGCCGAGAAGATGGGCCTGTCGACCGAGACGGTCCGCACCCACACCCGCAACCTCTACCGCAAGCTCCAGGTGAGCGACCGCGCCGCCGCCGTGGCCATCGCCTGGCGGGAGGGCCTCGTCCGCTAGTTCCCTCGAACGCGTTTTGTCCCTGGAAATGGTCGCCAGGGCGACCGTTTCCAGGGACAAAAGCCCCGGTCCCCCTACCGGACCGTGATCTTGTCGATGAGGCGGGCCTTCGGGTCGCCCCTCGTCGGGGTGATCCAGGCCGCCTCCGGGTCGTCGGCTTCCGGGACCGTGCGCCAGTGGCGGCGCTTGACCGCCCGGTCGATGCCGATCGCGTAGACCGTCAGCGCGCCGCCGCGGTCGACGTGCATGCGCAGGAAGTTCTTGTAGCCCGTGATCCGCGACGCCGCGAACGACTCGTTGGCGTGGGCGCCCACGCCCGGGATGGCGATCGCCAGGGTCAGGTACACGCCCACCAGCGTCGACCCCACGATGCCGCCCAGCACCAGTGCGACCGCGGTCGCCACCACCGCGAACCAGCGGTCGTCGACCTGCCTCGCCACCGTGAGCGCCGCCTCCAGGACGAACACCATCCCGACCGCCTGCAGCGCCAGGTGGACCAGGGCCATCCCCAGCCGGACCGCCACCCGCTTCGGCCCCTTCGCGGCCCACTGCGGCGCGCGGGCGAACGCGAACAGGCCGAGCAGCAGGATCAGCACCGACAGCCCGGCCGCCGAGTTGCGGACCAGGCCCGTGGCCACGTCCTGCCAGCCCCAGGTGGCGCCGGCGTGGGCGAAGCTGACGTCGCCCGACTCCAGGCTGCGCAGCCCGAACTGGACCGTCCACAGCAGCGACAGCGCCACCAGCCCCGGCACGATCGTGAAGCTCGGGTTGCGCCAGGCCAGCGCCAGCGCCCGGGCCGACAGCACGAACGACCTCGGCCGGCTCGGGTACGCGGTCACCAGGTCGTAGCGCGCCACCTCGTCGCCCGGCTGGTCGCCCGACACCCCGACGTCCGCCGCGCTGGGCAGCACGTGGGTCGGGTGGAGGAACGCACCGCCGCCGCCCGCCGTGATCTTGTGGGTCGGGCCCGTCTGCTCGTCCGGGCCCCGGTGCTCGTAGCGGGAGTAGTGGTGGTTGTCGCCCGCGATCGTCAGCCGCAGGTCGATCCCCGCCGGGCGCAGCAGCGTGCGCTCGATGAACGCCAGGTTGTGGTAGGCGCCCGGCGTCCGCCGCAGCTGGATCCAGCTCGGGACCGCCGTCGCCAGCACGAGCTTCGACCCCGGTCCGGCCTCGGCCGCCACCGCGGCGAAGAAGTCGAGCTGGGGCTCGTCGATCAGGCTGTCCGACTCGATGTCCACGCCCCAGAGCCACCAGCGCTGGGGCAGCTCGACCGCGAAGTAGCTGCGGGTCTGGCGGGTCCGCCAGCCGCCCAGCCACTGGCCCTGGCCGAACAGCCGCATGAACCCCGTCAAACCGTCGAACCAGTCGTGGTTGCCGGGGATGGCGTACACCGTCGGGTTCTCCGCCCCCGTCCACGGCAGCGCCGCCCGCCACGGCCCGACCAGCCGGTTCTCGTACGCCTCGCTGCTGGCCGCCGGGTAGACCTCGTCGCCGCCGAGCACCAGCACCTGGCCCCGGGGCAGCGGGCGGTCGACGCCCTCGACGACCAGCTCCCGCCGGGCCACCCGGGTGGCGACCGTCGCCGTCGCCTCGAACCCGTCGCCGGTGTCGGCCACGTAGTCGACCCACAGCTCGTCGCGACCGGCGTAGCGGCGGTCGGGCTCGCACGGCTTGGACGTCTGCAGCTCGCGCTTGTCGAGGAACTGGCCGAGCACCGACGTCAGCCCCACGTGCAGCGCGGAGCCGGCCATCACGCCCGGGCTGAACCACCGCACCGCGGGCTGCGGCTCGAATCCCAGCTGCGCCCGGTCGAGCCGGCGGGGGCGGGGCGGCGGCACGTCCGCCGCGCGCGGCACCAGGCGTGCGATCGGACGCCGCTCCCCGAGGTCCATCGCTGCATCATGGCCGCTCAACCCAGCACGCGGCGGACGCCCCGGGCGATCTCCACCTCCTCCCGGGCCGCGATCACGAACACTCGGACCCGCGACCGCCGGTCGGTGACCTCGGCGTCGGGCCGGGCGGCGACGTTGGCCTCCGGGTCGATCGCCACGCCCAGGAACCCCAGGCCGCCGCACGTGGCCGCCCGCACCGCAGCCGACCGCTCGCCGACCCCGCCGGTGAACGCCAGGGCGTCGAGCCCGCCGAGGCTGGCCGCCATCGCCGCCACCGCGGCCCGCAGCCGGTGCACGTACACCCCCAGCGCCAGGCCGGCGTCGCCGTTGCCCGCCGCCGCCCGCTCGGTCACCGCCCGCATGTCCGCCGTGCCGGCCAGGGCGAGCAAGCCCGAGCGGTGCTCCAGCGCGTCGGTGACCTCGGCCGGGTCGAGCCCGTGCTCGGTCAGCAGCCACAGCACCGCCCCCGGGTCGACCGACCCCGACCGGGTGGCCATGACCAGGCCCTCCAGGGGCGTGAAGCCCATCGTCGTGTCGACCGACCGGCCGTCCCGCACGGCCGCCAGCGACGCTCCCGCCCCCAGGTGGCAGGTGACGATGCGATGGGGCGGTGCCCCCATCTCCACCGCTCGCCCGGACGCGTACGCGTGCGACAGGCCGTGGAAGCCGTAGCGGCGCAGCCCGAGGTCGCCCCGCCAGTCGGCCGGCACCGCGTAGGTCGACGCCTCCGGCGGCAGCGTGGCGTGGAACGACGTGTCGAAGCACGCCACCGCGGGCAGCTCCGGCCGGGCCCGGGACACGGCGTCGAGGGCGGCGAGCGACAGCGGCTGGTGCAGTGGCGCCAGCGCCGTCAGGGCCGCGATCCGGTCGCGCACGTCGCCCGCCACCACCACCGGCGCCAGGAACTCGCGGCCGCCGTGCACGACCCGGTGGCCGGCGGCGTCGACCGGCCCCAGGCCGTCGAGCGCGGCGGCCAGGTGGTCGGGTGCGATCCGGTCGACCCGCGACAGGTCGACGGACGCCACCGTCTCGTCGCGCGGGTCGACCACTCGCAGCTTGAGGCTGGACGAGCCCGCGTTCACCACCAGCACGCGCACGGCTGCGGCCCGGACTCAGCCGGGCCAGGCCCAGTCGCGCACCGAGGGCAGGTCGTCGCCCACCGCGCGCGTGTGGTCCCGCGCCTCGCGCCGCCGGGCCTGCATCTCCGAGCGCACCTCCGCCACCGCCACCCCCAGCGACGGCACCCGGTCGGCCACGTCCATCACCAGGTGGAAGCGGTCGAGGTCGTTGAGCATCACCATGTCGAACGGCGTCGTGGTGGTGCCCTCCTCCTTGTAGCCCCGCACGTGGATGTTGTGGTGGTTGGCCCGCCGGTAGGTCAGCTGGTGGATCAGCGACGGGTAGCCGTGCCAGGCGAAGATCACCGGCTTGTCCTTGGTGAACAGGGCGTCGAACTCGGCGTCGGTCATGCCGTGCGGGTGCTCCGACGACGGCTCCAGCCGCATGAGGTCGACGACGTTGACCACCCGCACCTTCAGGTTCGGGCAGCCGGCGGCGCATGATGTCGACCGCCGCCAGCGTCTCCAGCGTGGGCACGTCGCCGCAGCACGCCATCACGACGTCCGGCTCGCCGCCGCCCGCCAGGCTCGGCGACGACGCCCACGCCCACTCGCCGGCGCCGGCCGTGCAGTGGGCGACGGCGGCGTGCATGTCGAGCCAGTCGGGCAGCGGGTTCTTGCCGGCCACGATCACGTTGACGTAGTCGCGGCTGCGCAGGCAGTGGTCCGCCACCGACAGCAGGCAGTTGGCGTCGGGCGGCAGGTAGACCCGCACGACCTCCGCCTTCTTGTTGACCACCACGTCGAGGAACCCGGGGTCCTGGTGGGTGAAGCCGTTGTGGTCCTGGCGCCACACGTGGCTCGACAGGAAGTAGTTGAACGACGGGATCGGCGCCCGCCACTGGAGCTCCTGCGTGACCTGGAGCCACTTGGCGTGCTGGTTGAACATCGCGTCGACGATGTGGACGAACGCCTCGTAGCAGTTGAACAGGCCGTGGCGGCCGGTGAGCGTGTAGCCCTCCAGCCAGCCCTGGCACAGGTGTTCGGACAGGACCTCCATCACCTGGCCGGCCGGCGCGAGGGCGTCGTCGTCCACCTCGATGCGGGCGAGCCACACCCGGGACGTGGCGTCGAGCACCGCGCCCAGCCGGTTCGACCGGGTCTCGTCCGGGCCCATGACCCGGAAGGTCGTCGGGTTGCGGACGACCACGTCGCGCAGCCACTCGCCCATCACCCGCGCCGGCTCGGACGACGCGTAGCCGGGGCGCGGGACCGCGACCGCGTACTGGCGGAAGTCGGGCAGGTCGAGATCGCGGCGCAGCAGGCCGCCGTTGGCGTGGGGGTTGGCGCCCATGCGCCGCCGGCCCGACGGCGACAGCGCCGCCACATCGCCCCGCAGCCGGCCGGTCTCGTCGAACAGCTCCTCGGGCCGGTAGCTGCGCATCCACTCCTCGAGCATGCGCAGGTGGTCGGGCTTCTCGGCCAGGTTGGCCAGCGGCACCTGGTGCGACCGGAACGTGCCCTCGACCCGCTGGCCGTCGACCTCCTTGGGCCCGGTCCAGCCCTTGAGCGTGCGCAGCACGATCATCGGCCACCGGGGCCGCTCGGTGTCGCCGCCCTCCCGCCAGGCGCGCTGGGCGGCCGCGATCTCGTCGAGGCAGCGATCGAGCGTGTCGGCCATGTCCCGGTGGACCTGGGTGGGATCGTCGCCGGCCACGACGTGGACCGTGTGGCCGTACCCCTCGAGCAGCGACCGCAGCTCGTCGTCGGGGATGCGGGCGAGCACGGTGGGGTTGGCGATCTTGTAGCCGTTGAGGTGAAGGATCGGCAGGACGGCCCCGTCGGTGACCGGGTTGAGGAACTTGTTCGAGTGCCAGGACCCGGCGAGCGGGCCCGTCTCGGCCTCGCCGTCGCCGACCACGCACGCCACGACGAGGTCGGGGTTGTCGAACGCGGCGCCGTAGGCGTGGGCCAGGGCGTAGCCCAGCTCGCCGCCCTCGTGGATCGAGCCGGGCGTCTCGGGGGCGGCGTGGCTGGGGATGCCGCCCGGGAACGAGAACTGGCGGAACAGCGCCCGCAGGCCGGTCTCGTCCTGGCTGATCGCGGGGTAGATCTCGCTGTAGGTCCCCTCCAGGTAGGTGTTGGCCACCATGCCCGGACCGCCGTGGCCGGGGCCGCAGATGTAGATGACGTCGAGGTCGCGGGCGAGGATCACGCGGTTGAGATGGGCGTAGATGAGGTTCAGGCCGGGCGTCGTGCCCCAGTGGCCGAGCAGGCGGGGCTTGACGTGGTCGAGCGACAGCGGCTCGCGCAGCAGCGGGTTGTCCAGCAGGTAGATCTGGCCGACGGACAGGTAGTTGGCGGCGCGCCACCAAGCGTCGACGAGGGCGAGGTCGTCGACCGTGGCGGACTCGGCGGGAGCGGTGGTCGCCATACCCAAGATGCTTCCACATGTTCACGCTGCGTAGGCATGAACTTGACGCAAATTCGTGCAAGGGCGGCGGGCGGGTGCGGTGGCCGTCGGCGGCCCGAATTCCGTAGTGTGGCCCGCTGACGTGGGAGAATGATCGTTACGCGACTCGGGCGGGAAGCGGAGGGAGTGCGGGCGCGTGGAATTCAGGTTGCTCGGCAACCTCGAGGTGGCCAGCGATGGCGGGGTCGTCGACGTGGGCGGCACTCAGCCACGCACAGTGTTGGCCATGCTCCTGGTGGCCGGCGGGCGGGTGGTCCCGGCGGAGTCGATCATCGAGGCCCTGTGGGGCCAGAACCCGCCCGACTCGGCCGCCGGCACCCTGCAGAGCTACGTCTCGCGGCTGCGGCGTGCGCTCGTGCCCGCCGGCCCCGCGGCGAGGCGGCGCGCAGGTGCTGGCCTGGGACCCGCCCGGCTACAAGCTGGTCGTCGGGTCCAAAGCGCTCGACACCCGGCGGTTCGAGTCGATGGCCGACCAGGGCCGGGGCATGCTGCTGGCCGGCGACTACGCCGGCGCCCGGGACACGCTGGCCGCCGCGCTGGAGCTGTGGCGGGGGCCGGCCTTGCTGGAGTTCGCCCACCTCGACTTCGCCTGGGGCTTCGCCGCCAAGCTCGAGGAGCGGCGGCTGATCGCTACCGAGGACCGCATCGACGCCGACCTGCGCCTCGGGCGCCACGCCGCGGTGGTGGGGGAGCTGGGCGAGCTGGTCGCCGCCCACCCGCTGCGCGAGCAGCTGCGCCACCACATGGCGCTGGCGCTGTACCGCTCCGGCCGGCAGGCCGAGGCGCTGCGCATCCTCGACGACGCCCGCCGCACCCTGCGCGACCAGCTCGGGATCGACCCGGGCCGGCCGCTGGTCGAGCTGGAGACCGCGATCCTCACCCACGACGCCGGCCTCGACCTGGTGACGGCGGGCGGCGGCGCGACGGCGGGACCGCCGAAGGTCGAGCCGGCGGCCGCGCACGCGGTGGCGGCGGTGCGGACGGCGCCCGCGGTCGCCGTTCCCCCGGGCGGCAACGGCGACGGCCACGGCGAGGGCGAGGGCGTGCGGGGCCTGGAGGCACCCGGCGGCGTCATGGCGCCCGGTGCCCGGCTCGTCGGGCGGGGCCTGGAGCTGCGCCAGGCGATCGCCGCGCTCGGCGAGGCCCGGACGGCCAGCCGGATCGTGCTGGTCGAGGGCGAGCCGGGCATCGGCAAGACCCGCCTGCTGGAGGAGCTGGCCGCCGAGGCCCGGTCGCGGGGCACGGCGGTGCTGTGGGGCCGGGCGTTCGAGGGCGGCGCCACGCCGGCGTTCTGGCCGTGGCTGCCGCCGCTGCGGACGCTCGTGGCCGACCAGGCACCGGGCGACATCGCTCCGGAGCTGGCCAACCTGGTGTCGGCGGGTGAGGGCACGGCGTCGGGCGCCGAACGAAGCCGGTTCCAGCTGTTCGACGCCGTGCACCGGCTGATCGCCGACGCGGCGGCGACGGCGCCGCTGATGATCGTGCTCGACGACATCCAGTGGGCCGACCTGGCCTCGCTGGAGCTGCTGACGTTCGTCGCCGGCCAGGTCGTCTCCGACCCGATTCTGCTCGCCTGCTCGGTCCGCCAGCTGGAGGTGGGTCGCAACGACGCCGTGGTCGAGGCGCTGGCCGCGCTGTCCCGGGCGGCGGCGACCCGCCGCATCTTCCTCCGGGGCCTGTCGCACGCCGACACCGCCGAGCTGGTGGCCCTGGCCGCCGGGCCCGACGTGGCGGAGGACGTGACCGCCGCCATCCAGCTGCGCGCCGAGGGCAACCCCTTCTTCGCAACCGAGCTGGCCCGGCTGGTGGTCGCCGAGCACGCCACCGCCGACCTGCTGGGCGCGGTCTCCCCGGGGGGCGACGTGCCCTCGGGCGTGCGGGACGTGGTGCGGCGGCGCATAGCGCTGCTCCCCGACGAGACCGTGGCGCTGCTCCAGGTGGCGGGCGTGATGGGCCGGGAAGTCGACCTCGACCTGCTGGCCGCGGCCGCAGACGCCGACTTCGACACGATCCTCGACGACATCGAGCCGGCCGTCGTCCACCGGCTGCTGGAGCCGGTGCCCGACCGGCCCGCGACCTTCCGGTTCTCGCACGCGCTGGTGCGCGAGGCGGTGGTCGACGACGTGTCCGCGCTGCGGCGGGCCCGGATCCACCTCAAGGTGGCCGACGCCCTGGCCGCCACGCTCGGCCACCTGGACGACACGGCCGAGATCATCGCCGAGCACCTGTGGTCGGCGGCGCCGATCGGCGTGGGCCAGCGGGCGGCCGAGGCGATCGAACGGGCCGCGGAGGTCGCGGTCCGGCGCTACGCGTTCGAGTCGGCGGAGGCGCTGCTGGAGCGGGCGGTCCAACTGCGGCGGTCGTCGACCCGCTCGACGCTCGACACCGAGGCCGAGCTGACCGCGATCAGCCGGCTGCTGTCGATCCAGCGGTCGGTGGCCGGCTACGCCAGCGTCGCCGAGTCGCCCCACCTGCGGCGGGCCAAGGAGCTGGCCCGGCGGATCGAGCGCAGCGACATCCTCACCCGCCTGCTGTGGACCGAGTGGGCCGCCTACGACACGATGTGCGACTTCGAGCGGTCCGACGCCATCGCCGAGCAGCTGTGGGAGCTCACGTCGGACTCCGACGACCCGCTGGTGCGGGCGGCGGGCCTGAGCGCGGTCGGGATCAGCCACTGGCACCACGGCCGGGTGGCCGAGGGCAGCGCCCGGCTGGACGAGGCGGTCGAGGCCGGCGCCCGGGCGGACGCGCCGGCGGCGACCCTCGGCCTCGACCTGGAGGTCCTGCTGCTGCCCCACCCGTTCAGCCGCTACCTGCACGTGCTGACGGGGGCGACCGACCCGGCGGCCGGCGAGGCGGTCTTCTCGGACCTGGCGGCGTTGGCCCCGGACCGCTACGCGGTCTCGCTGGTCATGATGTTCTCGGCGGCGGGCGCGGTGGCGACGGGCCACCCGGACTGGGCCGAGCGGGCCGCCCGCCGGGGCATCGAGGCCGACCCGGAGTCGACGTTCAGCTTCTGGGGCCGGGGCCTGGCCGGCTACCTGGCGGCGGCGCTCATCGACCAGGGCCGGCTCGACGAGGGCCTCCCGATGATCGACCACGCGATCGAGCAGTTCGTCGCGGGCGGCGGCCGGACGGGCGTGGTGGTCTTCCGTGCCGCGAGGGCCGCCGGCCTGGCCGAGGCGCTGCGCCTCGACGCCGCGTCGGCCGCGGTGGCGTCGGCCTATCGCGAGCTGGCGACGTACGGCGAGCGCTTCGCGGAGCCCCTGGTGCTGGAAGCCGACGCCCGCTTCCGCCACGCCCGGGGCGACGACCCCACGGCGATCCGGGACCTGTTCGTCCGGGCCCGCGACCTGGCGTCGTCGCAGGGGTCGCTCGGCATCGCCGACCGCATCACCGCCCGGATGTCGCGGTTGCTGGGCTGAACGATCAAAACGACAACGACAACGAGGCTGGTAAGGAGGCCGCCGGGGGCGGCCTCTGTCGTGATTGTGGGGCGGTCGGGTGGGCGTCAAGGACAAGCTCGCTGCGCTCGGCCGCCTGTGGCGGCTCCTTGACCCCCACCCGACCGCCCTTTTCCACGCACGGTGGCCGCGGGTCGTCCCGGTTCGGGGGGATCTTCGTTCTGGGTCGCGAAAGTGGTTGATAACCAACCACCTTTGAGGCCAGTTGCCCGCGCAAGGACTTCCCCCCGGTTAAACCAACGGTGTAAGGGTCACCGTGAGTGTCAAACGGGCGGTCGGGGCGGGGTCAAGGAGCCCCGGAGGGGCCCGGCGCAGCCGGCTTGTCCTTGACGCCGACCCGAGCGCCCCCATCATCGCCAGAGAGGCCGCCCCCGGCGGCCTCCTAACGGGCCTCGTTGTCGTTTTCGTTCGATCGTTTGATCGTTCAGCCCAACACGCCAGAACGCGTCAGCTCCAGCGACTCCGCCAGGCAGGCGTAGTGCTCCAGTGACTCGTTGAGGCCGCAGTCGCCGTGGAGCCGCAGGATCACCTCGTCTGCCCCCGCCACGGCGGGTGGCGTCGAGGTCGTCGGCGACCTGGTCGAACGAGCCCGTGTACGCCCTGCGGTCCCCGCTCGCGATCGGGTGCGCCGTCAGCGCCACGGTGGCCCGGACCACCAGTTGCAGCGTGTCGGGGTCGCGGCCGTGGCCGGCCGCCATCGCCCGGACCGTCGTCCACATCGGGGACAGCAGCTCGATCGGGACGCCGGCCGGGTTCCAGCCGTCGGCCCCGCGGGCCGGCTGGAGCCGTCCATCGAGATCGTCGACCCGCGGCACGGGGGGCGGGTCTGCTCGCGACGACATCGACCACGTGGGAACCCGGGGCGTGCGCCCGGCCGCCGACCGTCGTGGCGCGACACGGGCCAGGCCGACCGGAGGCGGCCGCCAGCGCCGGTCCCGGCCGCCGCCTGATCCGCCGACCACGTATCCGTCACTCCGCCTGACAGACAAGGAACCACCCCATGCGTACTCGTCCCGTGACGCTCGCCCAGGCCCAGGCCCACCGTCGCGGCCGTCGCTGAGCGACGTGCGAGCGACGACAGCGAGCCTCGACCGGCGCGGCCGGCGGCGGCCTAACCAGCACGGAGTCGAGGCGCAGAAGCGGACGCCCGTGCCCGGCGGCGACGCCGGCGGGTACGCCGCAGGCCGACACCGAGGTGCCTCACTGCCGGGCGGGTCGAGATCACGCTCACCAACAGGGGCACCCTGGAGCACCAGGCGATGGTGTTCCGGTTCAAGGACGGCGCCGACCTCGCCTCGTTCGCCGGGGCCGCGGCCAGCATCCGTCCGGCGCCAGCGCCCTCGCGAGTGGTCGAGGGCTTCGGCGGCCCCAACGCCGCACCGTCCCGGCGGGTCGCGGTCGGCCACCGAGGTTCTGGAGCCCGGCGACGACGTGCCGATCCTCTGCGTCCTGCCCGGCCAGGACGGCGCCTCCCACGCCGCGCACGGGATGGTGCTGCCGTTCACGGTCGCCCCCGGCGACGCCGCGGTCGACGCCGACACCCCGACCGGGGTGGAGGCGGACGCCGAGGTCAGCCTGGTCGACTTCGGCTTCGGCGGCGACACGAGCTTCGGCGGCGGCGAGACCATCCACATCGTCAACGACGGCGACCAGGCCCACGAGTTCGTGGCCTACCGCCTCACCGACGGGGCCGACGCCGAGGCGTTCAAGACCGCCATCCTCGGCGAGGCCGGCCCGGCCCCGGGCGTCCCCGGCACCGGCATCGGCGCCCTCGCCCCGGGCCGGTCGGCCGACCTGACGCTGCCCGACGAGCCCGGCCAGTACGTCCTGTTCTGCATGCTCCCGGACACGACGGGCGACGCGATGCCCCACATCGCCCACGGCATGTCGGCAGACGCAACGCTCGACTAATCCGCGTTTTCTACGCGGGAACGGTCGCTGCAGCGACCGTTCCCGCGTAGAAAAGCGCGTCGTGGCCACCATGACCGCCTACCGGATCGTCCGCTGGGGCGAGCCGCCCGTGTTGACCGATGCGCCCGTGCCCCGGCCGGGGCCGGGGGAGGTGCTGGTCGAGGTGGCGGGGAACGGGTTGTGCCACTCCGACCTGACGATGGCGCAGATGCCGGCCGAGATCGCCGAGGCGCTCGGCTGGTCGTTGCCGTTCACGCTCGGGCACGAGATCGCCGGCCGCGTCGCCGGGCTCGGGGCCGGGGTCGCCGGGTTCGCCGAGGGCGACGCCGTGGCGCTGGTGTCGCCGGCCTCGTGCGGCGAGTGCCCCGCGTGCCGCCGGGGGCGGGACAGCGCCTGCCCCCACGGGCTCGCGGGGCGGGGCTACGGGCGCGACGGCGGCCTCGCCCGCTACGTGGTGGCCCCGGCGCCCCGGGCGCTGATCCCGCTGGGCGGCCTCGACCCGGTGCAGGCCGGGCCGCTGACCGACGCCGGGGCCACCGCCCACCATGCGGTCGCCCGGGTCGCGCCCCGGCTGGCCGACGGCGACACCGCGGTCGTCATCGGCGCGGGCGGGCTGGGCGGGTTCGCCATCCAGCTCCTGCGGGCGCTGACGCCGGCGCGGGTCGTGGCGGTCGACACCAGCCCCGGGCGCCGCGCCGTCGCGGCCGACCTCGGTGCCCACGAGGTGGTCGACGACGTCTCGGGTGCGGTGCCTGCCGGCGGGGCCGAGGTGGTGCTCGACGTCGTCGGCACCGACGACACCATCCGGGCCGGTCTCGCCGCGGTGCGACCCTACGGGGCGTTCGGCCTGGTTGGCGCGGCCGGCGGGACCCTGCGGCGCCCGTGGTTCGGCACGCTGCCCCGCGACGGCGAGGTGTTCACGTTCCAGGGCTCGGGCATCGCCGACGTCGAGGCGGTGGTGGCGCTGGCGGCGGCGCACCGCATCCGCAGCGAGGTCGACCTGTTCCCCTTGTCCCGGGTGGCCGAGGCGTACGAGGCGATGGAGCAGGGCCGGCTGCGGGGCCGGGCGGTCGTCGTCCCCGACGCCTGACCCGAGCCCGGCCCGGACCGGATGGGCGATCATGGCGGGATGGACCTGCTCGAGGGCATCGCCACCACGCGGGCGATCCGCCGCTACCGGCCCGATCCGATCCCCGACGCCGACCTGGCGTCGATCCTGTGGCATGCCACCCGGGCGCCGTCGGGGTCCAACCGCCAGCCGGCCCGGTTCCTCGTCCTGCGGGACGGCCCCGGGGCCGTCGAGGCCAAGGCGGTGCTGGGACGGGGGTTCCGGCGGGGGTGGGGCGGCAAGCGCACCGACCACGGCTTCGACCAGGGCTCGGGCGAGGACCCGGCGTCGCCCAAGGCCCGGTCCGCCCGGGCGATGCAGCGCTTCGTCGACCGGTTCGAGGACACGCCGGTGGTCGTGCTGGCGTGCATCGAGCGGTGGCGTCCGCCGCACATCTCCGAGGGCGGATCGGTGTACCCGGCGTGCCAGAACCTGCTGCTGGCGGCCCGGGCGCTCGGCTACGGCGGGGTGCTGTCGATGTGGCACGCCTACGTCGAGGACGAGCTGCGGGCGGTGCTCGCCGTCCCCGAACAGGTCGTGATCGCGGCGACGATCGCGCTCGGCGTCCCGGAGGGCCACCACGGTCCGGTCCGGCGCCTGCCGCTCGGCGAGGTCTGCTACGACGACCGCTGGGGCGGCGAGGCCGCGTGGGCGGTCGACCCGCCGGGCACGCGGTACACGCGGTCCGGGCCGAGGACGGAGTCCCGGTGACGGTCGCGCTGCCACCGGGCACCGAGCGGCACCCGTGGAACACGGACTTCGCCTGGTCCCTGCCCGGCGAGGCGCCGACGACGCTGACGCCCGACCAGAAGGAGGCGTTCGACCGTGACGGGTACGTCGTGCTCCCCCGGGTCGCCGACGCGGGCGACGTGACCGATGTGACCGCCGACCTCGACGCCCTGGAGGCGGGTGTCGATCGGTACCTGGCGGCCCAGGAGGGCGAGCGGGCGAGCATCGCCGAGCGGGGGGCGATCACGTTCACGGTCCACCCGGTGCTGCGGTCCGAGGCGGCCCGGCGGTTCGTGCGGCAGCCGACGCTCGTCGGACTGGCCCGGGACCTGCTGGGCCCGGACGTCAACCTGTACTGGGACCAGGCGGTCTACAAGAAGCCGGAGAAGCCGCGCCGCTTCCCGTGGCACCAGGACAACGGCTACACGTACGTCGAGCCGCAGCAGTACCTGACTGCGTGGGTGGCGCTCACCGACGCGACCGTCGACAACGGCTGCCCGTGGGTCCTGCCCGGTGTGCACCGGGCGGGGACCCTGCGCCACCACTACGTCGAGCCGCTGGGGTGGGAGTGCATCACCGCGGACGGGGCCATCGACGTCGCCGTGCCGCCGAGGTGCCCGCCGGCGGCGTGGTCGTGTTCTCGTCGCTCACGCCCCACCTCACCGGGCCGAACACGACCGACGGCGTGCGCAAGGCGTACATCCTGCAGTACGCCGCCGCCGGCACCGTGACGCTCGCCGGCGACTGGGAGCACGGGGGCGAGCCGACGGGGTCGTCGCCGTGCGACGACCCCGAGCGGCAGTTCCCGGTGCTGCGGGGCGGCGCTGCTACGTGGCAGCCTGGCGTCCTGGCGGTCCATGACCATGTCCGCCAGCAGGCGGACCAGGTCCGGGCCCGCCTTGGCCGGGGAGCCGGCGTCGTAGGGGGGCTGCGGGTCGTACTCGATGCCCAGCTGGATGGCCTTGGCCACGTCGTCGCCGGCGATCTGACCCGCCAGCCACAGGGCCATGTCGATGCCCGAGCTGACCCCCGCCGAGGTCACGATCTTGCCCTGCGGCACCACCCGCGTCCCGGTCGTGCTGCCGACCAGCGGGGCCAGCTCGCCCATCGCCGCCCAGTGGGTCGTCGCCTCCAGGCCCTTCAGCAGGCCGGCGGCGCCGAGGATCAGCGAGCCCGTGCAGACCGACGTCGTCCACTGGGTCGTCTCGTGGACCCTCGCCAGCCAGGCGTGCAGCACGCCCGGCTCCAGCATCGCCCGCGTGCCCGGGCCGCCCGGGACCACCACGATGTCCGGCGCCGCGATCTCGTCGAGGGTCTCGTCGACCGTGACCGCCAGCATGCGGGTGTCCGTGCGGACCGGGCCCGTGCGCTCGCCCACGAACGTGACCTCGGCGCCCGGGAGGCGCGACAGCACCTCGTAGGGGCCGATGGCGTCCAGGGCGGTGAACCTGTCGAACAGGGGGATGGCTACGAGCACGTCGTTCTCCTTGGTTGCTCAGGCGCCGACCGCGAAGTGCCGGCGGTACATCCCGGGCGTCGTCCCCAGAGTCCTGCGGAACGCCCGGTGCATGGTCTCGACCGTGCCGAAGCCGCAGTCGGCGGCGACCGCGGCGGTCGTGCGGTCGGTGGTCTCCAGCAGGCGGCGGGCCGCCTCGACCCTGGCCGCCTGGACGTACGCGGCCGGCGTCGTGCCGACCTCGGCGGCGAACGTGCGGGCGAACGTCCTCGGGCTCATCGCCGCCCGGCGGGCCAGCGCGGGCACGGACAGGTCGCCGTCGAGCTGCTCGGCGATGTGGGCCACCACCTCGCGCAGCGGGCGGCGCTCGGCGGCCCCGGCGGCCATCTGGACGCTGAACTGGCTCTGCCCGCCGCCGCGGCGGGTGAACAGCACCAGCTGGCGGGCCACGTCCAGAGCCACCGCGCCGCCGTGGTCGTCCTCGACCATCGCCAGCGCCAGGTCCATGCCCGCCGTGACCCCGGCGGACGTCCACACGTCGCCGTCGCGCACGTAGATGCGGTCGGGGTCGACCTCGACGTCGGGGTAGAGCGCGGGCCAGCAGGCCGCAGGCCGACCAGTGGGTCGTGGCCCGCCGTCCCGCCAGCAGGCCGGCCGCGGCCAGGACGAACGCGCCGCTGCACACCGACGCCACCCGCCGGCTGCGGGCCGCCGCCCCGGCCACCCACGACGTGAGCTCGCGGTCGCGGGCGGCATCGGCCGTGCCCTCGCCGCCCGCCACGACCAGCGTGTCGATCGGTCCCCGCCAGCCGGCGGCCCGGCCCGTCGCCAGGCCCAGGCCGGACGACGTGACCACCTCGCCGCCCTCGCCGGACACGACCCTCGGGGCGTAGCCGGGGCTCGGCAGGTAGCGGTTGGCCATGGCGAAGACCTCGACCGGGCCGGTGACGTCGAGCGCCTGCACGTCCGGGAAGGCGACGATCACGACCGGTCGGGGGCTGTCCACCACCCCATCGTCGAGCCCCCGCCGGCTGGCAGCAAGGACGATGTCATGACAATTCCTGCCACGATACGGAGGGGTCGCGCCGGACGGTTAGGGTGCGGGCGGACTCCCTCTCTGTCTGAATGATTGATGACCAACCGTCGATCGCCACCGTCGATCGCGGCACCCGGACGATCGGTCACGCCGATCGCGACCCGGCACTACCGCGACGTTCCGCTCCGCCGCCTGGTCAAGGCCAAAGCCGACCACGTGGTGTCGGTGTGCATCCCCGCGCACAACGAGGAGGCGACCGTCGGGCCCGTCGTCGCCAAGGTCCGCCGCTGGCTCGTCGACCGGCTCGGCCTCGTCGACGAGGTAGTCGTGATCGACGACCACTCGACCGACTCCACCGCCGCCATCGCCGCCGCGGCCGGCGCCCGGGTGGTGTCAGCGGCCGAGGTGCTGGCTGACGTGGCCGGCGGGTCGGGCAAGGGCGAGGCGCTGTGGCGCTCGCTCTACGTGGCCCGGGGCGACATCGTGCTGTGGTGCGACGCCGACATCGCGGACTTCGGGTCGCGCTTCGTCGTCGGGCTGCTCGCCCCGCTGCTCACCGAGCCCGAGGTCAGCTTCGTGAAGGGCTACTACGAGCGGCCCACGGCCGGCGGCACCGGCGGCCGCACGACCGAACTGATGGCCCGGCCCCTGCTCGCCACGCTTTTCCCCCACCTGTCGACGATCATGCAGCCGCTCTCGGGCGAGTTCGGCGGCCGCCGCGAGCTGCTGGAACGGCTGCATTTCGTCCGGGGCTACGGCGTCGACCTCGGCCTCTTGATCGACGCGGCCGAGGAGGTCGGGCCGCGGGGGATCGTGCAGGTCGACCTCGGCACCCGGGTCCACCGCAACCGCACCCTCGACGAGCTCGGCCCCCAGGCGCTCACCGTGCTGCAGACCGCGCTCGACCGGGCCGGCGTCCGGGCGGCCAACCCGGCGACCCTGCTGCGCCCCGGACACCCTCCGCTGGTGCGTGCGTTCGCGGAGCTGCCGCCCCTGGTCACGCTGCCGCCGCGCCGCCCCCGGGTGGCCCCCGCCCCGGAGCCCGTCGCTACCGTGGGCGGGTGACCGCCGCTCCCCGCCTGGTCGTGCGCGGCCGCGCCGTCGACCTGACGGCGCCCGTGCTGATGGGCATCGTCAACGCCACGCCGGACTCGTTCTCCGACGGCGGCGAGCACCCGACCACCGAGGCGCGGGTGGTCCGGGCGCTCGAGCTGGTGGCGCAGGGGGCGGGGATGGTCGACGTCGGCGGCCAGTCGGGGATCACCGGGGTGCCCGAGGTGCCCGAGGACGAGGAGATCGCCCGGGTGGTGCCGCTCGTGGCCGCGCTGCGGGCCGCCGCGCCGGACCTCGTGATCTCGGTCGACACCTACCGACCCGCGGTCGTCGCCGCGGTGCTCGGTG
Organism: uncultured Acidimicrobiales bacterium; assembly: GCA_963739835.1. Classification (GTDB taxonomy): domain Bacteria; phylum Actinomycetota; class Acidimicrobiia; order Acidimicrobiales; family VFJN01; genus ZC4RG19. The sequence goes on from CAVUBW010000013.1 coordinate 81,977, forward strand.
CCGGCGCCGACGTCGTGAACGACGTGAGCGGGCTGCGCCACGCCGAGATCGCCGGCCTGGTGGCGGAGGCTGGGGCGGGGCTGGTCGTCATGCACACGCGGGCGGCGCCGAAGGTGAAGATCCTCGACGACGGGCTCTACGCCGAGGCCGGCGGGGTGGCCGACGACGTGCTGGCCTTCCTGGGCGACGCCCTGGCCACCGCCGCCGCCGCCGGGGTGCCGGAGGAGGCGACGATCGTCGACCCCGGGCCCGACTTCGCCAAGACGCCAGCCCAGACCGTCGAGGTCCTGCGGGCGCTCGACCGGGTCCGCGCGCTCGGGCGCCCGGTGCTGCTGGCCCTCTCGCGCAAGGACTTCGTCGGCGCCATCACCGGACGCCCGCCCCGGGGGAGGCTCGCCGGCACGCTCGCCGCGGTCGGCCACGTCCTCGGCCCGCCGGGGACGATCCTGCGGGTCCACGACGTGGACGCCGTCGCGGACTACGTCGCCGTCGCCGACGTGCTCGCCGGCCGCCAGGACATCGGGGCCGACGCCCGCCTCGCAGATCACCTGCGGCGCGAGCGCCGGCCCTGACGTCACTCGCTGGCGATCGCGTCCAGGACGTTCAGCCTGGCCGCCCGGCGGGCCGGGCGGATGGCGGCGAGCACGCCGGACGCCGCCGCCACGACCAGCACGATCGCGAGCCGGCCAACGGGCAGGGCGAAGCTGTCGAAGCCGTCGGTGGCCGCGCCGACCACCGTCACCAGGCTCCACCCCAGGAACACGCCGAGCGCCAGACCGCCCGCCGCACCGAAGGCGGCCACCACCACGCTCTCCCAGCGGACCATCTGGCGCACCTGGCGGCGGGTCTGGCCGACCGCCCGCAGCAGGCCCAGCTCCCGGGTGCGCTCGTGGATCGCCAGCGACAGCGTGTTGGCGATGCCCATCAGGGCGATGATGATCGCCAGCGCCAGCAGGGCGTAGATGATCGACAGCAGCATGTCGACCCCGCCCGCCACCTCGCCGGCGAACTCCTGGCGGTCGAGGACGTCCGGGCCGCCGAAGTCGGCGGCCACCCGCTCGACCGCCCGCTTGCCCTGCGCCAGCGACGTGCCGTCGGCGAGGCCGACCGCCACCAGCGTGTCGACGGTCTGGGGCGCGTGGCCGGTCCACGCCGACCGGGGCAGCAGGTAGCCGCCGACGATGTCGGACGGGGCGTACGTCGCCGCCGACCGTCAGGTCCTGCTGCTGGCCGTCCGGGTACGTGACCGGCACCTCGTCGCCGACGTGCCAGCCGTGCGACTCGGCCACGTCGTCCGAGACCGCCAGGCCGTCCGGGCCGACGTCGGCCAGCGTCCCGTCCGTGACGTCCAGCGCCATCGCCTTGCCCAGCGGCACCGGGTCCGAGACCGAGACCTCCTTGGTCGAGCCGTCGATCAGGAGCGCGCCCTGGCCCAGGCCCACCGCCGCGTCGACCTCCGGCAGGGCGGCGACCTCGCCGGCCAGCTCGGGGCTGATCGCGCCGCGGCCGAACGAGCCGGCCGTCACCACCAGGTCGCCGCCGGAACGAGCGGTCGATCGTGTCCTGCAGCGACACCTTCAGCGACGCCGCGAAGACCGTGAACACCGTGACCACCGCGACGCCGACCATGAGGGCCGCCGCCGTCCGCGCCGTCCGGCGGGGGTTGCGGACCGCGTTCGCGCGGGCCAGCACGCCGGTCATGCCCCGCCAGCGGGCCACCGGCGCGCCGATCGCGCCCGCCACCGGGCGGGCGATGACCGGGCCCATGACCACGGTGCCGACCAGCGTGAGGACGCCGCCGATCCCGGCGCCGGCCAGCGCCGCCGCCGGCGCCCAGCGCGGCCGCCAGCGTGATCGCGACGCCCAGCGCCGTCAGCACCACGCCGGCGACCGATCCTGGCCGCCGACGGGCTCGTGCGCTCGACCGCCACGGCCCGCAGGGCGGCCAGCGGGGCGACCCGCGACGCCTGGATCGCCGGGGCGATGCCGGCGACCAGCGTGACGACGATGCCGACCACCAGCCCGGCGACCACCGTGCCGGTGCGCGACGGTGATGCCGCCCGCGGGCAGTGCGAAGCCCGCCGCGTCGAACAGGCCCTTGAGCAGGCCCGCCGACGCCGATGCCCGCGGCGAGGCCGACCAGCGAGGCCAGCACGCCGACGACCACCGCCTCGAACACCACCGAGCGCAGCACCTGGCCGCGGCCGGCGCCGAGGGCCCGCAGCAGCGCCGACTCCCGCGTCCGCTGGGCCACGATGATCGAGAACGTGTTGTAGATGCTGAACGTCGCCACCAGCAGGGCGATGCCCGCGAACACGATCAGGAACGTCGTGAGCAGGTCGAGGAACGTCGTGGCGATGTCGTCGGTCGCCTCCTTCGTGACGGTGGCGCCGGTGGCCGCCTCGACGCCCGGCGGCAGCACCCGGCCGATCCGGGCGGCCGAGCGCGTCCTCGTCGACGCCCGGCTCGGCCCGCACCGCGATCGTCGACACCTGGTCGGTCGAGCGGGCGATCCACTGCCGGGCGTCGGCCAGGTCGAGGGCCGTGTACGTCACGCCGCCCAGGCCCTCGGCCTGGCCGAAGGTCGCGATGCCGACGATCGTGACCGGCAGCGGCTCGGGCGTGAGCAGCGTGGTGGTGTCGCCGATCCGCAGGCCGCCCTTGTCGGCCGTGCCCCGGTTGACGACGACCTCGCCGCCGCCCTCCGGCGCCCGCCCGGCCACCAGCCGGTAGGGGTTGAGGGCCGCGTCGGTCGATCCAGAGCCGGCCAGCTGGGGCGGGCCGTTCCCGCCGATCGCCTGGCCGTCGCGGCCCAGCGAGCTGGCCGTAGCCCATCACCACCGGCTCCGCGGTGGCCACGCCGTCGACCGCGGCCACCCGGTCGACCAGCGAGGCGTCGATCAGGCCGCGGTTCTGGTTCCCGCCGAGGTCGGTGGCGTTGCGGACCGTGACGTCGACGCCGGCGTTGACCTCGGTCAGCAGGGAGTCGAAGTTGGCCCGCAGCGTGTCGCCCAGGACCAGCGTGCCGGTCAGGAAGGCGACGCCCAGCATCACGGCCAGGCCGGTCCCGGCCAGCCGGCGGGCGTGGGCGCGCATCTGGCGCAGGGTGAGCGAGAGCATGGTCAGTCTCCGAGGGTCGACATGCGGTCGGCGACGGTGGCGACGGTGGGGGCGGACTCGTGGTCGACCACCCGGCCGTCGGTCAGGAACACGACCCGGTCGGCCGTCGCGGCCGCCCCGGGGTCGTGGGTGACCATGACGACGGTCTGGCCCATGTCGTCGACGGCCCGGCGCAGCAGGCCGAGGATCTCGGCACCGCTGCGGGAGTCGAGGTTGCCGGTCGGCTCGTCGGCGAACACGATCTCCGGCCGGGCCGCCAGCGCCCGGGCCACGGCGACGCGCTGCTGCTGGCCGCCGGACAGCTCCGCCGGGCGGTGCCGCAGCCGGTCGCCGAGGCCGACGGTGGCGACGACCTCGTCGACCCAGGCGGCGTCGGGCCGGCGGCCGGCCAGCCGATCGGCCAGCACGATGTTCTCGCCGGCCGACAGGGTCGGCACCAGGTTGAACGCCTGGAACACGAAGCCGATGCGGTCGCGCCGCAGCCGGGTCAGCTCCCGGTCGGACAGCGCGCTCAGGTCCGCGTCGCCGACGAACACCCGGCCGGCGCTGAGCGTGTCCAGCCCGGCCAGGCAGTGCATCAGCGTCGACTTGCCGGACCCCGACGGGCCCATGATGGCGGTGAACCGGCCGGCCTCGAAGCTGACCGTGACCTCGTCGAGGGCGAGCACCGACACCGGCCCCCGGCCGTACACCTTCGTGGCCTCGACGGCCCGGGCGGCGGCGGTCATCGCCGGTCCTCCGTCATCACGGCCCGGCGCTCGCGGTACTCGTCCGCGGTGATCTCGCCGCGGGCGTAGCGCTCGTCGAGCACGGCCCGGCCGCTGTCGACGCCGCGCCACGGGCCCCACGGGCCCCGGCGGAACCGCCAGAACACGAGGAAGAACAGGGTGAACCAGAACAGGGGGAACAGCAGGATCCACGGCCCGGGGCCGTAGCCCCAGCCCCACCCGTGGACGTGGGCAAGCAGGGAAGTGACCATGGCTCGATCGTCCGCCCGATCGGCGCCCGGGTCGTCACACGGGCGGAGGCTTGCGCGCTGCCGCGCCCGCGGTAGCCGAAGGGCTCAGAGGCTTCGCCGATAGGCGGAGCCGTGGCCCGAGCGGCCCGCCGCGAAGCGGCAAGAGCGGGAAACACTGACCACGGTGGCCGGGATGACGTGACTTGTCCGCAGGCTCTCAGTCGATCCACCCGGGCCGCACCAGCCCCGACTCGTACGCGTAGACCACCAGCTGGGCGCGGTCGCGGGCGGCCAGCTTGGTCATCGCCCGGCTCACGTGGGTCTTGGCGGTCGTCGGGCTCACGAACAGGCGCTCGGCGATCTCGTCGTTCGACAGGCCCTCGGCCGACCAGCGCCATCACCTCGCGCTCGCGGTCGGTGAGGACGTCCAGGTCGGGCCGGGGCGGCGCCTCCCGGGTCTGGGTGGCGAAGTCGCCGATCAGCCGGCGGGTCACGCCCGGCGACAGCAGCGCGTCGCCGCCCGCCACCGCCCGGACCGCCCGCAGCAGCTCGACCGGCTCGGTGTCCTTGACCAGGAACCCGCTCGCGCCCGCCCGGATCGCCTCGAACACGTACTCGTCCAGCTCGAACGTCGTCAGGATCACGATGCGGACCCCGGCCAGCCGCTCGTCGCCCGCGATCGTGCGGGTGGCCGCCAGCCCGTCGGTGCCCGGCATGCGGATGTCCATCAGCACCACGTCCGGCCGCAGCCGCGCCGCCAGCCGGACGGCCTCCTCGCCGTCGCCGGCCTCGCCCACGACCTCGATGTCGTCCTGGGCGTCGAGCAGGGCCCGGAACCCGGCCCGGACGAGGGCCTGGTCGTCGGCCAGCAGCACCCGGATCACGGCTCGTCCCCCGTGCCGTCGAGCGGGAACCGGGCCCGCACCCGGAACCCGTGGCCGGGCCGCGGGCCGGCGTCCAGGTCGCCGCCGAGCGCCCGCGCCCGCTCCCGCATCCCGACGATGCCCCGCCCGCCGCCGACGCGATCGGGGCCGACGCCGGGCGGCGGGCCGGCGCCGTCGTCGTCGATCTGCACGGTCAGCTCGCCGGGCGCGCAGGTGAACCGCACCGTCGCCCGCTCGGCCCGCGCGTGGCGCACGACGTTGGTCAGCGCCTCCTGCACGATCCGGAACGCGGCCAGGTCCACGCCGGGCGGCACGTGGGCGTCGGCCACCGCGTCCGCCCCCTCGACCACCACGTCCAGGCCGGTCGCCCGCGACCGAGCCACGAGGCCGTCGAGGTCGCGCAGGCCGGCGGTCGGCTGGCGGGGCGCGGCCTCGCCCTGGCGCAGGATGTCCAGCACCGAGCGCAGCTCGCCCAGCGCGTCGCCGCTGGCGTCGCGGATGGCCCGGAGCGCGGGCCGCGCCTGCTCGGGGTGCTCGTCGAGCAGGTGGAGGGCGACCCCGGCCTGCACGCTGATCAGCGAGATGTCGTGGGCCAGCACGTCGTGCAGGTCGCGGGCGATCCGCACCCGCTCCTCGCTGGCCGCCCGGCGGGACTCCTCGGCCCGGGCGGCCTCGGCCGCGGCGGTCCGCTCGCGCTGGCTGCGGACCAGCTCGGTCCCCGCCGCCAGCACCAGCAGCCAGGCGCCGACGCCGGCCATGACCGGCCAGTCGGGGAACGGGTCGTCGTGGACCAGCGGGACGATCAGCGCCACGATCAGGTAGCCCACGACCAGGCTGGTCCACGCCGCCCGGCGATGGCCCCGCATCGCCGCGTTGACGTAGGCGACGATCAGGGCCAGGAACGCGGGGCCCCGGGGGTAGGTCGTCAGCCAGTACGCCATCGTCGCCGCCAGCACCAGCGCCAGGCAGGCCACCGGCCGGTAGCGCCGCAGCACCAGGGCCGCCGGCCCGGCCGCCAGCAGGGCGACGCCGGCGGCGTCCAGGGTCCGCACGTTGTTCTGGTGCATGCCGGCGAGCGCGACGACCCCGACCTGCACGACGCCGACCGCCAGCGCCGGCCAGAGGTCCCGCAGCCACGCGGGAAGTTGGCCGTACCACTCCCAGAGGCCGGTGGCGACGGGAGCCGGGGCGGCGGGGGCGGACATTCCCTCGCACGCTACGGGCATCGGTCCTGGTCCGCATCGTCTCCCCGAACCGTTCGCCGCTACCGCGGACGTGGTAGACGAGTCGCCCATGACCCCCGCCGACCTCGTCGAGATCGAGCTGATCCACCAGCTCAAGTACCGCTACGTCCGCTTCATCGACCAGAAGCGGTGGGACGACCTGGCCGGCCTGTTCACCGAGGACGCCACCGCGTCCTACGGTGGCGGCGCCACGAACCTGGCGGGGCGGCCGGCGATCCTGGACTTCCTGTCCACGTCGATGGCCGACGAGGCGATGCTCACCAGCCACAAGGTCCACCACCCGGAGATCACCCTCGTCGGGCCCGACCAGGCCACCGGCATCTGGGCGCTCGACGACGTGGTCATCCTGGGCGCGCTGGGGCTGACCGTGCGGGGGGCGTCGTTCTACGACGACCGCTATGTCAAGGTCGACGGCGACTGGCGCATCGCCCACACCGGCTACAAGCGGGTCTACGAGGAGATCGAGCCCCGCGGCCCCGACCTCAAGCTCACCGCGAGCTGGTGGGGGACCGGCGGCCGCTCCAAGCTCCAGTAGCCGGCGGGGTAGGGACAACCCCACCCTCGCGACGCCCGCCCGCCGCATGGCCGAGCGCCCCGGCGGTGCTTACGGTGAGCGTGTGCTCGACGACCTCTTCCTCCCGTGGCGCCGGTCGTCGACGTGGTGGGCGCTGACCCACCTCGCCCTCGACCTGTTCGTCGGCGCGATCACGTTCTCGGTCACGGTCACGCTGCTGGCGACGACGGTCGCGCTGCTGATCACGTTCCCGCTCGCCATCCCGTTCGCCTGGCTGCTGTTCGTCGTGTGTCGGGGCATGGCGCGGGTCGAGCGCACGCGGCTCGCCGCGCTGCTCGGCGTCGAGATCGACGACCCCGTGCCGCCGCTGCGGGCGACCTCGTGGTGGGGCCGCCTGGTCGAGCGCGCCCGTTCGGGCGCCCGCTGGCGGGAGATCGCCTACCAGGTGCTGGCCCTGCCGCTCGGGGTCCTGACCACGACCGTGGCGATCATGGCCTGGAGCGGCGCGGCGGCGCTGGCCCTGCTGCCGCTCTACGTCGGGGCCATGCCCGACGACACCGCCCACTTCTGGCTGTTCGACGTCACCCAGGGGCCGGGCGCGATCGCGGTCGCCCTCCTCGGCGTGGGGCTCCTGGCCGTGGTCGCCCCCTGGGTCACGGTGCTGCTCGCCCGGCTCGACGTGGCCGCCGCCCGCTGGCTGATCGCCCCCCGGCGGCGCGACGTGCTGGGCGAGCAGGTCAGCCGGCTGGAGACCAGCCGGGCGGCCGCGGTCGACAGCGCCGAGGCCGAGCGCCGGCGCATCGAGCGCGACCTCCACGACGGCGCCCAGCAGCGGCTGGTGGCGCTGGCGATGGACCTGGGCACCGGCCCGCGAGCGCCTCGACGACGACCCAGAGGGCGGCCGAGCGCTGGTCGCCGAGGCCCACGAGGAGGCCAAGGCCGCCCTGCGCGAGATCCGCGACCTGGTGCGCGGCATCCACCCGGCGATCCTGTCCGACCGGGGCCTCGACGCCGCCCTGTCCGCCGTCGTCGCCCGCTCGCCGGTCCCGGTCACGCTGCAGGTCACGGTCGCCGAGCGGCCGCCCCCGGTGGTGGAGAGCGCGGCCTACTTCGTCGTCACCGAGGCGCTCACCAACGTCGCCCGCCACTCCCGGGCCACCACGGCCGCGGTGACGATCGAGCGGGCCGGCGACCGGCTGGTGGTCGAGGTGCGCGACGACGGCGTCGGCGGGGCGGCCGTCGACGGCGGCTCGGGCCTGCGGGGCCTGCACGACCGGGTCACGGCGCTGGGCGGGACGCTGCACATCCTCAGCCCGGACGGCGGGCCGACGTCGCTGATCGCGGAGCTCCCGTGCGGATCGTGATCGCCGAGGACGCCGTCCTGCTGCGGGCCGGGCTCACCCGGCTGCTCGACGACGCCGGCCACGAGGTCGTGGCCGCGGTCGACGACGCCGACGACCTGATCATCGTGGTCGAGCGCCACCAGCCCGACCTGGCGGTGGTCGACGTGCGCATGCCGCCCACGTTCACGGACGACGGCCTGCGGGCCGCGCTCCAGATCCGCGGGCGCTGGCCGGCGATCGGCATCCTCGTGCTGTCGCAGTACGTCGAGGAGACCTACGCCAGCGAGCTGGTCGCCACCGACACGGCCGGCCTCGGCTACCTGCTCAAGGACCGGGTGGCCGACGTCGGCGAGTTCCTCGACGCGGTCGGCCGGGTCGGGAGCGGCGGCACCGCCCTCGACCCCGAGGTCGTCGCCCAGCTGCTGGCCCGCAGCCGCCGCCGCGACCCGCTGGCCCGCCTGTCGCCCCGCGAGCGCGAGGTGCTGGGCCTGATGGCCGAGGGCCGCACGAACAGCGCCATCGCCCGCGAGCTGGTCGTCAGCGACGGGGCGGTCGAGAAACACGTGAGCAACATCTTCACCAAGCTGGACCTGCCGCCCACCGAGCACGACCACCGGCGCGTGCTGGCGGTGCTGCGCTGGCTGGAGGGCCCGACATCATGAACGTTCCCCTGGCCTGGAAGATCGTGGGTGCGGTCGTCGCCGTGCCGCTGCTGGCGATGGGCTTCCTGCAGGCCGCCGGTGCGCTGGCCCACGACGAGCACACCGAGACGACCCGCCTGCCCGCCGACGGCGTGGCGCGCCTCGACGTGGACAACAGCGCCGGCAGGGTGCGGGTGGTCGGCGTCCGGAACGCCACCGAGGTGGTCGTGACGGCCCACATCAGCGACGGGCTGCGGCCCACGGGCCACCGTGTGACGCAGGTCGGTGACCGGGTCGAGGTCGCGGGCAGTTGCCCCGTCATCGGGTCGGAGTGGTGCCGGTACGACGTAACGATCGAGGTGCCACGCGGCGTGAGGGTCGAGGTCCATGCGGACGAGAGCGTCGACGTGTCGGGCGTGACCGGCGACGTCGTGGCGACGGCCGACCAGGCGTCGGTCACGGTCACCAACGTGAGCGGCGACGTGCGCGCGTCGTCGAACCAGGGCCGGGTCACCGGCCGCGACCTGGGGGGAGAGCGCGTCGAGGCGAAGGCCGACCAGGGCCGCGTCGAGCTGGCGTTCGACGAGTCGCCCACCGCCGTCGACGCCGAGGCCGACCAGGGCTCGGTCGAGATCCGCGTGCCCGACGACCCCGACGTCGCCTACGACGTCGACGCCTCGGCCGATCAGGGCACGGAGACCGTCGCCATCCGCACCGACCCGTCGAGCGACCACACGCTCCGGGCCCACGCGGACCAGGGCGACGTCACCGTCACCTACGCGGGCTGACCGGTCCACCGGGGGTAGGGCTGGCCCCACCCCGGAGACGCCGGGGCGCTCCAGTGACGCGGCGTGCCCCTCTCCGTACGGTCGAACCATGACTGCGAACGACGTGTACAACACGGCGGAGGCGGCGGTCGCGAGCCAACCGTCCCCCCATTCCACCCCCCACCCCCCGGCCGTGCGGGCCGAGCGGGCGACCAAGGTCTACGGCCGCGGCGACACCGCCGTCCGGGCGCTCGACGAGGTCAGCCTGGCCATCCCCGCCCGGCGGTTCACCGCCGTCATGGGCCCCTCGGGCTCCGGCAAGTCCACCCTCATGCACTGCCTGGCCGGGCTCGACTCGCTCACGTCCGGCCGGGTCTACGTCGGTGACGTCGACCTGAGCAGCCTCTCCGAGCGGGAGCTGACCCGGCTGCGGCGCGACCGCATCGGGTTCGTGTTCCAGGCGTTCAACCTGCTGCCGATGCTGTCGGCCCGCGAGAACATCACGCTGCCGACGGACCTGGCCGGCCGCAAGGTCGACCGGGGCTGGTTCGACCACGTCGTCGGCAAGGTCGGCCTGGGCGACCGCCTCAAGCACCGCCCGTCCGAGCTGTCCGGCGGCCAGCAGCAGCGGGTCGCGGTGGCCCGGGCGCTGGCGAGCCGGCCCGAGGTCGTGTTCGCCGACGAGCCCACCGGCAACCTCGACTCCCGCAGCGGCGGCGAGATCCTGTCGTTCATGCGGCGGGCGGTGGACGAGATGGGCCAGACCGTCGTGATGGTCACCCACGACCCCAACGCCGCCGCCTACGCGGACGAGGTCGTGTTCCTGGCCGACGGCGGCATCGTCGACGTCATGGGTGGCCCCACGGCCGAGCGCGTCCTCGAGCACATGAAGGCCCTGGGGAGCTGATCGCGATGTGGCGCACGACGCTCAAGTCCCTCGGTGCCCACAAGCGGCGCCTGGTCGCCACCTGCGCGGCCGTCCTGTTCGGCGTGGCGTTCCTGTCGGGGACGCTGGTGCTGGGCGACACCCTGTCCGCCGGCTTCAGCGACCTGTTCGCCGAGACCAACGCCGGCACCGACGCGATGGTCCGCAACGCCACCGAGGTCGGCGAGGCCGACGTCAGTGAGCGGGGCCTCGTGGACGCCTCCGTGGCCGACGAGATCGCCGCCGTGCCCGGCGTGGCCGCCGTCGCCCCCGTCATCGAGGGCTACGGCCGCATCGTGGGCGCCGACGGCGACCCGCTCGGCGGCAACGGCCCGCCGACCATCGCCGGCAACTGGATCACCGACGCCGGCCTCAACCCCTACTCGCTGGCCTCCGGCCGGGCGCCCTCCGGCCCCGGTGAGGTCGTCATCGACAAGGCGTCGGCCACCAAGGGCCACCTCGCCGTGGGCGACACCACGACGATCCGGGTGCCCGAGCCGGTCGAGGTCACCGTCGTCGGCATCGCCACCTTCGGCGCCGCCGACAGCGCCGGCCCGCTGACCTACGCGGCGTTCACGACCGACGAGGCGACGCGGCTGCTGATGCCCCGCCCGGGCGAGGTGTCGAACATCCGGGTGGCCGCAGCGCCGGGCGTGAGCCAGGCCGAGCTCGTCTCCCGCATCGACCGGGTGCTGCCGGCCGGGGTCGAGAGCCTCACGGGCGCCCAGCTGACCTCCGAGATGGAGGCGGGGATCCAGGACGACTTCCTGCGGTTCTTCGAGCGGACGCTGCTGGTGTTCGCCGGCGTGTCGCTGGTCGTCGCCACGTTCAGCATCTACAACACCTTCTCGATCCTCGTGGCCCAGCGGACCCGCGAGTCCGCCCTGCTGCGGGCGCTCGGGGCGTCCCGCGGCCAGGTGCTGCGGTCGATCACGGTCGAGGCCGTGGTGGTCGGCGTCGTCGCCTCCGCCCTCGGTATCGCGGCCGGCGTCGGCCTGGCGTCGGGCCTGTTCGCCTGGATGCACGCAGCCGGCATGGACATGCCGGTGTCGCACCTCGTCGTCGGGACCGGCAGCGTGATCGTCGCGGGCGTCGTCGGCGTGGTCGTCACGCTGATCGCCAGCCTGGTGCCGGCGGTGCGGGCGTCCCGGACGGCGCCGCTCGACGCCCTGCGGGCCGCGGCGGTCGACCGCTCGGGCACCTCGTGGCTGCGGGCCGGGATCGGCGCCGTGCTGACGGCCGGCGGCGTGGCCGCGGTCGTGGCAGCGACGATGGGCGACGGGGCGCTGGCGCTCGCGGGCCTGGGCGCCCTCGGCACGCTCGTCGGCGTGGTGGTCCTGGGCCCGGTGGCGGCCCGGCCGGCGGCCGGTCTCATCGGGGCGCCCCAGGCGGCGCTGCGGGGCGTGTCGGGCGCAATGGCCCGGCGCAACGCCATGCGCAACCCGCGGCGCACCGCGGCGACCGCGTCGGCGCTGATGGTCGGCGTGGCGGTGGTCAGCCTGTTCACCGTGTTCGGGGCCTCGGCCACGTCGTCGATCGACCACACGGTGCGCGAGCAGTTCGGCGGCGACCTGGTGATCGCCTCCGACGGCGTGTCGGGCGCAGGCCTCAGCCCCGAGCTGACGCAGGCGGTGAGCGCGCTGCCCGAGGTGGCGGCGACGTCCGCCATGGCCAACGCCCCGATGCGGGTCGACGGCCGCGACCTCGTCGCCACCACGTACGAGCCGGCCACGCTCGGCCGGATGCTCGACCTCGGCTCGGTCGACGGCGACATGGCCACGCTGAGGCCGGACCAGGTGGCGGTGTCGTCGTCCTACGCCGACGACCACCACCTGGCGGTCGGCGACCCGCTGCCGCTGGGGTTCGCCGACGGCACGACGACCGACGCCACGGTCGGCGCGGTGTACCAGCGGGCGGACCTGATCGGCGACGTGACCGTCCCCGAGGCGGCGTTCCTGCCCCACACGGCGCAGCCCACGTACATCGTGCTGATGATCGACGTGGCCGGCGGCACCAGCGTGGGCGGCGCCGAGCGGGCGATCCAGACCGTGGCCGACGGCTACGGCGCCCCGGACGTCCAGACGGCGAACGAGTACATCGACGCGGTCGCCGGCCAGGTCAACCAGGTGCTGACGATCGTCTACGGCATGCTGGCGCTGGCGATCATCATCGCCCTCATGGGCATCGCCAACACGCTGGCCCTGTCCATCCACGAGCGGTCCCGGGAGCTGGGCCTGCTCCGGGCGGTCGGCCAGACGCGGCGCCAGCTGCGGTCGATGGTCCGGGCCGAGGCCACGACGGTCGCGCTGTTCGGGACCGTCGGCGGCGTGGCCCTGGGTGTGTTCCTGGGCTGGGCGGTCGTCGACAGCCTCGCCAGCGAGGGCTTCACCCGCTTCGCCGTCCCGATGATGCCGCTGGCGGTGGTGGTGGCGATCGGTGCCCTGGTGGGCGTCGTGGCGGCGGTCCGCCCGGCCCGCCGGGCCGCCCGCATGGACGTCCTGGCGGCGATCGCCACGGACTGACGGTCGTAGAGGGGGTCGGCTCCCCCGGCCCCCTCTACCAGCTCCCGCCGCCGCCTCCGCCGGCGCCACCGCCGACCCCGCCGCCGCCGAACCCACCGCCGCCCCCGCCGCTGGACGAGGGCGCGACCGCGGTCGACGAGGTCGAGGCGATCAGGATCGGCGCCAGGTAGACGTAGTTCAGCCCGGCGGTGTCGGGCGGGATCAGGGACGAGGCCGACACGGCCCGGGCCCAGCGGTCGATCTCGCCGAGGGCCAGGGCCCACGCGGTGTACTCCCGCAGGACGCCCCGCTTGGCGGCCTCCTCGGCGTGGAAGGCCTCGGAGTCGTGCAGGAAGCGGCGGAACGACTCGGTCCGCAGCCACAGGCCCGAGCCGGCGGGCGTGCGGATCCGCAGCTCGCGGTTGTTCACCACGGCGGCCACGCCGGCGACGCCGAGCGCCCCGGTGATCGCGGCGGCCACGAGCAGCGCCTTGTTGTCCGATCCGCCGGCGACCATGCCGGCGAAGAACGTGGTGATCCCGCCTACGATCACGGCCAGCACCCCGAACAGCCCGGCCAGCACGCGGTGGCCGTCGCCGGCCGGGTCCCACAGTCCGCTCGCTCGCTCCCAGGCCTCGAGCTGGCCCTGGAGCTGGCGCCACGCCGAGGCGAAGTGCCGGTCGTAGCTGCCCAGCGTCATCTCGGAGGCGCCGTTGAACGCCTGGTCGAGGATGATCTGCTGGTCAGGCCGCCCCGGGCCGGTGCGGGTGAGGCGGATCGGTCCGGACCGGTCGTCGAGGTCGACCGCGCCGTCGATGGCGGCCTGGATGAGCCACGCCGCCTTGTGGTTGGCGAGGACCTCCTCGGTCAGCACGATCCCGCCCTGCTCGGGCAGCAGCCCGGTCGGCGGGGCGAACTCGGTCGTGGCCATGCCGGCCAGCTCGGTCTCGTCCACCCGGATCTCCGACTCCGGCGGGGCGTCGACCCGGCGGAACCTGGACCCGCCGGTGCCGTAGCCGGCGGGGGCGTAGGGGGAAGGCGCGTCGACCGGACCGGCGGCGGGCGCGTCGGCCGGCGGGGGGTCGACCGGCCCGTAGGCGGGCCCGAGTCCCGGGGAGTAGGCGGCGTCGGCCGCGCCGCCGGCGGCGACCCGCTCGCGCCCGGCCCGGCGGACCAGCACCGTCGACACCAGGCCGCCCACCAGCCCGCCGACCGCGGCCGCGCCCGCGGGCGGGAGCAGGCCCGAGCCCTTCTGGGGCGGCGCATGCGCGGGCGGCTCGGGCACGGCGGGCAGGGTGGCGAGGGGGGCGCCGGCGCGGCCCTCGATCGACACGCCCTCGTGCGCCTCCAGGCCGTCGACGATGGCCTCGACGTGGCCGGGCTCGACCTCGCGCGCCTCGCAGGGGGTGGTCGATCCTGCCGGGCCCTTGCTGCAGACGATGTCGGTCAGCTCGAACGGGGTCAGCAGGTGCAGCTCGGCCCGGTCCATCGGCACCTCCCACTCGGTGCCGACCGGCTCCCAGTCGAGCACGCCGTCCCGGACGACCCCCGGCAGCTTGTAGTCGATGCGGTAGCGGTGGCTGCCGGTCACGGTCTGGTTCGGGTCGCCGATCTGGATCCGCACGCCGGGGACGCCGCTCACGAGCTCGTCCCTCAGCGAGACGCCGTCGGGCGCGTCCGGCGAGTCGACCGTGATCGGGGTGGCCGACGACAGCCCGGGGATCGTGCGGAAGATCCCGTGGCGGTTCTGGGCGACGATGCCGAAGTCGTAGTCGATGACCTCGGTGACCGCCGCGCTGTCGTCGGTGGCCACGTCGGCGCGCGCCCAGTACTGGGTCACCCGCTCGGCGTCGGCGGTGGCGGCGCCGACACCGGCGACGACCCCGATCCCCGCCGAGGCCGCTACGACCAGGGTGGAGGCCACCCGTCGCCTCGATGTCGTCCGCACGGCGCGAACGCTACCGCCCCGCGCGAACCCTCCCGGTTCAGTCCTTGTGCTCGGGGAACCGGACGACGACGACCGGGCAGCTGGCGTGGTTGACGCACGCCGCCGCGACCGAGCCGAGCGTCAGGCGGCGGAAGCCCGTGCGGCCGTGCGACCCGACGACCAGCAGGTCGGCGCCCTCGGCCACCTCGACCAGCGTGGCGGCCGCGCCGCCGGGCAGGACCGTCCGCAGCACCTGGGGCGGCTGGACGTCCATCTCGGCCAGGGTGGCGTCGACCAGCTGGTCGACCGCGTCATGGGCGGCGCTGTCGACCGCGGACTCGTCCACGGGGATGACCAGCGTCGCCCCGAACGGCAGGGCCGACAGCGGGGGCGACCACGAGTGCACGACCTCGACCGTGCACTGGCGCAGCGCGCCCTCGTCCAGCGCCCACCGCAGCGCGGCGGCGGCCTGCTGCGAGTCGTCCACGCCGACCACGATCCGTGCGTCGGTGCCGCCGCGATCGCCCTCGCCGTCGGGCGGGATGCCCTCCGGGTCCTCCGATGGGGTGCTCATGGCTCGCATTGTTAGCCGCCGGGGCGGCGGTGCGCGTACCGGCGGACTTGACCGCACTAGAACCTGATTTCAGAATCTGGCGATGACAGCACCCGCCGACGTCGGGATCATCGACACGATGATCGGGTTCCCGGCCGCGGACATGAAGCAGACGTACGCCTTCATCACCCGCCAGACCAAGGACCGCGAGTCCCGGGAGGACTTCCGGTTCCCGGCGGAGTACATGTTCAAGGACAGCCCCGACCGGGCCCTCGAGGGCTCGCCCGACCCGGTGGCGGTGACGCTGCGGGAGATGGACCTCTGGGGCGTCGAGCGGGGCCTGGTGGGGGTGCACGGCGAGGCGGGCTCCCGGGCGGTGCGCGACCACCCGGACCGGTTCATCCCGTCGATCCACGTCGACCCCAACCAGGGCATGGACGCGGTGCGGGCGATCGTGCGGGCGTCCGAGGAGTGGGGCATCCGGGCGGTCGGGATGTTCCCGGCGGGCACGCTGCCCCAGGTCCCGATCAACGACAAGAAGATGTACCCGATCTACGCCCGGTGCTCGGAGCTGGGGATACCGGTGTTCGTGTGCGCGGGCGTGCCGGGGCCGAGGTTGCGGTTCGCCTGCCAGCACGTCGAGCTGATCGACGAGGTCTGCTTCGACTTCCCCGACCTGGTCTTCGTGACCCGCCACGGCTGCGAGCCGTGGGTCGACCTGGTCGTCAAGCTGATGCTGAAGTGGCCGAACCTGTACTACTCGACCAGCGCGTTCGCCCCGCGGTACTACCCGAAGGCGATCGTGGACTACGCCAACACCCGGGGCGCCGACAAGATCGTCTACGCGGGCTACTTCCCGATGGGCCTGTCGCTGGAGCGCATCATGACCGAGCTGCCGGCAGTCGGCTTCAAGGACGAGGTGTGGCCCAAGTTCCTGCGCGACAACGCGGCGAGGATCCTCGGGGTGTGACCCCCTCCCCCCTCGCGTTTCGTCCGCGGAGTGGTCGCCATGGCGACCGACTTCAGGGTACAGAACGAAGAATGTCATACCCTCTCTGCCAGATCTCTGGGGCATGACGCGTCATGACATCATGCACCGGATCGAGCGAGCGCCAGATGGGGCTCGTCCGACCGACGACGCCCAAACGGCGGGCGTGACCCCGGTCCGCCCTCCGGCACGGCGTGACCAGCGGCCGGTTCCGAGCGGGTGTCCCGTCATGTGCTGCGGGCCAGAGGGCTGCCGCCGTCCGATCGAGGACGGTGCTCGCCGCGGTGCTCGAGGCCGGCCCGGGCAGCCGCGGCGTGCGGCCCCACCGCGGCGGCGCTGTGGGGCGTCCGCGGGTACCGGCTCGTGCCGCCGCACCTGGCCCGCCGCCGGCGACTCACCGGCCGCGATCCGGTGCGGGGCGGTCGTGCACGAGGTCGCCCGGCTCCGCGACCACCACGTGACCGTGCTCGACGGCGTGCCCGTGGTCAGGCCGGAGGTCACCGTGCTTCAGCTGTGCGGCCGCGAGCACCCCGAGCGGGCGGCCCTCGTGCTCGACGACATGTGGCGGCGGCGCCTGCTGTCGGCGCGGTCGCTTCGCCGCACCCTCGACGAGCTGGCGGCGCAGGGCCGCAACGGCGTGCGCCTGCTGCGCACCCTGCTCGACGAGCGGGGCGACGGCTACGTCCCGCCCGACAGCGGGCTCGAACGGCGCTTCGAGCAGGTGCTCGCCCGGGCCGGCGAGTCGGGGCTGCGGCGCCAGGTCGAGGTGGGGGGCGACCACTGGGTCGGCCGGGTCGACTTCCGCGACGAGCGCCTGCCGCTGGTGGTCGAGGTCCAGAGCGAGCGCTACCACTCGGCGCTGACCGACATGCGCCGCGACGCCGAGCGGGCCGAGGCGCTGCGCGCTGGCGGGCTTCGAGGTCGTCGCGGTCACCGAGGAACAGGTGTGGTACCGGCCGAGCGAGGTGGTCGATGCCGTGCGGACCGCACGCCGGCGACTGCTCTACGAGCGTCCCGTCAGTCAGAGGGGGAGGACATGACATACCGAGTCGTCCAGTGGAGCACCGGCAACGTCGGGCGCCACGCCATCGCCGGCATCGACGCCCGGCCCGATCTCGACCTGGTCGGGGTGTGGGTGTCGAACCCGGACAAGGTCGGCGTCGACGCCGGCACGCTCGCCGGGCTCGGCCGCGACCTCGGGGTCGCCGCCACCGACGACGCCGACGCGCTCGCTGGCGCTGCGGCCCGACTGCGTCGTGCACACGGCGTGGGCCGACGACCGCCTGTTCGAGGCGCTCGCCGACCTCGAACGGCTGCTGCGGGCCGGGGTCAACGTCGTGTCGTCGAGCCCGGTCTTCCTGCAGTACCCGTGGGGCGCCGTGCCCGAGGCCATGTACCAGGGCGTCGACGACGCCGCCCGGGCGGGCGGGGTCTCGTTGTTCGTCAACGGCATCGACCCCGGCTTCGCCAACGACTGGCTGCCGCTGGTCGCCACGAGCATCTGCGAGCGCATCGACGAGGTGCGCTGCATGGAGATCCTCAACTACGCCACCTACGACCAGCCCTCGGTGCTGTTCGACATCATGGGCTTCGGCCGCCCGCTCGACGAGCTGCCGTTCATCCTGTCGCCGGGCATCCTCACCACGGCGTGGGGCAGTGTGGTCAGCCAGATCGCGGCGGGGCTGGGCGTCACGCTCGACGAGATCACCGAGTGGCACGACCGGGTGCCGGCGCCCGAGGCGTTCACCGTCGCCTCCGGCCGGGTCGAGGCCGGCACGACGGCCGCCATGCGGTTCGAGGTCCGGGGCATGGTCGGCGGGGTCGCCCGCATCGTGCTCGAACACGTGACCCGCCTGCGCGACGACCTGGCGCCCGACTGGCCCCAGCCGACGGGGCACGGCGGCTACCGGGTCGTGCTCACCGGCGAGCCCAACTACACGATCGACATGCAGATGCTCGGCAGCGACGGCGACCACAACACGGCCGGGCTCAAGGCCACGGCCATGCGGCTGGTCAACGCGATCCCCGCGGTGGTCGCCGCCGCCCCGGGGCTGGTGACGGCGCTCGACCTGCCGCTGGTGACCGGCCGGGGCCTGCTCACGACGGAGGCGCCATCGGCGACGCCTGCGTGACCGCCCATACGCCGGCGCACCCGCCTTCCGTCAGCCATCCGGCTCGCTGGCCTCGATGTTCCCGGCGCCGGCCACGCCCGGCTCGCCCGGTCGGGCTCGCGGTGGCTGCCGTTCGGGTCCCAGTGCCAGGGCACCGACGTCACGACCGTGTTGTCCCGGTAGAGCAGCCGGGCCTTCAGCGTGAGCGCGCTCTGGTTGTGCAGCAGGTAGTCGTACCAGCGGTGGACCACGATCTCGGGGATCACCACCGTGACCGTGTCGTCGGCCCACCGGGCGTCCAGCTCGTCGAGGAACTCGAGGATCGGTTCGGTCAGGTCGCGGTACGGGGACGCCACGATCTCCAGCGGCACGTCGAACGCGTGCTGCGTCCCACTGGGCCCGGACCTCGTCCGGGTCGACGTCGTCGGTCGCCACCGACACGGCCACCAGGTGCTCCGGGTGCAGCGACTTGGCGTACGCCAGCGCCACCGGCAGGCCCCGGTGCGGGCGGCCGACCAGCACGACCACCGTGTGGCGCAGCGCGACCGCCTGGGTCCCCGGCTTCAGGGCTATCGCCCGCTCCAGATCGGCGTAGTGGCGGTGGATCGCCCGGAAGACCACCACGATCGCCGGGATCACCAGCGTCGGGATCCAGGCGCCCTCGGTGAACTTCGACGCCACCACCACGACCAGCACCGTCGCCGTCGCCGCCGTGCCCAGGCCGTTGATCGCGATGCCGCGCCGCCAGCCCGGCTCGCGCAGCCGGAGGTGGTGCATCACCATGCCCGCCTGCGACAGCGTGAACGAGGCGAACAGTCCCACGGCGAACAGCGGCACCAGCAGCGTCGTGATCCCCCGGAACGCCACCAGCAGCGCCACCGCCGCCAGCGTCAGGGCGATGATCCCGTTCGAGAACACCAGCCGGTCGCCCCGGCTCGCCAGCTGCCTCGGCAGGTAGCCGTCCTGGGCGATGACCGACGCCAGCCGGGGGAACGCCGCGAACGCCGTGTTGGCCGACAGCACCAGGATCGCCGCCGTCGCCGCCTGGAGCAGCCAGTACGCCACGCCCGAGCCGAACACCGCCCGGCCCATGATCGACATGATCGTCTGGTCCTGCGACAGCGTCGGCCGGAGGTGCGACGCCAGCACCGCCTCGCCGAAGAACAAGGCCCCGAGCAGGATCCCGGTCCACGTCAGCGTGGTGGCCGCGTTGCGGGTCTCCGGGGGCTCGAAGGCCTGGATCCCGTTGCTGATGGCCTCCACGCCCGACAGTGCCACGGCCCCCGACGAAAACGCGGTGGGCGAGCAGGAACGCCGACGCGCCCGAGGCGACGGCGGCGCCCGTGAAGTCCCGGAGCGACGACTGGTCGACCGGCAGCGGCGACAGGTCGCCGGTCCACAGCCGGACCAGGCCGACCACGATGAGCGCCCCCAGCATGACGATGTACGTGTACGTGGGCACCGCGAACAGCCGGCCCGACTCCCGTACGCCCCGCAGGTTCGCCGCCGCCAGCAGGACGGCCAGCGTGACCGCCACGCCGACGCGGTGGTCGCGCAGCGGGGCGATCGCCGACACGATGGCGGCCGTCCCTGCGGCGATCGACACCGCCACTGTCAGCGTGTAGTCGACGAGCAGCGACGCGCCCGCCACCAGCGCGGCCGTCGAGCCCAGGTTGTCCCGGCTGACGATGTAGGCCCCGCCGATCGGGTAGGCGAAGATCGTCTGCCGGTAGCTGGTGACCACGATCGCCAGCAGCACGACGACGATCAGGCTGATCGGCACGAGCGCGTCGAGCGCCACCATGCCGACCACCGGCACGAGCACGTGCAGGATCTCCTCGCCGGCGAACGCGGTCGACGCGATGGCGTCGGCCGAGAAGATCGGCAGCGCCAGCAGCTTGCGCAGCCGCTGGTCGTGCGCCTCCGACGACGCCAGCGGGCGGCCCACGAGCACGCGCTTGGCGAACGACATCCCCGCCACGGGCGGGTGGCGGTCGCGGTCACGGGTGCCGGCCATGATCTCCGGCACCCTAGGGGCGCCGCCCGCATGTGAGTCGCGGGTGGGCGCCGCGCGATGCTCTACCGGCCCATCAGGCCCGGCCTGGCGCAGATCGAAGGGGATCAACCAGTGGACTCACGACGGAGCATGCAGATCGTGGCGGCGACCCTGGTCGCCGCAGTGGTCGCGGTCGGCTGCGGCGGCAAGGACGCGCCGCCGAGCATCCCGCAGTCCGGCGTCCGGGAGACCACCACATCCGCCTCGACCACGACCACCGCCGCGAGCGGGTCGGCCAGCGAACCGCTGTCCATCGTGGTGACCAACGACGACGGCTTCGGCGCGCCCGGCATCAACGCGCTCGTGTCCGCCCTCACGGCCATGGACGGCGTCGAGGTCACCGTCGTCGCCCCCGCCACCCAGCAGACCGGCACCGGCGGCTCGACCACCGCCGGGCCGCTCACGACGAGCGACCAGACGCTCCAGAACGGCTACGCCGCGACCGCCGTCGCGGGGTTCCCGGCCGACACGATCCGGGTGGCGTTCGACGACATGGGCCTCGAGCCCGACCTCGTCGTCTCCGGCATCAACGAGGGCCAGAACCTCGGCCCTGCCGTGGACATCTCCGGCACTGTCGGCGCCGCCCGGGCCGCCGTGCGCGCGGGCGTGCCGGCGCTCGCCGTGAGCCAGGGCGTCGGCCAGACCCTCGACTACGACGTCGCAGCCCAGATGGTGGTCGACTGGATCGAGGAGAACCGCGACGCCATCGCCGCCGGCGACCTGCCCACCGACGACGTGTTCAACCTGAACGTCCCCAGCTGCGACACCGGCGAGGTGCGCGGCACGCTCGAGGTCGCCTCCGCCACCACCGGCGACCCCCTCGCCCCGTCGAACTGCACCGCGACCGGCGATGGCTACACAGACGACGTGACCGGGTTCGCCAACGGGTTCGCCACCCTCACCCACGTCCCCGTCGAGCCCGCGACCGCGTAGGACGGCGCCGCGCCCGATAGAGTCGATCTCTGCTGTCCGGCGTCCCCCGCCGGCGGGGCCAGTTCGAGATTCCGTTCGCGAATCGGCCTACCTGCCATTCGATCGGAGTTCTCATGGTTCCCACCTTCGCCGACCTCGGCGTGTCCGCGCCCCTGTGCGCGGTCCTCGTCCGCCGCGGCATCGCCGCACCGTTCCCCATCCAGGCCGCCACGCTGCCCGACGCCCTCGCGGGTCGGGACGTGGCCGGCAAGGCGCCGACCGGTTCCGGCAAGACGATCGCCTTCGGCCTCGTCATCGCCGCCCGGGCGGCGACGCTCGGCGCGCCCCGGCCCCGGCGGCCCCGGGCACTCGTGCTGGTCCCGACGCGCGAGCTGGCCGCGCAGGTCCAGGGCGAGCTGGCGGCGCTGGTCGACGAGCGGGCCTACGGGCCCGTGGTGGCGGTCTACGGCGGCGTCGGCTACGGGCCCCAGCGCAAGCTGCTGGCCCGGGGCGTGAGCGCCGTCGTGGCCTGCCCCGGCCGCCTGGAGGACCTCGTGTCCACCGGCGACGTCGTGCTCGACCAGGCCGACCTGGTCGTGGTCGACGAGGCCGACCGGATGGCCGACATGGGCTTCCTGCCGGCCGTGCGCCGCCTGCTCGACCGGACGCCCGACCGGCGCCAGACCCTCCTGTTCTCGGCCACGCTCGACGGCGACGTCGACGCGCTCGTGCGCCGCTACCAGCGCGACCCCGTGCGCCATGAGGTGGCCGGCGCCGAGGACGACGGCGCGGCCGTGGAGCACCTGTTCTGGGCCGTTGCCCGCGAGCGCCGCGCCGGCGTGACCGCCGAGGTCGTCGGCCGCAGCGGGCCGACCATCGTGTTCACCCGCACCCGCCACGGCGCCGACCGCCTGGCCCGGCACCTCGGCCAGGCTGGGGTCAAGGCCGCCCCGATCCACGGGCGCCGCACCCAGGCCCAGCGCGACCAGGCGCTGCGCCAGTTCAAGGACGGGCGGATCGCCGCGCTGGTCGCGACCGACGTGGCGGCACGCGGCATCCACGTCGACGGCGTGGCCTGCGTCGTGCACCACGACATGCCGGAAGACCCCAAGGACTACATCCACCGCTCGGGCCGCACCGGCCGGGCGGGGGCGTCCGGCACGGTCATCACCCTCGTCGCCGACGAGGCCCGGCGGGCCGCCCGCACCCTGCAGCGCAGCGTCGGCCAGGACGGATCGATCGAGCCCCCGGACCTCGACCGCCTCGGCACGCCCGCCCCGCGCGACGCCGGCCGAGCCCGAGCTGGTGGCCGCCGAGTCGGCGTCGCCGGCACGGGCACCGCGGTCACGCCGGACCTCCCGCCCGCGGCGCGACACCCGATCCGCTCGGGGCGCCCAGCCGGGCGGCCAGACCCGGCGCGCCCGCGCCGGTCAGTCCGGCCAGTCCGGCCGCCCGGGCCGCCCGGGCCAGCGCCGTCGCAACCATCAGCGCGACTGATACACCCTCCGCGAGCAAGATCTCCCACCACGCGGTTCGCCAACGACGTACGGTGGTTGCGGCCGATCGGTGGCGAACTCCCCATCCCGCCACCGCCGACGCGGGAGGACAAGGCTTGGTGGACGACGATCCCGTACTGCTCGAGGTCAAGGGTGACGTCGCGGTCATCACCCTGAACATGCCCGACGCCCACAACGTGATGGGCGAGGCGGCGGACGCGCTGTTCTTCCGCTACCTCGACCTGCTGCGCACCGACCGCGACGTGCGGGTGGTGGTGTGGCGGGGCAACGGCCCGTCGTTCTCGGTCGGCCGCGACCTCGCCGACCACGGCGCCGACAACGGGCACCACAGCCCGACCAGCGACTTCGAGCTGCTGGAGCGCAGCCTGTGGGGCACCCGGCTGCTGTACGAGTTCCCCGTGCCCATCGTCTGCGCGCTCAAGGGCTGGACCCTCGGCACGATGTTCGAGCGGGCGCTCCTGTGCGACGTCCGGGTGGCGGCCGACACCACCCGCATGGCGCTGCCCGGGGTCGACCACGGGGTCATCCCCGACTCGGCCGGGCTGGCCAAGCTCTTCGAGATCGGCGGCAGCGCCCTGGCGCTCGACCTCGCGCTCACCGGCCGCCGCATCGACGCGGACGAGGCGCTGCGGCTCGGCATCGTGTCGCAGGTGGTGCCCGAGGACGGGCTCGACGAGGTGACCCTCGACCTGGCCCGCCGCATCGCCGACCGGCCACCGTTGGTGGTGCGGTTCGTCCGGGAGCACGTCCAGGCCCTGGCCGCCGCCGGCGTGCGGGGCACGCTCGGCCGCGAGCTGGTCGGGCAGGCGATGGTGCTGGCCTCGCACGACTACCAGGAGCATCGCCTGGCCAAGGCCGAGAACCGCGAGCCCCGCTACGAGCGCTACTGACGCCGAGCGCGGCCCCGGGCATGCCGAGTCCGCCGCGGACCTGCTGACTACGCTTCGCCGCGATGGCGTACGAGCCGAGTCGCAGCGACGCACCCCTCGACGACACGGGCGAGGGCCTCGACACCCGGCTGGTCCTCCGGCTCGTGATCGGCGCGGCGATCGTTCTCTTCACGATCGTGTTCATCGTCCAGAACAGCGAGAAGGTCGAGACCAGCTTCGTCTTCTTCAGCGTCGAGACCCGACTGTGGGTGAGCCTGCTGGTGGCGGTGGTCCTCGGGGCCCTGCTCGGCCAGGCCGTCGAGGCGCTGTGGCACCGCCGCAAGGCGCGGAAGCAACACCAGGAGTGACGACCGCCTAACCTGACGGTCCGTCAGATATCGACGGACAGGAGGGTCGCGTGGGTCTGCTGGAGGGGAAGGTGGCGCTCGTCTCGGGCGCCGGTCCGGGCCTGGGCCGGGACGTCGCGCTGGCGTTCGGCCGCGAGGGCGCGACGGTCGTCGTCGGCGCCCGGACCGTCGAGCGCACCGAGGCGCTGGCCGCCGAGCTCGCCGAGCGGGGTGCGACCGCCCTGGCCGTGCGCCTCGACATCGCGGACGCCGAGCAGTGCGCCGCCGCCGTCGCCACCGTGGTCGAGCGGTTCGGCCGCCTCGACGTCCTCGTGAACAACGCCTTCGCCGACGGCGACCACCGCCGCTTCCTCGACGCCGACCTCGACCGGTGGCGGGCGACGATGGACGTCAACTTCTTCGGCACGCTGCAGCTCACCCAGGCCGCCGCGCCCCAGATGATCAGCCAGGGCGACGGCCGCGTCGTGATGATCAACACGATGTCGGCGGTGCGGATGCGGCCCGGCTTCGGCGCCTACACGGGCTCGAAGGCGGCGCTGGCCGCGGTCACCAAGATCCTCGCCGCCGAGCTGGGCGAGCACGGCATCCGGGTGAACGGCGTCCACCCCGGCTACATCTGGGGCGACAGCGTCGAGATGTACTTCGACTACCTCGCCAGCCGGAAGGGCATCACGCCGGAGGAGCAGTACCGCTCGGTGGCCGACGAGACCGCGCTGCGCTACCTGCCGCCGTCGTCCGAGATCGCCGAAGCGGTGGTGTTCTTCGCCTCGGACATGTCCAAACCCATCACCGGCCAGGCGCTCGGCGTCAATGCCGGCCACTGGTTCCAGGGGTTCTGAGGTGCCGGCCGGGGCAGGAGGCCGGGGCGCGGCGCGGTCGTCACCGGCGGCGCCCGGGGCATCGGCCGGGCGGTGGCCGACCGCCTGGCGACCGACGGCACCCCGGTGGCGGTGATCGACATCGACGTCGACACCGGGCCGGACGAGCCGGGCCGGTCGCCCCACCTCACCATCGCCGCCGACGTGGCCGACGCCGCCGCGCTCACGGCCGCCGTCGACGCCGCGGCCGACCGGCTGGGCGGGCTGGCGATCCTGGTGACCTGCGCCGGCTTCGGGGCGGCCAAGTCGCTCGACCGCTACGGCGACGACGAGTGGGCCCGGCTGGTGGGGGTCAACCTCACGGGCGTGTGGCACGCCATCAGGGCGGCGGTGCACCACCTGCGGGCGGCCGGCGACGCCAGCATCGTCAACATCGCCGGCACGACGGCGTCCCGTCCCACCCGCGGCGAGGGCCCGTACGCCGCGGCGAAGGCCGGCGTCGTGGCGCTCACCCGCACGGCCGCCCTGGAGTACGCCCCGGAGATCCGGGTCAACGCGGTGTCCCCGGGCTACGTCGCCACCCGCCTGACCCGCGCGGTCGCCGACGACCCCGAGCTGCGCGCCCGGGTCGAGCGCCGCATCCCGATGGGCCGCATGGGCACGGTCGCCGACGTCGCCGGCGTGGTCGCGTTCCTGTGCTCGCCCGACGCCGCCTACGTCACCGGCCAGGACCTGATCGTCGACGGCGGCAGCCTCCTGCCGAGCCACCAGTCCGACGAGCTGCTGAAGGCGATCCTGTCCCGCTGACTCTTTTTCGTTCTGCCCGCGAACGCGATTGGAAATCAACCACTTTCGCGGGCAGAACGGACGTGATTGCTCTGGCGACTCCCCGCTGACGCTGCGCTGACACGTCGCCCCTGGTATCCAGCGTGCCGGCGCGGCACTCTGTCGTGGCGAGGCGGAACGCGATGGAGCACACCAGAGGCATGGACGACCTGCGCGTCGGGCGGGGTGACCCGTGGGATCACGACCCTGGCCCGCCCCGGAACCGGTCGTGGGCCCGGCTGTTCGCCGAGACCCCGAACTACCGCGCCCTGGGGCTCGCCGCCGCGGGGGAGGAGCGGTTCCGGTGGCAGTTCGGGCCGGTGTTCTACCGGGGGCGGCTGGGCGACCACCAGGCTCGCGTGCTCGTTCTCGGGCAGGATGCCGGGTCCGACGAGGCGCTCGCCCACCGCAGCTTCGTCGGCGAGTCGGGCACCCGCGTCCAGCACCTGCTCGCCCATGTGGGTATCACGCGGTCGTACCTGTGCCTCAACACCTTCGTGTACTCGATCGTGGGCCAGTACGACGCGGCCATGGCCCGGCTGGCCCAGGACCCCGGCGCGCCCGTCGCGCAGCACCGCAACCGGCTGCTCGACTACGCCGCGGCCCGCAACGACCTGCGGCTGGTCGTCGCCGTCGGGCGGGCGGCCCGCGAGTCCGTGCTGACCTGGATCCGCCACCGGGGCGGGACCGCCAGCGCCGGGGGCGGCCAGCTGCACACGGCCGACGCCTCGGCCATCGGGCCGGACGTGCGGATGGTCGACGTCACCCACCCCGGCGCCGCCGCCTCGGGCGGGCTGGCCGACGTCGAGGCCAGCTTCGCCGCCGCCGCCGACCGCATCCTCGGCTGGGCCGCCGAACGGCCCGGCTGGCTGGCGGCCGATCCGGACGGCGCCCGGGCGTCGGTCGGCACGTTCGTGTTCGACGCCGCCCCCGTCCCCCTGCGGGACCTGCCGTTCGGCACGCCGTGGCGGGTCGGGGCCGGCGGCACCGCCTCGGCCCGGGACGACGGCGGGCGCAGCCTCGAGCTGCGGGCGACCGTCGAGGATCCCGGTGCGCACGGCCACAACGGCCACGACGCCGCCGCCAGCTTCCCCGCCGAGCCCACCTCGACCGCCGGCCGGGACGGCTTCGTCGCCGACGAGGGCGACCTGGCGTGGGAACCGCCCCGCTCGGTGCTCGAGTTCGACCGGGGCCCGAACCCCAGCGTGGCCCGCCTGCTCGTCGCCGGCGCGCCCGACTTCGCCGCGCTCGGCATCCCCGGCGCCGGCGGGTTCGGCGGCGGCCCCGTCTACAGGGGCCGGTTCGCCGGCGTGCGGGTGCTGGTGCTGGCCGACCAGCACGGCCACGACGACCTGGTCCTCGGCCGGGCCTTCTGCGGCGAGGCGGGCCAGCGGTTCCAGGGCCTGCTCGCCGCGCTGGGCGTCACCCGCAGCTACCTGATCCTGCGCACGTTGCCGGTCGACACCGAGGCCGAGTCCGCCGGCAAGCAGTGGGCGCTCGCCGACCGCCCGGACGTGGTCGCCGCCCACCGGGCGGTGTGCGGCCGGGTGCTCGACGACAACCCCGTCGTCGTGGTGGTCACGGTCGGGCACCACGCCGAGCGGATCGCCGGCCGCCTCGACCTCGACGGCCAGCCGGTCGTGTCGCTGCCCGCCTGGGGCACCGCGGGCGCGACCGAGGCGTGGATGGCGGCCCACGCCCACCTCCGCTCGCTGGGCATCCCGATCGACCAGCCCCCCACGGCGACGACCTGGCAGGGCGAGCGGGCGCAGATCCCCCGGCCCGACCTGCCCTTCGGCGCCCCGCGGTGGCAGGGCACCTCGGGCGATCGGGTCGTGCGGTCGACGGCGGCGCCGCTCCCGGCGCCCCACTACAAGACGTACATGCCCGGATGGGTGTTGGACGAGGAGGTCCCGCCGCTCGGGTGACCGGGCCGGCGGGACAGGCGCAAGGAGGCGGCAGGATGGTGGAGCGGTACGTACTCGAAGGTCGGGTCGTCACGATGAACGACCGGTTCGACGTGCACGACCCCGGGCGGATCTACGTCGACGGGGCGATGATCGCCGCGGTCGGCGACGCCGAGGCGCCCGCGCCCCCGGGGTTCGAGAAGGCGCCGGTCGTGCGGACCGGCGACACGATCTACCCCGGCCTCATCGAGCTGCACAACCACCTCAGCTACAACGCCCTGCCCCTCTGGCAGGTCCCCCAGCGCTTCGAGAACCGCAGCCAGTGGATGCGCCACCGCGACTACCGGCGCTTCGTGAGCGGCCCGGCCAGCGTCCTCGGGCGCACGGGCGGGATGATCGAGGCGATCGTCCGCTACGTCGAGGCCAAGTGCCTGGTCGGCGGGGTCACGACGTCCCAAGGCATCGCCTTCGCCTCGAACATGGGCATCCGGCGCTTCTACCGGGGCCTGGTCCGCAACGTCGAGGAGGGCGGCAACGACGCCCTGCCCGCCGCCGCCACGCGCGTCGCCGACGTCGACGCCGGCGACGCCCAGACGTTCCTGCGGACGCTCAACCAGTCGAGCTCGCTGCTGCTGCACCTGGCCGAGGGCGTCGACGCCGTGGCCCGGGAGCACTTCCGCTCCCTGCGCATCGGGCCGGACGAGTGGGCGATCACACCGTCGCTGGCCGGCATCCACTGCGCCGGCCTGACCGGCCGGGACTACCAGATCTTCCGGGCGCGGGGCGGCTCGATGGTGTGGTCCCCGCTGTCGAACCTGCTGCTCTACGGCGGCACGGCGGACGTGACCCGCGCCCGCAGCGAGGCGCTGCCGATCGCGCTCGGGTCGGACTGGTCGCCGTCTGGGTCGAAGAACCTGCTCGGCGAGATGAAGGTGGCCTGGCTGGTGTCGGAGGCCAAGGGCGGCGTCTTCACGCCCCGCGAGATCGTGGCGATGGCGACGATCAACCCGGCCCGGATCCTCAAGTGGCAGCGGTCCGTCGGCTCGATCGAGGCGGGCAAGCAGGCCGACCTCATCGTCGTCGACGGCCGGTCGGGCGAACCCTACGAGCACCTGATCACGGCCCGCGAGAGCGTGCTCACGCTCGTCGTCATCGACGGCGCCGCCCGCTACGGCCAGCCCCAGCACATGCGCCGCCTCGCCGGGCCGACCGACCGCATGGAGACGCGGACGGTCGGCGGCGCCGAGCGGATCGTCGACCTGACCGACGCGGCCGCCGACCCGCTCATCGGCGCGCTGTCGCTCGGGGAGGCCGAGACCCGCCTGAGCGACGGCATGCGGGACCTGCCCGAGCTGGCCCGCAGGCTGGAGAACCCGATCACCGCGGCCTCCGCCCTCGGCGCCAGCGACGGCCGGTCGCCCGGCGTGTGGTACCTGGCGCTCGACCACGAGGAGCAGGACGGCCTGTCCGACCGCCCGACGATCGGCGGCCTCTCCCTGAGGCCGGGAGGCAACGGCGCCGGCGCGGGCGGGGCGGCGGGCGTGGGCAGCCGCAACGGCGGCCCGCTGCCGTTGCCGCTGTGGATGATGGGGGCGGCCGAGCCGCTGTCCGAGGCGCTCGGGCCGCTGGCGCTCGACCCGCTGACCGTTGCCGACGACGAGACCTACGTCGACCGCATGGCCGGGTGCCCCGAGCTGTCCGACGAGGCCGCGCACGTGATCCGGGGCCTGGCCGAGCTGTACGGGCGCAAGGTCCCCGCCCCGCTCCTGGGCCGCCGGCCCGCGCCCCCGGCGCCCGCCGTGCCGGGCCGGGGGCGCCGGCCCACCCCGGCGGCACCCGCCCCACCGGCCCGCCCGTCCCGCTCGGACGTCAGCCTCGCCGACGCCGCGTCCGGGCAGGGCCAGGCCGCGCGCCTGGCCGACTTCGTCGCCTCGGTCGGCGACGGCGAGCTGACGCTGGCCGACCGCCTGACGCTGGTCAACCAGGCGCTCGTGCTGATCGGCCACTGCTACGTGCACCTGGTGCTGAAGCGGGCCATGCACGCCATCGACCCGGTCCAGCGCCTGCGGCTGCTGCGCAACAGGCTGACGATGCTGACCGAGGACACCCGGGGCTCCGAGGTCGAGTTCCACCGCGAGATGTGCGACATCTTCACGTCGCTGCGCGACCTGCACACCAACTACCTGTTGCCGATCCCGTTCCAGGCCCGGACCGCGTTCCTGCCGTTCCTGATCGAGCGGTACGTCGACGACGGCGGCGAGCAGTTCGTGGTGTCGAAGGTCGCGGCCAGCCTGGGCCACCCCACGTTCGTGCCCGAGGTCGAGGTGCTCCACTGGAACGGCGCCCCGATCCGCCACGCCGTCGAGGCCAACGCCCGCCACCAGGCGGGCAGCAACGACGCGGCCAGCTTCGCCCGGGGCCTCGACGCCATGACGATCCGGCCGCTGGCCCGCTCGCTGCCGCCGGAGGACGACTGGGTGGTGGTCACCTACCGGGGCCTCGACGGCGACGAGCGGGAGATCCGCCTCGACTGGCAGGTCGCGGTGGCCGGCGACATGGCCATGGCCGGACTCGGCCTCGGCGTCCAGGCGGGCCAGGGCGTCGACATCCAGGTCGAGGCGGTCAACCAGGCCAAGACGATGCTCTTCGCCCCGGCGGCGCTGGCGGCGGCCGCCGACATCGCCGATCCCACCTCCCCCGCGACCCGCCACCGGGTGGCCTCGGTCGACGTCGAGACCAGCAAGCCGACCGTGTTCCGGGCCCGGCCGGTCACGACACCGTCGGGCCGGTTCGGCCACCTGCGGATCTTCTCGTTCAACGTCGACAACGACGTCGAGTTCGTGGCCGAGTTCATCCGCCTCGTCGAGCAGCTGCCCCCCGACGGGCTGATCCTCGACGTCCGCGGCAACGGCGGCGGGCTGATCGTGGCGGCCGAACGGCTCCTCCAGCTGATGACCCCCCGGCCGATCGCCCCCGAGCCGTTCCAGATGACGACGACGCCCGCTGATGCTCGAGCTGTGCCGCCGCCACGACCCGTCCCCGCTCGACCCGACGTTCGACCTGGGTCCGTGGGTGCCGTCGCTGGAGCAGTCGGTGGTCACCGGCGCCCAGTACTCCAACGGCTACCTGGTCACGGCCGAGGACGCCGCCAACGACCTCGGCCAGCGCTACCACGGGCCGGTCGTGCTGGTGACCAACGCCCTCTGCTACAGCGCCACCGACATCTTCACGGCCGGGTTCCAGGACCACGGGATCGGCCCGGTCCTGGGCGTCGACGACAACACCGGTGCGGGCGGCGCCAACGTCTGGACCCACGACCTGCTCAAGACGCTGCTGGACGTCCCGCCGGACGACCCGGCCGCCGCCGGCGACGACGCCGGGAACCCGTTCGTCGAGTTGCCACGCGGCGCCGAGTTCCGGGTGTCGGTGCGCCGCACGCTGCGGGTCGGCGCCGAGCACGGCGGCACGCCGGTCGAGGACCTCGGCGTCCGGCCCGACGAGCGCCACGAGTTGACCCGGCGCGACCTCCTGTCCGACAACGAGGACCTGCTGGCCCGGGCCGGCGAGCTGCTCGCCGCCCGGCGGGCGTTCCGGCTCTACGCCGAGGCCCAGCCGCGGGCGGGCGGCAAGGTCGGGCTGCGGCTGCACACGTCCGGACTCGACCGGGTGGACGTGGCGTTCGACGGCCGCCCCGTGGCGTCGCTCGACGTCCGGGACGGCACCTCCAACCACACGCTGCGCCCCGCGGCCCCCGATCCGGGCTCCGTCGACCTGACGGGCTGGGCCGGCGAGGAAATTGTCGCCCGGCGGCGCGCTTCGGTATGAGACGGCCGCGGCCGGAGGCACTAGGGTCACTACGTCCGTGGGTGGGTCACGGGCTCGAGGCGGGAGTGTCGGCGCATGACGCAGGGGTGGTATGGGGAGCAGACCTACGCGGGCTTCGCCGACCTCGACGGGGGCGACACGATCGTCGCCCAGGTCGGCGAGATCGGCGTGAGCCGCGGGTGGGTCTACCTCCCGCAGGGCCGCTTCGCGGTCCGCGGCACGACCTGGACGATGTCCGACCAGATCGTCGAGTCGACCACCATCCCCGCCTACGCGATCGTGCTCGCCGTCATCTTCGCCGTGGCCTGCCTGCTCGGCCTGCTGTTCCTGCTGGTCAAGGAGCGCACGGTCCAGGGCGTGGTGCAGGTCAGCGTGGAGGGCGACGGCTTCTACCACGCCACCCAGGTGCCGGTGTCGTCGTGGGCGGCGATCACCGACACCCACAGCCGGGTCGAGTACGCCCGCAGCCTCGCCGCGGCCCCCTGACGCCTGCCAGGCTGGTCGGGTGATCGACTGGTCTGAGATCGACTCGGTGGTCGGGCAGAACTGGTTCCGGCTCGACCCCGACCTGGTGGCGCGGCTGCGGCGGGACTGCCCGCCCGAGGATCTGGCGTTCTGGGAGGCGGTGCTCGACGACTTCGGCGCGTTGGTCGGCGGCCCGATCGCCCGGGCCGCCGACACGATCGACGCCCACCCGCCCGAGCTGGTGCGCTACGACCGGTGGGCCAACGAGGTCAACGCCGTGGCCCACCACCCGGCGACGGTGGACGCCAAGGCGGCGCTGTGGCGGGCGGGGTACCCGTCGGGGTTCGAGGCCCAGGCCCGCGAGCGGGGCCGCCCGGCGCCGGGCGTGGTCCACGGGGCGTCCAGCTACCTGCTGTCCCAGGCCGACACGGGGATGGTGTGCAGCCTGGGGATGACCGGCGGCGTCGCCGGCCTGGTCGACGCCTACGCCCCGCCGGACGTGCGGGAGGGCCTGCTGGCCGGCCTGCGGGCCGCGGACGTGGCCGACGCGGTCGACGGCTCGATGTTCCTGACCGAGCGCGAGGGCGGCTCCGACCTGGGCCGGACGGTCCACTGCACGGCCCGCGACCTCGGCGACGGCCGGGTCGAGATCAGCGGCGAGAAGTGGTTCTGCTCGAACGTCGACGGGGCGGCGATCGTGCTGCTGGCCCGGCCGGAGGGCGCCCCCGACGGCCCCGCGGGGCTGGGCCTCTACCTGGTCCCGAGGACGTTGGAGGACGGCTCGCCCAACCGCTACACGATCCGCCGGCTCAAGCAGAAGCTGGGCACCCGCAGCGTCCCGACGGGCGAGGTCGAGTTCCAGGGCGCGCTCGGCTACGCGCTGCGGTCCCGCCGGGCCGCGGAGGCGGGCGACAGCGATGCCGGCGGACTCGGCCGGATGATGGAGATGGTCAACGGCAGCCGGTTCGGCGTGGCGCTCATGGGCCTGGGCATCGCCCGGCGCAGCTTCGCCGAGGCCGCCGCCTGGGCCCACCACCGCCGGGCCAAGGGCCGGGCGCTGATCGACCTCCCGCTGGTGCGGGAGCAGCTGGTCGACCTCCAGGCCGAGCTGGAGGCGGCGACGGCCCTCGGCTTCGAGTGCGCCGCGGCCGGCCGGCGCAACGACGGCGGCCACCTGCGCCGCATCCTGGTCCCGGCGGCCAAGGTCCGGCTGTGCCGTCTGGGCGTCGAGGCGGCGTCCTACGCGGTCGAGCTCCACGGCGGCAACGGCTACTGCGAGGACTGGGGGCTCACCCGCCAGCTCCGGGACGCCCAGTGCCACCCGATCTGGGAGGGCAGCGAGAACATCTGCGTGCTCGACGTGCTGCGCTCGATCCGGCGGGACCAGGCGCACGAGGCCCTGCTGGCCAGGATCGACGAGGCCCTGGCCGCGGCAAGGGAGGGCGGTCCGGGGTGGATCGCCCCGGCGGTCGAGGCCACCGCCACGGCCCGCGAGGGGCTGGCGGCCCGGATCGAGGCGCTCGCGGCGCTGGACCCCGACGCCGCCGAGGCGATCTCGGGCCGGCTGACCGACCTGGCCAACCGCACCACGGGCGCGGCCCTGCTGCTGGAGCAGGCGGCCGAGGGCGGCGACCTGGCCGCCCACAAGGGGCTCCTCGGGCTGCGCTACGCCCGTCGCCACCTCGACCCGGCGGCGAGCTGGAGCGACGGCGTGGCGGCGACGCTGGGCCGCGAGCTGATCGCCTACGCCGAGCCGGGCCACGAGGCGGCGGCCAAGGCCGCCGCGTAGCCCCACCCGCCGTTGTGGCGCCCGCCGGGCGCCGAAGCGCCACAAGCGTGTCGTCCCGCGTTTTGTCCGGCGGACAAAAGCTGCTGGCGGGACGCTCGTCACGCCTCGCCCCGTCCCGGACGCCTGCGGCGCCCCACGAGACGGCCGTCGGTCTCCGGCATGGGTGCCCCGGCGGCGCCGGCGACACCCCCTGTGCCGCCTCCTCGCCCCGCACCCGCCCTTCTGGCGCCCGAGCCGGTCGGTGGGGTCAGGTCGGGTCCTCCGGCCAGGCGTGCTTCGGGTAGCGCCCGGCCATCTCCTTGCGGACCTCGTGCCACGAGCCGGACCAGAAACCGGCCAGGTCGGACGTCACCTGCACCGGCCGCCCGGCCGGCGACAGCAGGTGGAGCACGACCGGCACCCGGCCGCCGGCCACGGTCGGCGTGGTGCGGGTGCCGAACATGTCCTGCACCCGCACGGCCAGCACTGGCGCATCGCCGGGCGCACCGGCGCCGTAGGCCAGCGCCACCCGGCGCCCGCCGCCCACGGTCAGCGCGTCCGGGGCCAGCCGGTCCAGGTCGCCGGCCAGGGCCGGCGGCACGAGCGAGCGCAGGATGCGGGCCATGTCCAGCCGGTCCAGGTCGGCCCTGCCCGTGGCGGCCGCCAGCCGGGGCGCCAGCCAGTCGCCGAGCCCCCGGCGCAGTGCGGCGTCCGACAGGTCGGGCCAGCCGTCGCCCACCACCGCTCGCAGGAACGCAACCCGCGCCTGGAGCGCCCGAGCCGCCGGGGTCCAGGGCAGGACGGCCAGGTTGGTCGACCGCACGCGCTCGACCAGGGCGGTCGTCGTGGGCAGGCCGGGCTCCGGCCGGCGCTCGACCGTGCCCAGGCGCAGGCGGCCCAGCTCGCGCTCGACCCGGGCCACCAGGTCGTCGCGCTCCGCGTCCCACACCAGCCGGGCGTGCGACACCACCGCGTCGCCGGCCACCGCGAGCAGGTCGTCCAGGTCCAGCGGCGCCGCCAGCCGGATGCGGCCGCCCGTCCGGCGGCCGTCCACCTCGGCCACCGCCAGCAGCGGCTCCGCCGCCAGGGGGTCGGTGGCGGCAAGCGTGCCCTCGGTCCCCGCCCGCAGGACGAACCGGCCCCGGCCGCCTCGGGCCTGGGCGGTCCGGTCCGGGTAGGCGTGGGCCAGCAGCACCCCCGCAGCTCCGGCGTCGACCCACGACGACGGCGCGATGTCCGCCCGCCGGGCCAGGTCGGCCGCCCGGTCGCGGGCCCGGCGCAGCGCCCGCCCGTCGGCGAGCGGGTGGCGGCGGCCGGCGTCGGTCAGCAGCGCCAGGCGCACCGCCACGTCCGCCGGCCGCTCGTCGGGCCGGCCCCGCAGCACGTCGCGGTCCTCCAGCAGTGCGGCCAGCAGGCAGGCCAGCCACGCCTCGGACGGTCCCCGCTCCCGAGCGGCGAGCACCATGCGGGCCAGGCGGGGGTGCAGCGGTAGCGCCACCATCGCCCGCCCGGCCGCGGTGACCCGCCCCGCCGCGTCCAGCGCCCCCAGGTCGGCCAGCAGCCGCCGGGCCTCGTCCAGCGCTCGGGCCGGCGGCGGGTCGAGGAACGGCAGGTCGGCCGGGTCGCTGCCCCACACGGCCAGCTCCAGGGCCAACCCGGCCAGGTCCGCCTGGCGGATCTCCGGCTCGGTGTAGGGCCGGCGGGCGGCGTGCTCGACCTTGGACCACAGCCGCACCGCCACGCCCGGTCCCAGGCGACCGGCCCGGCCCGCCCGCTGGTCGGCGGACGCCCGCGACGCGGGGACCGTCTCCAGTCGGGTCAGCCCGGTCGTGGCGTCGAACACCGGCCGGCGCGCCAGCCCGGCGTCCACCACGATGCGCACGCCCTCCACGGTGAGGCTGGTCTCGGCGATGTCCGTGGCCACCACCACCTTGCGCCGGCCGGGCAGCCCGGGGGCGAGGGCGGCGTCCTGGTCGCCGGCCGGCAGGGCGCCGTAGAGCGTGTGGACGTCGACCCCCGGGTCCGCGCCCCGCAGCTCGTCGGCCGCCCGCTCGATCTCGGCCGCCCCCGGCAGGAACACCAGGACGTCGCCCTCGGGCTCGCGCCGCAGCGCCTGGCGGACGGCGGCCACCGCCGCCGGCTCGACGTGCTCCCGGGGCCGGCGGGGCGCCCACCGGACCTCGACCTCGTGCGGCCGGCTCTCGCTGGTCACCACCGGGGCGTCGCCGAGCAGGGCGGCGACCGCCGCGCCGTCCAGCGTGGCCGACATGACCAGCACGGCCAGGTCGGGCCGCAGGTGGCGCCGGGCGTCGAGGCACAGCGCCAGGCCGAGGTCGGCCTGGAGGCTGCGCTCGTGGAACTCGTCGAACACCACGAGGCCGACGCCGTCCAGCCCCGGGTCCCGCTGGAGGCGGCGGGTGAGGATCCCCTCGGTCACCACCTCGATCCGGGTCGCGGGCCCGACCCGGCGGTCGTCCCGGGTGCGGTAGCCGACGGTCTCACCGACGGCCTCCCGCACCAGCGCGGCCATGCGCCGGGCCGCCGCCCGGGTGGCGAGCCGCCGGGGTTCGAGCATCACGATCCGCCGCCCGCCGAGCCAGTCGTCGTCCACCAGGGCCAGGGGGACGATCGTCGTCTTGCCCGCGCCCGGGGGCGCCTGGAGCACGGCCGCGCCGCCGGACGCCAGCGCCGCCCGCAGGTCGGGCAGGCAGGCCGTGACCGGCAGCGGTGGCAGCGGGGGCGGCACGGGAGGGGCCGGGCGCTCAGGCCCGGCGCTGTGGCTCGGCCTGCATCGCCGCGATCAGCTGCTCGCGGGCCCGGGCGACCCGGGACCGGATCGTCCCCACCGGGCAGCCGCACACCTCGGCGGCCCCGGCGTAGTCGAACCCGAGGAGCTGGGTGAGCACGAAGGCGGTCCGCCGGTCGGGGTCGAGGCAGGCGAGCGCCTGCTCGGTCAGGATCCCGTCGTTGAGGCTCACCAGCCCGGCCTCGGGCTCGGTGCGGGCGGCCACCAGCCGCGCCAGGCGCCGGCGCCGGGCCGCGCTGCGCACCGCGTCGATCGCCGCCCGCCGGGCGATCGAGGCCAGCCAGGTCCGGGCGCTCGACTCGGCCCGGTAGCGGGGGAGGGCTCGCAGGGCGCGCAGGTACGCGTCCTGGGTCGCATCCTCGGCGAGATCGTGGCCCGCGACCGCCGTGACGAGGCGAGCGACGTCGGCCCAGGTGCCTCGCACGAACGCCGACAGCGCCACCCTGTCGCCATCGCGTGCCCTGAGGGCGAGCGCGGTCATCTCGTCCACAAGGCGGCCACCCTAGGGCCTGAAAGTTTCCGGGAACCAGAACGGCTCGGCGGGCGACTGTTGTGCCATGCGCTGCAGCACGTGCCGCGAAGCTCTCTCCGCCCGTCTCGACGGGGAAGACGCCGGCGTTCCCGACGACGAGATTGACGCCCACCTTGCGTGGTGCCCCGACTGTGCCGAGTGGGCGGAGGCCGCCGAGGTCCTCGCCCGGGCCGTCGAGCGGACGCCCGCGCCGTCGGTCCCGCTGAACCCGGCGGTGCTGGCGTCGCTGACCGCGCCGCCCGAGCCCGAGCGCCGCCCCGGCCTGCTCAGCGTGGGCGAGTGGCGCGCCCTCCTCGCCCTGTTCGCCGTCGCCCAGCTCGTCGTCTCGTTCCCCGGCGTGCTGCTGCACGACGGGCACGCGTCGGTCCACTTCGCCCATGAGCTCACCGCATGGGACATGGGCCTGGCCGTCGGCTTCCTGTTGGCCGTGCTGCTGCCCGCCCGGGCCTGGGGCATGCTGCCGCTCGCCACGGTCCTGGTCGCCGCCATGGTCGGCACCTCCGCGCTCGACACGCTCTCCGGCAACGCACTGCTCGGACGCGAGTTCGTCCACACGCTCGAGGTGGCGGGCCTCGTGTGCCTGTGGGCCATCGCCCGGCGCGCCCCGCGCCCGTCCGTCGTGGTCCGCCTGGCATGACCCGCCGTCTCCGGCTGGGGCGGGCCCTCGCGGCGGTGGCCGTGGCGGGCCTGGCACTCGTCGCGGGCGCGGCGCGGGCCGACGCGCACGCGGAGCTGCTGTCGACCGAACCGGCGTCCGGCGCCCAGGTCGCCACCGCGCCCACCCAGGTCGTGCTGCACTTCAGCGAGGCGGTCGACATCGGCGACGACAGCATCCGCGTCCTCGACACCTCGGGCGACAGCGTCGGGAAGGGCAAGCCCGAGCACCCCGACGGCGAGCGGTCGAGCGCCTCGCTCGCGCTGGCCGACCTCGACGACGGCGCCTACGTCGTGGCCTGGAAGGCGGTCTCCTCCGACGGCCACCCGGTGTCGGGCGCGTTCACGTTCCGGGTCGGCGCCGCCACGGGCGCCCCCGGCGACGACGCCACGCTCATCAAGGGCGTGCTCGGCGGCGCGTCGGGCGGCGACCACGTCCTCGGCGCGATCTACGGGGTCGCCCGGTTCGTGGCCTTCGCCGGCCTGATCCTGGTGGTCGGCGGCTCCGTGTTCGTCACGTGGATCTGGCCCGCCGGTCGCGACAATGCCCGGGCCCGCCGGCTGCTCACCGCCGGCTGGTGGGCGGCCGTGGTCGCCACCGTGGCCTGCATCCCCCTGCAGGCCGCGTACTCGATCGGCGGCTCGCTCGGCGACGCCCTCGACCCGGGCGTCGTCGCCGACGAGCTCGGCGTGCGCAACGGGCGGGCCTGGCTCGCGCGGCTCGTGCTGGTCGGCGTCGTGGCGCTGCTGGCCCGGGCCCGGCGCCTCGACCGCTGGGCTGCGGCCGGGCTCGGCCTGGCCCTCCTGGTCACGATCAGCCTGACGGGGCACGCCAGCGCCGGCGACCTGGTGCCGCTCGCCTTCGTGGTCGACATCGCCCACCTGTCCGCGGCCAGCGTGTGGCTCGGCGGGCCTCACGATCCTCGCCGGCGCCGTCCTGGCCGGGGGCGGCGCCGACGGCGGCGAGCGGGTGGTCAACCGGTTCTCCCAGGTGGCGTTCGTCTGCGTTCTGGTCCTCGTGGCCAGCGGGTCGATCCAGGCCTGGCGCCAGATCGGCGGCTACGACAACCTCTTCGACACCACGTACGGGCGGCTGCTCGTCATCAAGGTCCTGCTGGTCTGCGGGATGGTGATCGGCGCCGCCGTGAGCCGGGCGTGGGTGCGCGACCGGGCCGCGGCCCGGGCGGCCGCGATGTCGCTGTCGCCGGGGCCCGGCGCCGTCGCCGCGAGCCCCGACCGCGACGCGGCGACCCTGTCGGTGCTCCGCCGGTCGGTCGGCGCCGAGGTGGCCCTGGGCGTCGCCGTCCTGGCCGTGACCGCGCTGCTCGTCAACTCGGTCCCCGGGGCGTCCGCCAGCGGCCCGGCCGGCCCGTTCGAGACCCAGCTCCACACCGACAGCTACATGGTGACCGTCGACGTCTCCCCGGCGGCCGTCGGTCAGAACGACGTCCGGCTGAGCGTCACCGACCACGGCGGAGCCCCCCTGGCCGACGAGCCGGAGGAGGTCACCGCGACCCTGCGGTTGCCGGCGCAGGAGCTGGGGCCGATCCCGGTCGACCTCGTCGCCGGCGGCGAGGGCAAGTACCGGGCGGAGAGCACCGAGTTCCCGTTCGCGGGCGAGTGGGAGCTGGACGTCGTCGTGCGCACGAGCGAGTTCGACGAGGACCAGCTGCAGACCACCGTCCCGATCACGTGACCGCTGGGGTCACGATTCCCTGACACACAAGGAGCCAGGAACCGATGAAGAACCGTGCACTGACTCGCGCGCTCGCCGTGGCCGGCGTGGCCGTGTTGGTGGCGGCGCCCATGGCGTCGGCCCACGTCACCGTGAACCCGGGCGAGGCCGTCAAGGGCAGCTTCGCCGCCCTGTCGTTCCGCGTCCCCAACGAGCGCGACGACGCCGGGACCACCAGCGTCGTCGTGAGCCTCCCCGAGGACTACCCGATCGCCAACGTGAGCGTGAAGCCCAAGCCGGGCTGGACCTACACGGTCGCGCCCCGCACCCTCGACGAGCCGATCCAGAGCGAGGGCGGCGAGCCGATCACCGAGGTCGCCGGCACGATCACCTGGACCGGCGGCACGATCAACCCCGGCGAGTTCGACGAGTTCGAGATCTCGGCGGGCCCGCTCCCCGAGCAGCCCGACATGATCACGTTCCCGAC
Source organism: uncultured Acidimicrobiales bacterium (assembly GCA_963739835.1). Classification (GTDB taxonomy): domain Bacteria; phylum Actinomycetota; class Acidimicrobiia; order Acidimicrobiales; family VFJN01; genus ZC4RG19. Next base: position 121,937 of record CAVUBW010000013.1, read on the forward strand.
CGTGCAGACCTACTCCAGCGGTGAAGAGGTCCGCTGGATCGACCCGGAGGTCGACGGCGGCGAGGAGCCCGAGCACCCGGTCCCCACCCTCAAGCTGATCGAGGGCAGCGGCGACCACGACGAGACGGCCGCCGAGGCCGATGCCTCCGACGCGTCGTCCGGCGATGCCGCCGGCGTGACCGTGTCCAGCGTCAGCCAGGACGACGTCGACCAGGCCAACACCCTGGCCACCGTCGGCCTCGTGGTCGGCGCCCTGGGCCTTGTCGTGGCGATCGTGGCCGTGGTGCTGAGCCGGCGCAAGGGCGGCGGCTCGGAGACCTCGACGCCCCCGGAGACCCCGACGCCGTCGGCCAGCTGAGCCGGCGCCCGCCGATCGTGGCGGGCAGGAATAGGCGGACCGGTCGGCGGGTTGTGCCCGTCGACCGGTCGCCGACCGTCGTCACGGTGAGACTCCCCCCTCACCGGAGGCGACGGCGGCGGCCACGGGCGGGGCGGCGACCGAGGCCACCGCCCCAGGCGACGAGCCCGGCGGCGGCGAGCGCCAGGCCGAGTACCACTGCCGTGATGCCCCGGTCGAGTGCGTAGGGCATGTCGGTGGGCAGGACCGGCTTCCACAGCACGTTCAGCCGCAGGAATGCCCCAGCCGATGACCCCCGCACAGGCGGCGAGCGTCAGGGCCCCCGAGATGGTGCGCCTCCGCAGCACGATGGCGGCCGCGGCGGCGCAGAAGGCGCACGAGCGGCACGATCAGGACCAGCGGGTTGACGCCCGACCCAGGCGGCGCCGCCCGGTACTGGGCGCTCCCGACGAGGGTGGCCCCGGCGCCCGCGACCAGCGCCGCCACTCGGGCGACGGCGGTCGGGTTCCGGCGGCCGAGCACGACGACCAGGGCCAGGGCCACCAGGCCCAGCAGCAGCCACGGCAGCGGGTTGACCGGGTGCTCCAGCACGAGCGTGCCGCTGATGGTGGTCGGCTGGTCGTCGACGGTGATGTCGACGGTCCAGTCCTGGACCACGTCGCCGGGCTCGACGTCGGGCGGCGGCTGGTTGCCCATCCAGTGGATGCGGTGGTCGTGCCAGGCGTAGGTCCCCCCGCCGGCGATCTTCTCCCACTCGGGCTCGGCGTCGTTGTCGGCGATGGCGGGTGGCGTGACGTCGGCGTTGCGCGACTCGTTGATGTAGGTCGCGGTCGAGCGGATGTTGCGCTCGACGGTCCCGTCCGGTCGGAATCGCAGGTAGGGCTCGTGGCCGTAGCCAGTGACGATGACCTCGGGGCCGTCGACGCTCAGCTCCAGGAAGGCGTCGCCACCGACGACCTCGGCGGTCACGCCCTCGGCCTCGGGTGCGATGCCGGTCACGGTCGACCGGTAGTCCGACGGCCGGGGCGGGTCGGCTGCGGCGGGTCCGGCGTGCGCCACGACGGCGGCCAGCGCGGCGAACGCCGCGAGGCCGGCCCGCCGGAGCCTCACGTGGCCTCCACCTTCCCCGGGTCCGCGGCGCCGCCGTCGCCGCCTCGGCGCGCCGTTCTCGCTCTCGTCGGCTTCTCGCGTCGTCGGGGGCCTCGGATTCGGCGTCGGTTGCGGGTGCAGCCTCGGTTCGGCATCGGCCTCAGTTGCGGGCCTCGGGCTTCGCCGTCGCCTTGGCCTTGCTCTGCGGTGTCCGGGGAATCGGCGGCGGCGGGGTCGACGCGGCCTGCCGGCGCCGGGTGACGACGACCGCGGCCGCGGCAGCGGCGAGCACCAGTACGGCGAGCCCGGCGATCAGCGCGATCGGCGGGCCGCCGGCGGAATCGGACGACTCGGTGCTGCTGGTGCCTGTGCCGTCCTGGGCCGGCGTGAACCCGCCCCCGTTGCTGCCGGCGGGCGGCCCGGACGTGCTCGGCGACACGGCCACGTCCACCGTCTTGGTGAGCGAGGCTGAGGGGTCGTCCGAGTCGAATGCGCACCGTCCACGTGCCGGCGCTGGGGAACGAGACGAACCCCTCGTACTGGCCGTCGTCTGCGGGCACCAGCGTCACGGGCGCGAGCTGGTCTTCGTCCGCCGTCGCCGGCGTGGCCAGGACCGTCGCTCCGTTCACGGGGTCGCCGTCCTGGGTGAGGAGCACGATGAAGTGGACGCCGCCGTCGGCCGGGTGGGCGGCCTCGACCGTCAGCACCGCGTTGCCCTCCTGGGCGGGCGCGGCGCCGGCGGCCACCGCGGGGCCGAGGGCGAGAGCGAGGGCGCCGACCAGGGTCGCGGCCAGTGCGGCGGGCGCGGGGAAGAGCTTGGTGTTCATGGGGAGGCCACCATCGTCGATCTTCGTCAGGGGTGTCGCAAGAGTACGACCGACAGCGGGTCGAACGTCCCATCGGCCAGGCCGGCGACGTCGGTGAAGACGACCCGCTCGGCCTCTGCCTCGCCCAGCCGGCTGCACACCACGACCAGGTGGTCGTCGACCCCCGCGTCGGCGAGGGCCCGGCCCACCGCGGCGGGTGGGCGGGCCTTCGACACCAGCACCGCCACCTTGGGGTGGGCGACGGCGGCGGCGACCGCGTCGTCGAGGGTGCCGCCGTGCAGCGACACGACCACGGCGTCGTCCCAGGTGGTGCCCGCCCGTGCGCAGGCGAGCGCCACGGCGGACGGCGCGGGGTGGACCGCCACCGCGCCCTCGCCCAGCCGGGCGATCGCGTGGCGGAGCATGCCGTGGTAGCCGGGGTCGCCGTCGGACAGGATGCAGGCCCACCCGCCCGAGTCCCGGACCTCGACCGCGCGGGTGATCACCGCGTCGATGTCGCCCCACAGCTCGACGCGCTCGCCGAGGATGTCCGCCGGCAGCAGCGCGAACTGGCGGGCATGGCCGATGAGCGCGTGCGCCCGGCGCAGCGCGGCCTCGGCGTCCCGGCCGAACCACTGGCCGCCGACCAGCCCGACGATCGTGATCGGCAGCGTGCGGTCGCCCCGGTCGACCGGACGGGTGGTCACCCGCCCGCCGGCGCCGGCGGCTGCCAGGCGGGGTCGCGCCCGAAGGCGGCGAGCAGGCGGTCCTGGGGGTCGTCGCCGACGTCGCCGGGACGGTCGCCGATGGCGCCGGACGCCCGGTACAGGTCCTCGCGCTCGGCGAACCAGGCGGCGCACGCCGCCACCAGCTCGGGGTCGATCCGGCGGTCGGCGCCGATGGCGGCCGCCAGGTCCCAGCCGTGGATGATGTGGTCGGCGGCCAGCTGGTGGGCGTACTCCTCGGCCGGCGTGTCTCCGAACGAGAGGTGGACGACACGGCCGGCCACGATGCCGCTGGCCGCGGCGATCGTCGCCGTGTCGCCCGCGGCGCGGGTGACGGTGAGCGGGTCGCTGCCGAGCAGGTCGCCGTCGAAGCGGCCGCCGACCTCCTCGATCGTGGCGCCCTCCATGAGCGGCACGGTCCACAGGTCCTCGTTGACGATGTGGTTCACCAGCGCCCGCACGTCCCAGTCGGAACACGGCGTCGGCGCGCCCCATACTCCGTCGTCGCGGCCGTCGAGCGCCGCGACCGTGGTCATGAAGTCGTCGACGCTGCGGCGGTGCAGATCGGTCACATGCATGGAAGCTCCTCCCTCGCCCAACTCCCACTCGTCCCTAGTCTCGCGGCTGCGGGGATGCCGTCGCTCGATCACACACCGCGCGGACGTTCGCGGTGCCGACTGTCACGTTGCGATTCCGGGTACGGCGGTCTAGGAATCGTTACTGCCGGTAGCCGCGTGCCCTCGCGTGGCCCGGCGGGGAGGACCGCATGGCCGGGACCATGACCGGACGATCCGACGCCGTCAGGCGGCGCGTCGACAAGCTGAACATCGCCTCGCTGGCCCGGGTGATCGAGCCCGACGTCGAGCTCACCGGGCACATCGGCGAGGGCCGGCTGCTGCCCGACGACCTGCTGCACCCGGTCGCGGGGCTGGAGGCGGCGCTCGACGACGAGCAGGCGATCGAGTTCAGCCGCCAGGCGCTGGCGGCGATCACCCGGTCCGGGCTGCAGTTCGAGGCGATCCTCATGGCCGGGTTCGGCATCCAGATCGCCCGCACCGACGACTACACCGACCCCCGGATCACGTACCTGCTGCACGAGTTGGGGGAGGAGACCCGCCACTCGCGGCTGTTCTGCCGCCTGCTCGACCAGCTGGGCGAGCACGGGCCGCCGGCGTCCAACCCGATGGACGGCTGGCTCGTCGAGACCGTCGGGCACCGGCTGATCGACCAGGTCACCCACCGGCCGGCGCTGCTGTACACGATGGTGCTGGCCGGCGAGGAGATCCCGGACCTGATGCAGAAGCGGGCCGCCGAGCACCCCGACACCGACCCCTTCGTGCGGGACATCAACCGCTACCACCGCCAGGAGGAGGCCCGCCACCTGGCCTTTGCCCGGATGATGCTGCCCGAGGTCTGGGAGCGGGCCACGCTGGCCGACCGCACGATGGTGCGGTTCATGGCGCCGGGCCTGATCCGCGAGATGTACGAGAACATGATCCACGCCGGTGTGTTCGGCGCCGTCGGCCTGCCGGCGTTGCCCACGTGGGGGGCGGCCCGCAACCACCCGGACCGGGTCGCCACGCGGGTCGACGCCACCCGCCCGGTGCTGGACGCGCTGATCGGCGCCGGCGCGCTCCAGCGGGGCCACGTGCCGCGGGCGTGGCGGGCGCTCTGCCAGGTCGACCCCGACGGCCACCCGACCGCCTGACGCGTTTTGTACGCGGAACTGGTCGCCCCAGCGACCAGTTCCGCGTAGAAACGGCCGTGATGCACCCGCCGGCCGCCGAGGGCAACTGGCGGGCACCGACCCGTCCCACTGGTACTACTGGCGCCGGGAGGCCGACGCGTACGCGTCGGGCGTGCTCGCGGGCTTGCGGGGCGGGCTGCGGGCGCCGGCGTGTCACCTGGTGGCCGAGCGGGACGACGGCTCGGTCGCGCTGTGGCTGGAGGACCTGGCATCCGCGACCCCGGCGCCGCGCTGGCCCCTGCCCCGCTACCGGACGGCGGCCCGGCACCTGGCCCGGGCCCAGGGCGCGTTCGTCGCCGGGACGCTCCCGGCGGACCCGTGGCTGAGCCGCGGCTGGCTCCGCAAGTACGTCGCCCGGCGCGACGGTGACCCGGCGCTGCCGGACGTGTGGTCCCACCCCCTGCTCGCGCCCTGGTTCCCCGACCCCGCCCCGGTCGCGGCCGCCCTGCGCCGCATGCGCGAGTCGCAGCCGCGCTACCTGGTGATCCTCGACCAGCTGCCGGCGACGCTGTGCCACCTCGACGTGCACCCGGCCAACCTCTTCGCCGCCGGCGACGCGACGGTCGCGATCGACTGGGCCTTCGCCGCCCTCGACTTCCACGTCCCACCCGAGGCCCTGGACGACCTCCACGAGCTGGTGGTGGCCGGCTACCACGAGGGCCTCGCCGCGATCGGGCCCGCCCTCCTCCGCGCGGTCGCCGAGTCACGCCCCATGCTCAACCGCCGCCCGTTACCCGATGCGGTCGCCGCCTGGGCCCCGACGGTCCACTACCTGCTGGCCCAGGCCGCCCGGCTGTAGCCGTTCTGTCCCCGGAAACGGTCGTCCTGGCGACCATTTCCGCGGACAAAACGCGAGCTACCGGGAGGAAGTAGCGCCCGGAGCACTTCAGTCCGTGCCAACGCGCTCGACACCCAGGGCCGCCGGCGCCGCAGGTGGCGTCTCGAGCGCGTCGGACCCGGGCTCCAGCACGGCCAGTTTTACCAACGCCGACGAGTCGAGGTAGACGACGGCGTTCAGCGCTCGTTGCGCCGCAAGGGGGCGAGCACGCTCGACGGTGGCTCGACCCCGTCGAGCACTACGGGTTCGGGCAGATCGCCAGGGTCCTCGGTCGCCGGGGCGACGTCCCCGGCGACCCGCATCCGCTCCAACGCGCCACCCTCGGGCATGTGATGACTCTACGGCTCGCCGTGCGGCCCGGCCCCCGGCTCGACCAGGCCGTTGTCGTACGCGAAGACGATCGCCGCGGCGCGGTCGCGCACACCGAGCTTGGCGAAGATCGAGCCGACATGGGACTTGACCGTCGCCTCGCCGACCGAAAGGCGGGCCGCGATCTCACCGTTCGTCGCGCCACGGGCCATGTGGCGCAGGACGTCGTGCTCGCGCTCGGTCAGCAGGTCGGCCCGCGCCCGTTGGCGCAGCTGCGGGACGACCTGGCGGCGGAACGCCGCCATCACGCGCGGCGCCACCTGCGGGTCGAGCCAGGCGCCGCCGGCCGCCACCGCCCGGCAGGCGGCGATCAGATCCTCAGCCGCGCAGTCCTTGAGGATGAAGCCCGCGGCACCGGCGTCCAGCGCGCTCCACAGGATCTCGTCGTCGTCGAAGGTCGTGAACATGAGCACCGGCGGCGCCTCGCCGGCCTGCTCCCGCAGGAGGCGCACGGCGTCGGGCCCGCTCACCCGCCGCATGCGGACGTCCATCAGCACCAGGTCGGCCGCCACGTGCTGCCAGGGTGCCCGGCACCTGGTCGCCGTCGTCGAGTTCGGCGACCACCTCGAACCCGTCGTCGGGACCGAGGATGCGGACGACGCCGGCCCGCACGACGGGCTGGTCGTCGACGATCACCACCCGGATCACGACGGTGCCGCCCGGCCGGCGGCCCGCTCGACCGGAATGGTCGCCTCGACCCGCCACCCGTCGCCGGTGGGCGCGGCCTGCAGCTCGCCGCCGAGAGCCCGGGCCCGCTCGGCCATGCCGATGAGCCCGAAGTGGGGCCCGTCGTCCATGGCGCGGGGTCGCCGACCGTGGTCGGCGACCACCACCCGGGCCTGGCCGCGGCCGTCCTCGCCCCCGTCGACGGCGAGCTCGACCGTGACCGTGTTGTGCGGCGCGTGGCGGGCGACGTTGGACAGGGCCTCCCGGCAGATGCGGTGGAGCGCCGTCCCCGCCGGCCCGTCGATCGGAGTCGAGGTCCGGGGCGATCCGGTCGTCGATGACCAGACCGGCGCGGCGGTAGTCGTCGATGAGGGCGCCCAGGTCGGCCGAGCCGGGCACCGGCGGCTCGACGCCCCGTTCGGTCGTCCGTAGGGCGGCGACCGTCGCCCGGATCTGGTCGAGGCTGGCCCGGCCGACCGCCTCCGCCTCGCGCAGGGCCCGCTCGGACTCGTCGAGGTCGCGCCGCAGTACGTGTCGGGCCCCTGTCACGTGGAGCAGCATGGCCGCCAGCGTGTGCCCCGCGAGGTCGTGGAGCTCGCGGGCGATGCGGCGCCGCTCGTCGGCGACGGCCTGGTCGGCGAGCGACCGACGGGCGGCCTCCAGCTCGCGGATCAGCGTGCGCTGCTGCTTGAGGGTGCGACCGAGGGCGAACGTGAACGCCGAGCCGGCCGACCAGGGGATCCACCGTATGCCGTCCTCGGGCGCCAGCAGCGTGGCGACGACCCAGGGGCTGGCGATGGCGAGCACGAGGATCGCGGTCGCGCGGACGTTGGAGTCGAGGTGCCAGGCGGCGTACAGCGTGATCAGCACGAGCAGGAAGAAGGCGACCTCGAGGTTTCCGGCCTGGCCGATCGCGAAGCTGACCAGCAGCGCGACCGGGATGGCGAACACCTCGGCCGGGGGCCCGGCGACGAACCCCCGCGCGACGAAGACCGCCGCCGCCAGCACGACGGCGGCCAGCTCGCCGGCCGTCCCCGGGTCGCTCCACTGCGCCGCCACCACGATGACGACGGCGCTGACCACCAGGAACGGGCGCTCCGATCGCTGCACCGGCCACTCGGGCCGGCGCAGGTCGTCGGCCAACCTCACGTCACGGCTCCTCCCGCCGCCACGGCCAGCGTCTCGGGCCGGGTCAGGGACCGGGGCCCGGTCGCCACCACGCCGGCCGCCAGCAGCCACCACACGGTAGCGACGGCGAAGACGGCGAGGTTCACGACGACGTGGTCGGTGTTGGTGCCGAGGCCCAGCCACGGCTCCTGGATCGCCCGGGTCACGTGGGTGAGCGGGAGCCAGGTGGAGACGTCGGCCATCACGTCGGACATGGCCCCCGGGGGCGGCCCGCCGCCGGCGAGAAGGAACATCGGGAAGAACAGCAGCATGCCGACGCCCTGGGCGGCCCGGGCGTTGGGGAGCAGCACCCCGAGGAGCACGCCGATGCTGATGAAGGCGAGTGCGCCGCTCAGTGTCCCGAGCACCGTCCGGGCGAGGTCGTCGACCGGCGGGACGCCGTACGAGACGAGGCCGGTCAGCCACACGGCGACGATGCCCACCAGGACGAACAGCAGGCCGGTCACGAACTGGCTGGCCGGGAACGCCCAGCGCGGGACGCCCGCCGCGTCGAACCGCCGGATGACGCCCCGCTCCCGGTAGCTCGCCACGTGGACGGGGATCATCACGAGGCCGACGGCGGCGATCACCACCGCAACGTAGGCCGCGACGTAGTAGTCGCTCGGGGACGCCCCGCCGAAGGCCGGGTCGTCCTCCTCGAACACCCCGCCCAGCACCAGGACGGTGATGACCGGGAAGGCGACGACGAACGTCATCGCCAGCGGCTCCCGCAGGAACAGCCGCCACTCGTTGCGGATCAGCTTCCAGGCGAAGCTCATGGCGTCACGACCTTTGATCGGGGCTGGTCGGCGTCGCCGTCGAGCAGCCGTAGCAGCGCGGTCTCCAGGGTCGGCTCGGTCACCCGGATGTCGTCGGGCACGCCGGCCCCGCACGCCTGGGCGACGAGGTAGGCGCCGACCGGGGCGATCATCGTGCGCCGGCCCCGCACCTCGACGCCCGCGCCGGACATGGCGACGGACTCGACGCCGGGGATGGCCCGCAGCGCCCCGCTGTCGGGGGCCGGAAGCGTGAACGACATGGTGATGCCGTGGCCGTGGCTTTCCTTCAGCTCGGCCGGCGTCCCCTCCGCCACGACGCGCCCGGCTCGCATCACGGCGATGCGGTCGCAGAGCAGCTCGGCCTCGTCGGCAAAGTGGGTGACGAGCACGACGGTCGTGGAGCGCTCCCGGATGCGGGTGATGAGGGACCACACGGCCCGGCGGGCCGCGGGGTCGAGGCCCTGGGTCAGCTCGTCCAGGAACACGACCTCGGGCTGATTGAGCAGTGCCAGCGCGATGAACAGCCGCTGGCGTTGGCCACCCGACAGTCCCCCGAACGGGGTCCGCCACAGCGACCGCAGCCCCCACTCCTCGACCGCGGCGTCGGGCACGGGGCCATCGGCGAACAGCCGCACGGCCTCGCCCACCCGCATGCGATCGGGGAGCTCGGCCTGCTGCAGCTGGCTCCCCACGCGGGACGCGAGCCGGGCCCGCTGGCGCCCGGGGTCGAGGCCCAGGACCCGCACCGTGCCGCCGTCTGGCCGGCGCAGGCCCTGGGCACACTCGACGGTGGTGGTCTTGCCGGCGCCGTTGGCCCCGAGCAGGCCGAAGATCTCGCCGCGCCGGACCGTGAGGTCGACGCCGTCGACCGCCACGTGCGGTCCGTACCGCTTGGTGAGGCCGGCGATCTCGACCACCGGTTCTGCGTTGGCGTTCATACGGCCACCGTACGAATCGACCCCGGCCGCGTCTCCCTCCCGTGGTCTATTCGTGCCGTCCTCCCGCAGGTGGAGGCGGCCTCCGCCCGAACGCGGTCGATGGGATCCGGCCCGTGCGGAAGTCTGTACGGGTATGAACGGATTCGATCCTCAGCGCCGGGAGCTCCTGCAGCGGCGGATGGCCGAGCACGTGGATCGGGACACGGTCGGCGGCGTCGCCTGGCTCGCGTCCCGCGACGGCGACGTCGAGGTGGGCACCGCCGGCACGCTGACGCGGGGCGGGGGCGAGCCGGTGCGCCGCGACAGCATCTTCCGCATCGCGTCGATGACGAAGCCCATGACCGCCGTCGCCGCGCTGCTCCTCGTCGAGGAGTGCCGGCTCCGCATCGACGACCCGATCGACGGTCTGCTCCCCGAGTTGGCGGACCGGCGGGTGCTCGTCGACGGGCGCGGGCCGCTGGACGGGGAGACCGTCCTGGCGGCGCGGCCGATCACGGTCGCGGACGTGCTCACGTTCCAGCTCGGGCTCGGCATGGACTTCGAGGCTCCCTGGCCCCAGCCGCTGATGGAAGCGATGGCGGAGCTCGGCCTGGGCGCCGGCCCGCCCGAGCCGCAGGTCCCGCCCGAGCCCGACGAGTGGCTGCGCCGCGTGTCCACACTGCCCCTCCTGTACCAGCCGGGCGAGCGCTGGCTGTACGACACCGGCGCCGACGTGCTCGGCGTGCTGATCGCCCGAGCGTCCGGTCAGCCGCTCGACGTGTTCCTGCGGGAGCGGGTGTTCGAGCCGCTCGGGATGGTCGACACCGGCTTCTCCACCGGCGACACCGATCGCCTCGGCACCTGCTACACGACCGACCCGGCGACGGAGGAGCGCGTCGTCTACGACCCGCCCGACGGTCAGTGGGCGTCGCCGCCCGCCTTCCCGTCCGGTGGCGGCGGCCTGGTGTCGACGGTGGACGACGTGCATGCGTTCGCGTCGATGCTGCGTTCCGGCGGCCGGCTGCCCGACGGCTCGCGGCTGTTGTCGAGGGCGTCGGTCGAGGCGATGACCACCGACCAGCTGGGCGTGGACCGGGGCGCGTCCGGCCCGCTGCCCGCTGGGTCGATGGGGTGGGGCTACGGCGTCGGCGTCCAGGTCCGGCGGGCCGGGCTGGTCCGCAGCGTGGGCACCTACGGGTGGGACGGCGGCCTCGGTAGCGCGTGGGCCAACGATCCACGCGAGCGCCTGGCCGCCACGGTGCTCACCACGGACATGTTCACCACCGCGTTCCCTCCGCCGGCGGTGATCCAGGACTTCTGGACCTGCGTCTACACGGCTCTAGCGGACTGACGCGTCCGTCCCAGACCTAGGCGATCCGCCGCAGGACCGTCTCCGTGTCCGCCGTGGGGGAGACGCCCAGCTCGTCCAGCTGGGCGAGGCAGGTGTTCATCGCCCGGCGAGCCGCCGCCCGGTCGCCGCGGGCCAGGTGGGCCGCCACCATGAGCCGGTGGGCCTCCTCCGACCACGGTTCCGTCTCGATCGCCCGTGAGGCCAGGCGGAGGACCTCGTCCGGGTTGCCGGCGGCCAGCGTCAGCTCGCCCGCCCTGACCGCGGCCGCCACGAACCGGGCCGACAGGCGGTCGCGATGCGGCAGGGCCCACTCCTCGTAGCCGGCGTCGGCCAGGTACGGGCCCCGGTACAGGCGCAGGGCCCGGCGGTACAGGTCCAGGGCCGCCGACGGCTCGCCCAGCCTGTCGGCCTCGTCGGCCCGGTCGCACAGGTCGTCGAACTGGCGGGCGTCGACCGCCAGCCAGCCGTGGCTGACGAGGCGCAGTGCCGCGCCCTCGCTGCGCACGAAGAACGGCGGCGTGCCGTCCCGGCGGTCCGGCTCCAGGACCGCGAGCAGGTAGCTCAGCGTGACCCGCAGGTTCCGGAGTGCACTCTGCGTGTCCAGGTCCGGCCACAGGGCTCCCGCCAGCTCCTCCCTCGTGCCGCCCCGCCTGGCCACCAGGACCAGCAGCAGCGCCCGCACCCTCTCCCGGCGCCAGTGGGGGTGGTCGACCACCCGGCCGTCCCGGCGCAGGACCGTCGGGCCCAGAACGTCGAGCTCCAGCCGGGCGGACGGCTCCGGCGGGACCGTGTCGACCAGCGTGCGGGCCCACGTCGCCAGCTGCTTCGGGGCGCCCGGGCGCTCGGCCAGGCGCTGGAGGACCGGGCGGACCCTCGGCCCTGCATCGCTGACCACCGACTCGGCGCCGGCCCGGCCCCCGGCGGCCGCCGCGGTGGCCAGCTCGACCAGCCACGCCACCGGCAGCACCGCCGGAGCCGCCGCCCACGTGTCGGCCGGCAGGGAGGCGGCCGGGGCGACGTCGCCATCCTCCCGCTCCGCGACCAGGGCCCGGGCCAGCCGCAGCGCCGGTTGGTAGCACGGGCCGACGTCGTCGGCCTCGAACTGCTCGCGCGTCTCCGGGACCAGCACGTACAGCAGCGGCAGGCGGCGCAGGTGGCCGTAGTGCGGGCGGCCCTCCGTGACCTTGTGGCCGCCGAGCTGGCCGGCCAGCAGCCTGGCCGCCTCCGGCTCGTCGCCGCGGCCGATCGCGACCGCCGCCTCGGCCGTGCGCAGCGACGACCACAGGCGCGGCCTCGGGTCGGGGCCCGCGTACTGGCGGGCCCTCGCCAGGTGGCGCTCGGCGTCGTCGACGTCGCCCGCCAGGCCCGCCCGCGACGCCGCCATCGTGTACCCCAACGCCAGGTTGTGGTCGTTGCCGGTCTGGACCAGCTGGTCGAGCATCCGGTCCAGCGCCTCGTGGGCGGCGGCCACCTCGCCGCAGAACTCCAGCGCGTTGACCTGGACCATCATCAGCGCGCCCCGCAGCGCGGGGCTGGCCGCGGCGACCGCCACCTCGGCGTGGCGCCGGGCCGCCTCGGGGAACCCGAGCGCCAGGTGGGCCGACGCCCGCAGCCACGCCACCGGCGCCCGCCAGTACGGGGCGATCTCGCCGGGATCGACAGTGTCGAGCGCCGCCAGCACCGCCCGCGCCTCGCCGGCCGTGTCGGCCAGGAGCGCCTGGCCGAGCGCCAGCGATCCCCGGGCCTCCGGAAGCGCCGCCAGGCGGTCGACGTAGCCCAGCAGCTTGGCGAACAGCCCGACGTCCTCGCGCCAGTGGGCGCAGATCGCCAGGTGCTCGACCGCGCTGAGCAGTCCCGGGCCGTCGTCCGCCGCGGCGAAGCCCTCGGCCGCCGCGGCCAGCAGCGTCGGTGGCGTGGTCGAGGTCGGACGCCGACGCCGCGATGCCCGCCACCAGCGCCCCCTCCGGCGTCGACCGGATCGCGTCCGGCAGCCGGGCGTGGAGCCGGCCCATCCCCTCGGCCGACGCCGCCAGCGCCTGGGCCCGGCACCCCGTGCGCAGGATCGACCGCAGGTCGTCGTGGGCCTCGGCCGCGACCAGCAGGTCGACCGCCAGCCGCAGGTCCCGCCCGGCCAGGGCCCGTCCCGCCACCCGCTGGGCGTGGCGCCGCTCGTCGGGACCGAGTCGGCGCGACAGGTGGTCGGACCAGATCGAGTGGACGGTGAACCAGCCCGCGTCGTCGCTCGACGTCAGCGGCAGCCGCCCCATCAGCCCCGCGAGGTCGACCCCGCCGCCGACGATGGCGTCGACCAGGGCCTGGTCGGCGCCGCCCAGCGTCGCCACCGTCGCCACGACCCGGCGCTCGCCGTCGCTCAGCGCCCCGAGCACCTCCTCGGCCAGGAAGTCCTCGATGCCCGGACCCCACCCGGCGGTGCGTAGCTCGGCCAGGGCCGGCCACCCCCCGAGGTCGCCGAGCCGGTCGAGCGGCACGTCCCGGAGGGCGGCGAACGCCGACAGCTCGTCGTCGGCGAAGGCCAGGTCGGCCTCGCCGATCCGGTCGACCCGTCCCTGGGCGGCCAGCCGGGCGAGCGGCACCGGCGGCTCGTGGCGGCCGCTGAGCACGACGTGCCCGTTCGCCGGCAGCGACTCGACCAGCCCGGCCACCAGCGTGGCCGCCCCCGAGTCGCGCCCGATCTCCTGCACGTCGTCGAGCACGAGGCAGACCTGCCGGGGCGAGCGCTGCCACAGCTCCGCCGCCAGCGTCCGCCCCACCTCGACCGGGTCGACCTCGCCGGGATCGCGCAGCAGCGGCAGGTCTGCGGCGAGGCTGGTCGCCAGCCCGTCGGCCAGCCCGCGGGGGTCGTCGTCGCCCGGACCGCAGCCGAGCCAGAAGTCGTCGCCCCGGGGCGCCAGCGCGTTCTCCTCGATCGCCTGGGCCAGGAGGGTCGACTTGCCGAACCCCGGACCGGCGACGATCACCGTGACTGGCTGTTCCCACCGCAGCTGGAGGCGCCGCAGGAGCTGGCTCCGCCGCAGGACCGGCCGGCCCGGCCGGGGCGGGGCGAACCGGTAGGGCCGCGACACGAACAGAGATACTACGACGGGTCACGGCCCCGCTGACGCCTGGCTGATCGGCGCGCGGTAGGGATCGGTCGGGCGGTCGGGTTCACGTCCCCAGCGTGGATCCCCGAGCTGGTCCGTCCGGCCAGGTGTGTTCGGTGCCCGATCCTGCGGCGGGTCAACGGGTATCGATGGCGGCCCTGGCCGGGCGGGCCTGCCATCTCCGTCAGGAGCGCAGCGCGTCCCGGACCGCGGCCTCCACCGTGCTCGAGGACATCTCGTCCAGCCGCAGGTATCGGGCGTGCATGGTGGCGGCGAGCTGCTCGGCCAGGCCGAGCCGCGTCGGGCCGTCCTCGGCGTCGACCACCACCACCGCGATGCCCGCCGCCGCCACCTCGGCGGCGGCCGCACGGGCCCGGTCGAGCGCCGAGCGGTGGCCCGTCGCCCGCCCGTCGGTGATCAGCACGAACAGCGGCGGCCAGCCGTCGCCCGCGGCCCGCCTAGCGATCGACAGGCCCGCGGAGATGCCCTCGGCCAGCGGGGTGACACCCCCGGTCGGCAGCTCGGCTAGCCGGGTGCGGGCCAGCTCGATGCTGGCCGTCGGCGGCAGGACGACGTCGGCCGTGTCGCCCCGGAACGTCACCATCGCCACCCGGTCGCGCCGGAGGTAGGCGTCGGCCAGGAGGCCGAGGACCGCGCCGGTGGCGGCGGACACCCGCCGGTGCGTGCCCATCGAGCCGCTGGCGTCGACGGCCATGACCACCGTGCGCCCCATCGTGCGGGACCGGACCGGCTCGCGCAGGTCCTCGGCCACGACCAGCGGACCGTCGGGGTCGGCCTGGCGGCGCTGGGCCGCGGCCCGCACGGTGGCGGCCAGCGCGACGCCGCCGGACGGCCCGGTGCCGTGGGGCTGATCGCCGATCATGCGGCCCCGGACGTCCGGGCCCGACGAGCGGCCGACCCGGGCCTCGCCCCCGAGCCCGGGCGGGGGAGGAGGCGGAGGAGGCGGGGGTGGCGGCGGGATCGCCGAGGGATCGCCGAGGGCGTCGACCGGCAGCGGCTCGGGCGGCCGGCTGAAGCTCTCGCCCGACAGCGACCCCCAGATGCCCGTGGGTGGCCCGGCGGCCGGCGCCGGATCGTCGCCGGCGTCGCCCGCGGCCTCGGCGCCGCCGGCCTCGGTCTCCGGCTCGGCCGGTTCCTCGGGCTCGGTGGCCGCCTCCGGCTCGGCCGGCGCGTCCTCGGGCTCGGCGGGCTCGGCGCGCGCGGCGTCGGCGGGCTCGGCGTCCTCGGGTTCGGTGTCTGTGGCGGCCTCCGCCTCCGCCTCGGCCTCGGCCTCGGCCTCCGCCGCGGGCTCGTCGGGCTCGGGCGGCGTGAGGTCGGCTGGCTGCTCGTCCTCGTCGGCCGTATCGCCCTCGGCCGCCGGCGCGTCGCCGGGCAGCCCCGCGCCCGCCGCCCGAGCCGGTCAGCCGGGCCGCGTGCTCGGCCAGCGTGTCGAGCAGCCCGGCGAGCGGGCTGCCTGCCTGGTCGCCTGCGCCCGGGGCCTCGGCCGGCGCGGGCGCCGGCGCCGGGGCCACCTCGGTCTCCGGCTCGGGCGGCAACGGCGGGGCCGGGTTGGCGTCGAGGAACGACTTCCGCGGCGGCCTCGACGGCGCGCTCCAGCTCGCCGGGGCTGAGGATCGGCGGGTCGAACGGCCGCCGGCGCCGGCGGTGACCGAGCGCGACCGCGGCGACGCGCTCGACGTCCACGGTGGTGGCCACCGACCGGCCCTCCCACCCGGCGAATGCGGCGGCGGCCCGGCACAGCACCAGGTCGGCCCGCAGGCCCTCGGCGCCGACGCTGACCGCCAGCCGGCAGGCGAAGTCGACCACCTGGTCGGGCAGGTCGGCGGGCATGGCGGCGGCCAGCCGGGCCCGCAGCACGATGTCGCCCTCGCCGCCGTCGACCCGGCCGCCCGCGTCGTGGGTGAGCCGGCGCCGCACGACCTCGGCCCGCTGCCGCGGGTCGGTTGGCGAGCGGATCTCGACAGACAGCCCGAAGCGGTCGAGCAGCTGGGGCCGCAGCTCGCCCTCCTCCGGGTTCATCGACCCGACCAGCACGAACCGGGCCGGGTGTGAGTGCGACACCCCGTCGCGCTCGACCCGGTTGAGCCCGGACGTGGCCACGTCGAGCAGCACGTCGACCAGGTGGTCGGGCAGCAGGTTGACCTCGTCGACGTACAGCACCCCGCCGTGGGCGGCGGCGAGCAGGCCGGGACGGAACTCGGTGGCGCCGTCGGTCAGCGCGGCCTTGAGGTCGATCGTGCCCGAGCACGCGGTCCTCGGTCGCCCCCAGGGGCAGCTCGATGAACGGCGCGCCGCCGGGAAGCATCCCGGCCAGGCCCCGGGCCAGCGTCGACTTCGCGGAGCCCTTGTCGCCCCGCAGGAGCACGCCGCCGATGCCCGGATCGACGGCCGCGAGCAGCAGCGCCAGGCGGGCCTCGTCCTGGCCCACGACGGCACTGAAGGGGAAGCGCGCGAGGGAGCTCACGGTCCTGCGCCCGGGGATAGGTGTCGCCCTGTCATGTCCGCTGTTCCTCCCAGCCCTCCGCCTCCAGCACGGCGTCGACCAGAGTCTTGCGGGCCGCGTCGGTCGCGTTCCACATGCCTCGCCGATGTGCTTCTAGCAGGCGCTCGGCGATCGCGCTCAGAGCCCACGGGTTGGAAGCACGGAAGAACGCCCGCATGGCCGGATCTGCCACGTAGGACTCGGTCACCCGCTCGTACATCCAGTCCTCCACGACCCGGGCCGTGGCGTCGTAGCCGAACAGGTAGTCGACCGTCGCGGCCAGCTCGAAGGCGCCCTTGTAGCCGTGCCGGCGCATGGCCTCGGTCCACCGCGGGTTGAGGACGCGGCTGCGCACGACCCGGGCCGCCTCCTCGGCCAGGGCCCGGACCTGGGGGCGGTCGGGTCGGACGTGTCGCCGAACCAGGCCCGGGGCGCCCGGCCCGATCAGGGCCCGGACGGCGGCCACCATCCCGCCGTGGTCCTGGAGGTAGTCGTCGCTGTCGAAGATGTCGTGCTCGCGGTTGTCCTGGTTCTTGACCGCCACCTCGATGGCGGCGAACCGGCGGCGCATCGCCTCGGGGCGCGGCATCGCCGCACCGGTCGCGGCCGTAGGCGAACCCCGACCACGCCAGGTACACCTCGGCCAGGTCGGCGTCGGTGCGCCACGAGCCGCGCTCGATCACCGGCAGGATGCCCGACCCGTAGCCGCCCGGCGGCGGGCCGAAGATGCGGGCGTCCGCCGTGCCGGCGGCCCGGACCGGGTTGTCGGCGCCGTCCTCGTCCAGGCCGGCCACCAGGCGCGACCGCGTCGTCCAGGAGGGCCACCAGGTGGGGGAACGCGTCGCGGAAGAACCCGGAGATGCGCAGCGTGACGTCGATCCGGGGCCGGCCCAGCTCGGCCAGCGGGATCGGCTCGATGCCGGTGACCCGGCCGGACTCCGGCGTCCCAGCGTCGGGCGGACGCCGAGCAGGGCCAGGGCCTCGGCCGCGTCGTCGCCCTCGGTCCGCATCGCCGCCGTGCCCCACAGCACCAGGCCGACCGTGGTGGGCGGGGCGCCGGTCTCGGCGACGTGCCGGGCGACGAGCGCGTCGGCCAGCGCACGGCCGACCTCCCAGGCCAGCGGCGAGGGCAGCGCCTTGGGGTCGACCGAGTAGAGGTTGCGGCCGGTCGGCAGCACGTGGGCCGCGCCCCGGGTGGGGGCCCCGCTCGGGCCCGGCGGGGACGTAGCGGCCGTCGAGTGCGGCCAGCGTGTTGGCGATCTCGTCCGGGGTCGCCCGCAGGGCCGGGACCAGCCGGTCGCACACCCAGCGCTCGACCTCGCCGAGGTCGTCGGCGGGCGCGAAGTCCATCGCCGCCAGCGCCTCGACCCGGCGGCGGCACTCGGCCTCGACGGCGTCGACGTCGTGCCGGCGCTCGGACCGGGGGTCGAGCCCCAGCTCGCCCGCCGCCACCGCCGCGCAGCGACGGGACCGAGCCCTGCGGCGAGCCGGGTGATGGCCAGCACGCAGGTCGACCAGCGCCCCGCCCTCCGGCGGCCGGCCGAGGATGTGGAGCCCACCCCGGATCTGGGCGTCCTTGAGCGCGCACAGGTAGCCGTCGACGTGGAGCACCATGCTGTCGAACTCGTCCTCGGCGACGTGCTCGCCCAGCCCGAGGTCGCGGTGGATCTCGGCGTCGACCAGCACGTCCCACACCTGGCGGCGCAGGGCGGGCAGCTTGGCCGGGTCCATCGCCTGCGCGCTGGCGTAGGCGTCGAGCAGCGTCTCCAGCCGGGCGACGTCGCTCGTCGCCTCGGCCCGGGTCATCGGGCGGGACGAGGTGGTCGACCACCACGGCGTGGGCTGCGCCGCTTGGCCTGGGTGCCCTCGCCGGGGTCGTTGACCACGAACGGGTAGACGAGCGGGACGTCGCCCAGCGCGGCGTCGGGGAAGCAGGCGGCCGACAGGGCGTTGGCCTTGCCCGGCAGCCACTCCAGCGTGCCGTGCTTGCCCAGGTGGACGACCGCGTCGGCCCCCCAGCCGTCGTCCAGCCACCGGTAGAAGGCCAGGTAGTGGTGGGGCGGGGGCATGTCGGGGGCGTGGTAGGTGCCGATCGGGTCGGCGCCGAAGCCCCGCGGCGGCTGGATCGTGACGAGCACCCCGCCCAGGTCGAGGCCGGGGAACACGAGATCGCCGCCGTCGAGGTAGACCTCGCCGGGCGGCGGCCCCCACAGCCTCGTGACCTCGTCCCGGGCCCGGCCGGCAGGGTCGCGAACCACGCGGTGTAGTCGGCGGCCGGCAGGCGCCCGGCGGCCAGGCCGGCCTGGTGGGGCGTGAGGGTGGGCCGGTCGTACGTCAGGCCGTCGGCCAGGCGCGGCCATGAGGGAATCGCCGTCGGCGGGGAACTCGCCGACCTCGTAGCCGGCGTCGGCCAGGGCGTGGAGCAGGTCGATGGCCGACGCGGGCGTGTCGAGCCCGACCGCGTTGCCGAGCCGGCTGCGCTTGGTCGGGTAGGCCGACAGGACGACCGCCACCCGCTTGTCGGCAGGCCGGGTGTGGCGCAGGCGGGCGTGGCGGACGGCCAGGCCGGCGAGGCGGGCGACCCGGTCGGGGTCGGTGCGGGTGGCGACGAGCGGGGTGCCGAGTCGTCGCCGTCGTCGACCTCCTCCTGGAAGGCGAAGGCGGGACCGACGATCCGCCCGTCGAACTCGGGGATGGCGACGCCCCGGGCCACGTCCAGCGGGGTGAGGCCGGCGTCGTCGGCGTCCCACTCGTCGCGGGACCGGTTGCACGACGGCGCCTGGATCACCGGCACGCCCAGCGCGGCCAGGTGGGGGACCTGCCAGTCGTCCTCCCCGGCATCCCCGGCGGTGCCGCCGGCCCGGCCCATGGCCAGCACGGTCGTGACGAGGGCGTCGACCCCGTGGTCGCGGCACAGCTCCAGGGCCTCGACCCGGCCCTCGGCGTCGGGGCGCAGCGAGTAGCACGACACGGCCAGGGCGTCGCCGCCGGCGTGCCTCGATCGCCCGGCACAGGTCGGCGACGAACTGGGTGTTCCCGGCCACGAGGTGGGCGCGGTAGAAGACGACGCCGACCAGCGGCCGCCCGGGCCGCCGGGCCGCGCCGGGCCGGCCGAGGCCGGCGCCGTCCCACACGCCGGTGAGGGGGACGGGCCGGGGCGGCTCGAACCCGAACCCGTCCAGCAGCACGGTGTCGGCGACGAACCGCAGCATCTGCTCGACGTTGTCCGGGCCGCCGGCGGCCAGGTAGCGGTGAACCTCGGCCGCGATGCCGCCGGGCACGGTCGACAGCCGCGACCAGCTCGGCGTCCGGCGTGACCTCGCCGCCCACGGCGATCAGGGGGACCTGGGCGGCCAGGCACTCGGCCCGCAGCGCGTCGAACGGCGCCTCCCAGGCCCCCCGCCCGCCGAGCAGCCGCACGACGACCGCGCGTCGCCTCGTCGCCGACGTGCACCGGCCGGGCGGGGTCGGCGCCCCGCACGGCGGGGAAGCCGGCCGGCAGCCGGTGGACGATCGACCCGAGGGCGAGCAGCTCGGTGTCGGCGTTGCTGACGAACAGGATCACGCAGGCGGGCCCTCGGGGTCGGGTCCGGCGCGTCGCCGGAGCGAGCAGTCGACGCACAGGGCGCCGCCGGAGACGGTGGTCTTCCACCACAGGCAGCACGTCCGGCGCTGGTAGGCCCACCCGCCGTCGGGGGTCGGCGCCCAGTCGCCGAGCCGGGCCACGTCGTGGGGGACGGCGGCGAGGAAGGCGTTGAGCCGCCCGTGCCAGTCGGTGCCGGCGGCCTCCCGGACGGCGCCGGCCCCCGACGCGCAGGCGGCGGCGACGTTGCCCCACACGAGCGCCGTGCCGAGCCGGCACCGGGCGACGAGGGCGTCGGCGACGCGGTCGAGGTGCCCGCCGAACGCCCCCGCGACGAGGACGCCGACGTCGTCGGTCACGGGCACGTCGCTGGCGGGCGCGACGGGCCGGTAGACGACGGAGGAGGGCCGGTCGCGGGCGATGCCGACGGCCATGGCCTCGGCCCGGGCGTCGGGGGCGGTGCCGGTGAGCAGCCAGCAGGCGAGCGCGGTGCCGGCCACCCGGTAGGCGTACCCCTGCCACCACAGCGAGGCGGCGACCTGGGGATCGTCGGACCCCCGGCCGTCGGCACTGGTGGCGACGGCGGACGCCACGAGGTCGGGGTCGCCGGCCAGCCGGGCGCAGTCCAGCTCGCCGTCCCGCAGGGCCTCGCCCGGCCCGGCGACCCGCCAGCGCAGGAACCCGGCGGCGTCGGTGAGGCGTCCCAGTGCGTCGTTCGCGGTGGTCGTGTCGGTCACGTCCGCATGCTCCCGCGGTCCCCCTCCGCGATCAGCGCGGCCAGGCGGTCGAGGTCGAGGTGCGCCTCCAGGGTGTCGGCGATGCGGTCGAGCCGGTCCATCCGGGCGGCGGCGAACGAGACGCCGCCGGGCGCCCAGCGCTTGCCGGCCCGCCGGGCGACGTCGCCGAGCAGGGCCGCCCGGAACCCGTCGGCCTCGAACAGCCCGTGCAGCGTGGTGCCCAAGACGCCGGCGCTGCGCCACCCGAGCACCTCGCCGTTGCCGGCCAGCAGCCACGGCTCGGCCCCGGGCCCACAGGCGCGCACCCGCCCGTGGTGGATCCGGTACCCGGCCACGGCCTCGCCGGTGCTCGCGGTCCCCGAGGGCCGGTCGAGCACCTTGTCCCCGCCGAACTCGGTCGCCACGGGCAGCCACCCGAGCCCGGCGGCGGCACCGGGCGGCCCCTCCACGCCGTCGGGGTCCGAGATGGCGGTGCCGGCCATCTGAAGCCCGGCGCAGATGGCCACGACCAGAGCACCGGAGCGCTCGACGGCGCCGGCCAGCCCGGAGCGCCGGAACCAGTCGAGGTCCGCCCGGGTGTTCTTCGACCCGGGCAGGACGACGAGGTCGGGCCGCCCGAGCGCGGCGGGGGACCGCACCCAGCGCACGTCGACCCCGGGCTCCAGCCGCAGGGGATCGAGGTCCCCGGCGTTGGCGACCCGGGGGAGCCGGATGCGCGGCCACGTCGAGCACGTCGCCGTCGTCGGAGGCGGGGCGGGTCCGCCCGATCGAGGGCGAGCGAGTCCTCGTTGTCGATGTCGACGACGCCGACGTAGGGCAGCACCCCGAGCGTGGGCACGCCGCACCGCCGCTCCAGGTCGGCGCACGCGGAGCCGAGCAGGGCGGGATCGCCCCGCAACCGGTTGACGACGAACCCGCGCACGGTCGCCCGCAGGTCGTCGGGCAGGAGCGCGACGGTCCCGTACAGCGAGGCGAACACCCCGCCCCGGTCGATGTCGCCCACGACGATGGCGGGCAACCCGGCATCCCGGGCCAGCGGCAGGTTGACGAGGTCGCCGTCCAGCAGGTTGATCTCGGCGGGGCTGCCGGCGCCCTCGCACACCACGACGTCGAACCGCTCGCGCAGCCCGGCCAGCGCGTCGAGCACCAGCGGCCGCAGGCCAGGCTTGTCGCCGTGGTACTCGGCGGCGGAGCGGACCCCCCGGCTGCGCCCGAGCACCACGACCTGCGACGCCCGGTCGCTGGTGGGCTTGAGCAGGATCGGGTTCATCGCCACCTCGGGCTCGACCCCGGCGGCGGTGGCCTGCACCCACTGGGCGTGCCCGATCTCCCCGCCGTCGGCGGTCACGGCCGCGTTGAGCGCCATGTTCTGCGCCTTGAACGGCGCCACCCGCACGCCCGCGCCGGGCCAGCAGCCGGCACAGCCCGGCGACCACGAACGACTTGCCGGCGTCGGAGGTGGTGCCGCACACGACCAGCCCGCCCCGCAGCCCGGGCCCGATTCCGGCCCCGGTCACCGCGGCCTCTCCCGACCCGCCGCCGAACGGATCACGGCGCGGTCCTGGGGGCGAGGGAGGCCGCGGGCGGCGGCGGGGCGCAACGGGCGTGTCGCCGCCGGCTTTTGTCCCCCGGAACGGTCGCCAGGGCGACCGTTTCCAGGGACAGAACGGGTTGCCGGGACGCGGGACCTGCGGATCGGGGTGTCGGCGCCGCCGAGGCCGTCACGGCGCGGTCCTGGGGGCGAGGAGCCGGCGGGGGGCGGCGGGGCGCAACGGGCGTGTCGCCGCCGGCTTTTGTCCCCCGGAACGGTCGCCAGGGCGACCGTTTCCAGGGACAGAACGCGAGCGGTGCGGCCTACCCTCCCCGCCATGGCCCGCGCCCGCTCGATCGTCCTCGTCAACACCGGACACGGCAAGGGCAAGTCGTCCGCCGCGTTCGGCGTCATGGTCCGCGGCTGGGCGCGGGGCTGGAACGTGGCCGTCGTCCAGTTCGTGAAGGGCGGCAAGTGGAAGACCGGCGAGCGCAAGCTGGCCGACCACCTCGGCATCGAGTGGCACACGCTCGGCGACGGCTTCACGTGGGAGTCCACCGACCTCGAACGCACCGCCGAGCTGGGCCGGGAGGCGTGGCGGGTGGCGGCGGCCAAGCTCGCCTCCGGCGACTACGACCTGCTGATCCTCGACGAGGTGACCTACCCGGTCAAGTACGGCTGGGTCGACGCCGCCGAGGTGGCCGGGGCGATCCGCGACCGGGCGCCCCGCACCAGCGTCGTCGCCACCGGCCGTGACGCGCCCGCCGAGCTGGTCGACGTGGCCGACACGGTGACCGAGATGCGCAAGGTCAAGCACGCCTACGACGCCGGCATCTCGGCGCTCAAGGGCATCGAGTTCTGAGCGGCGGCCGCCGCGCGCCGGGCCGACTCGGTCCAGAGCGTGCCGAGGCCGAGCGTGAGGACCGTCCACACGAGCAGGTTCCCGGCGAGCGAGTCGATGCGGAACTGCCACACGAGGTTGGCGGGCACGCCGATAGTGTCCGGCGTCGGCGGCATGACCGCGAACACGACGGCCACCGCGGTCACCGCCACTGCGGTCACCGCCAGCGTGCGGCGGTCGTCGGGCCAGCCCGCCCGGCGCAGGCGGGCCGAGAGGTGGGCCGCCCCGGCCAGCACCAGGGCGATCAGCACGATCAGCAGCACGTAGAGCCGCTCGCGCTCGTACACGGTGTCGGGGTTGCCGACCGCCGGCGGGTTGGGCGGGTACTTGAACCACGGCGCCACGGTCATCGCCCCGGCCAGCAGCATCCCCGACAGCACGACCCGGCGGAACGGCCCGCCGGTCGTGGTGCGCAGCGACAGGCTGGCCACCGCCAGCAGCAGGCCGTAGGCGGCCCCCGCGATGACGTAGCCGGCGAACAGCCCGGGGCCGGACTGGTCGCTGCGGCTCACCGTCGCCATGTCGTCGTCCTGGGCGGAGGCGCCGGCGGGCTCGCGCGCGGCCCGGGCGTCCTCCAGGGCGATGGCGTCGTCGATCCGGGGCTCGGTGACGATCGTGGCGAAGACGGCGCCGCCCAGCCCGGCGAGGATGCCGATCAGGACCGCGGCGACGACGATCGTGAGCGGGCGCGTGAAGTCGAAGCGGGCGAGCACGGGTCGTTCTCCCGACAGGCGCGGGGCGCGCTCAGTGGCACGGCACGCCGATGACGTGGCGGCCGTCGTGGAAGAACTCGTGGAAGAACAGGTTGTGGTGCGCCAGCCAGGTGGTGAGCTGCCCGTTGTCGAACGTCACCAGCCACAGGGCGAGGACGGCGGCGACCAGCATGCCGGCCAGCATCCAGCCGGGGATCGGTGCGACGACCACACCGGGGTCGGCGGTCGCCACGGAAGTCGTGCTCGGGGCCATCGTTGTCCTCCATCCACGTGGATATCGCCCACGGTCGGTCTCCTGGCTCCCGGATCGACGCTCGCCCCGCCTTCCCCGGCCGCAGCCGAGTGGCGTCGTGGGGGTCACTCCCCGGTCACAGTGGCGGGACCGCGTCGGATTCGCACCGACTTCCCGGAACCGTGGCTCGGGCGCACACTATCAGTGGCCCGAGGACAGGTAGTCGTGCAGCGTGTCGGTCTCGGCCTGCAGCTCGTCGATGCGCGACTTGACCACGTCCCCGATGCTGACGATGCCCGCCAAACGGTCGCCGTCGAGCACCGGGATGTGGCGGATCCGCCGGTCGGTCATCAGCCGGGCCAGCTCGTCGACCGTCGCCCGCGGCCCGCAGGTGGTCAGGTCGGTGGTCATCAGGTCGGACACCGGCCGGGTGAGCAGCGCGGCAGCGTCCCCGGCGCCGGCGAGCGCCCGCACGACGTCGCGCTCGGACAGGATGCCGGCCACCGGCTGGCCCTCGGCCGTCACGACGAGGGCGCCGACGTTGCGCTCGTGCATGAGGCCGACGGCGTCGGCGACGGTGGCGTCGGGCGCCACGGTGGCGACCTCCGCGCCCTTGCGGTGCAGGATGTGCTCGATCAGCACTCGGACGCACCTCCTCGCGAGGTGTCTGCCGTTGGGGGGATGGCTCCATTTTTCCACAACCGGGCCCCGGCGGCGACGAGTGGTGGCGCCATCGGGCCGCGGCGGGCATCCTGCCGGCATGGCGGATCTGCTGACCTCGGGTGACGGCACGGCCCCCCTGCACGACGCGGCGACGGTGGTCCTCGTGCGGGACGGGGCGGGCGGCGCCGAGTGCCTCATGCTGCGCAAGACGTCGGGCCAGGCGTTCGGGGGGCTGTGGGTGTTCCCCGGCGGCCGGGTCGAGGACGGCGACGGGGAGGGCCTGCACGGCGCACGCCGGGCCGCGGTCCGGGAGGCGCGGGAGGAGACCGGCCTCGTCCTCGCCGCCGCCGACCTGGTGCCGATCGCCCACTGGACCCCGCCGCCGGAGGCGCCCCGGCGCTACGCGACGTGGTTCTTCCTCGCCCCGCTGCCGCCGGGCGCGGCCGAGGTGGTGGTCGACGGCGGCGAGATCGGCGACCACGTGTGGACCACCCCGGCGGTGGCGCTGGCCCGCCACCGCGACCGGGAGATCGACCTGCTGCCGCCGACGTGGGTCACGCTCGACCGGCTGGCCTCGGCCGGCGGGGACGTGGCGTCGGCGGTCGCGGCGGCCGGGGAGTCCGAGATCGAGTACTTCACCACCCGCATGGCCCGGCAGGGGTCGACGCTGATCACGCTGTGGGCGCCGGACGCGGCGTACGAGACGGGCGACCTGGACAGCCCCGGGCCGCGCCACCGCCTGGTGATGGACCCGGCCGGCTGGACGTACGAGGAGAGCGACTGAGGCCGGGAGGCGGCAGTATGGGGGACGTGGCCACCGACGTCGACGCCGACGCGCCGCCCGCGGACCCCCCGGTCGAGGGCCCGCCCGTCCCGGTCGACGAGGACGAGGAGGGCGGCCCGCCCCGCTCCGGACTGTCGTGGCTGCGGGTGGCTGTGGTGGCGCTGGCGGTGGCGTTCCTGGGGTTCGCGGTCGGGGTGGTCGCCACCCAGGACCGGTCGCCCGCGGCCGACTCCGTCGACGTCGGGTTCGTGCAGGACATGCTCACGCACCACGACCAGGCCATCCAGATGGCCCGGGTGGTGCTCGCCTACGGCGAGGACCCGGTCGTCAACAGTTACGCCCAGGACGTGCTGGCCGACCAGTCGTACGAGACGGGCGTGATGACCACGATGCTGGGGGAGTGGGACACCACGAGGGACGACCGCTCGGACCAGGCGATGGCGTGGATGGGCATGGCGGTCCCGGTGGCCCAGATGCCCGGCTTGCTCACCGACGACCAGATGGCCGAGCTCAAGGCCGCCCGGGGCCGCGACCTCGACCGCCTGTTCCTGGAGCGCATGGCCGAACACCACCGCGGCGGCATCCACATGGCCGAGGCGGCAGCCGACACGGCCGACTCGGCCGACGTCCGGGAGCTGGCCGAGCGCATGGCCCACAACCAGGCGGGCGAGATCGACGAGTACCGCCAGACCGACGTGGCCAACGGCTACGGCATCGGCATCGCCCCGGCCTCGGTGCCCCCGGCGAACCTGCCGTAGTTCGTTCTGGTCTGCTCAGTGGTTGCTCACCAACCAGCCAGCAGACCAGAACGACCGCCAGCCGTGGCTGTCACAGGGCGCCGGTAGCCTCGCCGCCGTGACCGATGCCGCTGGGCCCGCTCCCCGTGCGCTCGGGCGCGGGGTCGTCGTCGGCGAGGGCGATCCGGTGCCCGGGGCGTGGTGTGACGCGCCCGTGGTCACCGTCGATCCCGCGGCGCTCGCCGAGCCCGGCGCGGTGGTGGATCGGCTGCACGAGGCGTGGGCGACCCGCACGCCGGTCGTGGTGGCGCTGGCGGTCGACCCGGCGTCGTTCCGGGCGCCGGTGTCGTACCCGCCCGAGGAGATCTCGCCGCCCTGGGAGCTCGACCCCGGCTTCGAGCTGGGGCTCGACCGCCTGCACTTCCTGGCGTGGGCCAACACCTACGACGCCCGGGGCGGCGGCGACCCGGTGTGGTGGTGGGGACGCAAGGCCGAGCGCCTCGGCGCCGCGCCGGCGCCGCCCGGTGCGGGCGGCGACGTCGTCCTGCCCGACGGCACGCTCGCCTGGATCGACGGCGGCCCCCGCGGCGGCCTCACCGCCGCCGACGTCGGCGGCACCGCCGTCGTCCCCGCCGAGTCGGTCGACGCCGGCCACCTCCGGCCCGCGCCGGCCGGGCCATCGTCCGCCGGACCCGCGCTCGACCTGGCCCCCGACCAGCGGGCCGCCGTGTTCCACGGGGCCGGCCCGGCCCGGGTCATCGCGCCCGCCGGCTCGGGCAAGACCCGGGTGCTCACCGAGCGGTTGCGGCACGTCGTGCTCGACCGGGGCTACGAGCCCGAGGCCGTCGTCGCCGTGGCCTACAACCGCAAGGCCCGCGACGAGATGGTCGCCCGCACGCCGGGGGTCGGCGGGCGCATCCTCACGCTCAACGCGCTCGGCTACGACGTGCTCGCCGCCGGGCTCGGGCGGCGGCCGGCCGTGATCGAGAACCGGGAGGTCCGCCGCGTGCTCGAACCGCTCGTGCCCCGTGGCGCCCGCCGGCTCAACACCGACCCCCTCGCGCCCTACGTCGAGGCCCTGACCACCGTGCGCCTGGGCCTGCGCGACCCCGTGGAGGTCGAGGACGAGCGGGGCGACGTGCCCGGCCTGGCCGAGGCCGTGCCCGCGTACCGCGACGCCCTCTCGCAGCGGGCCGTGGTCGACTTCGACGAGCAGGTCGTGCGGTCGATCGAGCTGCTGCTCGCCGACGGGCCCTTCCGGCGGGCGCAGCAGGCCCGCCACCGCCATCTCCTGGTCGACGAGTTCCAGGACCTGACACCCGCCCACGTCCTGCTCATCCGGCTGCTGGCCGCGCCGGCCTTCGACGTGTTCGGGGTCGGCGACGACGACCAGGTCATCTACGGGCACGCGGGGGCCTCGCCGCTGTTCCTCACCGAGTTCTCCCGCTACTTCCCCGCCGCCGCCGAGCACGCCCTGGAGGTCAACTACCGCTGCCCGCCGGCCCTCGTCGACGCCGCCCGCCACCTGCTCACCCGCAACCGCGTCAGGGTGCCGAAGGCGATCCGTGCGGCGCGGGCCGCCACCGATCCGACGCCGGCGCCGAACGGCGACGGGTCGCTGTTCGGCGGCGGCGACCCCGCCGCGCCCGTCGAGCCGCTGGCCGTCGTGCTCCACCCGCCCGACGGCGGGGCCACCGCCCTGGTCGAGGTCGTCCGGGGGTGGCTGGCGGACGCCACCGTGGCCGCGAGCGACGTCGCCGTGCTGGTCCGGGTCGGGTCCTCGCTGCTCGGACCCCACGTGGCGCTGGTCGAGGCCGGGGTGCCGGTGTCGTCGATCCTGCGGGCCGACGTGCTCGACCGCACCGGCGTGCGGGCTGCGCTCGCCTACCTGCGCATCGCGGCCGACCCCGAGCACATCGTCCCCGCCGACCTCACCGAGGTCCACCGCCGGCCGTCCCGGGGGCTCCCCCGGTGGATCGACCGCTGGCTCGAACGGTGCCGCACCATCGCCGACATCGAGCGGGCCGCCGAGCGGATCGACGACGTCAAGGTCTCCGGCAAGCTGGGCGACCTGGCCGCCGACCTGCGCTCCGTCGGGGCGCTGGCCGCCGGGGGCGGGACCACGCGGGCGGTGCTCGAGTACGTGCGCGACGGGCTCGGGCTCGGGCACGCCGTCGACCTCCTCGACGCCACGGGCGGCGGCGAGGGCCAGACCCACCGCGACGATCTGGACGCCCTGCTCCAGGTGGCCGACCTCCACCCCGACCCCGGCGGCTTCGCCGGCTGGCTCCGCGCCGCGCTCGACCGGCCCGACGCGCACGACGGCGTGACCCTGTCGACCGTCCACCGGGTCAAGGGGCGCGAGTGGCCCCGGGTGGCGGTGTTCGCGGCGAGCGACGGCGTGATGCCTCACCGCCTGTCCCAGGGACGCGCCGGCGAGGAGGAGGAGCGCCGCGTCTTCCACGTCGCCATCACGCGGGGCATCGGCGCCGTGACCGTCCTGGCCGACCGCGAGCGGCCGTCGCCGTTCCTGGTCGAGCTGGCGGCCGACGCCACGCCCGACGAGCTGGCGGCCGCCGATGTCCGTGCCGCCCCGCCGCCCGGCGGGGCCGGCGACGGCGACAGGGCGCGCTCCGGCCGTGGCCCGGGTCCCCGGATGAAGGGCCCGGTGCCCGCAGCGTCGGGGCCCGAGGTGGCCCGCGTCGAGGCGGCGCTGCGGGCCTGGCGGCGCGAGCGCAGCCGCGCCGACGGCGTGCCGGCGTTCGTCGTGCTGAGCGACCGGCACCTCATGGGCATCGCCGAGCGACGGCCGGCGACGACCCGCGACCTCGCCGCGTGCCCGGGCATCGGCCCGGCGAAGTTGGCCGCCTACGGCGACGAGCTGGTCGAGCTGGTGGGCCTCGCCGCGTCCGACGGCGCCGATCCGCGCACCGAGCGTGACGCCGGGCACTAGCGTTTCGCGTATGACCGGCCCACGCACCACGTCACGCGTCGACGGTGCGGTGCGTCCCGGCCGGCCCCGCGGGCCGCGCCGCGACCGGGTCGAGCGGCGGGAGGAGCTGCTCGACGCGGCCGAGCGGGCCGTGCGCCGCATCGGCCCCCGGGCGTCGATGGACGAGCTGGCGGCCGAGGCCGGGGTCACCAAGCCGATCCTCTACTCCCACTTCGGCGACAAGGCGGGCCTGGTCACCGCCCTGGCCGAGCGGGTGGCGGGCCAGCTCAACGCCGCCGTGATCGGCGAGCTGGCGATGCCCCGCCAGCCCGCGCAGACGCCCCGCGAGGTCGTGGCCGCCACGATCGCGGCGTTCTGCACGTTCATCGAGTCCGAGCCGGCGCTGTACCGCTTTCTGGTCCAGACCGCGATCCACGCTCCCCGCGGCTCGGGCACCCGCGTCGCCGGCGACATCTCCAAGGAGATCGCCGTGTCGCTCGGCAGCGGCCTGCGCCGGGCCGGGGCCGACTCCGGCGCGGCCGAGCTGTGGGCGACCGCCATCGTCGGCATGACCATCGCCGGCGCCGGCTGGTGGCTCGAACGCCGGTCGATGTCCAAGGACGACATGGTCGAGTACCTGACCCAGCTCCTGTGGAGCGGGCTGTCCGGCGCGGGGCTCCGCAACAACCTCGCCGACCCCGTCCCGGCCGGCGACGGCGGTCCCGACGCCGCGTCGGTCACCCCGCTGCGGGGCCGGGACCGTGCCGCCAGCCAGTAGCCGTCAGTCCGGCAGCCAGCTCCCGTGGAAGCCGAACGGGACCCGGACCGGCAGGTGGATGGTCGCCACCGGGTCGCCCGTGAAGTCCTGGGCGTCGAGCACGACCACGTCGCTGCGGTCGGTGCCGGCGTCGTACACGTAGGCCAGCACCCAGCCGTCGTCCTCGGCGGCGCCGTCCGACCGGGGCACGAACACCGGCTCCAGCCCCGCGCGCCCGGCCCGTGGTCGTGCACCTCCTGGGTGCCCTTCGCCAGGTCGTGCTTGATGGCCGGCCCGTGCTCGATCCCCTCGCCGAAGCCGGTGGCGTACCCGAACCGGTGCTGACGCCCGGTCAGCCGCTCGTCGATGCGGGGGAACTCCTGGCCCTGGTCGTCGAGCGTCTCGGTGGCGAGCGTGCCCCGGTCCAGGTCGAGCGTCCAGCGCTCCAGCGCGGGCAGCCCCTCGTACGGGCCGTTGAACAGCGTGGCGAACATCTTGGGGTGGCGCACGACGTCGACCACGACCGTGTCGCCGTCGTCGTAGGCGTTGAGGGTGTGGAACACGAAGCACGACGGCGCTTCGAACCACCGCACCTCCGCCGCCGGGCCGGCCAGGGGGAGCAGGCCGACCCGGGGCGGGTGCTCGGCGTTCCAGCGGTAGGGCAGCCTCGCCCCGGCGGCCGCCGCGTCCAGGCTGAACGTGACCGGCAGGTCGAACAGCACGACGTAGCGCTCGGTGATGGCGCAGTCGTGGACCATCGGGGCGTCGGGCACCGGCACCTGCTCCTCCCGGCGCACCCGGGCGTCGGGCCCCACCACGACGTGGCGGATGTGGTCCCACGACCAGTGGTAGGTCACGCCGTGCAGGTCGCCGGTGGCGGGGTCGCGGTGGGTGTGGGCGGTGAACGAGCCGTCGAGCGTGCCGCCGAAGTCGCACCGCCCGACCGTCTCCAGCTCGTCGGTCAGCTCGACCGGGCGGTTGCCCGCCTCGACCAGCGCGAAGGTCCGGTTGTCGACGCCGATCACGTGGGTGTTGACGATCTCGCCGCCGCCGACCCAGCGGTTGCGGTACCAGGCGGCCCGCCCGCCGTCGAGCCGCAGGCCGTGGACCATGCCGTCGCCGGTGAACCAGTGGTAGTCGGCCGGGTCGGGCGGCGCCTTGGGGTTGGGGCCGATGCGCACGAGCCGGCCGGTGAGCTCCTCCGGCAGCCGGCCGGACACCGGCAGCTCGCCGGTCGTGACCTCCTCGGTCACGGGGGCGAAGTTGCCGTCGAGGAACGACAGGGTGGTGGTCATCGGGGGTCTCCTTCGGGTCCGAGGACGAGGAACGAGGACAAGGGGCCGAGCCGGTCGAGTGGAGCGGCGCCGGCGACCCCGCCGAGGCCGCCGTGCAGGGCGAGGGTGGCCAGCCCGTGGACGTTCGCCCACAGCACGGCGGCGAGGTCGCGGGTGGGAAGGTCGGGCTGCCAGCCGTCGGCCTGGGCGGCCGCGACCAGGTCGACGAGCTGCTGGAACGACCGGAACCCGGCGGCCTGGTACTCGGGATCGCCGACGTCCACCCGCTCGGGCCGGAACGTCACCGAGAACACGCCGGGATCGGCCAGCGCGAACCGCAGGTAGCCCCGCCCCGCCACCCCCAGCCGCCGCCGCGGCCCGAGCCCGGCGGGGCCGGCGTCCCGCTCCGCCGCCGCCAGCTCGGCGTCGATCGTGGCGAACAGCTCGTCGAACCCCTCGGCCGCCAGGGCCGCCAGCAGCGACGCCAGCGTGGGGAAGTGCCGCAGCGGCGCCCCGTGCGACACGCCGGCCCGCCGGGCGATGGCCCGCAGGGTCAGGCCCTCCAGTCCCTCGGCGGCCAGGACCTCCCGTGCGGCCGCCAGCAGCCGGCCCCGGGGTGTCGCGGCGGTCGCCGTCCCCGGGGTCGCCGTCGCGGGGGTCGCGGCCGCCGCCGCTTCGCTCACGCGGCCACCAGCAGCCCGACGCCCAAGGTCGCGAGCCCGACCGCGAGGACGGCGGCACCGGCCGGGATCAGGGCGACGAGGCGGTTGGGCTCGGTCGCCCCGGGCCGGGCGACCGACAGGAAGAAGCCGCCCGGCAGCAGCAGGGCCGCGATCGGCACGAACGCCCGGGCCACCCACTCCGCCACGCCCGTCAGCGTGGTGGCGTCGACCAGCACCTGCGCCATCAGGGCGAGGATGAGGTACACGCCGGCGTGCGCGTGGCCCGCCCGGAAGAACGACTGCTGGATCGGCGTCGCCGGCTGGCGCCCACGGACGATGCGGAACATCAGCGCACCGCCGGACTCGACCGTCACCAGGCTGAGGAGGAGGATCCCGGCCAGTATCCGGGAGGCATCGGACAGCTCCATGTAGACAGTGTCTACGCGAATGTAGACACTGTCAACCCCTGGCGTCGGCCAGCGTCACGAGGGCCACCAGAGCGTCGTCGATGAGGTCGACCACCTGGTCCCGGTCGAGTGTCCCCCGCGACAGCCAGTCGACGGTCACCTCCTCGGTGAACGCCACCCACCCGCGCACCGCCGCCCGCAGTCGGGGTGGGTGCGGTTCGGGCACCCGGAACCCGTCGAGCACCCGGTCGGTGAAGGCGACCCGGGTCTCCTCGAACACCTCCATCACGGCGGGGTCGCCCCCGGCCGAGCCCCGGATGAGCGCCACGTAGGCGTCCCGGTTGGCGGTCACGTGGTCGACGAACGCCTCGACCCCCGCCCGCAGCCGAGCCGTCGCCGGCAGCGCCGGGTCGGTCAGGGTGCGGGTGAGCAGGTCGTCCGCCGCGGCCCGGGCGACGGCGACGTGGAAGTCCCGCTTGGTCGGGAAGTAGTGGAACAGCAGCCCGCGACTGATCCCCGCCTCCGCGGCTATATCGTCGATCGCCACCTTGTCGAGGGGCCGGGTGCTCAGCATCCGCAGCCCCAGGCCGACGAGTTGAGATCGACGTGCCTCGGGATCGAGGCGCGTCCGGGGAGACTTGGCCACCACGCTCCCGATCCTATTGATGGCTATTGACGCCGGGTCAACAACGTGTGACATGATTGTTGACCAATGCTCAACAACGGAGTGTTGCGATGGCAGGACGGACGGACTTCGAGCTGACCGGGGCGCTGGCGCTGGTGACCGGCGCCGGCAGCGGGATCGGCAGGGCGATCGCCCTGGAGTTGGCCCGCAAGGAGGTGCGCGTGGTGGCGGTCGACGTCGACCGCGACGCCGCCGAGAAGGCGGCCGCCGCCTGCGCCGAGGTCGGCCCCGATGCGGTCGGCCTGGCCTGCGACGTCGGCGACTACGACGCGGTCGTGGCGCTGGCCGAACGGGTGGCCACCGACATCGGACCGCTCGACGTGCTGGTCAACAACGCCGGCGTCGGCATGTCCGCCCGGCTGGCCGACATGTCGATCGACGACTGGCGCTGGATCCGCAACGTCAACCTCGACGGCGTCGTGCACGGCTGCCGGGCGTTCGGCCCGGCCATGCTCGCCCGCGGCCGCGGCCATGTCGTCAACATGTCCTCGGGCCTGGCCTACACGATGCGGGCCACCGAGCCCGCCTACGTCACCACCAAGGCCGGCGTCCTGGCGCTGTCCCGCTGCCTGCGGGCCGACTGGCGGCGCTCGGGCGTGGGCGTCACCGCGGTCTGCCCCGGCGTGATCAACACCCCGATCGTGCAGGCCACCCGGTTCCTGGGCGACCAGGCGGGCAGCGCCGAGCGCACCCAGCGGCTGTTCTCGCGGGGCCACCCGCCCGAGCTGGTCGCCCGCGACGTGATCGTCGGCATCCGCCACGACCGCCCGGTGATGACGGTCGGCTGGGAGGCCAAGCTCGGCTGGTGGGCCAGCCGGCTGCTGCCCCTGCGGGTGCAGGGCATCGTCGCCGGGGTCGGGTCGTGACCGCCACGGGGCCGTCCCCGCTCACGGTCGCCGACCTGGCGCTCCCCCCGGGCGAGGACCGCATGGTCACCACCGACGACGGTGCCACGCTCGCCGTGCGGATCGCCGACCCGGGCCCCGGCGCCGAGACCCCCGCCCCGATCGTGCTGTCCCACTGCTGGACCGGCACCCGCGCCGTGTGGGCGCCGGTCGCCCGGCGGCTGGTTGCGGCCGGGCACCGGGTCGTCCTCTACGACCAGCGGGGCCACGGGTCGTCCGGCCTCGGCCGCGACCCGCTGACCGTCGAGCGCCTGGGCGCCGACCTGGCCGCCGTGGTCACCGACGTGGACGTGCGCGGCGCGGTCCTCGCCGGCCACTCGATGGGCGGCATGAGCGTCATGGCCTGCGCCTGCGGCCACCCCGACCTGGTGACCCAGCGGGTGCGCGGGCTGGCCCTGGTGGCCACCGCGGCCCACGGCATCGCGTCCCGGCGGCGCGACCGGGTCATGCACCTGGCGCTGCGCGGCAACGTCGCCGGCCGGGCGACGGCCCGCCCCGGGCTGGGCCGGGTGCTGGTGCGGGGGACCTTCGGCCGCTCGCCCGATCGCACCCACATCGACGCCACCCGGGTCATGTTCGTGCACACTCCGCCGGCCGTGCGCCGGGACGCGGCCGCCGCCATGCGGGCGATGGACCTGCGCGCCGGCCTGTGCCGGGTCGAGGTGCCCGCGGTGGTGGTCCTCGGCCTGCGGGACGGGCTGATCGTCAACCCGCTCACCCGGGAGATCCCCCGACACCTGGCTGGCGCCGAGCTGGTCGAGCTGCCGGGCGCCGGCCACATGCTGCCCTTCGAGCGCCCGGCCGAGGTCACGGCGGCGATCGTCAGGGCGGCGTGCCGGTGACCCGCAGGATCGACCCGGTCGCGCTGTCGGTCGTGAGGTAGAGGGCGCCGTCGGGCCCTTCGACCGCGACCCGCAGCCGGCCCTGGTCGTGGATGCGGTCCCACAGGCCCTCGACCGTGTGGGCGATCGTCGGGAACCCGGAGCTCCACACGGCCACACGGGCGTTGGGGAACTTGGTGAGGTCGGTCATCGGCTGGGTCTCGTCGTAGCCGGGCACCGGGTCCCAGCCGTAGTTGCCGCCCCGGACCAGGATGTTCACCTCGTCGTCCCGGTCGGTGCCGTGCTCGACCGAGTACGCCGTGCCGTCGGCCGCGAAGGCGATGCCCTGCACGTTGCGGTGGCCGTAGGTGTAGATCTCCGGCCGGAACGGCGGCCCGGCGTTGCCGGCGGCGGGGGCGACGTCGACGGTGATCCGCAGGGTCTTGCCGTTGAGCGAGTTGGGGTCCTGGGGGTTGGTGCCGGTGGCCGCGTCGCCGGTCCCCACCCACAGGAAGCCGTCCGGCCCGAACCGCGGCCGGCAGCCCGAGTGGCGCCCGCTGGGGTTGGCGGCGATGCCGGTGAGGATGTCGGCGCGCTGGTCCAGGGCGGTGACGCCGGCGTTCACGTGCCAGCGGACGATGCGGATGTCGAGCCCGCCGCTCGCGGCCCACAGGAAGCACGTGTAGATGCGCCGGTTGGACGCGAAGTTCGGTCGACGGCCAGGCCCAGCATCCCGCCCTCGCCCATGGCGCGGACGTCGGACGGCGCCGCGAGCACCCGGATCTGGCCGCCGACCAGGGCGTCGATGCGCCCGGGGCGCTCGGTGACGAACAGGAGGTTGCCGGCGCGAACCCGGTCCCAGGGTTGACCAGGCCGGTGGCGACCGTGGTGGGCTCCCTCCGGCAGGCGGCGGCTCCGGCTCCGAGGAGAAGGGCGAGGGCCACGACGCGGCGCCGCCCCGGCCGCTGCGTGACGCATCGGGTCACGCATGCTCATGCGGATGCCGTTTCCTATCGCGCCGGGCCCTAATCTGACGGTATGTCAGATCCTGCGGTCCTCGTCGAACGCGACGATCACGTCGTCACGATCACGCTCAACCGTCCCGACAAGCGCAACGCCTTCAACCCCGAGATGCTGTGCCGGCTGGCCGACGCCTGGGACCTGATCGACGGCGACGACGGCATCCGTGCGGCGATCATGACCGGCGCCGGCGGGCACTTCTCGGCCGGCGCCGACCTCGACCGGCTGGTCGGCGCCCTGCTCGCCGGGAGGCCGGCGGAGAACGAGTTCGAGGAGCGCATCCGCGCCGACATCAGCCTCATCTACAAGGGCTTCCTCAAGGAGTACCGACCGGCCACGCCGATCATCGCCGCGGTCGAGGGCTACTGCTACGCCGGCGGCATCGAGATCCTCCAGGGATTCGACGTCCGGGTGGCGGCGGAGGGGGCGCGGATCGCGGTGAGCGAGGTCCAGCGGGGCCTGTTCCCGATGGGGGGCTCGACGGTCCGGCTCCCCCGGCAGATCCCCTGGACGGTCGCCATGGAGATGCTGATCACCGGCGAGCCGATCACCGGCCGGCGGGCGTACGAGATCGGCCTGGTCGGCCACGTCGTCCCCGACGGCGAGGCGCTGGCCCGGGCCCGGGAGATCGCCGACCGCATCGCCCGCAACGGGCCGCTGGCGGTCCGCAACATCAAGGCGTCGGTGCTCGCCGCCGACGCGCTGCCCGAGACGCAGGCCTACGCCCGTGAGCTCGACCTGGGGATGGCGGTCATGGCGTCGGCCGACGCCAAGGAGGGCCCTCGCGCGTTCCTCGACAAGCGCGCGCCGAACTTCACCGGCGCCTGAGCGGGGGCGACCTCAGCCGGCGACCGCGCAGCGCCGCCGGGCCGCGGTCAGCGCGTAGGGCGGCCCGGTCATCCGGAGCACGCCCATGAGCAGGCCGGCCGCCGGCCAGACGAGGGCTAGGTCGACCACGTTCGGCTGCGGCAGGCCGAGCATGTCCCGGGCCCAGCCCGGCAGCAGCCCGACCGCCGCCTGGATCACGACATGGTGGGCCGGGGTCAGCAGCGGGTTGCGGGGATCGCGCATCGGCGTCGTCAGGTAGCGGATCACGTTGCGGGCCTGGTCGCCGGCCTCCAGCTCCGGGCGCGCGTCCCGGAAGTAGGCCCGCATCGCCACCCGGGTTCGGGGGACGGTCTCGGCGCCGAGCCGCTCGGCGATCGTCGCCACCTCGTGGAAGTAGCGGTCGGCCTGCTCGCCCCGCACGGGGAACGGCACGAACCGCTGGTGCGCCCGCAGGAAGCAGGACACCTCGGTGGCGTGCACCCAGGTGATCAGGTCGGGGTCGCTGGCCGAGTAGGGCCGGCCGTCCGGCGCCGTGCCCCGCACCCGGCGGTGGATGCCGCGCACCAGCTTGATCAGCCTCTCCGCCGCCTCGGTCGAGCCGAACGTGGTGCCGGCCACGAACGAGCCGGTGCGGCTGAGGCGGCCGAAGGGGTCGTCGCGGTAGTTCGAGTGGTCCTCGACCCCGGCGATCGCCAGCGGGTGGAGCGTCTGGAGCAGCAGCGCCGACAGCCCGCCGAGGAGCATCGCCGGGTCGGAGTGGACGCGCCACGTCACGCTGCCGGGGCCGAACAGCCCGGGATCGCCGGGCGGGTCGGTGTACTGCGCGAAGGGCAGGCTGTCGGCGGCGAACGACCGGTCGAGGTGGCGGACGAGCTGATCGCGGACGACCGGGCCGATGACGGGGAGGGTGCCGAGCGTGGGCAGCGAGACCATCGGGGCTCCGAGGGGGATCGGCGGCGTCGCACGGGTGTGCGGGCCCATCATGGCATCTTGACAGGTGTCAAGGCCACGCGGGGCGCGGCTAGCCTGCCCAGCCGTGACGACCGTGGTGTCCGACACCGCCATGCTCGACCTGGCCCTCGACGCCTTCGCGGACCAGGGCTACGACGGCACGTCGGTGCGCGACGTGTGCCGGCGCCTGGGCGTGAGCCACAACCTCGTGCACGAGCGCTACGGGTCGAAGGAGGCGCTCTGGTACGCGGCCGTCGAGCACGGGTTCCGGGCGCTGGCCAACGACCTGGCGACCGCCGCCCAGGACACCGAGGGCGACGAGCTCGACCGGCTGCGGGCCATCCTGGTCCGCTACGTCGAGGCGACCGCGCGGCGACCGGCGCTGATCCGCATCATCAACCACGAGGCGGCCCGGCCCGGCGGCCGGCTCGACCACGTCTACGACGTCTACATCAAGCCCGCGCAGCAGGTCGCCGACGCGGCGATCCGGGTGCTGGCCGAGCAGGGGACGGGTCCATCCGGTGTCGCCGGCGACCCTGCACTTCCTCGTCGGGCACGGGGCGGGCGGCCTCGTGAGCCTGCCGGCGCTGGCCGGCCGCTTCCCGGGCGGCCACGGCGACCTGCTCGCGCAGGCCCGCGAGGCAGTCGACGTGGTGATGCGGGGCATCGTCGTCTAGGAAGTGCACATG
Source organism: uncultured Acidimicrobiales bacterium (assembly GCA_963739835.1). Taxonomy (GTDB): domain Bacteria; phylum Actinomycetota; class Acidimicrobiia; order Acidimicrobiales; family VFJN01; genus ZC4RG19. Next base: position 160,165 of record CAVUBW010000013.1, read on the forward strand.
TCGATCGACCCGATCCCGCTCACGCCCGACGAGCTTGCCGAGCACGTGGCGGCGATGACCAACGAGCCCCTGGTATCCGGCGACGAGCCGCTGTCGATCTGGATGCTGGTCAAGTCGCGCGACGCCGAGGGCGACGTGGTGTGGGGCGTCCGCAGCGCGGGCGAGCCGATGGAGACCGAGGAGCTGCTGGGTGCGCTCACCGGCTTCACCGCCTCGCTGACCCGCGAGCTGGCGTCCGACTGGGAGTAGCCGACCCGGTCAGTCCGGGACGATGCCCCGCAGGGCGTCGGCGCCGAAGAAGCCCTCGAGCATGCCGGACATGTCGGGGCCCCGCCGCACGGCGTGCCCGCCGTCGACGCTGATGTTCTCGCCGGTGATCCACGAGGCCTCCGGGCCGAGCAGGAACCGGACCAGCGCGGCGACGTCCTCGGGCTCGCCGATGCGGCCGAGCGGGGTGCAGGCCAGGTAGTCGTCGAGCACGGGGCCGGGGGCGGTCAGCATCCCGACCAGGTCGGTGCGGGTCAGGCCGGGGCGGACCGTGTTGACGCGGATGCCGCTGGCCCCCAGCTCGTCGGCCGCGACGCGGCAGAGCATGTCGATGCCGGCCTTGGCCGGGCCGTAGGCACCGAACCACCGGTGGGTGACGGCCCCCGCCACCGACGAGATCGCCACCATCGACCCGCCGCCCTGGCGGGCCATCACCCGCGCCGCGTGCTTGATCGTGAGCAGGGTGCCGGTCAGGTTGAGGTCGATCGTGCGGCGCCAGGCGTCGATGTCGACCTGGGTCAGGGGGCCGATCGTCTCGGACCCGCCCGCGCTCATCACGACGCCGTCGAGCCGGCCGGTCGTGTCGGTGGCGGCGGCGACGGCCGCGGCCACCTGCTCCTCGTCTGTCACATCGGTGGGCAGCGTGGTCACGCTGCCGCCGGCGCCGGTGGCGGCCGCGGCCTGCTCGATCTCGGCCGCGCCCGCGGCCAGCCGCTCGGGCGAGCGGCCGACGATCGTCACCGCCGCCCCGTCGGCCGCGAGCCGGGCGGCGCAGGCCAGACCGATGCCGCTGCCGCCGCCGGTCACCAGCGCGGCGAACCCGGCGAGTCCCCCCGATGCGTCGTTCGCCACTAGAGCACCACCACGCTGCGGAGGACCTCGCCCCGCTGCATCTTGGCGAACGCCTCCTCGACCTCGTCGAGGCCGATGGTCTCGGACACGAAGGCGTCGAGCGGCAGGCGGCCCTGGAGGTGGAGGTCGACCAGGGCGGGGAAGTCCCGGGACGGCAGGCAGTCGCCGTACCAGGAGGGCTTGAGGGCGCCGCCCCGGCCGAAGAACTCGATCATCGGGATGTCGGGCATGCGCATGTCCGGCGTCGGCACGCCGACCTGGACGACCGTGCCGGCCAGGTCCCGGGCGAAGAAGGCCTGTTCGAGCACGGCGGGGTGGCCGACGGCCTCGATGCAGACGTCGGCGCCGAACCCGCCGGTCGCCGCCCGGACGGCCTCGACCGGGTCGGTCGTGCCGGCGTTGACGGTGTGGGTGGCGCCGAAGTCCTCGGCCCAGGCGAGCTTCCGGTCGTCGAGGTCGACGGCGACGATCGTGGTGGCGCCGGCCAGGCGGGCGGCCGCGATGGCGGCGTCGCCCACGCCGCCGCAGCCGAACACGGCGACCGTGTCGCCGGGCCCGACCTCGCCCGTGTGGAGGGCTGCGCCGATGCCGGCCATGACGCCGCAGCCGAGCAGTCCGGCCACGGCGGGGGTGGCGGCGGGGTCGACGGGCGTGCACTGCCCGGCCGCGACCAGCGTGCTGCTCGGCGAAGGCGCCGATGCCGAGTGCGGGGGCGAGCGGCGTGCCGTCGGCCAGCGTCATCTTCTGGGTGGCGTTGAAGGTGGCGAAGCAGCGGTGCGGACGCCCTCGCCGGCACGACCGGCAGTTGCCGCACACCGCCCGCCAGTTCAGGACCACGAAGTCGCCCGGCGCCACGCCGGTCACGCCGGCGCCGACGGCGTCGACGACGCCCGCGGCCTCGTGGCCGAGCAGGAACGGGAAGTCGTCGTTGATCCCGCCCTCGCGGTAGTGCAGGTCGGTGTGGCAGACACCGCACGCCTGCACGGTGACCAGCGCCTCGCCGGGCCCGGGGTCGGGCACGACGACCGTCTCGACCGTCACCGGCTCGCCCTTGCCGCCGGCGATCGACCCCGCGTACCTCGTGCGCCATTGCTTCCCCCTCGTCGTCGGCACCGTCCGGGCGAGACCCTAGCGACGACGGCCGGGCGGGGGTCAGCCCGCCGAGGAGGCCGGGAGCGCCATCCGGGCGGTGATGGCGATGCGGTTCCACGCGTTGATGACCACGATCGCCATGACGAGCTGCGCCAGCTCGTCGGGGGCGAAATGGGCCGAGGCGGCGGCGACGGCGTCGTCGGGCACGTGGCCCTCGGCCACGAGCGTGACCGCCTCGGTGAGGGCCAGGGCCGCCCGCTCCCGCTCGCTGAACAGGTCGACCTCTCGCCAGGCCGGGAGGACGTCGAGCCGCCGCTGGTCCTCGCCGGCGGCGCGGAGGTCCCCGGCGTGGGTGACGAGGCAGTAGGCGCACCCGTTGAGCTGCGAGGCCCGCAGGTTGACCAGGTTGTGCAGGTCGTCGTCCAGCCCGCCGGCGCGGACGGCCCGGTCGAGCTCGATCATGGCCCGGTAGCCGGCAGGCCAGTCGCGGGCGACGCTGGGCCGGTGGACGTCGGTGGTGATGGCTGTCGTGCTCATGCCCCCGACCCTACGGACGATCTGGACCAGTTGCCTGGGCCAGTCCGGGTCATATTCACTGGACCAGTGGACCTTCTGCTGGACCTGCCGCAACTGGAACCGGGAGGCCGCCGCGGCGCGATCGAGTCGGCGGTCCGGACGGCCATTCGGGACGGCCGGCTGCCCGAGGGCACGGTGCTGCCGTCGTCCCGTGCGCTGGCGGCGGACCTCGGCGTCGCCCGGGGCACGGTGGTCGACGCCTACGACCAGCTGGCCACCGAGGGCTACCTCGTGGCCCGGCCGGGCGGCCGGACGACGGTGGCGGCTGCGGTCGCGGCGCCGGGCGCGGGATCGCCGGCGTCACCCCTGCCACCACCGCCACTCGACCTGCGGGCGGGGGCAGGGGACCTGGCCGCGTTCCCGGCGTCGCCGTGGGCCGCGGCGGTGCGGCGGGTGCTGCGGTCGGGACCGGCGGACGCGCTCGACTACGTCGATACCCGGGGCCGACCGGAGCTGCGCGCGGCGCTGGCCGGCTACCTCGCCCGAGCCCGCGGCGTGGTCGCCCGGCCCGACCAGGTGGTGATCTGCAGCGGGGTCGACCACGTCTTGGCGGTCGTGACGAGGGCGCTCGTCGCGGACGGGCGGAGCGTCGTGGCCATGGAGGACCCGTGCCTCCCGTTCCAGCGCACGATCGTGGCCGGGGCGGGGGCGACGGTCGTCCCGGCGCGGGTCGATCCCGACGGTGTCGACGTCGAGACGGTCGCGGCCGCGGGGGCGGGCGCGGCGGTGGTGACGCCCGCCCGCCAGTCCCTGCTGGGGACGACGCTGGCCCCGGCCCGGCGCAGCGCCCTCGTGGCGTGGGCGCGGGCGGCGGGGGCGGTGGTGGTCGAGGACGACTACGACGGCGAGCTGCGCTACGACCGCCAGCCGATCGGCGCGGTGCAGGGCCTGGCGCCCGAGTCGGTCGTGTACGCGGGCACGCTGAGCAAGAGCCTGGCGCCGGGCCTGCGGGTCGCCTGGGCGGTCGTCCCCGACGCCCTGGCCCCGGGGGTCGATGCGGCGCTGGGCCCGCACAGCTCGGTGTCGTCGCTCGACCAGCTGGTGGTGGCCGACCTGCTGGCGGCGGGGACGATCGACCGTCACCTGCGCCGGATGCGGGCGGCGTACCGCCGCCGCCGGGACGAGTTCGTGTCGCTGCTGGCGGCGCGGGCGCCGAGGGCGCGGGTCGAGGGCGTGGCGGCGGGCCTGCACGCCCTGGTCGGCTGGCCGCCGGGTGCGGTCGCGGAGGCGGCGGTGATGGCCGAGGCGGCCGCGCGGGGGATCGGGCTGACGCCGCTGGCCCCCGCGTGGCACCGCGAGCCGGGCGCGGAGGGCGTGCTGGCGGGCTACGGCCGCCCGCCGGCCCACGACGTGCCGCGGCGGTTCGCGGCGTTCGCCGACCTCATGGCCGACATGCTGGGGTGAGGTTCCGGCACGATGGGGCGATGGCGATCACCGGCACGCACGCCCTGCTGTACACCTCCGAGCCCGAGGCGGTCCGGCAGATCTTCCGGGAGGTGGTCGGTTTCGAGCACGTCGACGCCGGCGAGGGCTGGCTGATCTTCAGGCTGCCGCCGGCCGAGGTGGGCATCCACCCGAGCGAGGGTCCGGCGCACCAGCTGTCGTTCATGTGCGACGACATCGGGGCGACGGTGGCGGACCTGCGGGCGAAGGGGATCGAGATCCCCGACGAGCCAGAGGACCAGGGCTTCGGCGTGGTGACCATGATGCACCTGCCGGGCGGCCTGGAGATCCTGCTCTACGAGCCCCGACACCCCACCGCGATCTGATCGGGCCAGCCCGATCCACCCGAGGATGACCCCGGCCAGAGCCAGACCCCGGCCCTCCTGGGTGCCGCCGGAGCGACGAATCTGGGACAGGGCGACATACCCGAGCACCAGCGCGACGACGGACCCGATCCCGCCAGCGCAGAGGTAGCCCAGCAAGGAGGTGACCAGGCTGGCGACGGCGAACCCGTTGGTCTGGGCGGTCCACACGGGACCGTTGGGCGTGTAGACGGGATAGGCGCCAGCCGGCGGCGCGGCATCGCGGAGGCCCCAGCTGTCGCCGGGCGGCACGGCATCGCGGGGCGCCCAGCCGCCGCCCGGTGGTACGGCGTCAGCCGGCGGGGGCCAGCCACCCGATTCGCCCATGACGGCGCATCGTAGGGTCCGGCGCGTCCAGGGCAGCGTCGGGTCGGTCAGCGACCGGGCAGCAGCGCCCGCACCGTGTCGATGGTGTCGGCCTCGGCCGGCGACTTGTCGTCCCGGTAGCGCCGGACCCGGGCGAAGCGCAGCGCCACCCCGCCGGCGTAGCGGGTCGACGATTGGACGCCGTCGAGCGCGATCTCGACGACCTGCTCGGGGCGCACGTGGACGACCCAGTCGTCCTGCTCGGTCGCCAGCTCCTGGAAGCGCTCGGTCTGCCAGCGCAGCAGGTCGTCGGTGAGCCCCTTGAACGTCTTGCCCACCATGACGAACCCGCCGGTGTCGGGGTCGCGGGCGCCCATGTGGATGTTCGACAGCCAGCCGCGGCGCCGGCCGCTGCCCCACTCCACCGCCAGGACCACCAGGTCGAGCGTGTGGACCGGCTTGACCTTGCGCCACGCCCCGCCCCGCCGGCCGGCGTCGTAGCGGGACTCGGCGTCCTTGACCATGACGCCCTCGTGCCCGGCGGCGAGCGCCTCGTCGAGCACCCGCTGGGCCTCGCGCGGGTCGGCGGTGACGATGCCCGTGATGCGCCACGGCCCGGCGACCTCCTCGAGCGCCGCGAGCCGCTCGCTGAGGGGCCGGTCGATGAGGTCCTCGCCGTCCCGGTGCAGCACGTCGAAGAAGCGGGACTGCAGCCCGGCGCCCGCCACCCCGTCCTCCCGCCCGAACGCGCTCATCGTGTCCTGGAAGGTCCGGGGCAGCTCGTCCTCCCCGACGCCGACCGCCTCGCCGTCGAGGAGCAGCCGTTCGGCGGGGAGTCTGCGGACCAGGTCGACGATGCCCGGGAGCCGGTCGGTCACGTCGTTGAGGTTGCGGGTGAAGATGCGCACGGCGTCGCCGTCGCGGTGGACCTGGATCCGGGCCCCGTCGAGCTTCCACTCGACCGATGCGGGCCGCCCGGCGCCGTCGCCGCCGGTGGCGAGGTCGAGCGCCTCGGTCACGTCCGCGGCCGTCTGGGCCAGCATCGGCTGGATCGGGCGGAGCAGCGTGAGCCCGATGGCGTCGAGCCCCTCGACCCCGTCGTCGCGGGCCACCACGGCGACGCGGGGGAGGTCGCCGGCCAGCATGGCCGCCCGGCGCACGCTGTCGAGCGGGACGCCGGCCGCCTTGGCGACGGCGTCGGTCACCAGCCCTTCCAGGGCACCGAGCCGGAGCTCGCCGACGAGCAGCCGGCGCAGCAGCGAGGCTTCGTCCTCGGTCGCCCGCCCGAAGAGGTCGTGGAGCAGGGCGGCCCGCGCGCCCTGCGACCCCGGCCCCCGCAGCGACGCCAGCTCGGTCAGCGCGCTGTCCACGTCGAGGACGCCAAGGGTCGGTTGGTCGGCCGGCGGCACGTCGAGTGCGGCGACGGTCCGGTAGCCGACGCCGATGCGCCCCTGCCGGGGCGCCCCGGTGAGGATCGCGACGACAACGGGCAACTCGTCGGCGGACAACCGGGCGAGGAGGGAGGCCAGCGCCGCGACCTTGCGCGACCGTGCCCGGGTGGACACGACCTCCCCGGCGGTGGCGGCGACCTCCGCGAACAACATGGCGACCATCCTGCCCGAATGCCGGCCGGCGCCGGCGACGCGGGAGACTGGGCGATCGTGGACCTCGCGACGATGATGGCGCTCGAACCCCACGGCACCGACGTGTGGGTCGGCGAAGGACCGAGTTACCCGTGGGGCGGGCTCTACGGCGGCCAGATCGTCGCCCAGGGGCTGCGGGCGGCAACGTTCACCGTCGAGGACCGCTACCACGTGCACTCGCTGCACGCGTACTTCATCCGCCCCGGCGACGCGAGCGAGCCGATCCGGTTCGAGGTCGACCGTGTCCGCAACGGGCGGTCGTTCTGCACCCGGCACGTGACGGCCCGGCAGTCGATCGGCGTCATCCTGGAGATGAGCGCGTCCTACCAGGTCGACGAATCGTCGGCCGAGGTCCAGACCGCCACGATGGCCGAGGTCCCCGGCCCGGACGACCTCGACGACGACAGCTGGAGCGAGCTGTTCGCTCGCAAGAAGGTCCCCAGCGGCGCCCGGGGCGAGGCCACCGCCTGGATGCGCGTGACCGACAAGATCGCCCCGGACGACCGCGCCGCGCAGGCGTGCACGCTCGCCTACCTGTCGGACGACCTGCCGACCGAGGCGGTCGTGTCCCTCCACCCCCACGACGACCCGGACAGCCCGTTCGACAACCAGTTCATGTCGGCCAGCCTCGACCATGCGATCTACTTCCACCGCCCGGCCGCGGCCGACCAGTGGCACCTCCAGACCTCGACGTGCCACGGGCTGATGAGCTCACGAGGCGTCAGCGTCGGCTACGTCTTCACGGCCGACGGCACCCACGTCGCCACGGTCGTGCAGGAGGTGCTGCTGCGCACGAGGCGCGGTGACGTCGGCGTCGGCTAGTTGCGCTTCTCCGTCACCGTCACGCCCTTGCCGGCCAGCCACGTGCTCACGACCATGACGTCACCGGCCATGCCCACCGACGACGCCCCGGCGAGGTCGACCTCGAAGGCGTCGAACTGCCCGACCTCGAACCGGAACCCGGTCGAGCGGTAGATGTCGTCGGAGAAGCGCGTGAGCTTGTCGTGGTCGGTCACCGCGGTGGCGACGCCCCAGAACTTCACGTCGTCCTCGGAGACCATCTTGTCGATCGTGGCGCAGTGGGCCATGAACCGCCCGTCGCGCTGGAGGTCGCGGGACTTGGCGGCACCGCCCATCATCCCGAGCCACAGCCGGCCCTCGTCGAGCACGAGCGCGTCGTCGACCAGCACCGGCTCCATCGGGCTGATGCGCGGCGACCCGTCGCGACGCAGCGTGGCGAGCATCATCAGTCCCGTCGCCACCAGCCGCTTCTCGGCCTGAGCGGCAAGCTCCGGGGCGTCGGCGGTGAATTCGGTCCAGGTGGCCATGCCCCGGCTGTACGAGCGGGGCGTGACAGGCCAGCCGGCTTGTCAGCCGCCCGGCCCGGGGGAGAGGACGCGGCGTTCGTAGTCGACGACCGCCTCGATCTCGTCGTCGGACAGCGTGCCCTTCCAGTTGGGCATCTCGCCCTTGCCGTTGCGCACGAGGTCGATGTGCTGCTCGCGGGTTAGCCGCTCGGCGACGCCGACGAGCGTCGGGCCGTTGAAGCCCTCGCCGGCGGCGCCGTGACAGGTGGCGCACGACTGCTGGTAGACGCGGGCACCCAGCCGGCCGGGCGAGTCGTCGCCGGAACCCGGGCCGTTGGCCAGGCCGCCGCCCTCACCGCCGGTGCCTCCGCCCGCGGAGGCGGCGTCGAGCCGGAACGCGACCAGGCCGCCCTGCGGGTCGGGCGGGGGCGTCGAGAGCCACCAACCCCATCCGGCGTACACCATGCCGTCGACCACCGCGATGCCGCCGGCGGCGGGTGCGGCCACCTTGTACGACCACAGGCGGTCGCCGTCGTCGGCGTCGTACGCCGCGACCCGCCCGCTGTCGTCGGACACGAACAGCAGCCCGTTGGCGAACGTGACCGGGCCCGTGATGTGCGCGCCGACGTGGATGCGCCACGCCTCGTCACCCGTGCCGGCGTCGAGGGCAACGAAGTCGGCGTTGCGGCTCGCGTCGTTCGACGTCACGTAGATCTTCCCGTCGCTGACCGCGGCCGACGCCATCACCCCGCCCTGCAAGCCACCCTCGGTGAGCTTGTGTTCCCAGAGCAGCTCGCCCGTGTCTCGGTTGAGCGCGTGGTAGACGCCGTCCTTGTCGCCGACGCCGACCGCGTCCTTCCCGTCGATCTGGAACAGGTTCGGCGGCGCGCCGACGTCGGCGTCGAGCCCGGTGGGCAGCGAGAGGGTCCAGGCGTCGCCCTCGGTGAACTGGGTGTTCCACACCTCCTCACCGGTCTTGAGGTCGAGCGCAAGGAGCGAGTCGCTGCGCGGCGGCGCGGGCTGGGCGTAGGCCTGACCGGTGCCGATGTAGACCACACCCCGGTCGAGGTCGACCGCGGGCGACGACCAGATCGAGATGCCCGGCGCCTCGGTGGCGTCGCCCTTGGTGACGTAGTAGCTCCAGTTCACCGTGCCGGAAGCGGCATCGAGGGCGACGATGTGGCCGCGGAAGCTGGGGTTCTCGGAGCCGACGAACACCTCGTAGCTGCCGACTCCGACCACGACCTGCCCGTCGACCGCGACCGGCGAGCCGAAGATGACCGCCTTGGGGTGGTCGCCGATGGGCGTCTCCCAGGCCTTGGCCCCCGTGGCCCGGTCGAGGGCGACGATCCGGGCGTCGAAGGTGCCGGCGTAGACGTGGGCGTCGTCGACGGCGAGCGCGCCCCCGATGTAGTTGGACTGGACGTCGGTGGACCACTGTTCGGCGCCGGTCTCGGCGTCGAGCGCCCGGACGTGGCCGGTCCAGTCGCCGACGTACACCATGTCGTCGGACACGATTGGCGTGCCGGTGACGCCCCGCACGCCGTCGAGCTGCCAGGCGGGGCCCAGCGCGCCGACGTTGTCGGCGGCGATGGTGGTCTCGTGCGCGGCGACGCGGCTGTTCGCGAGGTCGGCGCCGAGCGTCTCCCAGGCACCCCCGGTCGGCGTCGCCGCCTCGCCGGTGTCGTCGGACCCCCCGGCCGAGCCCCCGCCGCCGGAGTCGGAACCGGCGCACGCGGACACGATCAACCCGGCGAGTGCGAGCACGAGCGCCAACCACTGGGCGCGCGGCCGGACGCGAGTACCGCCTCGTCTCCCCACGGCGGGCCACGTTAGTCGCCGGGCGGATCGGCGCCGGTCGGCGGGCGACCGATGAAATCGGTTGACCGGAGCCGTCACTGTTGCCGAGCCTTGATCGATCGTTGCGGCGCGGCGGAGAAGGACGGAGATCCACTCGTGGCACAGGAGCAACCACCCGACGACGGGACCGGCGCGGCCATCCGCACCGAGGGCCTCGTGCGCGACTTCGGTGACGTCCGGGCGGTCGACGGCGTCGACCTCGCCATCGCACCGGGCGAGATCTACGGGTTCCTCGGGCCCAACGGCGCCGGGAAGTCGACGACCGTCCGCATGCTGTGCACGCTGCTCGCCCCGACCGCGGGCCGGGCCACGGTCGCCGGTCACGACGTGGCGACGGCGCCCGGCGCGGTGCGCCTGCGCATCGGCGTCGCCCTCCAGGAGGCCGCGCTCGACCCGAGGCAGACCGGGCGCCGAGCTGCTGCGGCTCCAGGGGCGGCTCTACGGCCTGCCCAAGGAGTCCGACCCGGCGGCGCGTCGCCGAGCTGGGCGAGCTGATCGACCTCGGCGACGCGCTCGACCGCCGGATCGCCACCTACTCGGGCGGCATGAAGCGCCGGCTCGACCTGGCCGCCGCGCTGGTCCACAACCCCGAGGTCCTGTTCCTCGACGAGCCGACGACCGGGCTCGACCCGCTCAGCCGGGCGACGCGTGTGGGACGAGGTGCGCCGGCTCAACAGCGAGCTCGGCATGACGATCTTCCTCACGACGCAGTACCTCGAGGAGGCCGACGAGCTCGCCGACCGGGTCGGCATCATCGACCGGGGCCGCATCGTCGCCGAGGGCACGCCCGCCGAGCTCAAGCGCTCGGTCGGCACCGACGTGATCGTCGCCCGGGTCGACGGCGACGCCGAGACCGTCTGCGACGCGGTCGAGCGCATCGCCGGGCGTCGCACGGCGTCGAGGCCCACGGCAACGAGCTGATCATCGCCGACCGACGAGCGGCTCGGCCACGATCAGCCCGGTCGCCGTCGCCCTCGCCGCGTGCGAGGTGCCGGTGCGCGACCTGACGCTGCGCACGCCGACGCTCGACGACGTGTTCCTCGAGCTGACCGGCACCGCACATCCGCAACGACCGACGACGACCCGACGGGGACGGCCAGCCATGAGCACACTCAGCGACATCGTGACCGCGCACCGAGGCCGGCGCCGGCGCCGGACCCGACGCGGTCGGTGCGGGCCCAGCCGGCCGGGTTCGTGCACGACGTGATCGCTATCGCCGGCCGGGCGCTGCGGGCCGTGCCCCGCGACCTCGAGAGCATCGTCCCGCCGATCTTCATCGCCCTGTTCTTCTTCCTCGTGAACATCGGGACGCTCAGCGAGCTCACCGACGGCCAGCATCCCCGGCTTCGACTACAAGGCGTTCCAGATGCCGACCGCGATCCTGCTCGGCGTCACCGGCGTGTCGCGGGCGCCGGCGCTCGTGATCGACGTGCAGGACGGCTACTTCGACCGGCTGCTGCTCACGCCGGTGCGCCGCCTCGCGATCCTGCTCGGCCACATGGTCGCCGACGTCACGGTGGCGGTCGCGCCTGACCGTGCCGATCCTGGCGGTGGGCTTCGATCCTCGGGGTGCGCTTCGAGCCGGGCCCGCTCGGGCTCGCTGGTGTTCGTCGCTGCTCGCCGCGCTCGTGGAGCCTGGCGTTCACCGGCTTCGGCTACGCGATCGCCCTCAAGACCGGCAACCCGGCCGCGGTGAACTCGAGCTTCCTGCTGTTCTTCCCGTTCCTGTTCCTCACCACGTCGTACGTGCCCCGCGAGCCAGCTCTCCGGCTGGCTCGACACGGTCGCCAGCATCAACCCGGTCACCTACCTGCTCGAAGGGCATGCGCTCGCTGGTCATGCGCAGCGGCTGGCACTGGGACGACCTCGGCCGCCGCGTTGCTCGCGGTCGTGCTCGTCGGCATCGTCAGCATGTCGCTGTGCTTCGCCGCGCTGCGCGGTCGGGTGAAGCGGGACTGACCTCATCACGAGCGCCGATCGTCACAGCCCAGCACGCCGCGGGCGCTGCCGAACCCTGCGGTCCAGTCGCCGCTCCCGACGATGCCGTCGCTCCAGGCGTAGCGGGCCCTTTGCAGGACGAGCACGTACAGGTCCGAGTTGGGCCCCGGACGGTCGCCGCCGCCCGTGTCGTCGACGAACTCGACGACGCCGGCCATGCCCCCGTGCGCCGTGGTCAGGTGGTGACCGCGACCGATCTCCATGAGCTGGGTCATCAGATCGGGCCGCGCGAGCGCTGGTCGCTCGGCCAGCGCGATCACGATGAGCGTGAAGTACAGCGGTACGTCGGTCCCGGGCAAGTCGAAGGTGTCGTCGGACGTCACGGGATGGGCCGCCTCGTAGTCGCCGACCGCGTCGACCAGTGGAGCGAGCGCAGGCTCACGGGACGCGATCCCTCGCGCCACGGCGAGGGCGAGCCCCCGGTCCGCCGGGTATACGTCGCCTGCCGCGATCCGGGGCTCGAGGCATCTCGGCCACAGGCTCACGTGCGACGGCGTGGCGCGCAGCTGGCTCGCCGGCGGCACCACCACCATCGCCAGCAGCAGGGACACCATGGCGACGCGCTCGGCGCTAGCCCGGCTCATCGGATGCTCCGCAGGCCGTTGGCGAGAGGTCGAAGACCTGGCTGGCGCCCACGCTCCCCTTGTGGACGTCTGCCACCTGGTCGAGGACGAGTCGCGGGATCCGCAGTGCGTCGGGGGTGCCGGGGGCGGCGTCGAATTTGAGGACGCTGTAGATGCCGGCCATCCCCTGGTTGCGGGCCGCCTGCTCGTAGTCGTGCAGTCGCGGCAGGTCGCCCTGGCCCGGTTGATCCGCGAGGTCTGCCACGAGCAGGACATAAGCCAGCGAGGCCACGTCGGCGTCGTTCGGGTCGGGCTCGAAGACCCCCGTGTCCGGGTGGGCGGCCTGGTACTCGGCGACGGCGTCCACGAGCCGGCCCAGCTCCGGGTGGTCGTAGGCCGTTGCAGTGGTGATCGCCATCGCCAGCCCGGGGTCCAGGGTGTATGCCTGACCGCTGGCGACCAGGGTCTCCAGGCACGGGGGCGGCCCGTCGGCGCTCGCGGTCGACCTGCACCCGGCAGCGACGATCACGATCGCGACCAGCGGGGCCGCCATACCGACGAGGCGGCGCGTGATGGCCGACATCAGCCACCCCCCGAGGTGGTCGTCGCGGCGAGGCCGGTCGATCCCACGATGCCGGCGGCCCCCTCCTGGTCGAGGACGGCCGTCCGCAGGGCGATCAGCTCGGGGCTGGCCCGGATGCCGAACTGGTTCTCCTCGTCGTGGATCAGGAGGGCGACACCGTCGGGACCTTCCGCCGCCCGCGCCGTCCGCAGTGCGTCACGCAGGTCGTCGGTCGCCCAGTCCGGATGGGCGACCAGGTTAAAGGCCACGAGGTCGCGGGTAACCCGGGCCTGCACCCCGGCGAGCGGCGACCCGCCCGACCCGGGGGCGGCGACCTGGGTGTCGGGTGCGGTCAGGATCGACAGGGCGTCGGTGACGCCGGCCACCGTCGAACCGCCGGGAATCTCCCCGACGACCCCGAATGCGGCCGCCCGTCCCGCGTCGTCCAGCCGGTCGCTTTCGTACTCGACGTGTGCCACCAGGTTGGCGAACCGGCTCTGGCCGACGGTGCCGGCGACCTTGCTGTAGATCGCGGCGAGGTTGGGGAGCGTCGGCGGCGAGAACGGCGCTGTCCGCGGTCGCTCCGGGCGGCAGCCCGACGTAGCCGCTGGCCAGCCGGGCGGTCGTCGCACCGGCGAGCGCGGCACCGAGCCCGTCCGTGCCCCCGGGGTCGGCGGCGAAGTCGGCCACTGCGTGCCACAGCACCCGGCCGTCGCCGAACTTCCGCGTGCCGATCGTCAGTTCCCCGTTTTCGTCGCCCACGCTGAGGTGCTCGAACAGGGGCTGCGTGGCCGCCCCGAACGCCGCCGTCGCATCGCGCTCGTAGATCCGGAAGCCGGGAACGATCGCCGCGACCTGCGCGTGCACGTCGTGGTAGTGGGCGGCGAGTGCGACGGCGACAGTCATGCGTTCGTGCTCGCCCGCCGCCGGATCGACCGCGGCCGGCAGCAGCCGGCTGCGTTCGGCGGCGACGGCCCCGTCGCCGCCCAGGGCCCGGGCCAGCGGCTCGCCGCTGCCCGTGCTCACCAGCCTGTCGACGATGCGGTTGGCCAGGCGCGCCTGGGTGAAGCCGGACGCATCACGCTCGGTCGCGGTGGCGATGATCGGCGCGAGCGGATCCTCGCTGCCGTACAGCCGCCACGAGACGCCGAGCGTCGGCGCCGTCGATCCGTGCGCGAGCAGACCGACGGCGAGCAGCGCCCCGAACGTCGAGGTGCCAGGGGCGTTGCCGGCGCCGAACAGGGCGAGCGCCTCGGTCGTCCGGCGGGGCAGCCGCGCGACCGCCAGGTCGGGCCTGGTGAGCACGTCGACCCAGCGCGCCGCACGCGCCTCGTCGCCCTCGAGCCCCAGCGACACCACGCGGCCGAGGTCGGCCAGCGCTACGACGGCGGGATCGTTGGGGCGGCTGGCCCCCGCCGCGGCGCGGGAGAAGATGCGCACCGCGGCGCGCGCGTCGGCCGGGCCCATCCGCGCGATGAGTCGCCGGGCCTCGGCGGCGGGGTCGGGGGCGCCGTCGACCAGCTGGTGCGCCAGGGCGACGACGCGAGCGAGGCGGCGGGGGTCGACGCTCTCGCCGGCGCGCACCCGCTCGTCGATCGTGGCGAGCTGGTCGGCCAGCCAGTCGCGCTGGTCGTCGAGCGACGCCCGCCCGACCAGTCCGACGGCCCGGTCGCGCACCCGCACGATGCCGTCGCCATCGGGGTCGCGGCCGGCGGTGCGGAACCCCTCGCCGACGGCTGTGACCCACGACGCCAGGTGGGACGACCAGGCCCGGACGTCGTCGACCGCCGCCAGACACTCGTCCGAGGCGAAGCTGGCGAGCGCGTAGAACCCGACGACCGCGTCCAGCGAGGCGAGGTCGGTGGACAGGCGGCCGAGGGATGTCGCGAGCACGTCGGCGCTGGCGGCCTCGGCCGGGGCGAACGCCGCGAGCCGCTCGGGCTCGGCGGAGCTGGTGGCGACAGTCATGGGTGGGCTCCTATCGGGCACCCCACTGTTCGCTCGGGAGCATCGGTGTGGTAGAACACACAGCTATGGTACACGAAAAGATATGGAACAGGCGTAAAAAGGTGAGGCATGGCGAGAATTGAACGAATACGGCCGATAGGCGAGGCTCAGGAGGTGTCGTTCGGCTACGTGGAGGCCGAACGCGCCCTCGCATCCCTGGTCACGGTGCGGACCGCGCTCGGCGATCACGCGGCGGCCGTCCGCATCGGGGCGCGCCACGCGTGCGTTCACTGGTCGGGTGCGTACCGGGACGAGTTCGAGCGGGCGCTGGGCGGGCTCGATCGCCAGACCGTCGCGGCGGCGTGCGGGTTGGCGGCCCTTGCGCGGATGATCACGGCCGCGGTCGATGCAGCCAACCGGGCGCAAGTCGCCTTCAACCAGGCGGCCGAGGTCCCGGTCGGGGCGGGGTCGTCATGAGCCGGGCGGGCGTCGCCGAGCAGCTCCGTGCCGTCGCCGCGGTGGCCGCCACGCTGCGGGCGCAGCTGCGTTCTCTACGCGGACGTGGTCGCCACAGCGACCGCTTCCGCGGAGAAAAACCGACGCGACCGCATCCGGCTTCGCTGACAACTTCGTCATCGACCGATGTCGGGCCGGTAGGGTGCCGGCATGGCGACGGCACGAGCGTTGGACGACATCGACCTGTCCGATCTCGACTGGTGGACCGGCGACATCGGGGACCGGGAGGCGACGTTCGCGGCGCTCCGGGCCGAGCGGCCCGTGGCGCCGATGGTCCTGCCGGGGATGCCCGAGTTCGGGTTCCCCGAGACTCCCTACTTCTCGATCACGCGGCACGCGGACATCGTCGAGGCGAGCCGGCATCCCGAGCTGTACTGCTCCGGCCAGGGCACCAACATCGCCGACCTGCCGCCGGAGTTCGTCGAGTTCTTCGGCTCGATGATCAACATGGACGACCCCCGCCACGCGCGGATGCGCCGGATCGTGTCCCGGGGCTTCACACCTCGCCAGCTGGGTCTGATGAAGGCCGACGTCGAGGGCGTGGCGGCCGAGATCGTCGACGGGATCGCGGAGCGGGGCGAGGGCGACTTCGTGACCGAGGTGGCGACGCTCCTGCCGCTGCGGATCATCCTCGACATGATGGGGATCCCGCGCAGCCAGGAGCAGTTCGTCGTCGAGCGCACGAACGTGATCCTCGGCTTCACCGACCCGGAGTACGTCGACGACATCAACGACACGATGGCGGTCACGACGGCGATCCTCACCGCCGGTGCCGAGCTGGCCCAGCTCGTGCAGGAGCTGGGCGAGGCCCGCCAGCGCGACCCGCGCAACGACCTCGTCACCGCCCTGGTGACCAACGAGGTCGAGGGCGAGCAGCTGTCGCCGCAGGAGCTGGCGTCGTTCTTCGTGCTACTCGTCGTGGCGGGCAACGAGACGACGCGCAACGCCATCTCCCACGGGCTGTGGGCCTTGACCGAGCATCCCGACCAGAAGCAACGCTGGCTCGCCGACATCGACGGGCTCACGCCGACCGCGGTCGAGGAGATCGTGCGGTGGGCGTCACCGGTCATCCACTTCCGGCGCACGGTGACGCGGGACGGGGCGACCCTCGGCGGCCGCGAGTTCGTGGCCGGGGACAAGGTCGTGCTGTGGTACTGGTCGGGCAACCGCGACGAGGCCGTGTTCGCCGACCCGCACCGCTTCGACATCGGCCGCACGCCGAACGAGCACATCGGCTTCGGGGGTCCCGGGCCACATTTCTGCCTGGGCGCGCACCTGGCCCGGCGGGAGATCACCGTGATGTTCACGGAGCTGCTGCGACGACTGCCCGACATCCACGCCACCGCCGAGCCCGAGCGGCTGCGGTCGGGCTTCATCAACGGGATCAAGCACCTGCCGGCGGCCTGGACGCCGGTCACCCCCTCGCGCTCGCGCTGACGGCCAGCGGGCAGTGGCTAGCTCGGGTCGGGTGGCGGGCCCGCCGCCGTGCGGCCGCGCTCGACGCCGACCTCCGGGGCCAGCGACTCGTGCGGTCCCGGGACCTCGACGATCGCCTCGTCGCGGTCGTCCCACTCCGTGCGCAGGGCCCGGCTCATCGTGGCGTGCATCTCGTACAGGCAGGTGATGTAGGTCAGCTCGAGGATCTGCTCGTCGCTGAGGTGCTCCCGCAGCGCGGCGAACACGCCGTCGGCCACCCGGCCTCCTTCGAGGACCAGCGCGTCGGTGTAGGCGAGGACGGCGCGTTCGGCCGGGGTCCAGCAGTCCGCGACCGGCCAGTGGGGGACGGCGGCGATCTTCTCCTCCGGCATGCCGAGCGCCCGGCACGACTTGGCGTGCTGTGAGTACACGAACTGGCTCTGGCGGGCCCACCCCGTGCGGAACTGGCCCAGCTCCCGCAGCTCGGCCGGCAGCGTGCGCTTTGGCGACCGGTAGAGGCCGAAGCCCGCGACGCAGTGCTCCAGCACGTCGGGGACCAGGGCGAACGTCGTCCACCAGTCGCCGGGGGTGCCGGTGGCCGTGCCCGGGTCGGCGACCGGGTCGCGGTCCGGGCCGAACATGAAGTCGTACATGGCGGCCACGATCGGCGCGGTGGCGTCGTCGCGGCTGACCTGGCGGAGGCGAGGCATCCCCGCAAGCTACGCGTGGCGTGGTCAGGCGACGCAGACGTCGGCGGCCACGGACGCCAGCAGGTCCGGCCAGGCGGTCAGCGCGAGGTAGTGACCCGCACCCGCGACCACCGTCAGCCGGGCGTGCGGGACCCGGTCGGCATACCAGCGGCCGAACGCCGGCGGGGTGACCTCGTCAGCGGCCCCCCACCAGAGCCGGACCGGGCAAGCGATCGCGGCGAGGTCGACCGCCAGCGGGGCGGCCTGGGATTCGACGTCCGCCTCGACGCCGGCCAGCCCCCGGCGGACCGCCTCGACGAGGCCCTCCGCCAGCCGGATCGCGCCGCCGGGCACACCGGCGAGCTCGGCCGCGTCGGCGGCGAGCCGCTGCTCCGTCTGGTGTTCCGCCGCCAGCCCGACGTCACACGGGTAGGGCGCGAGCAGCGGGGCGATCGCCTCGCCGAGCGCGCCCGCCGGGAGCGCGCCGGCCATCTCGACCATCGCCCACCGGCTCTCGGCCGCGGCCCGGACGTCCGGATCGTCGTAGGCCTCCCGGGGCACGAGGCCGGCGACGATCCCGAGCGCGCCGACCCGGTCCGGCAGCCCGGCGGCCAGCGCCAGCCCCGCCAGCGCGCCGCCGGACCACGCGAGCACGCCGCACCGCTCGACGCCGAGCGCGTCGAGCACCCGGCGGACCGCGGCGCTCCACGCCCGGGGCCAGGACTCGGGCGGCGGGCCCAGCGGGTCGCTGCCGCCGTAGCCGGGCCGGTCCACGGCCAGCAGCCGCACGCCCGCGGCGGCCGCCGCCCCGTCGTCCGGGTGGCGGGACAGCCGCGAGTCCGGCGTGCCGTGCAGGTACAGGACCGGCGTGGCGCCGTCCGGACCCAGGTCGTCGACCGTGGCGGTCCGCCCGCCGCCGACGTCGATCGCCAGCGTGCGGGCCGCCGGCCCGTCGGCCACGCGCGGCCCTAGGCCCCGCCGCGGACGATGCCGCGGAGGCACATGTCGGCGTACTCGTCGAAGAACTCGTCGTCGTCCGGCCACCCCATGTCCGGCTTGCTGATCCGCAGCGACGTCAGGCCGTGGACGCGGGCCCACAGCCCGATCGCCAGCCGGAAGGCGTCGGTGTACTCCGGCCGCAGCCGCCCGGCGTCGATGCAGTCCTGCACGCACGACATCAGCAGCCCGAACGCCGCCGACTCCGCCAGCATCTCGCCCTGGTAGCGCTCCGGCGGCAGGTCGGCGGGCGTCATGAACATGATCCGGTACGGCTCCGGGTTGGCGACCCCGAACTCGATGTAGGCCCGCCCGAGCGCCACCAGCCGGTCCACCGGGTCCTCGCTGCAGGCGCACGCCGCCCGGACGTAGTCCTCCAGCGCCGTGAAGTGCCGGGCGCAGACCTCGAAGATCAGCTCGTTCTTGTCGGCGAAGTGCCGGTAGATCGACGGCGGGGTCACGCCGACGGCCTCGGCCACCGCCCGGATCGACACGGCGCGCGACGACCCCGTCTCCAGCAGCAGCCGCTGCGCCGCCGCCAGGATCTCGTCGCGCAGCTGCCGCCCCTCGCCCTTGGGCAGGCGGGGGCGGCGGCCGCTCCGGGTAAGCGGAAGCGTCATGGGCCGGTCCGGTCTCCGGTCATGACTCCAGGATCGCGCCCCCGGTCGACGAGCGCAGGTTGCGGCTCGCCCGCTCCCGCGTTCGGCGCCGGCGCCGGGCCGTCGAGGTCGACGTGCTCGCTGAGGCCCCAGCGGTCGTGCAGCCGGCGCAGCGGCCGCGGCGCCCACCAGTTCCAGTCGCCGGCCAGCCGCATGAACGCGGGGACCAGCGTCCCCCGGATGAGGAAGGCGTCCATCAGCACCGCGAGCGTCAGGCCGAGGCCGAACAGCTTGATGAAGCTGACCCGGCCGACGACGAACGACAGGAACACGACGGCGATCAGCACCGCGGCGGCGGTCACGATGCGGCCGGTCCGCTCCAGGCCGACGGCGACGGCCGTCTCGTTGTCGGCGCCGTTGTCGTGCTCCTCCTTGATCCGGGACAGGAGGAAGACCTCGTAGTCCATCGACAGCCCGAAGGCGACGCAGAACATGAGGATCGGCATGGCCGCCGCCAGCCCGCCCGTGGCCGTGAACCCCAGCAGACCTGACAGGTGGCCCTCCTGGAAGATCCAGACCATCGCCCCGAACGTGGCCGACAGGCTGAGCAGGTTCAGCACGATCGCTTTGGCCGGGATGATCACGCTGCCGAACATGAGGAACAGCAGCACCGAGGTGATGACGGCGATCAGCCCGAGCGCCAGCGGCAGGCGGGCCGCCAGCGTGCCGTTCAGGTCGGTGAGCGCCGCCGACTGCCCGGTCACCAGCACCGGCCACGGCGACCGCGTGTCCCGCACGTCCTGCGCCAGCGCCTCGCCGGCGGGCGACAGGGGCTCGACGTCGGGCACGACCGACAGGTAGGTGCCGTCGTCCCGGCTGAAGTCGGCGTAGCGGTCGGACGTGTCCGGCCCGAGCACGAGCTGGCCCGGCTCGCAGCCGAGCTGCGTGGCCAGGCCGGCGCCGCAGTACGTGCCGGTGGCGGCGTCCACCCGGGAGACGCCGGGGAGGCGGGCGAGCCGGACGGCATAGCCATCGATCTCGGTCCCTGAGATCCCGGCGTCGGTCGGCGTAGCCGTGACCACCGACAGCGCGCCCGCCTCCTCCGACGAGAACTCGGCCCGGATGACGTCGCCCGCCGCCCGGCCGTGCGACCCCGCCCGCAGCACCCGGTCGTCCGGCTGGGTCAGCCGCAGGCCCAGGAACGGCGCCCCGAGCACCAGAAGCACGGCCACGGCGCCCAGCGCCACCGGGATGGGCCGGCGCATGACGAACCGGGCGACCCGGTGCCACACGCCCTCGCCCGGCGGCGTGACCGAGCGGTGCCACAGCGAGAGGGCGTTCACCCGGTGGCCGAGCAGCGCCAGGATCGCCGGCAGCACGAGCAGCGAGAACAGCCCGGCCAGCAGCGCCACGGCGACGCCGGCGTAGGCGAAGCTGCGCAGGAAGGCGATCGGGAACACCAGCGTGGCGCACAGCGCCGCCGCAACGGTCAGGGCGCTGAAGGCGATCGTCCGGCCGGCCGTCCGGACCGTCCGGACCACCGCCGTGCGGGGCTCGTGCCCCTCGCGCAGCTCCTCCCGGTAGCGGGACACGACGAGCAGGCTGTAGTCGATGGCCAGGCCGAGGCCCATCGCCGTCGTCAGGTTGAGGGCGTAGACCGACACGTCGGTGAACGTCGCCGTGACCTGGAGCACCAGGAACGTGCCGACGATCGAGAGGATGCCGGTGACGAGCGGCAGGGTCGCCGCCACCACGCTGCCGAAGATGATGATGAGCAGGATCAGCGTGATCGGCAGGGCGATCATCTCGGCGGTGAGCAGGTCCTCCTCGATCGTCTTGTTGACGTCGTGGAACACCTGGGCGACGCCACCGACCTGCACGCTGACCGTCCCGTCGCCCTCGGCCCGCTCGAGCTCGGGGCCGAGCGTGTCGATGCGGTCGATGATCTCGGTGTCCTCGCCCTCGATGCGGGCGAGGACCAGGGCCCGCCGGCCGTCGTCGCTGCGCAGGGGCGGTGCGTTGTTCTCGGACCAGTACGAGACCACGTCGGTGACGCCCGACTCGGCGGCCAGGCGGCTGGCGAGGTCGGCGCCGGCGGCGGCCACGTCGGGGGAGTCGACGTCGCCGTCGGCGGCGGTGACCACCAGCACCACGTTGGGGACGCCGGTGTCGAACCGGTCGGCCAGCGCCTCGTCGGCCCGGGCCGACTCGGTGGAGGGGTCGTCGAACCCGCCCGAGGTCAGGTTCTCGGCGACGCCGCCGCCGATGCCGCCGGCCACCACGAGGAAGACGAGGGCGGAGGCGATGACGGCCCAGGGGTGCCGGGTGGCGAGGTGTGCGACGCGGGTGAGCATGATCCCTCCGGGCAAAAGGTAACCGTGTTACCTTAACGCCGCTATCTAGCGCGCATCCGCTGGCCATTGTCCAGATGACCTCTGTCACAGCTGGTTGAGGCGGGTAAGCGCTTGCTCACGCCTTGACCCCTGGGTCAATCTTCCCGGCGTGCCAGAGGTCGTCACCTTCCCCGGCGCCCGGGCGCCCGACCGGACGCGCACGGTCGTCTCCCACGGGGTCGGCATCGCGGTCCACGAGTGGGGCGCCCCGGATGCGCCGCCGCTCGCGCTGGTCCACGGCGGGTTCGACTTCGCCCGCACCTTCGACGTCTTCGCCCCGCTGCTGGCCGGCGGGGGATGGCGGGTCGTGTCGTGGGACCACCGCGGCCACGGCGACTCCGAGCACGCGGCGCTGTACTCGTGGGAGGCCGACCTGCGCGACGCCGTGGCGGTGATCGACTCGGTGACGGCCGAGCCGCTGCCGATCGTCGGGCACTCGAAGGGCGCGGCGATCATGATGCAGCTCGCGGAGGCGCTGCCGCACCGGGTGAGCCAGTTCGTCAACCTCGACGGCCTGCCGAGCGGCCGGACGATGCCGGACGTGCCCGACCACGAGCGCACCAAGATGCTGGCCGGCGAGCTGGCCAGCTGGCTCGACTTCCGGCGGACGGCCGCGGACCGGCAGCGGCGGCCCGACACGCTCGACGGCCTGGCCGCGCGGCGGGCCGTCATGAACCCCCGGCTGTCGCGGGAGTGGCTGCGCTACCTGGTCACGGTCGGCGCCCGCGAGGACGCCGACGGCTGGCGCTGGAAGATCGACCCGTCGATGCGCATCGGCGGCTTCGGCCCGTGGCGGCCGGACTGGGCGATGGACCGGCTGCCGGGCCTCGGCGTGCCCTTCCTGGCGGTGATCGGGACCGAGCCCGAGTGGATGGGCTTCGGGGAGCCGCCGGAGCAGATCCAGCGCTACCTGCCGCCCGGCGCCCGGTTCGAGGCGCTGGACGGCGTGGGCCACTTCGTCCACATCGAGCAGCCCGAGACCGTCGCCGACTTGGTGCTCGACTTCCTGGGCAAGCCCCGATGACGGTCACGCTGCACCACAATCGGATCGACCTGGCCCTGCACCGGCTGCGGGACGGGGCGGGCCGGCCGCTCCTCGTGCTGCACGGGCTCGGCGAGCGGTCGCCCGAGCGGGTGCCGGACCACCTGGCCGGATGGCCGGGGCCGGTGTGGGCGCTCGACTTCACCGGGCACGGCGAGTCGACCGTGCCGGCGGGCGGCGGCTACTTCGGCGAGGTGCTGATGGCCGACGTCGACGTCGCGCTCGCGCACCTGGGTCCGGCCACGGTGTACGGGCGGGGGCTCGGGGCGTACATCGCCCTGCTGATCGCCGGGGTCGCGGCCCGATCTGGTCCGCGGTGCGATCCTCGACGACGGCCCGGGGCTGGCCGGCGGCGGCACCGAGCCGGGCGCGCCCTACGTCCTCACCACCCCGCTGACTGCCCGGGGCACGCCCGACCCGTACGCGCTGCTCGAGCTCACCCAGGACATCCGGCCGCAGGACTACGCGGCGGCGTTCGCCCGGCAGGCGACCACGCTGTCCGGGCTCGACTGCGCCCTGGTCGTGAGCGCGCTGGTGCGCCCGCCGTGGCTGGCCGCGGTGGCCGGCGAGCCCGGCGTGCTGGTGGTCGACCGGGACCGGGCGGTCGCGGTGTTCGCCGACGTGGCCTAGCGGGTCCGCCGGTGCGGGTCAGGAGTCCCGGGACGCGACGAACCAGGCGAGGTCGACCAGCTCGTCGCGGGCCTCGGGGGTGACGTCGGCCGCCTCGATGGCCTCGACGGCCCGGGTGGCGAGCACGTCGATGAGCTGCTCGACCTGGGCGAGTGCGCCGGTGTCGACCAGCACGTCCTGGATGGCGGCGACCTCGCGGTCGCTCAGGTCGGGGTCGCCGACGCGGCCGAGCACGGCCTGCGGGCCGTCGGCGGCCCGCTCGGTGGCGACGGCCAGCAGCGGGGTGGGCTTGCCCTCGCGGAGATCGTCGCCGACCGGCTTTCCGGTCCGCGCCGGGTCGCCGAACGCGCCGAGCACGTCGTCGCGCAGCTGGAACGCCTCGCCGAGCGGGTCGCCGTAGGTCGACAGCGGTCCCTGCAGGTCGGCGAGCCGCCCGGCGAGCGCGGCGCCGACGTGGAGCGGCCGCTCGATCGTGTACTTGCCGGACTTGTAGCGGGCGATGCGGTGGGCGAGGGCCCGGTCGCGGTCGGCGCGGGCGGTGCCGACCAGGTCGAGGTACTGGCCGACGTTGAGCTCGATCCGGAGCTCGTTCCACACGCTGGTGACGTCCGCGGGCACGTCGCCGAGCAGCTGGTCGGCGTACACGTGGGCGAGGTCGCCGATGAGGATGGCGACACCCTCGCCGAACCGCCGGGGATCGCCCCGCCAGTCGTGGGCGACGTGGTCGTCCCCGAAGGCGAGGTGTGCGGTGCGGGCGCCCCGGCGGGTGTCGGACCCGTCCATGACGTCGTCGTGGACGAGGGCGAAGGCGTGCAGCAGCTCGAACGCCGCGCCGGCATCGACGACCCGGGGGTCGTCCCGGTCGCCGCCCGCGCCGACGAACCCCCAGTGGCAGAAGGCGGGCCGCAGCCGCTTGCCGCCGGCCTCGACGAGGCGCTGGAGGGAGAGCAGCGGGGCGACGAGCGACTCGTCGACGAGCCGCCACCGGGCGATCTCGGTCGCGAACAGGTCGGCCAGCCGCTCGTCGACGCGGCCGGCGAGTTGGCTCAGGCTCGGCGGGGCGGGAGCGGGCGTGAGCATGTCCGACCCCACGTTACGGGGCAGGCGTGCGACCGGTAGCAATCGCCGGCCGCCCCGCGGTCGTACGCGCTCAGCCGGCGTTGCCGAAGCCGCCCCCCTCCGCCCCGGCGATGTCGACGAGCCACACGCCGTCGACGTGCCGGACCGGCAGATCCCGAGTCTCGGAGCGCCCGGCGAGGGTGACGTCGATGCGCACCACGGCGGTGTCGCCGGACTGGCTCACAAGGGTGACGTTGGCGACGGTGAGTTCGTCCAGCCCGGTCGACCCGGCGGTGTCGGCCTGGCATTCGGCGACGGCGTCGTCACGGGACTGGCCGTCGGTGGACCAGGAGGCCGGCGTGCTGTGATCGACGATGTAGGCGCAATCGCCGGCGGCCACGGCCGCGAAGTAGGCCTGGGTCGCGTCGACGGGCTGGAGCTCATCGGTCACCGGCGAGACGGTGGACTCGGGAGCCGAGGTCGGCGTTCGATCGGGCCCATCGTCGTCGGGGGCCGCATCGTCACCCCCGCCGGCGAGGAGGAACGCCCCGGCTGCGAGCAGGACGAGGGCGGCGAGGCCGGCGACGACGAGCCACAGCCGCCCCCGACCACGACCGGTACCAGCCACGGTGGGCGGCGGAGTGCGCCCGCCCTCGCCGCCGGGACCGGGAGCGGGGGTTGGCGACGGGGGCGGCGGCGCGGTGGGCCGGCCGCGGAGATGTGCCGCGGCGTAGGCGTCGGAGGCAGGCCGGTTGTAGGCCGGCGAGTTCGGCGGCCGATACCCGCCGCCGGCGCCATCGGTGCCGGGGCGAGCGAGGGCGGACGGGATGCCGGCCGCTGGCATGACGGGCGCAGCAGCCGCGCCGGCTGACGGCGCGGTCGCCGCGGGTGGGGTGGCCGATGGAGGTGGGGCGACGGTCGACGCCGCTGGGCCGGGCGACGCGGCGGCGGCGGGACGCGGCCGGCCGACGCGGTGATCGGCGGCGACGCGGCGACCGGCGGCGACGCGGCATCGGGCGGCGACGCGGCTGGCGCCGCCGGGGCGGTGGGTGCCGGTGCCGGTGGTGGCGGCGGGCTCGCCGGAGACGCGCTGGCCGGTGCCGGGGCTGGGACGCTCGCCGGGGAGGTCGGGGCGCTCGCGGGCGGCGTGCCCCCTTGGGCTGGCGGCGGGCTCGCGGGCGGCGCGCCGGCCGGTGCCGGTGCCGGTGGCGCGGCGGGCGTCGCAGAGGGCGGCGCGCTCGCCGGGGCAGGGGGCGGTGAGGGTGGCGGCGGTGGTGGTGGGGTGCCCAGGCCGAGCGCTCTCGCGACCGGGCCCGTGGCTATCGACGGCGGCGGTGGCGGCGGCGGGGAGTCGGGGAAGCCTTGGGGGGCTGGGTCTTCGTCCGCGTCGTGTGGGTCGGGAGGGAGCGGCATGCCGGGGCCTTCCAGCGGGTCCTTCGCCTTGTCGGGCCCGGAGTTTGGCACGGCGCCCGCGGGAATCGGCCGCGCCCGACGCCGTCGCCCGCTACGGCTCGTCCGGGTCGTCGAGGTCGTCCGGGTCGTCTCGCCCGGTCGACGCGTCGGCCTCGGCCGCGGCCGACGTCGCGCTCGCCGTTGCCGCCTCGACCTCGGCCTCGAGCTCGGCGACCACCTGCTCGACTTCGAAGCGGGCTCCTGCGATCCGCTCCCGGCACAGGCGCAGCAGCTCGGCCGCCCGCCTGACCCTGGCACCCAGGACGTCGACGTCTACCTCGTCGCCGTCCAGCTCGTCGTTGATCTCCTCCAGCTCGGCCAGTGCTTCTGCGTAGCCGAGCTGGGCTGCCGGCACCTCGGCTTCGGCGCTCATGTCTCGCTCCTCTGCTGCGCGGTCTCGGTGACCTCGCTCTCGACCTCTCCCTCGGCCAGCGTCGTGCGCAGGCGGTCCCCCGGGGCCACCGACGCCGCCGACCGGACCACCCTGCCGCTCGCGTCGCGGGTGATCGACCAGCCTCGTGCCAGCGTGCGCGCCGGGTCGAGGGCCCGGACCTGGGCCTCGACCGTGTCGAGCCGCCGCTCCGCCGCCGCCACCGCCCTGGGGGCCCGCACCAGCATCCTCGCGGAGACGGCCGTCAGCTCGCGCTCGTGCGCCCGGACGTGGCCCCGTGCTCCCGAGCGGAGCTGGCCCTCCGCCCGGTCGAGCGCCGCCGCCTGGCGGGTCAGGGCGCCCGTCGCCGAGCGGCGGACCCGCACCACGCGCCCCGCCAGGTCGCGGTCGGCCGCCGCCACGCCCTGGCGGGTCGCCACCGCGATGTGTTGGCCGCAGGACCGCAGCCTCTCGGCCTGGCGGCGGGCGTGGCGCCTCGCGGCCCCCGCCACGCCTCGCCACGCCGCGACCGCACGGGCGTCGACCTGCCGCACGTCGGCCACCACCGCCTGGGCGCAGGCCGTCGGCGTCTTGTACGCCGTGTGGGCCACCTCGTCGGCCACCGAGCGGTCGATGTCGTGGCCGATGCCGGTGTACACCGGGACGTCCAGGCCGGCCACCGCCCTCGCGATCGTCTCGGAGTCGAACGCCGCCAGGTCGGTGGTCGCCCCGCCGCCCCGGACGAGCAGCACCACGTCGACCCCGCGCCGGACCACCGCCGCCAGGCCCCACGCCACCGACCTCGGGGCCCGCTCGCCCTGGACCCGGACGTCGGCCCGCACCACCGTGAACCCGATGCCCGAGCGCTCCAGCTCGTCGAGCACGTCGTGCTCGGCCGCGCTGCCCGCGCTCGTCACCAGGCCCAGCCGCAGCGGCACCGGGGGGCGAGCCAACGCGGCCTGCCGCGCCAGCAGCCCCTCGGCCGCCAGCGCCCGCAGCAGTCGGTCGCGGTCGGCCGCCAGCCGGCCCAGCGTGAACGCCGGGTCGATGTCGGACATCTGCAGCTGCAGCCGGCCGCCCCGATCCCAGAACGTGACCCGGCCCCGCAGCCGCACCTCGGTGCCGTCGGTCATGCGCACCCCGCCGCCGGCATCCAACAGCCGGGCGTTGACCCGCCGCCGCGCCAGGTCGAACAGCACCACCGGCAACGACGCCACCGGCGGTCGGGACATCCGCGACACGTCGTTGCCCGGCGCCGGCTCGACCAGGTCGAACCACACCGTGCCGCCCCGGCGCCCCGGGTTGAGGTTGCGGATCACCCCCCGCACCCACACCTCGTCGGGGAACGCACCGCGCAGGCTGGCCGCGATCGCCTCGCCCAGCTCGGGGACCGAGAACGTGGGCTGCGCCGGGTCGTCCCACAACATCGGGGCCGCCGGTGGTCTGCGCTGTCTCGCCACCCGACCGACCCTACTCACGGGGTACGACAGATAGCCTCGCCCCCAGGAGGGGCAATGCACACGGAGATCGCGCCCGGGGTCCTGCAGATCGACACCCTGCTGGGGGGCTGGCACCAGGTCACCGCCGGCTACCTCGTCACCGGCGACGCGCCGGTGCTGGTCGAGACCGGCAGCCAGACCTCCGTGCCGCACCTCCTCGCCGCCCTGGCCGAGCTGAACGTCGACCCCGGCGACCTGGCCGGCGTCGCCGTGACCCACATCCACCTCGACCACGCCGGCGGGGTCGGGGACGTCGCCGCCGCCTTCCCCGAGGCCACCATCTACGTCCACGAGAAGGGCGCCCGGCACCTGGTCGACCCCACCCGTCTCGTCAACAGCGCGGCCCTGGTCTACGGCGAGCTGCTCGACAGCCTCTACGGCCGCCTCACCGCCACCCCCGCCGAGCGGGTGCAGGTGCTCTACGACGGCGACGAGGTCGTCGTGTCGACCAACCGCACCCTGACCACCGTCGACTCGCCCGGGCACGCCAAGCACCACCTGGCGCTGCACGACTCGGACTCCGGGCTGCTGTTCGCCGGGGACGCCGTGGGCGTGCGGCTGCCGGACGTCGGCATCCTGCGGCCCGCCACCCCGCCGCCCGACTTCGACCTCGACGCCGCGCTCACGTCGCTGCGCCGGTTCGCCGACCGCCGGCCCGCCGGCATCGCGCTGGCCCACTTCGGGCTCGTCCCCGATCCCCTGGCCATCCTGGAGGAGGCCGAGGGCATCCTGCGCCAGTGGGCCGAGGTGGCCGAGGCCGCGTGGCGCGACGGCCGGGACATCGCCGCGGCCCTCGACGAGCGCTTCGCCGCCGACCTCTCCGGCGTCGACCCCGAACAGCGGGAGAAGCTCGACACCCTCAACGGGATCCACTCCAACGCGGCGGGGTTCAGGCGCTGGCTGGAGACGGGCCACGACACCCACGGCCACACTCACGACCACGCCCACGCCCCGGACCAGCTTGGTGACCGGCCGGTAACATAGCTAGACATCGCGGACGCCATCCCAGGAGGAACCGCCATGCCCGAAGCCGTCATCGTCGCCGACCGCCCGCAGCCCGATCGGCCGGGCCAGCAAGGGCTCGCTGGTCGACGTGCCGCCCCGACGACCTCACCGCCCCGATCGTCGACGGCCGCGCTGGAGAAGGTGCCCGGCGCTCGACCGCACCGACCGTCGAGGACCTCATCCTCGGGCTGCGGCCAGCCGGCCGGCGAGTCCGGGTTCAACATGGCCCGCGTCGTCGCCATCCTCGCCGGGCTGCGACGACGTCCCCGGCGTCACCGTCAACCGCTACTGCTCGTCGTCGCTGCAGACCATCCGCATGGCCGCCCACGCCATCAAGGCCGGCGAGGGCGACGTGTTCGTCGCCGCCGGCGTCGAGACCGTGAGCCGCTTCATGAGCGGGCATGGCCGACAGCGGCCCGCACCAACCCGCCGCTTCGCCGACGCCGAGGCCCGCACGCGCCGAGCGCGCCGACGGCGGCCGGCGTCCTGGACGCCCGCCGAGGGCCTGCCCGACATCTACATCGCCATGGGCCAGACCGCCGAGAACGTGCGCCGAGTACGAGAACGTCAGCCGCGCGGAGCATGGACGAGTTCGCCGCCCGCTCGCCAGCAGCTGGCCGTCGCCAACCAGCGAGAACGGCTTCTTCGAGACGGGAGATCACCCCGGTCACCCTCCCCGACGGCACGGTCGTCAGCCAAGGACGACGGCCCCCGCGCCGGCACCACCGTCGAGAAGCTGGCCGAGCTCAAGCCCGTCTTCCGCCCCGACGGCAGGTCACCGCCGGCAACGCCTGCCCGCTGAACGACGGCGCCGCCGCCGTGGTCGTCATGAGCGACACCAAGGCCAAGCGAGCTCGGCATCACCCCGCTGGCCCGCATCGTCGCCGTCCGGCGTCACCGGCCTCAACCCCGAGATCATGGGCCTCGGCCCGATCGAGGCCATGCCGCCAGGCGCTGGCCCGGGCCGGCATGACCATCGACGACATCGACCTGGTCGAGATCAACGAGGCGTTCGCCGCCCAGGTGCATCCCCTCGGCCAAGCACCTCGGCATCCCGATGGGACAAGCTCAACGTGCAACGGCGGCGCCATCGCCCTCGGCCACCCGTTCGGCATGACCGGCGCCCGCATCATGACCACGCTGATCAACGGCCTCCAGGACGACGGACAAGACCTTCGGCCTCGAGACGATGTGCGTCGGCGGCGGCCAGGGCATGGCGATGATCATCGAGCGCCTCAGCTGATCGCCGGCAGCTCGACGACGAGGCGCGCGCCGCCCAGCGGCGCCGCCTCGGCGCACACCCGGCCGCCGTGGCGGGTGACGATCGAGCGGACCACAGCGAGGCCCAGGCCGGCGCCGCCGTCGTCGCGGGTGCGGGCGTCGTCCAGGCGGGTGAAGCGCTGGAACACCCGCTCGCGGTCGGCCTCGGGGATGCCGGGGCCGTCGTCGTCGACGACGACCCGCACCGTCGGGGCGTCGCCAGGCGCCTCCACCGTGGCCACGACCCGGTCATGGGCGTGGCGGGCCGCGTTGTCGAGGAGGTTGGCGACCACGCGGCCCAGGGCGTCCGCCGACCCGGCGACCGGGCCCGGGGCGCCCGCGACCTCCACCTCGACCGGGACCCGCCGGCCGCGGTCGGCCTCGGCCCGGACCACCGCGACCACGTCGACCTCGCACGGCGGCCCGGCGCCTCGCTCGTCGTCGGCCGCCAGGACGAGCAGGTCCGCCAGCAGGCGCTCCAGCCGCTCCTCCTCGGCGAGCACCGCCTGGCCGACCGCCGGCCAGTCGGCCCCGTCGCCCTCCCGCAGCGCGACCTCGACGTCGGTGCGGATGGCGGCCACCGGGCTGCGCAGCTCGTGTGACGCGTCCGACACGAACTGGCGCTGGCGCAGCGCCGCCCCCTGGAGCCGACCCAGCATGGCGTTCATGGTCCGGGCCAGGCGGCCGATCTCGTCGTCGGAGGTCGGCTCGGGCACCCGGCGGTGCATCTGCGACGCCGTGATCGCCTCGACCTCGCTGCGGATCGCCTCCACCGGCCGCAGCGCCCGCCCCACCGACAGCCAGGCGAACGCGGCCACGGCGGCGACCAGCGCCGGCAGCCCCCACAGCAGCGAGCGCCGCACCGCGTCGACGCTCTGCTGGACCTCGTCCACCGGAACGCCCGCGACCACCGTGAGCCGGCCCGTCGGCGTGTCGACCGACTGGGAGACCTCCTCGAAGCTCGCGTTCGACCCCACCAGCCGGATGCCGGCCGCGGCCGGCCGGAGCGGTGAACTCGCCGGGCGGCGGGACCGGGACGTCCGCGCCGGTCCCGGCCTGGCCGAGGATCGACTGGCGGACGGCCAGCAGGCGCTCCGCCTGCGGCTGACCGCCGATCAGCGTGACCGGGCCGGCCCCGACCGCATAGCCGTCCTCGTCGAGGATCACCACCGGGGCCAGGTCCGACGCCGCCTCGGCCGCGGTCGTCGGGTCCGCCCCGGCGGCCAGGCGGGCGGTCACCGTGTCCATGCGGGCCTCGACGTCGTGGCGCAGCCGGCCGGTCTGGGTGTCCTCGACCGCCCGCAGCACCAGCCACCCCGCGAACGCCATCGCCACGGCGGTGACCACGGCCGCCGCCACCGTGATCCGCACCCGGACCGAGCGCCACGGGCCCGGGCGGGCGCCCTCAGGCATCGGACCGCACCCGGTAGCCCACGCCCCGGACCGTCTCCAGCGACCGCCGTCCGAACGGGCCGTCGATCTTGCGCCGCAGGTAGCCCACGTACACCTCCACCACGTTCGTGTCGCCGCCGAAGTCGTCGCCCCACACCTCGCGCAAGAGGTCGTCCTTGGGCACCGGCCGGCCCTCCCGCCGCAGCAGCGCCCCGAGCAGCGCGCCCTCCCGCCGGCTGAGCTCGATCGCCACCTCGCCGCGCCGGCACGCCCGAGACAGCGGGTCGAGCACCAGGTCGCCGGCCGTCAGCACCGGGGGCCGGGACGCCGAGCTCCGCCGGGCCAGCGCCCGCAGCCGGGCGACCAGCACGACGAACGAGAACGGCTTGGACAGGAAGTCGTCGGCGCCCAGCGTCGAGCGCCTCGGCCTCGTCGTACTCGCCGGACTTGGCGGTGAGCATGAGGATCGGGGTCCAGTTGTCCTCGGCCCGCAGCGTGCGGCAGATGGCGTAGCCGTTCATGCCGGGCAGCAGGATGTCGAGCACGATCGCCCGGTAGGACCGCTCGCGGGCCCGCCACAGGGCGTCGAGGCCGTCGTGGCTCAGCTCGACCTCGAACCCCTCGGCGGTCAGCCCGCGGGCGATGGCCTCGCCCAGGTGGACCTCGTCCTCCACGACCAGCACGCGCACCGCCTCCCAGTGTGGTCGGCGCCCGGCGCGCCACGGCAACCGGGGGCTGAGAGCGGTCTCAGGCGGTCTCAGCGCTTCCACAGGCGCCCGGGCGCACGGTCCGGGGCCATGACGACGACGAGAAGAGCGACCGTGCTCGCCGCCGCGATCCTGGTCCTGGTGGCCGGGCCGCTGGCGGCGTGCGGCGGCGGTGACGGATCCGACAACGCCGTGGCGTCCCTGGGCGGCGCCTCGGCGGCGAGCGACGGCGGCGGGGGCTCCGACGACGGCGGGGGCACCGGTGGTCGTGGCGACGAGGCCGACCAGGCCAAGTTCCAGGACGCCATGCTCGATTACGCCCAGTGCATGCGGGACCACGGCGTCGACATGCCGGACCCGACGTTCGGCGACGACGGCCACGTCGCCATCGAGGGCAAGGGCCCCGGCTCCCGGGGCGGCGCCGACCAGGACGCGTTCATGGCCGCGGACGAGGCGTGCCGCTCGATCCTCGAGGACGCCGCGCCCGAGATCTCGCTCAGCCCCGAGGAGCAGGCCGAGATGCAGGACCAGATGCTGGCCATGGCCGAGTGCATGCGGGGCAAGGGCCACGACATGCCCGATCCGCAGGTCAGCGACAAGGGCACGGTGGAGGTCCACGTGGGCGACGGCGGCAACGCGCCGAACCTGGACGACCCCAAGTTCCAGGAGGACATGCAGGCCTGCGCCGACGAGGTCGGCATCGACGGGCCGATGCGTGCCGGGCGGGTCGGGCGCGGCCCCGGCGGGGACACCGGGGGTGGCGCGTGAGGCCGCTGACCCGCATCGCGGTCCCCGTGGCCGTGCTGGTGGCCGTGGGCGGGACCGTGGCCTGGCGGGCCGCCGCCAGCTCCGGGTCGGGCGGCGACGCCGCCGACGCCGACGCCCCCGCGACCGCCACCGCCACGGTCGAGCGCCGCGACCTCACCGAGCGGGCCGAGCTGGACGGCACCCTCGGCTACGGCGACACCTGGGAGGTGACGCTGTCGGCGCCGGGGACGATCACGGCCCTGCCCGCGGTCGGCTCGGTGGTCGACCGGGGCCAGACGCTGGTCGAGGTCGACGGCCGCCCGGTGCCGCTGCTTCTCGGCGACCGCCCGCTGTGGCGAGAGCTGGGCCCGGGCGTCGACGACGGCGCGGACGTCGCCCTGGTCGAGGCCAACCTGGTCGCCCTGGGCGTGGTGGACGCGTCCGACCTGACCGTGGACGAGACGTGGACCTCGGCCACCACGGCCGCGGTCGAGGACTGGCAGGCGGCGCTCGGCCTCGACGAGACCGGCCGGCTCGGGCCGGGATCGGTGGTGGTCGAGCCGGCGCCCGTCCGGGTGGTGGACCACCCCGCGGCGCTCGGCACCCCGGCGTCGGGACCGGTGCTGGAGGTCGGCGGCACGACCCGGCAGGTCGCCGTCGACCTGGAGGCGACCCGCCAGGACCTCGTCACCGCGGGCCAGGCGGTCGACATCGTGCTGCCCGACGGCACGGTGACCGCCGGGAAGGTCGCCGCGATCGGCACGGTGGCCGAGGCGGCCGCAGACAGCAACGGCGACCTGCCCGGCGGGGGCGGCGACGCCACGATCACGGTCACCGTGTCGCTGGACGACCCGGCGGCCGCCGGCAGCCTCGACGCCGCCCCGGTGACCGTGCGGGTCGTGACCAGCGCCGCCACGGGCGTGCTCGCCGTGCCGGTCGACGCCCTGCTGGCGCTGACCGAGGGTGGCTACGCGGTCGAGCGGGTGCTGGCCAACGGCTCCACGACGCTGGTCGGCGTCGAGCTGGGCACCTTCGCCGACGGCTGGGTCGAGATCACCGCGGCCGGCGACCTGGCCGAGGGCGACGAGGTCGAGGTGCCGGCGTGACGGCGGCGGATCCCGCCGGCCAGGTCGAGCCCGTCCTCGACCTGGCCGGCGTCACCAAGGAGTACCCCGGCTCCCCGCCCGTGCGGGCGCTCGACGGCGTCGACCTCGCGGTCGCGCCCGGCGAGCTGGTGGCGGTCGTCGGGCCGTCGGGGTCGGGGAAGTCGACGCTGCTCCACCTGGCCGGCGCCCTCGACCGGCCGTCCGCGGGCACGGTGCGCGTCGCCGGCGCGGACGTCGGCGGCCTGGACGACCCTGCGCTGTCGGCCCTGCGCGCCTGGAGGGTCGGGTTCGTGTTCCAGCAGTTCCACCTGATCGAGGGCCTCAGCGCCCTGGAGAACGTGGCCGCCGGCCTGCTCTACCGGGGCCTGCCCGCCCCCGAGCGGCGCGACCGGGCGGCCGGCGCGCTCGACCGGGTCGGCATGTCGCACCGGCTGGCCCACCGGCCGGGGCAGCTGTCCGGCGGCGAGTGCCAGCGGGTGGCGATCGCTCGGGCCGTGGTCGGCGAGCCCGCCCTGGTCCTGGCCGACGAGCCGACGGGCAACCTCGACTCGGCAACCGGCGCCGAGGTGCTCGACCTGTTCCGCCGGCTCAACGCGGGCGGCACGACGATCGTGGTCATCACTCACGACCACCAGATCGCCTCGGCGCTGCCGCGGTGCGTGGCCGTCCGGGATGGGCGGGTCGAGTCCGACACGGCGGTGGCGGCATGAGTGCCGCAACGGTGAGGCTGCGCAGCCGTATGCGCCCCGGCGACCTGCTCCCCGTGGCCGCCGGGGCGCTGCGGGCCAAGCGGGTCCGCACCGGCCTGACGGCGCTCGGCATCGCCATCGGGATCGCCGCCATGGTGGCGGTGGTCGGCATCTCGGCGTCCAGCCGGGCCGACCTGCTGGCCGAGCTGGACGACCTCGGCACCAACCTGCTGGCGGTCCAGCCCGGCCAGGACCTGTTCGGGACCGACGCCGAGCTGCCGGTGGCGGCGCCCGGGATGATCCGCCGCATCGGCCCGGTCTCCTCGGCGGCCGCCACCCGGACCGTTGACGGCGCCACCGTCCGCCGGACCGACCGCATCCCCGCCGAGCAGTCCGGCGGCATCTCGGTCGTGGCCACCGAGCCCAACCTGCTCGACACCCTGGGCGCGACCGTCGGCACCGGCACGTTCCTCAACGCGGCGACGGCCATCGAGCCCGCGGTGGTGCTGGGGTCGGAGGCGGCCGCGCGCCTCGGGATCGACGACCTGGCCGGCGACCCGCTCGTCTGGCTGGGCGGGCGCTGGTTCACGGTGGTCGGCATCCTCGACCCGGTGCCGCTGGCCCCGGACATCGACCGGGCGGCCCTGATCGGCTACCCGGTCGCCGAGGAGCAGTTCGGCATCGACGCGGCGCCGTCGACCGTGCGGGTGCGAACCGATCCCGACCAGGTCACCGCCGTGCGGGACGTCCTGGCGGCCACCGCCAACCCTGAGGCGCCCGAGCAGGTCGACGTGACCCGCCCGAGCGACGCCCTGGCCGCCAAGGCCCGGGCCGACGACACACTGACGGCGCTGCTCCTCGGGCTCGGGGCGGTGGCGCTGGTGGTCGGCGGTGTCGGGATCGCCAACGTCATGGTGATCTCGGTGCTGGAGCGTCGGGCCGAGATCGGGGTCCGGCGGGCGCTGGGCGCGACCCGGCGCCACGTCCGGCTGCAGTTCATGGTCGAGTCGGTCGTGCTGGCCGGGATGGGCGGCCTGCTCGGCGTGGCGCTGGGCACGGCGGCGACGGTCGTCTACGCCGACGTGCGGGGCTGGCGGCTGTCGGTGCCGCTCGTCGCCCTGGTCGGCGGCGTGGCGGCGTCGCTGGTGGTCGGCGCGCTCGCCGGGCTGTACCCGGCAGCCCGAGCGGCCCGTCTCGCCCCGGCCGAGGCGGTGCGCGCCGCATAGACCGGTTTTGTCCCGGGGGACAAAGGCTCGCCGCGGGACACGCGTCACGCCTCGCCCCGTCGCCGGCGCCTACGGGGGCGGGCCCTTGGGCTCGTCAGGCGGCCGGCTCCGCGGCCCTCCTCGCTCCAACCCGCGTTTTGTCCCCGGAAACGGTCGTCATAGCGACCGTTTCCGGGGACGAAAGCCCTCACCGGGACGGTGCCCCGACGGCATCGGCGACACGCTCGTGGCGCCTCAACGCCAGGGACGGCCTACGGCAGCCCCGCGTGGGGCACGTCGACCGTCGTGGTCAGCAGCTTCGCCTCCCGGGCGACCGCCCGGTTGTGCTCGAAGAAGTCCGGGGCGGTGCAGGCGAGCAGCGTCCGGCCGTCCTCGCCGCCGAGCATGCAGGCGTAGACGCCGACGCCGCCGGGCGAGGGGATCTCGTCGACGATCCCCTTGCCCTCGGCCACCCGGACCAGCCGGTTGGCGAGCGCGTCGGCGGCCCAGATGCAGCCCTCGGCGTCGAGCGCGCAGCCGTCGGGCGACACGCCCTCGATCTCGGCCCACACCCGGCGCTCGCCCAGGCTGCCGCCCTCGCCCCGGGCGAAGGCGCTGTAGCGGGCGCCCATCGTCTCGCCGACGATCAGCGTCGAGCCGTCGGGGGTGATCACCGCCCCGTTGGGGAACCGCAGGTCCTCGGCCGCCACGTCGGTCGACCCGTCCGGCGCGATGTGGACGAGGACCGCGGCCTGCGGGGTGCCCCCGCCCATGAGGTCGAACCCGAAGTTGCCGACGTAGGCGTGCCCCGCCTCGTCCACGACGAGGTCGTTGGCCAGCCCGCCGCAGTACTCGGCGATGTCGGCGTGGACCGAGACCTCGCCGCCGGGCGAGCGGCGCAGGACCTTCTGGTCCTTCATCGACACGACCAGCAGCGAGCCGTCCGGCAGCCAGCCCAGGCCCGACGGCTGGGCCTCGACGGTCAGGACCTCCTCGGTGGTGCCGTCGGGGGCGATGGCGAACACCGCGTGGCGGTAGAAGTCGGAGACCCACCACCGGCCGTCGCGCCACCGCGGGCCCTCGAAGAACCCGCCCCCGTCAGCCAGCGTCGTGAACTCGCGCTCGGTCATGAGGCCGCAAGCTAGTGCGGGATCGGAGAGCGTTCAGGCGCCGTACACCGGGACCGGCGCCGGGGCCTTGGCCAGCAGGTCCGCCACCACCGGACTGAGCTCGGCCGGGTCCCAGCGGGCGCCCCGCTCGACGGACGGGCCGTGCTGCCAGCCGTCGGCCACCGACACCATGCCGCCCTCGACCTCGAACACCCGCCCGGTCACGCCGGCCGACTCCGGCGAGCCGAGCCACACGACCAGCGGGGCGACGTTCTCCGGGGCCATGGCGTCGAACGCGTCCGGGTCGTCCGGGGTGGCCATCGACTCGGCGAACACGGTCTCGGTCATCCGGGTGCGGGCCGCCGGGGCGATGGCGTTGGCGGTGACGCCGTAGCGGCCGAGCTCGGCGGCCTGGACCAGCGTCAGGCCGACGATCCCGGCCTTGGCCGCCGAGTAGGCCGACTGGCCCACCGAGCCGGCCAAGCCCGCGCCCGACGACGTGTTGACGATCCGGGCGTCGACGGCCTCGCCGGCCTTGGCACGGTCGCGCCAGTGCGCGGCCGCCCAGCGGGACACGGCGAAGTGGCCCTTGAGGTGGACGCGCACGACGGCGTCCCACTCGTCCTCCCCGCACGACACGAACATCCGGTCCCGGACGAATCCGGCGTTGTTCACCACCACGTCGAGCCGGCCGAACGCGTCCAGCGCGGTGTCGACCAGGCGGCGGGCGCCGTCCCAGTCGGCCACGTCGTCGCCGTTGACCACCGCCTCGCCGCCGAGCGCCGCGATCTCGTCGGCGACCGCCCGGGCCGGCGAGCCCGACGCGCCCGTGCCGTCGAGCGCGGCGCCGAGGTCGTTGACGACGACCTTCGCACCCTGGCGGGCGAACTCGAGGGCGTGACCCCGGCCGATGCCCCGGCCGGCGCCCGTGACGATCACGACGCGTCCCTCGCAGATGCCGGTCATGGTGGGGCATGATGTCACAGACCTGACGGTGCGTCAGAAGTGGGGTGCGGTGCGCTACGGGATCACGATGTTCGCCACCGACGTGTCGATCGACATCGTCGAGCTGGCCCGGGCGGCCGAGGAGCGGGGCTTCGGCTCGCTGTGGCTGCCGGAGCACACGCACATCCCGACCAGCCGGCGCACGCCG
Source organism: uncultured Acidimicrobiales bacterium (assembly GCA_963739835.1). Classification (GTDB taxonomy): domain Bacteria; phylum Actinomycetota; class Acidimicrobiia; order Acidimicrobiales; family VFJN01; genus ZC4RG19. The sequence goes on from CAVUBW010000013.1 coordinate 197,977, forward strand.
CACCCCAGCGGCCGGCCGCTGCCGGAGGAGTACAAGCGCACGCTCGACCCGCTCGTGGCGCTGGCCGCCGCCTCGTCCGCCACGACGACGCTGCGGCTGGGGACCGGCATCCTCCTCGCCGCCCAGCGCGAGCCGATCGTCACCGCGAAGGCCGTCGCCACCCTCGACCACCTGTCGGGCGGGCGGGTCTCGGTCGGGGTCGGCTACGGCTGGAACGAGGAGGAGATGAACGACCACGGCGTCGACTACCGGCGGCGCCGGGGCGTCGCCCACGACCACGTGCGCGCCATGCGAGCGCTGTGGCGCGACGACGTGGCATCGTTCGAGGGCGACGGCGGGGGCGTTCCCGCCGTCGTGGGCCTGGCCCAAGCCCGTCCAGCGGGGCCGGGACGGCACGCCGACCGTGCCGGTCCTGCTGGGTGGGTCCGCCGGCCCCAAGCTGTTCGCGGCGGTGGCCGAGCTGGCCGACGGCTGGATCCCGATCGGCGGCGCTGGCATGGCCGCGGCGCTGCCCAAGCTGCGGGAGGCCGTGGCCGCAGCCGGCCGCGACCCCGACGAGCTGGAGATCGTGCCGTTCGGTTCGATCCCCGACCACGGCAAGCTGGACCACTATTTTTCGATGGGCGTCACGGAAACTGTCTTTGTCGTGCCGTCTGCGCCGCGAGATCGGGTATTGCCCCTCCTGGACCGGTACGGGGCGCTCGTGGCCGAGCGGTCCTGACCGGCGTACCGCACCCGCCGACGGCGGTCGGGCACGATGTCGGACGTGCCCGACCCCCTCGACGACTTCCACGCGCTGGCCGACCCGGCCCGCCGCCGGGAGGTCGAGCGGCGGGGGTCGTACTTCGTGGTCGAGGGCCTGTTCGCCCTGCGGGCGCTGGTCGACTCGACGTACCGCATCCGCACCGTGCTGACCGCCGAGCGGACCGAAGCCCGGGTCCGGGCGCTGGTCGGCGACCGGGCGCCGGTCGTCGTGCGGCCCGAGCCCGACGTGGTGGCGATCGCCGGGTTCGCCTTCCACCGGGGCGTGCTCGCCTCGGCCGAGCGACGCGACCCGCCGCCGGCCGCGGATGTCCTGGCCGGCGCCGGGGCGACGGTGGCGGTGGTCGAGGGGGTTGGCGACCACGAGAACCTCGGCGCGCTGTTCCGCAACGCCGCCGCCTTCGGCGTCGGTGGCGTGCTGCTCGACCCGACGACGGCCGACCCTCTCTACCGGCGGACCATCCGGGTGTCGGTCGGCCACGTGCTGCGTGTGCCGTGGGCTCGGCTCGACCGCCTGCCGGACGGGCTGGCGCCGGTCCGGGAGGCCGGGTACCAGGTGGTGGCGCTGACCCCGGCCGCCGGTGCCGAGCCCATCGCCGGCCTGTCCGCGGGCGGCCGGATCGCCCTGCTGCTGGGGTCCGAGGGGCCCGGGCTCACGCCGGCCACCCTGGCCGCCGCCGACCGGCGGGTCCGCATCCCGATCGCCCCGGGAGTCGACTCGCTCAACGTGGCCACCGCGGCCGCCATCGCGTTCCACCGCCTGATGACCTGAGCGCCGGTCCGGGTGCACGATGGGGGCATGACCACCACCCACGAGGTCACCAACCAGCCGCCGCCCCTCCAGGACTACGACGTGTTCGGGGCCGACACCGCCCTGGTCGAGGCGACCGAGCGGGGCGGCGCGGGATGGGCGCTCGACGACCTGGGCGCGCTCGGGCGGCTGGCCGGGTCGCCGGAGGCCATCGCCTGGGGCTTCGCCGCCAACCGCCACCCGCCGGAGCTGAAGGCCTTCGACCGCTTCGGCCACCGGATCGACGAGGTCGGCTACCACCCCGCGTACCACGAACTGATGCGCACCGCGGTCGGCCACGGGCTGCACGCCTCGCCCTGGGCGGTGCCCGAGCCCGGCGCCCACGTCGCCCGGGCCGCCGGGTTCATCGTCTGGGCCCAGGTCGACGCCGGCCACTTCTGCCCGATCTCGATGACGTACTCGGTGATCCCCGCGCTGCGCCACCAGCCCGACCTGGCCGCGACGTGGGAGCCCCGGCTGGTGGCGCGGGCCTACGACCCGCGCAGCGTTCCCGCCACCGAGAAGCCGGGCGTGCTGGCCGGCATGGGCATGACCGAGAAGCAGGGCGGCTCGGACGTGCGCAGCAACACCACCCAGGCCGTGCGGGCGGGCGGCGAGGGCGACGACGTCTGGGCGCTCACCGGGCACAAGTGGTTCTGCTCGGCGCCGATGTGCGACATGTTCCTCATGCTCGCCCAGGCCCCCGGCGGGCTGTCGTGCTTCCTCGTGCCCCGCTGGCTGCCGGACGGCGCCCGCAACGCCGGGTTCCAGCTCCAGCGGCTCAAGGACAAGCTGGGCAACAAGTCCAACGCGTCGAGCGAGGTCGAGCTGGACGGTGCGCTGGCCTGGCTGGTCGGCGAGGAGGGCCGGGGCGTCCGCACGATCATCGACATGGTCGCCCACACCCGGCTCGACTGCGCGCTGGGCGCGGCGTCCGGGATGCGCCAGGCCACGGTGCAGGCGCTGCACCACGCCGGCTACCGCCACACGTTCGGGGCTGCGCTGATCGACCAGCCGCTGATGCGGACGGTGCTCGCCGACCTGGCGGTCGAGTCCGAGGCCGCCACGCTGATGGCGATGCGCGTCGCCCGGGCGGTCGACGAGGCGGCCCGGGGCGACGACGACGCCGACGCGTTCCGCCGCCTGGCGAGCGCGGTCACCAAGTACTGGCTGTGCAAGCGCCACCCGGCGCACATCGCGGAGGCGCTCGAGTGCCTCGGTGGCAACGGCTACGTCGAGGAGTCGATCCTGCCCCGGCTGTTCCGGGAGAGCCCGCTCAACGGCATCTGGGAGGGCTCGGGCAACGTCATGTGCCTCGACGTCCTGCGGGCGATGAACCGGGAGCCCCAGGCGCTCGACCGGTACCTCGGCGAGCTCGACGCCGCGGCCGGCGCGGACGCCCGGTACGACGCGGCGGTCGCCCGGGTGCGCAAGGAGTTCGGCGACATCGCGGGCATCGAAGCTCGGGCCCGGCGGGTCGTCGAGGCGATGGCACTGGCGCTGCAGGGCAGTCTGCTTCTACGGTTCGGGCATCCGGCGGTGGCGGATGCGTTCTGCGCGTCTCGCCTTGCCGGTGAGGAGGGACTGGCGTTCGGAACGCTGCCGCCGGGGGTCGATGCGGGGGCTGTAATCGATCGTGCCCAAACGAAGATCGGTTGAGAAACTTCTCCTGACCTTTGTTCAAGAACTGCAGACATTCGTGAAAGCGCGCGCGTAGGATGCCGCGCGACGGGTGGAAGTGTCTCTTCAACCGAAGGGGGAAGAGCTATGCGTCATCGCCTTACCAAGGGTGTTGTCGCCGGGCTCGTGCTTGCTGGATCGGTGCTGGGCTTGGTGGCCTCGCCTGCGTCTGCGAGTAGGTCCGGTGACGACCACAACATCGCGTTCGGCATCGTCCGCATGGACGGGCAGCAGGAGAACCCTGCCGCCGATCCCGACGGACACGGTCACTTCGCCTTCGTGGCCTTCAAGGACCAGCTCTGCTACGTGATCACGGCCAGGGACATCGACCCGCCGCTCGCGGCGCACATCCACGTCGGCGCCAGGGGCGTCAACGGGCCGATCGTCGTGGCGCTGCAGGTGCCCGACCCCATCGGCCACGACTGCATCACCGCTGAGCCGGACGAGTCGCTCAACAGCACGATGGTGCTGACGCAGGGCGAGCTCGACGCGATCATCGCCAACAAAGCCGGGTACTACGCCAACGTCCACACCGCGCCGTTCCCGGCCGGTGCGATCCGCGGTCAGCTGGGCTGACCCTTCTAGACGTTCCTCCGGCCGCGGCACCGTGGGCGACAGCCTCCCGGTACCACGGCCGGAGCGCGTCCGGCGTCCCCCCTCGCGTTTTGTCCACGGAAACGGTCGCTCCAGCGACCGATTCCGCGTACAAAACGCGGTGGCGGGACAGGCGTGTCGACCCGCCCGACCGCCCGCGGGTCAGAGGCGTTCGATGATGGTGACGTTGGCCTGGCCGCCGCCCTCGCACATCGTCTGGAGGCCGTAGCGGCCGCCGGTGCGCTCGAGCTCGTTGAGCAGGGTGGTCATCAGGCGGGCGCCGGTGGCGCCGAGCGGGTGGCCGAGCGCGATCGCGCCGCCGTTGACGTTGACCTTGGCCGAGGTCGGCGCCGGTCTCCTGCTGCCAGGCGAGCACGACCGAGGCGAACGCCTCGTTGATCTCGACCAGGTCGATGTCGTCGAGCGTCATGCCCGTCCTTCTCGAGCGCGTACGCGGTGGCCGGGATCGGCGCGGTCAGCATCCACACCGGGTCGTCGCCCCGCACCGAGAGGTGGTGGATGCGCGCCCGCGGCGTCAGGCCGTGGTCGGCCAGGCCCCGCTCGCTGACGATCAGCAGCGCGGCCGACGCGTCGGAGATCTGCGACGCGCACCGCGGCGGTGAGGCGGCCGCCCTCGCTCAGCGGGGGCAGCGAGCGGATCTTGTCCCAGTCGGGCTCGCGCGGGCCCTCGTCCGCACGTGCAGTCGCCGAGCGGGACGATCTCGCCCTCGAAGCGGCCCTCGGCTCTGGCCGCCAGGGCCCGCGGTCGTGCGACTCGACCGCGAACTCCTCCATGTCCTCGCGGGAGATGTCCCACTTCTCGGCGATCATCTCGCGCCGTGCGGAACTGCGAGCCTCCTGGGCGCCGTAGCGCGCGACCCAGCCCGGCGACGTCGGAGAACGGGTCGGCGAAGCCGAACTGCTCGCCCGACGAGTCATCGCCGACGCTGATCGGGATCTGCGCTCATGTTCTGCACGCCGCCGGCGACGACCACGTCCTTCGTGCCGCACATCACGGCCTGGGCCGCGAAGTGCACCGCCTGCTGCGACGAGCCGCACTGGCGGTCGACGGTGGTGCCCGGGCACGTCCTCGGGCAGGCCGGCCACGAGCCAGCAGGTGCGGGCGATGTCGCCGGCCTGCGGCGCCGATCGTGTCGACGCAGCCGAACACGACGTCCTCGACCGCGGCCGGGTCGATGCCGGTGCGCTCGACGAGCGCGCGGATGCGTGTGGGCGCCGAGGTCGGCCGGGTGGACCTGCGCGAGCCCGCCGCCCCGCCGCCCGACGGGCGTGCGGACTGCGTCGACGATGTAGGCCTCGGCCATGCCTTGCTCCTCCGTCAGATCCCAGGATCGCGCTTGGCGACCCGCTGCGCGGTGCCAGGCGGCGTCGCCCCACGCCCGGCGCGAGCGCCCACGCGCGCTTCATGTAGAGGTGCAGGTCGTACTCGAACGTGTAGCCGATCGCGCCGTGGCACTGGAGCGCCGCGCCGGCCCGACCAGGCAGGCGGCGTCGGACGCCAGCGCCTTGGCCATCGACACGTCCCGGCCCGCGGTGTCGGCCCCGGTGGCGAGCGAGTGCGGCGGCCCGGTACACGAGCGGGCGGGCGAACTCGAGCGTCCTGCGCGCGTCGGCGAGGTGGTGCTTGACCGCCTGGAACGAGCCGATCGGCACGCCGAACTGCTGGCGCTCGCCCACGTAGTCGACGGTCATGTCGAGCATGCGCTCGGCCAAGCCCGACGAGCTGCGGCGGCGGTGCCGCACGCGCCCCGGTCGCAGGCGGCGCGCGCGGCGGCCGGGTCGTCGCTGACCAGGGTGCCCGGCGCCGGCTGCCACTCGACCGTCGCCGCCCGGCGGGCGCCGTCGACGGTGGCGACCGGGTCGAGGGTGACGTCCGCCGGGTCGACGAGGTGGAGGGCCCGGCCGTCCGGGTCGTACAGCAGCAGCCGGTCGGCGTCGGCCGCGCAGGACACGTACGGCCCGCCGAGGTCGGTGGTCGACCGTCCCCGTCGGCGGCGCCGATCAGCGGGGCGGCGACCGCGGCGGTGCTCGACGAGCGGCTCGGGCAGCGCGGCCCGGCCCGTCTCCTCGAGCAGCAGCACGAGGTCGACGCTCGTCCAGGCCGAGCCCGCCGCCGGCCTCCGGGCACGAGCGTGGCCGAGCACGCCCATCTCGCCGAGCCGGTCCCACAGGCAGCGCTCGATCCGGCCCGGCGTGGCGTCGGCCACGCCTCCCGCACGGCCGTCGGGCGTGCACTCCTTGGCGAGCAGGTCGCGGACCGCGTCGCGGAACGCGAGCTGGTCGTCGGTGAAGCGCGAAGCGCATCGCCGCCTACTTCCGCGGCAGGCCGAGCACGCGCTCGGCGATCGACGTTGCGCTGGATCTCGTTGGTGCCCGCGTAGATCGGGCCCGACGAGCGCGAACTGGTAGCCCTTCATCCACGGCCGCCTCGATCGCTCGGCCTCGCGTGCCCGAGCAGGTCGAGCGCGAGTCTCGTGCAGCCGCACGTCGAGCTCGGACCAGAACATCTTGGTGAGGCTCGACTCCGGCGCCGATGCTCCGCCCCGTCGGACATGCCGGGTCACGGTCGCAGAACGTCTGCCAGCGGTACGCCTCGGCGTCGATCCACGCGTCGGATCGACGTCGGTCGCGCAGCCGCGTCGGTCGGCGTCGATCCGCGCGCGCGTCACAGGTCGACGAGCCGGTCGCGCCGTGGCCAGGAACCGGCCCGGGCAGCGCAGCGTGAGGCCCGCGCTCCGACGCCGGTGGTCGCCATCGCCACCGCGCCAGCCCTGGTCGCACCTCGCCGAGCACGTCGCGTCGTCGGGCACGAACACGTCGTCGAGGAACACCTCGGCGAAGCCCTCGTCGCCGTCGAGCCGGCCGAAGCCGCGCACGGTCACGCCCGGCGTGTCGAGCGGGACGAGGAAGTAGGTGAGCCCGCGGTGGCGCTCGGCCATCGGGATCGGTGCGGAACAGGCCGAAGAGGTGGGTGCAGAACGCGCCCCGGGTCGTCCACGTCTTCTGGCCGTCGAGCCGCCAGCCGCCGCTCGTCGCCGCGGTCGCCCTGGCCCGGATGCCGGCGAGGTCGCTGCCCGCGTCGGGCTCCGACCAGCCCTGGCACCACAGGTCCTCGGCCGCCGCCATGCGCGGCAGGATGCGGTCCTGCTGCTCCGGCGTGCCGAACTCGAAGATGGTCGGGGCGAGCAGGAAGATGCCGTTCTGGGTGACCCGCTGCGGGCCGCCGGCCCGGTAGTACTCCTCCTCGAAGATCAGCCACTCCCACAGGCGAGGCGTCGCGCCCGCCGTACGCCTCGGGCCACGACACGACCGCCCACCGCCGGCGTCGAACAGGCGCCGCTCCCAGTCGAGGTGCCGGGCGAAGCCGTCCCGCGTGTCGCCGGACGCGATCGCCGCCTCGCCGCCGTGGTCGGCGTGCCACGCGGCCAGGTTGTCGGCCAGCCAGGCCCGCGCCTCGGCGCGGAAGGCATCCTCGGCGGGCGACCAGGTCAGGTCCACGGTCCCCCCAGGCGGTCGAGGGTGGCGAGCGCCTCGGCCTCGATGCGGGCCAGCAGCTCGGCGACGGTCGGCACCTCGGCGATGACGCCGGTGACCTGGCCGGTGGGCAGCACGCCGACGTCGGGGTTGCCGTCGACCAGCGCCGCCTTGATCAGCATCGGGGCGTTGGCGGCCATCGCCACCTGCGACCAGGTCAGGTCCTGGTGGCGCTTCATGTCGACGCCCTCCCGGACGAGGTCGCCGAGCGGGGTGCCGGTCGTGCGGCGGAAGGCGAGCGCCGACCGCAGCGCCCGGGGCAGCCGGGTGAGCACGGACGCCCGCTCCAACCGGTCGACCGTCGGGGTGCGGACCACGCGCTGGGGCGCCCCGTCGAGCGCGGTCGTGACCACGGTGTCGGTGACCCCTGCGGCCAGATAGCGAGCCTTGATCTCGTCGGGGACGTGGCTCTCGGCGGTGAGCAGGAAGCGGGTTCCCATGGCCACGCCGTCGGCGCCCCAGGCCCGGGCGGCGACGAGGCCCCGCCCGTCGTGGAACCCGCCCGCGCCCAGCACGGGGATGGCGTGGCTGACGGCGTCGACGACCTGGGGCAGCAGCAGCGAGGTGGGCACGGTGCCGGTGTGACCGCCGCCCTCGCCGCCCTGGGCGATGACGGCGTCGACGCCCCAGTCGAGCATCTTCTCGGCGTGGCGGCGGGCGCCCACCGTCGGCATCACGAGGACACCGGCGTCGTGCAGGCGGGCGATGGCGTCCTTGGTGGGGGCGCCGGCGAAGCTGACCAGCGGGACGCCCTCGGCGACGCAGGTCGCCACCCGGTCGGCCAGGTCCGGCTGGTCGGCGCGGAGGTTGACGCCGAAGGCGGCGGGCGTGCGGTCCTTCACCGAGCGGATCGCCGCCGTCATCTCGTCGCCGGTCATCGTGACCGCGGCGAGGATGCCGAACCCGCCGGCGGCCGAGGTGGCGGCGGTGAGCGACGCGCCGGACACCCAGCCCATGCCGGTCTGGACGACGGGCAGGCGGCAGCCCACCAGCTCACAGAACCGGCTGTGGAGCACAGAATCTGACGGTGTGTCAGACATCGCCCAAACCCTAACGGTTAGCGCCGGCGCGCGCCCCACAGCACCGCGACGTAGCGCGCCTCGTAGACGCCGCCGTGGGCGTCGACCACGTCGGCCACCTCGGCCAGCAGCGGCTCGCGCACGTCCGGCGTCATCAGCAGGTGGTTGGAATGGGTCTGGAGCATGTCGATCCACTCGGCGGTCGTGTAGGGCACCGACCAGGGGATGTCCCGGGTGACCGGGGTGTCGAAGTCGACGTCCGGGGGCATGTCGCGGTCCCGCTCCGGGATCGGCAGGCCGCCGCAGGTCGGGAGAACGCCGGTCCCCGGCACCCGCCGCGCGTAGACGGCGTCGAGCGCGTGGCGGATCGCCGAGTCGTCGGACGTGTCGGACGTGTTCCAGAACAGCGCGAGCCATCCGCCGGGGCGGAGCACGGCATGCGAGCGGTGCAGCCGCACCGCGGGGTCGAGCCAGTGCCAGGCCTGGGCGCAGGTCACGAGGTCGGCCGGGGTGTCGCCGGGCTGCGGCTCCCACAACTCGAACCCCGACTCGTCCACCCGCCACGCCGGCCACGGGGCGAGGTTGCGCCGGCCGATGGCCGCCATCGCCGGGTGGGGCTCGACGCCGACGCCCACCATCCCCCGGGCGGCCAAGAGCGCGGTGGCCTTGCCGGTGCCGCAGCCCACGTCGACGACCCGGGCGTCGGCGCCGGCCCAGCCGACCAGCGTGTCGACCAGCTCGTCGGGGTAGGCCGGGCGGGTGCGGTCGTAGCGCTCGGCGTCCTCGCCGAACACCAGGCGGGCCTCGCGGACGGGCTCCGGTTCCGGCGTCATCCGCCCGAATCTACGGGGCGGGGACCTCGAGCTCGCGGGTCGTTTCGGGGTCGATGACCTCCCGGATGAGGGTCAGCTCCTCGGCGGTCGGCAGCCGGGACGTCGGCACGTCGTCGGGCACCGCGAGCGGGAAGCCCGTCGCCGCCATCACCTCGTCGACCGTGACGCCGGGGTGGACCGAGCGCAGGCGCATCGACCGGTCCGGGGTCTCGAAGTCGAGCACGGCGAGGTTGGTGACCACCCGCCGGAGGGCGACGTAGCGACCGGCCGGGCCGAGCGCGGCGGCCTTGTCCCAGCCGATGCCGCACACGGTGTCGACCGCGGGGACGAACACCTTGGGCCCGTGGTTGGGCACCCAGTAGCTGGTCGGGTCGTTGATCGTGTTGCCCGGCGCCCCCCGGAACCCGAGCAGCTGGACCGTCGGGCGGTCGTAGTCGCCGATCGCCGCCAGGTTCTGGTTGCCGTAGCGGTCGATCTGGCTGGCGCCCATCATCACGTGGCGCCGGCCCGACCAGACCCAGTCGAACATCGACCGGTAGGGGTTCCAGTACTCGATCACCCGCTCGCCCGGCTCGACCGTGGCCCGGTCGTTGGCGACCAGGGTGGCCTCGCCGTCGGTCATGCACAGGTCGGGCTCGAAGCTGGCCCGGGCCAGGCGGCCGCCGATCATCGGGACGATGCCGATCGGGTTGGCGAGGATCTCGCCGTCGCCCCGGAAGCACTCGGCCACCGCCACGACGCACACCTCGGCCCGGGTGGCCCCCTCGACCGCCGTCATCTCGCCGCCTCCCGGACCCTGCGCCGGTAGTCGGTCTCGGGGATGTCGATCCACTCGGCCCGGAACGCCGCCCACGCCTCGGGGCTGCGGGCCGAGGCCACGTAGGCCCGCTGGACCGCCTCGTCCCGGGGATAGTCCGGGTCGCACAGCGTGAAGTGGGCGCCGCCCGGCGCCTCGACGACGCCGTCGACCATCATCCGGCTGATCCGCAGCTGGGGCAGGGCCGCCTCCTTGGCCAGGTCCGCGGTCTCGACGATGCGCTCGGCCGACACGAACCGCCCACCGGTCGGGGCGGCCTGGAGCATGAGGTCGTCCCAGTAGATGTCGGGGCCGAGGTAGGCGGCGTTGCCCCGGCGGTCGGCCCGGTTGAGGTGGCACAGGGCGGCGTCCAGCTCGAAGGCGGGGACGGCCACCAGCTCCTCGGGCACGCCGCCGCTGTCCCGGCCCGCGACCGGGGCGGTGAAGGTGCGCAGCTTGGGGTTGCGGGCGAGCAGGTCCGAGCCGAGGCCGACCCGGGTCGGCAGGAACGGCATCCGCCACGCCGCCGCCTGGAGCGCGAGGTGGAACTGGCCCTCGTCGTAGGGCTCGTCCTCGATGGCGCCGGACTGGCGGGCGGCCCGGAAGTGCGGTTCGAGCGGCACCGAGTCGAGCGACACGAAGGCGTAGGCGGCCCGGCGGACCTTGCCGGCCGCGCACAGCAGGCCGAGGTCCGGGCCGCCGTGGGTCACGATCGTGAGGTCGCGCAGGTCGCTGCGGACGATCGCGCGCACGAGCGACATCGGCTTGCGCCGGCTGGCCCAGCCGCCGATGGCGATGGTCATGCCCGACCGCAGCCGGTCCACGACGTCGTCCTCGGTCATCAGCTTGTCGGCCATTGTGTCGTCGTCCCCTCAGCGGCTGGTGTCGGTGTCGCGGCGCTCGACGAAGGCGTCGCGGTGCTCGTCGGCCACGCCGGCGAGGTTCAGCTCGAACGTGAACCCCTGCTCGTAGCGGTAGCTGCGCTTGACGTCCCACAGGTCGATGCCGTTGAGCGACTCCTTGGCCGCCCGGATGACGGCCGGGGACTTGGCGGCGATCTGGCCGGCCACGTCCCGGGCGGCGGCCCGCAGCTCGTCGCGCGGGACGACCCGGAGGACCGAGCCGTAGGCGGCCAGCTCGGCGGCCGTGGCGGTGGCGGCGGTGTAGACCATCGCCCGCATCTTGTGTTGGGGGACGAGCCGGGCCAGGTGGGTGGCGGCGCCGAGCGCGCCCCGGTCGACCTCGGGCAGCCCGAAGGTGGCGTCGTCGGCGGCCACGATGACATCGGCGTTGCCCACGAGGCCGATGCCGCCGCCGAGGCAGTAGCCGTGGACGGCGGCGATGACGGGCACGGCGCACTCGTAGACGGCGGCGAAGGCGGCGAAGCAACCGCGGTTGGCGCCGATGAGGGCCTGGTGGCCGGGTGACGCCTGCATCTCCTTGATGTCGACGCCGGCGTTGAAGCCCCGCCCCTCGGCCCGCAGCACGACGACCCGGACGGCGGCGTCCTCGCCCAGCCGCCGCAGGGTGGCGGCCAGCTCGAACCACCCGGCCACCGGCAGCGCGTTGACCGGCGGGTGGTCCATGACGACCTCGGCGATGCCGGCGTCGTCGATGTCGGTGGTGATCGGCACCCGGGCCTCGTTTCTGACGTCGCGTCAGGTCGCTGTGGCAAGGTAGGCCGCAGGAGGCACGGTGAACAACCCACTCGATCACACCGGCCGGGTCGTCCTCGTCACCGGCGGCACCAAGGGGATCGGCCGCGCCATCGCGGCACGCTACGCGGACGCGGGGGCGACGGTGGTGGTCTGCGGCCGGACGCCGCCGCCGGACGAGGTCCCGGGGTTCGCCGCCTGCGACGTTCGCGACCCGGACCAGGTCACCGCGCTCGTCTCGGGGGTGGTGGCCGAGCACGGCCGACTCGACGTGGTGGTGAACAACGCCGGCGGCGCCCCCACGACCGATTCGGCCACGGCGTCGCCGCGGTTCAACGAGCGGGTCGTGGCGCTGAACCTGCTGGCGCCGTTCACGGTGGCGCAGGCGGCGAACCTGGTCATGCGCGACCAGCCCGAGGGCGGTGCCATCGTCAACATCGCCAGCGTGTCCGGCACCCGCCCGTCGCCGGGCGCGGCGGCGTACGCGGCGGCCAAGGCCGGTCTGCTCAACCTGACCCAGACGCTGGCGGTGGAGTGGGCGCCGGCGGTGCGGGTCAACGCCGTGATCGCCGGACTGATCGCGACCGACCAGGTCGAGGCCCACTACGGCGACGCCGCCGCCGTGGCCCGGGTCGCGGCGACCGTGCCGCTCGGGCGCATGGGGACGCCCGGCGACGTCGCCGACGCGTGCCTGTACCTGTCGAGCCCGGCCGCCGGCTTCGTGACCGGGGCGGCGGTGGCGGTCCACGGCGGCAACGAGTGGCCGTCGTACCTCGGGGCGCTGTGACCGATCGCGTTTTCTACGCGGAATCGGTCGCCCCGGCGACCGATTCCGCGTAGAAAACGCAGATGTCTCCCGGCGAGCTGGCGTTCCTGGCGGTCGCCGGATTCGGGGCCGGGCTCGTCAACGGGGTGGCCGGCGGGGGGTCGATGGTGTCGTTCCCGGCCCTGCTGGCCGTGGGGGTGCCGCCCCTGTCGGCCAACGTGACCTCGACCGTCGGCATCTGGCCCGGGTACCTCGGCGGGGCCGCTGCCTTCCGCCGCCACCTCGCCGGCCAGCGGGACCGGCTGCGCGAGCTGGCGCTCGTCGCTCTGGTCGGGGCGCTCGTGGGGGCCGGGCTGCTGCTGCTCACACCCGAGGACACCTTCGACTTCATCGCTCCCTGGCTGGTGCTGCTGGCCTGCGGGTTGTTCGCCGCACAACCGTTTCTGGCCCGGCGGCTCGCCGCCTCCGGCGTCGAGCCCGGGGGGCGTTCGCACCGGGTGCTGCGGGACGGTGGTGTGCTCGTCGCCTCGATCTACGGGGCCTACTTCGGGGCCGGCCTCGGCGTCCTCCTGCTGGCCGTGCTCGGGATCACCGTGCCGGCGCGGCTCACGGACCTGAACGCCGTGCGGACCGTCCTCGCCCTGCTCGTGAACTCGATCGCCGTCGTGGTGTTCGCCATCGCCGCCCCCGTCGTCTGGTCGGCCGCCGCCACGATGGCCGCCGCCAGCCTGGTCGGGGGGTACGTCGGGGCCCGGACCGCCTCCCGGATGCCCGTGCCGCTGTTCCGGGCCCTGGTGCTGGTGCTCGGTGTCGCCGCCGCCATCGGGCTGCTGGTCGGATGAGCGAGCACCGCGAGCGAATCATCAGGGGATGGCCGGCGGCACAGTGAGCCGAACGTCACACCCGGCGGATTACCTGACGGTGTAAGGCCACACGTACGCTCTCCGTGATGTCCCGCCGCCTCGCACCGATCGCCGCCGCCATTGCACTGCTCGTCGTGGCGGCGGGCTGTGGCGGCGGCACCAAGAGTGAGGCGTCCGGGCTGGCCTCGCCCGGCGACTCGACTCCCGCCGACGTCCCCGACGATGTCGTCGTCGTCGACGGTGCCGACGCCCAGGTGATCGCGCTGGACAACACGTTCCGGGCCGCGGACATCCAGGTGAAGCCGGGCACCACCGTGACCTGGACCAACAGGGGTCGCAACGGCCACGATGTCCTGCCCGCCGAGGGCGACGCCTGGGGAGTCGGCGCCGACGGGTTCGCCCCGGGCGGCGTGTACTCGACGACCTTCGACCATCCGGGCGTGTACCACTACTACTGCTCGATCCACGGGACGGCCGCCAGCGGCATGGTCGGCACCGTCGTCGTGGCCGACTGACGGCTTACAGAAGCGGGGACCAACTGATGATCACTGCCCGACGGGCACTGGGCCTCGTGCTGGCCGGTGCGCTCGTCTTCGCCGCGTGCGGCGGCGACGACAACGACAGCGGGAGCAGCGGCGACGAGCCGAGCGCGGCCGAGGGCACCACCCGCCGCGTGCCGGCCGACTTCGCCACCATCCAGGCCGCCGTCGACGCGGCCGATCCCGGCGACCTGATCCTGATCGATCCCGGCACCTACCACGAGGCGGTCGTCGTCGACGACCGACGACCTGACCATCCGCGGCGTCGACCGCAACGCCACGATCCTCGACGGCGAGTTCTCGATGCGAGAACGGCATCCGGGTGGTCGGCGCCAAGGGCGTGGCGATCGAGAACATGACCGCCCAGAACTACACGAAGAACGGCTTCTTCTGGACCGGGTCGAGGGCTACCGGGGCTCGTACCTGACCGCCTCGCGCAACGGTGACTACGGCATCTACGCCTACGACTCGACCAAGGGCCAGCTCGAGCACAGCTACGCCTCGGGCAGCCCCGACGCCGGCTTCTACATCGGCCAGTGCTACCCGTGCGACGCCGTCATCGACGACGTGATCTCCGAGTTCAACGGCCTCGGCTACTCCGGCACCAACTCGGGCGGCAACCTGTTGATCGTCAACTCCACGTTCCGGTTCAACCGGGCCGGCATCGTCCCCAACTCGGGCAGCTACGAGCTGTGCTACCCGTCCCGGGGCACGACGATCGTCGGCAACCTCATCTATTCGAACAACCAGGCCGACACGCCCGCGATCGATGACGCCCTCCTGGCGATGGGCAACGGGATCCTGCCGTCCGGTGCGGTGAAGACCGACATCGAGCGCAACCGCGTCTACGACCACGACCGCACCGGCATCGGCTTGGTGCCCTACCCCGAGTCCGACGCCGACCGACGTCCCCCCGCCGGCGAGCGCCGACGACGCACCCTGCGCCGAGACCAAGAACAACCCGCCGCCCGACCCGGCGTCGGTACCCGACCTGGTCCTCTGGGAGCCCCGGGGCAACACGGTCAAGGACAACGTGGTCGAGAACTCGCGCCTCGCCGACATCGCGGTCGGCTCGCTCGACGACGTGTCGGCCCTGGGGAACTGCTTCTCCGGCAACACCTTCACCACCAGCGCCCCGCTCGACCTCGAGGCCCTCGCCCCGTGCGGCTCGGAGGGCAACGGCGGTGACTTCAGCGCCGGAGCGCTCGACCTGGCCGCCCTGATCGCGACCGTGCCGCCACCCTCGGGCGACTACAAGTCGTCGCCCGCGGCGCCGGCCCAGCCGAACATGCCCGACGCGGCCGACGCCCCGGCCCGCCCGGCGACGAACGTCCCCCGGACCGTCGACCTCGCCGCCATCACGGTGCCGGCCAAGCCCGCGTGACCGCCCGCGCCCGGGTCGCCGCTCTCGCGGGGGCGGCGACCCTGGTGCTCGGGGCCGCCGCGTGCGGGGGGAACGCCGGTGACGGCGGGAGCGCCGCGGCCGCCACGACCCGCCCGCTGCCCGTCCACCTGACTCCGACCGAGGCGGGCCCTCAGGGCCGGGTGCCCCAGTTCGTCGTCCAGTGCGGCTTCAGCCACGCCGCCTCCGACGACCCGATCGTCCACCCCGGGCACACGGGCGCGTCCCACCTGCACGACTTCTTCGGGGCCACGGCGACCGGCTCCGGCACCACCGCGGCCGACCTGGCCGCCGGGTCGACCACGTGCGACCAGCCACACGACCGGGCCGCCTACTGGGCGCCGGCGCTGCTCGACCACGGCGTGCCGGTCGTCCCCACCCGGTCGGTCGCCTACTACCGGCCCGGCGTCGGCGTCGACCCGGCCACCGTCCAGCCGTACCCGTTCGGCCTCAAGATGCTGGGCGGCGACCCCGACGCCGCCGACCCCCAGCCCACCGCCGATGTCGCCTGGTCGTGCGGCACCGGGTCGGTGCGCACCGCCGTCCCCGGGACCTGCCCGAGCGGGCGGCCGCTGCGCCTGGCGGTCAGCTTCCCCGACTGCTGGGACGGCGAGCACGTCGACAGCGCCGACCACCGCGCCCACGTCGCCCGGAGCCGCGGCGGGGCCTGCCCGGACACCCATCCGGTGCCGATCCCGCAGTTGCTGCTGGCGATCTCGTACCCGGTGACCGGTCCGGGACACGATCTTTCGCTGGCCTCCGGGCCCATCACCGGGGCCCACGCGGACTTCTTCAACGCCTGGGACCAGGACAAGCTCGCCACCGAGGTCGACGCTTGCCTGCACCGGGGCCTCGTGTGCGGACTGGCGAGCACACGTTCGTAGTGATCGCGGTGGTCCGCGGATGGCAGTCTGTTGCCAGGTGAGCTTCCGCCCGCCGCCTGCCGGGGGGCGGTGGGCGGACGCTCACACCCTCACGGTCCGGGCGTAGGCCTGCGCGTAGGCGGGGACGGGGATGCCGCCGGCGAGGTCGCCGGCCGGCTCGGGCTCGCCGGGGGTGAGCGCCAGGGGGATCACACCCGCCCACACGGGCAGGCCGAGGTCGTCGTCCTCGTCGAGCGGGTCGCCTGTCCGGACCTTCACCGACGCCTCGGCCAGCGGCAGCTCCAGCACCAGCGTCGAGCGCATCTCGTGCTCGCTCGGCGGCCGGGCGTCGGCCGTGCGCCCGGGCACGATGTGCTCGACCAGGCGGCCGAGCAGGCCCCGCTTGTCATCGAGGTCGGTGACCGGCGCGGCCCGGCCGATCACGACCACCGAGCGGTAGTTCATCGAGTGGTGGAACGCCGAGCGGGCCAGCACTAGCCCGTCGACCAGGGTCACGGTCACGCACACCTCGACTCCTCGGGCGCCCCGCAGCAGCCGGCTGGCCGGCGAGCCGTGCAGGACCAGCCGGTCGCCGTCGCGGGCGTACAGCATCGGGATGACGATCGGCCCGTCGTCGGTGGCGAGCCCGACGTGGGCCACGAGGCCCTCGTCGAGGATGGCGTGGGCGTCGGTCGGGTCGTAGGACGCCCGGTCGGCCAGGCGCCGCACGGTCGTCCGCGCCGACGGAGGGGTCGTGGAGGGCACCGCGGCAGGCTATCGGCCGCTCCCAGGCCGCCTGCCAGGGTTTTCGCGCCCGCGGCCGTCACACGTCGACGTAGATGAAGCCGTAGGCCTCGTCCCGGCACCGGATGCCGGTGGCGGCGAGGGTGGGGCCCCAGTCGCCGGTGACGTCGGGGTTGCTGTCCTCCATGCCGTGGTCCGCGACCAGGAAGAACGCGGTGCGGTCCCACGCGCCGGCCCGCTCGACCGCGTCCAGGACCTGGCCGAGGCGGGCGTCGCTGTCGTGGATGCTGGCCCGGGCGATCTCGGCGTAGGGCCCGCTGTGGTGGAACGCGGCGTCGGTCAGCGTGAAGTTGACGAAGCAGTAGCGGGGCAGCTCGCCGCCGCCGTCCCACACGTCGAGCGCCTGGGCCATGCCGGTGTGGTCGATGCGGGACGACACCTCGTAGGACTTCTCCGGCCGCACGAACCGCTCGGTGGCGAACGGCAGCTCGTCGGCCCGGGGCGCCCGGGCGACCCGGCCGCCGGCCCGGATGACGTCGAACGTGGACTGGTCGGCGCCCGTGTCGCACGGCTCGTTGATCGCCACCGTGCGCGAGCCGGGGAAGGCCCGGTGCACGGCGTGGTGCAGCGTCTCGACCCCGGGCGCCAGCGACCGCATCGACCAGGGCCAGGTGGCGGGCGAGTTGGCGACGATCTGCTCGCCGGCGGCCCGGTCGTACCAGGCGTTGTGGAGGACGCCGTGGTGGCCGGGGTGGAGCCCGGTCTGGATGGTCGTGTGGTTGGCCAGCGTTACGGAGGGCAGGCTTGCCATGCATCCGTGGCCGAGCCCGGTGCCCTGGTCGAGGAGGCGGGCCAGGTTGGGCGCCTCGCCCGCCGCCACCAGGTCGTAGAGCACGTTCGCGTTGGCGCCGTCCCACAGGAACCCGATCACGTGCTCGGGCGGCGCCTGGTCGGGGTCGAGCAGCTCGGTCAGCGCCCGTCCGTCGGTGCCGTCCGTGGGCGCGGCGCCGAGGAGGGCGAGCACGGTCGGGGCGACGTCCACCAGCCGCCCGGCCAGGGGGACGAGGCCGTCTGTGCGCACCCCGGCGCCCGACAGGACGAACGGCGCCCGCACCTGCACGATCCCGAGCGACCCGTGCTCGCCCCGCTCGCCGCCCTGGTCCTCCCAGTTGTGGGCCGGGGTGTGCAGGCACACGATGTCCGGGGCGGCCGGGTGGTCGAACACCTGGGCGATGTGCTCGTGTCCGTGCGGGTAGGACTGCTCGGCCCGGGTGGGCCACGGGTTCGCCCGCTCGTCCGCCAGCGGCACGAACCGGTCGGTGGCGGTGTCGCCGAGCGGGTTGCGCCCCTCGACCACGGTCTCGACGAAGGCGCCGCCGCCGTCGCCGTCCGCCCGCCGGAATCGCACCCGCCCGTCCACGGTCCGCACGTCGAACCCGCCGCCGTCGGCGTCGCCCGTGGCGACCATGTCCACGATCGGCTCCAGCACGGGGTCCAGCAGGGCGTCGACGACGGCGGCCACCAGGTCGGGATCGGTCATGCCGGCACGATGGCACGTTCTGGCGCGTTTTCTACGCGGAAACGGTCGCCGGGGCGACCGTTTCCGCGTAGAAAAGCTCTTCAACCGGCCGCCGGGGTGTCGACGTTGGTCCAGTTGGGCATCGTGTTGCGGTCGCCGGCCGGGGCCAGGCCGCCGAGGCGGGCCAGGTCGTCGGGCGTGAGCACCACGTCGAGGGCGGCGACGTTCTCCTCCAGGTAGCGGCGGCGCTTGGTGCCCGGGATCGAGACGACGTCGTCGCCCTGGGCCGCCAGCCACGCCAGCGCGACCTGGCCGGGCGTGGCGCCGTGGGTGTCGGCCACCTCCCGCACCACCGCCACCAGGGCGAGGTTCCGGTCGAGGTTGTCGCCCTGGAACCTCGGCAGCGTGCGGCGGAAGTCGTCGCCCTCGAGCTGGTCGACGCTGCTCACCGCCCCCGTCAGCATGCCCCGGCCCAGCGGGCTGTAGGGCACGAGGCCGACGCCCGCCTCCCGGCAGGCCGGGACGACCTCGGCCTCGATGTCGCGGGAGAACAGCGACCACTCGGACTGGAGCGCGGCGATCGGGTGGACCGCGGCGGCCCGGCGGATCGTGTCGGCCGACGCCTCGGACAGGCCCAGGTGGCGGACCTTGCCCGCCGCCACCAGCTCGGACATCGCCCCCACCGTCTCCTCGATCGGGACCCGCGTGTCGGGCCGGTGCTGGTAATAGAGGTCGATGTGGTCGACGCTCAGGCGACCGAGCGAGGCGTCGCACGCCTGGCGCACGTAGTCGGCGTCGCCCCGCACGCCGCGGCCGCCGGGGGCGTCGGGATCGAGGTGGATGCCGAACTTCGTGGCGAGCACCACCTCGTCCCGGTGGGCGGCCAGCGCCTTGCCGACCAGCTCCTCGTTGTCGCCCAAGCCGTACATGTCGGCCGTGTCGAAGAACGTGATGCCCAGGTCGAGCGCCCGGGCGATCGTGGCCTCCGCCTCGGCCCGGTCGGGCGTGCCGTAGGCGAAGCTCATGCCCATGCAGCCGAGGCCCTGGGCGCTGACGGTCGGTCCGGTGCGCCCGAGGGCGCGAGTGGGGAGGGTCATGGCGGGAGGGTCTCCTGTCGGTTGTGGGGTCAGGGCGCGCAGGCCCCGCCGTAGGTCGCGATCTTGAACTCGATCGTCGCCAGCGCCGACTCCAGGTCGACGATCCGGGCCTTGACCTGGTCGCGGTGGCGTTCGAGCAGGGCGAGCCGCTCGGGCTCGGTGTCCGGGCCCTGCGCGACGAGCCGGAAGTAGGCCTGGATGTCGCGGATCGGCATGGCCGTCATGCGCAGCCGCGTGATGAAGACCACCCGGCCGACCTCGTCGGGGCCGTACAGGCGGCGCCCGGCGTCGTCCCGGGGCACCTCCAGCATCCCGATGCGCTCGTAGTAGCGGAGCGTGTGCGCGGTCACGCCCGTCCGCTCGGCCACCTCGGCGATGGTGAGGGTGTCGTCGGCGACCTCGGTGACGGCCATGCCGTCGACGGTAGGGCTTCGAGCGCACTCGAAGTCAACACCGCGTCTGCTTTTGTCCCCCCAAATGGTCGCTCTGGCGACCACTTGGGGGGACGAAACGCGGGGAACGCTACGAGACCGGCACCTGCGCCCCGAGGTGCTCGCCGAAGAACTCCTCGGCCGCCCGGCGCTCGAACAGCGGGACCTCGACGTGGCGGCCCGGGTTGGCGTGCATCGTCTTGCGCTCGGACCCGAACAGCCCGAAGAGCGCGCAGGCGTGCTCCCGGCGGACGACCTCGTCGTGCCACTGCACGATGAACAGCACCGGCACCGTGATCTGGCGGGCCAGCTCGTCGAACCCGGCCCGGGGCGAGGACTCGTCCCACCCGGCCAGGCCGAGGACCGCGGCGTTCACCCGGGGCTCGCCCGACACGAACGGCACCCCGAACGCGCAGCCCATCGACAGCCCCCACCATCCCACGGGCCCCACGCCCACGTCGGGCCGCGCCGACACCGCGTCGAGCGTCTCGGTCCAGTCGCCCATCGCCCGCTCCAGCGTCGCCCGGCGGCCCTCGCCGAACAGCCGGCCGCGCATCGCCTGGCGGCGCTCGTCACGGGACATGCCCCGCTCCTCGGCTGGCATGCGCTCGCCGTGGTGCGGGCAGTCGATGGCGACCGCCGCATAGCCGAGGTGGCGCACCAGCCGCCGGCCCAGCGCCACGATGTTCGGCGCCCGCTTCTCCTGCGTGCCGCCGTGGCACAGCAGCACCAGCGGCCGCGGGCCCTCGGCCCCCTCGGGCAGCCACAGCACGCCGGGCACCGGCTCGTCGGGCCGGTCGAGGGTGAAGCTGTGCTCGGTGACGCCCTTCTCGGTCGCCTCGGCCGTGATCCGCATCTCGCTCATGTCGTCCCCCTGGACTGGTTGCCCGCGTCACACCCGGACGGACTTGGCGCCGAAGCGGCGCTGGAAGCCGGCCGTGTCGATCTCTTCCAACTCGATCTCGCCCGCCATCACGCCCGCCTTCCACTCCTCGTGCGCAGGCACGTTGGCGTGGAACTCCTGCATCACCTCGGCGGCGAACAGCTCGAGGCTGTGGCAGATGTCGGCGTGGGTGTTGCGCCCGGCCTGGTTGAGCAGGATCACCTGGTCGATGTTCGACTGCTCGAACTTGTGCAGCTTGCCGCGGATCGTCTCCGGCGAGCCGATCAGCCCGCCCGACAGCGCCCGCTCAGCGTTCTCCGGGTTGGCCCGCTTCCACGCCGTGTACTCGTCCCACATGTTGACCTCGCCCGGATCCGGGCGCCCGCGGTCGGGCGTGTTGTAGTAGCGCAGGCAGAACTGGAAGAACGTGGCCCCGTCGGCCCGCGCCCGGGCCTCCTCGTCGGTCTCGGCGCACATGAACATGCTGACCAGCGCGATGTTGGGGTTGATCGGGTAGTCGCACAGCTTGTCGAGCCGCTTGGTCATGGCGTTGTAGTAGGCGTGCACCCAGGCGTGCGCGGCGTCCGCGCTGACGAACTGGAACCCGAGCGCCCCGAGGCCCCGCCGGCCGGCGTACTCGATGGTGTCGAGCTGCGAGCACGCGGTCCACAGCGGCGGGTGCGGCTTCTGCCGCGGCTTGGGCAGCACGTTGCGCAGCGGGAAGTCGAAGTACGGGCCGTGGTACTCGACGCCGCCGTCGCCGAACATCGGGATGACGCAGCGCACGGCGTCCTCCCAGATCTCCCGCTTGTCGCGGAAGCGCACGCCGAACGGGTGCAGCTCGGTGATGCTGGCGCTCTCGCCCATGCCGAACTCGACCCGGCCGTTGCTGACCAGGTCGAGGGCCGACACCCGCTCGACCGCCTTGGCCGGGTGGTTGGTCGTCAGCTGCATGATGCCGTGGCCGAGGCGGATGTTCTTCGTCCGCTGGCTGGCGGCCGCCAGGAACACCTCGGGCGCCGAGGAGTGCGAGTACTCCTCCAGGAAGTGGTGCTCGACCTCCCAGGCGTAGTCGTAGCCCAGCCGGTCGGCGAGCTCGATCTCGTCGAGGGCGTCGTGGTACAGGCGCCACTCGCTGTCGACGTCCCACGGGCGCGCGAGCTGAAGCTCGTAGAAGACCCCGAACCGCATGGCTCCCCCTCCGCGACTTGAACCCGGGTCAGGCTACAACGTTGTCTCCGCCTCGGGGCAGGCGTCGCCGTCGGCGGTGAGGCCCTCGGCCGCGATGGCGTCGAGCGTGTCCTGGCGCTCCAGCTCGGCGTTCAGCTCGGCCCCGGCGATGACCACGTAGGCGGTGATGAACAGCCACAGCATCACGATCACGACCGCGCCGAGGCTGCCGTAGGTCTCGTTGTAGCGCCCGAAGTTGGCCGTGTAGACGGAGAACGCCAGCGACGCGATCACCCACACGACCGTGGCCGCCACCGCGCCGGGCGAGAGCAGCTGCCAGCGGCCGAGGTCGGGTCGCGGTCGGGGGCGTAGCGGTAGATCACCGCCAGGGCCGCCAGCGCCAGGGCGGCGAACAGGGGCCAGCGCAGCACCAGCAGGCCGACGCGGGCTACACCGGCGACGCCGTGGTGGTCGAGGACCGCCGGCAGGACGACCAGGCCGGCCACGGCCGCCACCAGCAGCAGGATGCCGCCGATCGTCATCACCACCGCCATGCCCCGCAGCCGGACGATCCCCCGGGTCTCGTGCTGGTCGTAGGCCTGGTTGACGGCGTCGATCAGATGCCTGACGCCGGACGACGCCGACCACAGCGCGATCAGGATGCCGACGATCGCCCCGAGCCGCAGGCCGGAGTGCGAGCTCTCGACGATCGCGCCGAGCTGCGAGCTCACCAGGTCGCGCACTTCGACCGGCGCGGCGGCCAGGGCGTCGTCGATGTTCGCCTCGATCTCGGACGGGTCGGCCACCAGGCCGTAGATCGACACGAGCGCCACGAGCATCGGCACGAGCGCCAGCAGCGAGAAGAACGCCACCCCCGCCGCCAGCATGGGGACGTCGTCGTCCCGGTGTTCGCTGCGGAGCCGCCCGGCGACGTCCTTCCAGCGTTCTGTGCGGAACCCGGTCAGACGCCGATCGTATGCCAGGGCCCCCAGATCGCGAAGGTCAGCCCCCGGCTGGCCTGGATGTTCACGAACAGCGTGTGGCCGTCGGGGCTGAACGTGGCGCCGGCGAACTCGTCGTTGGACCGGTCGGCGCCGGTGGAGGACCGCAGGCGGTTGAGGGCGATGTCGAACAGCTCGCCCTCGCGGGTCAGGCCCCGGACGAAGTTGTCGTTGACGTTGTCCTCGCAGATGATCAGCGTGCCCCGGTGGCTGGTCGTCACGTTGTCCGGCAGGTCGAGCACGTCGGGCCCGGGCGACTGGAACAGCAGCCGCAGCCGTTCCGAGCGGGTGTCGTAGCCCCAGATCTGGCCGCTGCCGTTGCCGAACCCGCCGACGGTGTCGCTGGGCCCGGGCTCGGCGGGGCCGCCGCCCTGGGTCGACGTGAAGTAGACGATCCCGCGGTCGAAGCGGGCGCCCTCCAGCCGCGAGAACCACGCGGCGCCCTGCGCCCGGCCCTGGCTGCCCACGTGGGTGAGGGCGGTGTCGTTGGTGGTGGCCGCGGGCTGGCCGGGCGTGAACGGGAACGTGGGGTCGGGGTCGTCGATGTCGACCCACCGCACCCGGAACGTCGCGCCGTCGGCCTGCGCCGCGGCCAGGTCGGCCTGGTCGACGCCGACGACCGCCAGCATCTGCAGCCGGCCGCCGTTGAGCAGCCGGCGGTGTGCCGAGCGGGTTGCGCGGCGGCGTGTAGCGGTACAGCCCCGACGGGAAACCGAAGTTGTCCTCGGTCAGGTACAGGTCGCCGTGCACCCAGTCGAGCGCCACGGCCTCGTGGGCGAAGCGCCCGGCGGACGTGAGCGGTTGCCGGTCGGACTCGCCATCGGCCGGCACCTCGTAGACGAACCCGTGGCGCTGGGTCAGCGTCACGTTGGAGGCCCCGGTGAAGTCGGGCCCGACGTCGGGGCCGTTGACGGTCTCCTCGCAGCTGACCCAGGCGTCCCACGGCATCGGGCCGCCGGAGCAGTTCATCTGCGTGCCGTTGAGGCTCACCCGGGCACCGATCACTTCGCCGAAGCGGGTCACCTCCGTCGTGGTCGTGCCGCCGCCGGTCGCCGGGTCGTAGGCCTTGGACGCGTCGCCGAACGCCCCGACCGGGCCGTTGATCTCGTGGTTCCGGACCAGCAGCACGTTGCCCCGCCGGCCGTTGAAGGCGGCCATGCCGTCGTGGCGGCCGGGCAGCACGGTGCCGTCGTCGAGGAGCACGGTCTGCTCGGTGTCGTGGAACGAGCGGTACTGGAACTCCGGCGGCAGCCACAGCCGCACCGCGCCGTCCCGCAGGTCGGGGATTGGCCCGAGCACCGGCTGGGCGGCGGCCGCCACCGGCGCCGCGCCCGCCAGGTAGCCGGCGAACGGCCCCGCGAGCGCCGCCGCGGCCGATCCGGCGAGGAACGTGCGTCGATCGATCCTGGACATGATGACCCCCGGATGCGTGGTTCGAACCCACAGATGGTGCCCCAAAACGGCACACGGCCGCGGTTCCGGGGTCGAACCCCCGGAACCGCGGCCAGAATGCCCAGACGATGGGCGTCAGCTGGCGGGCGCGCCCGCAGGCTCGGGCTCGGGCTCGACCTCGTCGCTGGGTCCCTCGCCGTTGACGGTGGCGCCCCGGTCGCCGTCGCTCGACCCGGCGATGCCGGCGCCCTCCCGCTTGGAGAAGGCGATGGCCACCAGCAGCACGACCAGCGCCACGCCCGCCACGACGTAGCCCGCCGGCGGGGTGCTCGACAGCGGGTTGTCGGGGTTGATGTTGGACAGGCTGATGATCGCCGGCAGGATCAGCAGCGACACCAGGTTCATCACCTTGATCAGCGGGTTGAGCGCCGGGCCGGCGGTGTCCTTGAACGGGTCGCCGACGGTGTCGCCGATGACCGCGGCCTTGTGGGCCTCGGAGCCCTTGCCGCCGTCGTGGCCGTCCTCGATGTACTTCTTGGCGTTGTCCCACGCGCCACCGGAGTTCGACAGGAAGTTGGCCATGAGCTGGCCGGTGAGGATGACCGCGGCGAGGAACGCGCCGAGGGCGAGGTAGCCGATGCCGAAGCCGATGATCACCGGCGTGAGCACGGCGAGCAGCGCCGGCGTGGCCAGCTCCCGCAGCGACGCCGCGGTGCAGATGTCGATGACCGGGCCGTAGTCGGGCTGCTTCTCGCCCGCCATGATCTTGCCGTCGGCGAACTGGCGCCGGACCTCCTGCACGACGACGCCGGCGGTGCGGCCGACGGCGCGGATCGCCAGCGACGAGAACAGGAAGGCGATCGAGCCGCCGATCGAGCAGGCCGATGAACGATCTTCGGGATCGGCGACGTTGATCTGGATGGCGTCGAACAGGCCGCCGGCCGACTGCTCGGCCGCTCGAGACCGTCGGGGCTCGAGCGTTCGTTGCCGATCGTCTCGATGTAGCGAGGCGAACAGCGCGACCGCGGCGATGACCGCCGAGCCGATGGCGAAGCCCTTGGTGACGGCCTTGGTGGTGTTGCCCACCGCGTCGAGGCTCGACCATGATCCGCTCGGCCTCGCCGTCGAACTCGCCCGACATCTCGGCGATGCCGGCGGCGTTGTCGGCCACCGGGCCGAAGGTGTCCTCGGACACGACGACGCCGGTGGTGGCGAGCATGCCCATGCCGGTGAGGGCGACGAGGTAGAGCGAGAACTGGATGTTGCCGCCACCGAGGCCGATCGCCGCGCCGAGCGCGCACGGCGATGGCGATGATCGCCCACACCGACGACTCGAGGCCCGAGGCGATGCCGGAGAGCACCGTGGTGGCCGGGCCGGTGCGGGCGGCCTCGGCGATCTCCTGCACCGGCCTGGTCTCGGTCGAGGTGAAGTACTCGGTGATGCGGCTGACCGACCTGGGCCAGGACCAGGCCGATCGACGCACCGCGCCGAACATCCGCCAGCCGACGTTGGTCGACGCGTGCCCTCGGGGTTGCCGACGTAGACGAGCGCCACGGACCAGCGTGCCGACGACGGTGAGGATGCCGGCGGTGAGGAAGCCCCGGTTGATCGGCGCCATGGCCGAGCTTGTCCGTCGTCGGTGGCCCGCACCGCGAAGACGCCGACGATCGACGCGAGCACGCCGATGGCCCGGGCGGCCAGCGGGAAGAGGGCACCGGCGGCCCACAGCCCGGGCTGGTCGGGGAAGATCGCGTGGAAGGCGGGGACGCCGAGGATGATCGAGGCGACGAGGGTGACCTCGTAGCTCTCGAACAGGTCGGCGGCCATGCCGGCGCAGTCACCGACGTTGTCGCCCACGTTGTCGGCGATGGTGGCCGGGTTGCGGGGGTCGTCCTCGGGGATGCCCGCCTCGACCTTGCCGACGAGGTCGGCGCCGACGTCGGCCGCCTTGGTGAAGATGCCGCCGCCGACCCGCAGGAACAGCGCGAGCAGCGAGCCGCCGAACCCGAAGCCGATGAGGATCGCCGAGCTCGTGTTCTGGAAGATCATGATGATGACGGTGGCGCCGAGCAGGCCGAGGCCCGACGCGTGAACATGCCGGCGACGCCGCCGGTGCGGAACGCGACCTGGAGGGCGGCGCGGCATCGATCCGCGTCTTGGCCGCGGCCGCGGTGCGCACGTTGCCCCGCACGGCGAGGCTCATGCCGATGAAGCCGGTGAGGCCCGACATGAGGCAGCCGGCGAGGAACGCCAGCGTGCGGAAGCCGCCCGACTGCGGCGAACGGCAGCGCGGTCGCCGCCGTCGGCCTTCTGCACCGCCGTCGACGTGACGAACACGATGACCGCCAGCGGGACCAGGATGCACGGCGATCGTCCGGAACTGGCGGCTGCAGGTAGGCCATGCGCGCCCTCCTGGATCGCCTTGGCGATCTCCTCATCTTCGGCGTGCCCTGGTCTGCGGCCAGCACGCCGCGCATCGAGCACGAAGCCGACGCCGAGCGCGAGCAGCGCGGTCAGCGCCGACGCCGATCAGGATGAACCACTCACCCCCGCCGAGGGTGAAGTCTTGGTAGCCGCCTTCGGCGGCGGTCAGGTGCACCATGTCGTGCATCTCCCCTTGCTCTATCAGAGATTGCTCGGGTCGGTTTCTCGGTCGCTGCGGTCGGATCGGCCGTTCACCCGCGCCCCTCGCCGGGCGCGAGCGTGCGGGTGACGTAGACCTGGCGGGCGACCCGTTGCACCGATCGTGCGGTCCTTGCCGTCGACTCGACGCACCAGCGGGCCGTCGAAGGGATGCTTCTCGTCGACCGTCGACCTCGACGCCGGGGACGACGCCGAGGGTGCCGAGGAAGGACAGGATCTCGGGATCGGTCGAGCCTGACACCGCCACCTCCGCGATGTCGCCGGGCTCGAGATCGTACAGCTCGGGCGTGACAGGGAGGTCGGCCGCCTCGGGCGCGCGGGATCGGGAACCCGTGCGGGCAGGTGTCCGGCCGGTGGAGCGCGACGAAGAGCCGGTCGTCGACCTCGTGGCGGCAGGTCGTGCTCGAACGCCGACCGCCAGCTCGTCGGCCTCGTTCCAGGCGTAGCCGAGCATGTCGGCCAGGAAGCGCTCGACGATGCGGTGCCGGCGGATGGCCGCGACGGCGGCCCGGCGTCCCGCCGGGGTGAAGGTCACGCCCTGGTACGGGCGGTGGTCGACCAGCCCCGGTCGGCGAGCCGCTTGACCGGCGCGTCACGGTGCCGGGCGACAGGCCCAGGCGCTCCGCGAGGGTGCCGGTGTGGGCCTCGGAGCCGTCGCGCGGTCGAGCGGTAGATCGCCTTCAGCGCCTCACGCTCGGACCGGGTGAACGCCATCTGCTGCATAGAAGGGTTTAGCTCTCCCAAAACCTGTCCTTCGGGGCATTGCGATCTGCTTGTCTACCTCGTCCCGCAACTCGCCCCCAAACCCGGGCTGTGCCACACTGCCTGCGGATCTCTGACGGTGTGTCAGGAACCGTCCGTCGAGGAGGGGAACGCATGGCCGAGGCGAGCCCGACGCCCGCCGTCGAGGGCTGGTTCACGACCGGGGACGCGCCGGCGCTGGTCGGCACCCGCTGCCGCACGTGCGGCACCGTGTTCTTCCCGCGCGAGGAGTCGTTCTGCCGCAACCCGGGGTGTGCCGGCGAGGCGTTCGACGAGGTCGAGCTGTCCCGGCGGGGGCGCGTGTGGTCCTACACCGACGCCCGCTACCAGCCGCCGCCGCCCTACGTGCCCGCGTCCGACCCCTATGAGCCGTTCGCCCTGGCCGCGGTCGAGCTGGAGGCCGAGGGCATGGTGGTGCTCGGCCAGGTGGCGGCCGGCTACGGGGTGGCGGACCTGACCGTCGGGGCGCCCGTCGAGCTGGTCGTCGAGCCGCTCTACACCGACGACGATGGCACCGATCGCACCATCTGGCGCTGGAAGCCGGTGGCGCCGTGACCGGCGGCGATGTCGCCGTCGTCGGCGTCGGCATGCACCCGTGGGGCAAGTGGGGCCGGCCGTTCCAGTCCTACGGCGTCGCCGCCGCCCGGGCCGCGCTGGCCGACGCCGGGCTCGACTGGGCCGACGTCCAGCTCGTCGTCGGCGGCGAGACCGTCCGCAACGGCTACGCCGGCTACGTGGCCGGCGCGACGTTCGCGCAGGCGCTCGGGTGGAACGGCGCCCGCGTCGCCACCGCGTACGCCGCCTGCGCCACCGGCGCCCAGGCGCTCGACGTGGCGCGGGCCCGGATCCTGGCCGGCATGTGCGACGTCGCCCTCGTCGTCGGCGCCGACACGACGCCCAAGGGCTTCCTCGCCCCCAACGCCGGCGAGCGCTGGGACGACCCCGACTGGCTGCGGTTCCGGCTGCTGGGGATGACCAACCCGGCGTACTTCGCGCTGTACGCCCGACGCCGGATGGACCTGTGGGGCGCCACCCCCGCCGACTTCGCCGCGGTCAAGGTCAAGAACGCCCGCCACGGCCTGGCCAACCCGAACGCCCGCTACCGCAAGGAGGTGGCGGCCGAGGAGGTGCTCGCGTCGCCGGTGGTGGCCGACCCGCTCCACCTGCTGGACATCTGCGCCACGTCCGACGGCGGCGCGGCGGTGGTGCTGACGTCGGGCGACTTCGCCCGGCGCCGGGGGCTGCCGGCCCTGCGGCTGCGGGCGGTGGCGACCGTGGCGCCGACGTTCCCCAACACGGTGATCGAGATGCCGAACTTCGCCACCGACTCGGCGATCGCCGTGACCCCGGCCGCGGCCACGTTCCGGGACTCGATCGGCATCGCCGCCTACGAGGAGGCAGGGCTCGGCCCCGAGGACA
This sequence comes from uncultured Acidimicrobiales bacterium, assembly GCA_963739835.1. GTDB lineage: Bacteria > Actinomycetota > Acidimicrobiia > Acidimicrobiales > VFJN01 > ZC4RG19. The sequence goes on from CAVUBW010000013.1 coordinate 227,156, forward strand.
TGTCGCTGGCCGAGGTCTACGACCTGTCGACCGCGCTCGAGCTCGACTGGTACGAGAACCTCGGCCTGTGCAAGCCCGGCGACGCCGAGGCGCTGCTGCGCTCGGGCGACACGACGCTGGGCGGCCGCGTCCCGGTCAACCCGTCGGGCGGGCTGGCCTGCTTCGGCGAGGCGGTGCCGGCACAGGCGCTGGCCCAGGTGTGCGAGGTCGCGTGGCAACTGCGGGGCGTGGCGTCGGGCCGCCAGGTCGAGGGCGCCACGGCCGGCATCACGGCGAACCAGGGCCTGTTCGGCCACGGATCATCGGTGATCCTGTCGGTCTGACCGATCCGGTGTCATGCACTCCACCGCATATGTGGTAGAGTGCATGACGTGGAGATCCGCTACCACCCGCTGTTCGAGCGGTGGCTGGCGGCACTTGCAGCCGCCGACGAGGAGATCTTCGGTGAGGTGATGGCGCTGCTGATGGCACTCGAAGAGCACGGGAGGGATCTCGACGACGAACGTCGGGAAGAGTCCCACCCCGTCGTGACATCCCGCTACGACATGCACGCCTTGCGGCGGACGCCACCTTCCCAAGCGGTCCCGTATGCCGATCGACCGCCTGTTCTGCGGATCCTCTATGCGATCTGCCGCTCGACCACAGGACCCGAGATCGCGGTCGTGCTCCTCGGGGGCGACAAGACCGCTCTCGGGAACCATTGGTATCCGGTCAACCTCAACGAAGCCGAGGCCCGTCTCGACAACTACTGCCGGCACCGCACCGACACGTCCCCGATCGTGAAACGAGGCGACCGATGAGCCCTCGCAACCTCCCTACCGACGACGCCAAGGTCACGGAGACCACGGTCAGCGACGACGAGTGGGAGAGGGCCGGGACGGCGCACGAGCGTTTCAAGGCCCTCCTCGAGACCAAGCCGCGGGCCAAGGCTCGCTACGACGCCGTGTTGGACGAGATCAACAGTCGACAGGCGACCCTCCGCCGGCTCCGCGAGGCTCGAGCCCTCACGCAGTCGACGGTCGCCGAGCTGCTGGACATGGACCAGTCGGAGGTCTCCCGGCTGGAGCGGCGGAGCGACATGCTGCTGTCGACGCTCAAGCGCTTCGTCCAGGCGACCGGTGGCGAGATGCACATCGTGGTCAGCTACCCCGACGGTGGTCCGGTGGAGCTGCTCGTCGGGGACGAGTGACCCGAGAGCGCCCAGATAGGCTCGTCCCATGTCCGCGCCGACGTCCGACCAGGCCCGGGCCACGTTCAATGCCATGACCGAGGGCACCGCCGAGGACTGGCAGCGGATCGTGGCCATCAACTCCGAGTACACCAGGGGGCTGCCCGACCGGGTGCTCGACCACCTGCGGCTGCTCGGCGACGACCACGGCGGGTTCCAGGTCGACCGCCTGACCCACTCGCTCCAGACCGCCACCCGGGCCTACCGGGCCGACCGCGACGACCAGTACGTGGCCTGCGCCCTGCTGCACGACATCGGCGACACGCTGTGCTCGTACAGCCACCCCGACGTCGCGGCGGCGATCGTCAAGCCGTTCGTCGACGAGAGCTACACCTGGATGGTGGCCAAGCACGCGGTGTTCCAGGGCTACTACTACTTCCACTACCTCGGCCTCGACCGCGACGCTCGGGAGAAGTACGCCGGCCACCAGTGGTACGACCTGACGGCCGAGTTCTGCGCCGACTACGACCAGCCGTCGTTCGACCCCGACTACCCGACGATGCGGCTGGAGGAGTTCGAGCCGCTGGTGCGGGACGTGCTGCGCGCGCCGGTGCGCTGAGGCCCGACGCCGTCAGGCGAGCCAGCGGCTGAGCGAGTCGAGCACGCAGGCCGGCTCGGCCGCGCCCTCGGCCTCCAGCGTGACGCGGATGGTGGTCTGCACGCCGCCGGCCACCTCGTCGGCGGCGACCAGGTCGGCGCGGGCGCGCAGCCGGCCGCCGATCGGCAGCGGCGCCGGGAACCGCACCGTGCCGGTCCCGTAGTTGACGCCGGTCGAGATCCCCCGGACCTCGACGATCTCGGGCAGCAGCCGGTTGGACAGGGCGAGCACGAGGTAGTGCGGCACCACGCCATCCGTTGCGGGTGGGACGCCGGTGGCGGCGGCGAAGCGGTACTCGTCGGCGCCCGTCACGGTGATCCAGCCGGACTCGCCGAGTGGCGTGCCGGGCGCCGCGGCCCGCAGCTCGTCGAGCGAGGCGAAGACGGTCCGGGCGGTCACGGGTGCTGGGAGCTGACGCTCACGACCTCGCCGGTCATGTACGACGCGTAGTCGCTGGCGAGGAAGACGATGACGTTGGCGACCTCCCACGGCTCGGCGGCGCGGCCGAACGCCTCCTTGGCCGCCAGCTCGTCGAGCAGCTCGTCGCTGGTGACCTTGGCGAGGAACGGGTGCATCGCGAGGCTCGGCGCGACCGCGTTGACCCGCACGCCGTGCGGGCGCGGCCTCGATCGCCGCGCAGCGGGTGAGCGCCATCACGCCGGCCTTCGCCGCGGCGTAGTGGGCCTGGCCGGCCTGCGCGCGCCAGCCGAGCACCGACGCGTTGTTGACGATCACGCCCGAGCCCTGCGGGCAGCATGTGCCGCAGCGCGGCCCGGGTGCAGCGGAACGTGCCGGTGAGCGTGACGTCGAGCACCTTCTGCCACTGCTCGTCGGTCATGTCGACGAGGTCGGCGGTGCCGCCGAGCCCGGCGTTGTTCACGACCACGTCGATCCGGCCGTGCGTCGCGACCGCGGCGGCGAACAGCGCGCTGCACCTGCGTCCTCGTCGGTCACGTCGCACGGCACGGCCACGACCGGGCCGTCGCGCGGCGAGCTGCCTCGGCGGTCTCGGCCAGCCGGCGCTCGTGGTCGTCGCTGACCACGACGGCGGCGCCCTCGGCCAGCAGCGCTTCGCGGTGGCGAAGCCGATCCCGGTGCCGGCGGCCGCGGTGACGAGCGCGACCTTGCCGGCGAGCAGGCCGTGGCCCGGCGGCTCGGCGTGGGGCGCCGTCACTTCGGCTCCTTCGGCAGACCGAGGGCCCGCTCGCCGATGATGTTGCGCTGCATCTGGTTCGAGCCGCCGTAGATCGTGTCGGCCCGGCTGAAGAGGAACAGCGCTGGGCCAAGCTCTCGGTGTCGGGCGTCGGTCACCGTAGCGGCTGCGGCCCGAGCACGTCCATCGCGAGCTCGCCGAGCCCGCGGTGGACCGTCGCCCAGTACAGCTTGGTCACGGTCGCCGCGGGTGACAGGGCGCCCGACTCGCTGCCGGCGAGCGTCCGCAGCGCGTTGAGCCGCATGATCTCGCAGCCCGACGTGCGCCCGGCGAGCCGCTGGCGCACGACCGGGTCGCGTGCGGTGCCGTTGCGGCGGGCCACCGCGACGATGGCGTCCAGCTCGTTGCGCGAAGTCGCAGCTGCTGGCCGAGCGTCGAGGCGCCGCGCTCGAACGCGAGCGTCCCCATCGCGACCTGCCAGCCGCCGTCGACGTCGCCGACGACGTTGCCGACCGTCGGTGCGCGCGCCGTCGAAGAACACCTCGTTGAACTCGCTGTCGCCGGTGATCTGCACGATCGGCCGGATCTCGATGCCGGGCTGGTCCATCGGCACGAGCAGGTACGAGATGCCGTGGTGCGGCGGGCCGGGTCGGCGACCGGTCGGTGCGGGCCAGGACGAAGCACCAGTGGGCCCAGTGGGCGAGCGACGTCCACACCTTCTGGCCCGTGATGACCCACTCGTCGCCGTCGCGCTCGGCCCGGGTGGCGACGTTGGCGAGGTCGCAGCCCGCGTCGGGCTCGGAGTAGCCCTGGCACCACAGCTCGTCGCCCGCGAGGATCGGCGGGAGGAACCGGCGCTGCTGCTCGGGCGTGCCGAAGTGCGATGACGTCGGCCCGAGCAGGCCCTCGCCGACGATGCCGAGCCGGCCGGGGCCGCGGGCCCGGGCGTACTCCTCGTAGAAGATCACCTGCTGGCGCAGCGACAGGCCGCGGCCGCCGTGCTCCTCCGGCCAGCCGACGCACGTCCAGCCGTGGGCGCCGAGGTGACGCTCCCAGGCGAGGCGCTCGTCGAACAGGGCGTGCTCGTCGCCCGGTCCGCCCCGGCCGCGGACGACCGCGAACTCGCCGGTGAGGGCGTCGTGGAGGAACGAGCGCACCTCGTCCCGGAACGACCGGTCCTCGGCGCTCTCCCGCAGATCCACGGCGGCGACGCTATCTGACACACCGTCAGATATCGAGCCGGCAGGAGAGGGCGCGTACGCTCGGGACCGCCATGTCCGACGCCCGCGTTCCCTACCTCGCCGACCGGCTCCAGGGCTTCGGCACGACGATCTTCGCCGAGATGTCGGCGCTCGCCGTCGCGCACCGGCGTCGATCAACCTCGGGCAGGGCTTCCCCGACACCGACGGCCCCGACGAGGTGCTCGACGCCGCGATCGCGGCGATCCGGGCCGGGCACAACCAGTACCCGCCGGGCCGGGGCATCCCGGAGCTGCGCGAGGCGATCGCCGCCCACCAGCAGCGCTTCTACGGCCTCGACGTACGACCCCGACACCGAGGTGCTCGTCACCGCCGGCGCCACCGAGGCGATCGCGGCGTCGCTGCTCGCGCTGCTGCGAGCCCGGCGACGAGGTCGTCATGTTCGAGCCGTACTACGACTCCTACGCGGCGTGCATCGCGATGGCCGGCGCGCGGCCGGTGCCGGTGCACGCTGCGGCCGCCCGGCTACCGGCTCGACGCCGACGCGCTGCGCGCCGCGGTCGACGCCGCGGACGCCGCCTGCTGCTGCTCAACTCGCCGCACAACCCGACGGGCAAGGTCTTCGACGCCGGACGAGCTCGCCGCCGTCGCCGACGCTGGCGTCGAGCACGACCTGCTCGTGGTCACCGACGAGGTCTACGAGCACCTCGTCGTTCGACGGCGCCGCGCACGTCCCGCTCGCCACGCTGCCCGGGATGCGCGAGCGCACGGTCACGATCTCGTCGGGCGGCAAGACGTTCTCACGCACCGGCTGGAAGATCGGCTGGGTGTGCGGCCCCGCCCCGCTGGTCACCGCCGTCACGCACGGCCAAGCAGTTCCTCACCTACGTCAACGGCGGCGCCGTTCCAGCCGGCCATCGCGGCCGGGCTCGGCCTGCCCGACGCGTACTTCGCGGCGCTCGCCGCCGACCTGCGGCGCCAAGCGCGACGAGCTGTGCGCCGGGCTGGCCGACGCCGGGTTCGACGGTGTTCCGCGCCGCAGGGCACCTACTTCGTGACCGTCGACATCCGCCCGCTGCGGCCCGACGGCGACGGCATGGCGTTCTGCCGGGCGCTGCCGGCGCGGTGCGGCGTCGTCGCCGTCCCGAACGAGGTCTTCTACGACGACCCGGCGGCGGGGCGCCACCTCGTCCGGTTCGCTTCTGCAAGCGCCCCGAGGTGCTCGACGAGGCGGTCGCGCGCCTGGCCAGACTCGGAGGGTCCGCATGAAGGTCGCCGCATGAAGGTCGCCGCCGTCCAGCACGACATCGTCTGGGAGGACCGCGACGCCAACTTCGCCCGCCTCGCGCCCGCATGGTCGGCGGCGGCGGCCGGCGTCGGGCGCCCGGCTGGTGCTGCTGACCGAGATGTTCTCGACCGGGTTCTCGATGCGCACCGAGGCGATCGCCGAGCCCGAGGGCGGCCCGTCGTCGCAGTTCCTCGCCGACCAGGCGGCCGCGCACGGCGTCTGGGTCGGCGGCTCGTGCCCGGAGGTCGGCCGGTCGAGCGGCGAGCGGCCCGTACAACAGCTTCGTGCTCGCCGGCCCCGGACGGCACGCTGCACCGCTACCGCAAGATCCACCCGTTCACGCTACGCCGGCGAGGCACGAGCACTTCGCGCCGGGCGACGAGCTCGTCACGGTCGACGTCGAGGGCGTCCGGGTGAGCCTGTTCGTCTGCTACGACCTGCGCTTCGCCGACGAGTTCTGGGCGGCTCGCGCCGGACACCGACGTCTACCTCGTGCCCGGCCAACTGGCCCGAGACCCGCCGCCAGCACTGGCAGACGCTGCTGCGGGCGCGGGCGATCGAGAACCAGGCCTACGTGGTCGGCGTGCAACCGGGTCGGGCGCGGGCGGCGGCAGCTCGACGTACGTCGGCGACAGCCGCGATCGTCGACCCGATGGGCGAGGTGCTGGCGTCGGGCGCGGGCACCGAGGCCGTGCTGGTGGCGGAGGTCGACCCGGCCAGGGTGGCCGAGGTGCGGGCGGAGTTCCCGTTCCTCGCTGACCGCTAGTCCTTCACGTTCTCCTTGAGGAAGGCGACGTCGTCCTTCCGCCCCTCGTCGGCCGTCTCGCAGATGACCGGGCGCCCCGGCCGTGGCCACGACGGCCACGAGCAGCTCGGGGTCGATCGTCCCGGTCCCCAGGTTGGCGTGCCGGTCGCGGCCCGGACCCGTGCCCGTCCTTGGAGTCGTTGCAGTGGACGAGGTCGATGCGCCCGGTGATGCCGAGGATGCGCTCGACGGCGTCGACCAGCTCCTCGCCGGCGGCCCAGGCGTGGCAGGTGTCGAGGCAGAACCCGATCCCGGTGTCGCCGATGTGCTCCCACAGCCCGGCGATGGTGTCGAAGTGCCGGGCCATCGCGTGGTCGCCGCCGGCGGTGTTCTCGAGGTAGACGGGCACGTCGGACTCGATCGTCTCGATGCCCTTGCGCCAGCGGAGGAAGCCGGCCCCCGGCTCGTCGTCGTCGGTGACGTGGCCGCCGTGCACGATGACGGCCCGGGCGCCGATCTCGGCGGCGGCGTCGCAGGTCTGCTGCAGGATCTTGCGGGACGGGATGCGGATCTTGTTGTTGGGCGACGCCAGGTTCACCAGGTAGGGCGCGTGCACGTAGATGGGGGTGGACGACGCCCGCAGCGCGTCGGCGTCGGCGCGGGGCTTGGGCTTCTGCCACCCCTGCGGGTCGCCGAGGAAGATCTGGACGATGTCGGCGTCCTCGACGGCAGCGGTGGCGAGCGGGTCGTCGGGAGGAACATGCGATCCGATGAGCACGACGTCCAATCTAGGCGGCCGGGCTTGCGGTGTGACACCTATACCCCGCTAGGGTATGAATATGGCCGGCTACTCGATGACGAAGGACGACTACCTGCGGCGGCTGCGCCGCATAGAGGGCCAGGTGAGAGGCCTGCAACGCCTGGTGGACGAGGACACGTACTGCATCGACGTGCTCACCCAGATCTCGGCGGTGACGAGCGCGCTCCAGAGCGTGGCGGTCGGCCTGCTCGACGAGCACCTCCACCACTGCGTGACCGATGCGGTCGCGTCGGGCGCCCCGGACGCGTCGGCCAAGGTGACGGAAGCGACGCAGGCGATCGCCCGCCTGGTGAAGAGCTAGCCCGCCGTGCCCACCACGACGGTCGACCTGGCGATCGAGGGCATGACCTGCGCCTCGTGCGCCGCCAGGATCGAGAAGGCCCTCAACGGGCTGGACGGCGTCCAGGCCACGGTCAACTACGTGACGGAACGGGCGAGCGTCGACTACGACCCGGCCGCGGTCGGCCCGTCCGACCTCGTGGCCACGGTCGAGCGCCTGGGCTACAGGGGCGCCCCGGCCACGGCGGCCGCCGCAGCCCCGGTGCTCGCGGCGCCGGCGACCCGGGTCGAGGGGCTCACGATCGGCGGTCTCCGCCGCCCCGGCGGCGCCGGGCTCCCCGTCTCGGATGCGCCGGCGCCACCCCCGCCCGCGCCGGCCCCACCCGCCCCCTCGGCCGCGGACGCCGCCCTCGCCGCCCTCCGCCGCCGCCTCGCCTGGGCCGTCGCGCTCGCGTTGCCGGTGATCGCGCTCGGCATGGTGCCCGGGCTCGAGTTCCCGGGCGACCGCCTGGTCGCCTTCGTCCTCGCCACGCCGGTGGCCCTCTGGTGCGCCTGGCCGTTCCACCGGGCCGCATTCGTGAACCTGCGGCACCGGGCGACCACGATGGACACGCTCGTCTCCCTCGGCATCCTGGCCGCCTACGGCTGGTCGGCCGTGGCGCTGGTGGTCGGGGGCGAGATGTACCTCGAGGTGGCGGCGGGCGTCACCATGTTCCTGCTCGCCGGGCGGTACGCCGAGGCCCGGGCCAAGCGCCGGGCCGGGGCCGCCATCGAGGCGCTCGCCGCCATGGGCGCCAAGGACGTCGCCGTCCTCGACCCCGACGGCACCGAGCGGCGCCGGCCGATCGGCGAGCTGGCCGTCGGGATGCGGTTCGTGGTGCGGCCCGGGCGAGAAGGTCGCCACCGACGGCGTCGTCGTCGACGGGGCCTCCGCCGTCGACCGCTCGCTGCTCACCGGCGAGAGCGTGCCCGTCGAGGTCGGCCCCGGCGATCGGGTCACCGGGGCCACCGTCAACGCCGGTGGGCGCATCGTCGTCGAGGCGACCGGCGTCGGGGCCGACACCACGCTGGCCCAGATCGCGCGGCTGGTCGAGCGCGGCCCAGACCGGCAAGGCCCCCGTGCAGCGCCTCGCCGACCGGGTGTCCGCGGTGTTCGTGCCGGTCGTCCTCGTGCTCGCCGCCGCCACGCTCGTCGGCTGGCTGGCCACCGGCCACGACCCCGGCGACGCGTTCGCCGCCGCCGTCTCCGTGCTGATCGTCGCGTGCCCGTGCGCCCTCGGGCTGGCGACGCCGACGGCCCTCATGGTCGGGACCGGCCGGGGGGCGCAGATGGGCATCCTCATCCGGGGCCCCGAGGTGCTGGAGTCGACCCGGGCCGTCGAGGTGATCGTCCTCGACAAGACCGGCACCGTCACCACCGGCACCATGCGGCTCGTCGACGTCGTCACGACCGGCACCGACGGCGACACCGCCGACGCCCTGCGCATCGTCGGGGCGCTGGAGGCGGCGTCCGAGCACCCGATCGCCCGGGCGATCGCCGCCGCGGCCCCCGAGCGTCACGGCCCGCCGCTGCCCGTCGCCGGGTTCCGCAGCCACGCCGGCCTCGGCGTCGAGGGCGACGTCGAGGGTCGCCACATCGTCGCCGGTCGCCCGGCCCTGCTCGCCGACGCCGGCCTGCCGCCGCTCCCCGCCCCGCTCGCCGCCGCCCTGGCCCAGGCCGAGGACACCGGCGCCACCGTCGTCGCCGCCGGCTGGGACGGCGAGGCCCGCGCCCTGTTCGTCGTCGCCGACCAGCCCAAGCCGACCAGCGCCGAGGCGGTGTCCCGGCTGCGGGCGCTCGGATTGACCCCGATCCTCGTCACCGGCGACAACGCCGCCACCGCGGCCACGGTCGCCGTCGCGGTCGGCATCGACCGGGTCGAGGCGGAGGTCCTGCCGGAGGACAAGGTCGCCTTCGTCCGCCGCCTCCAGGCCGAGGGCCGGGTCGTCGCCGTCGTCGGCGACGGGGTCAACGACGCCGCGGCGCTCGCCCAGGCCGACCTGGGCCTGGCGATGGGCACGGGCACCGACGTGGCGATCGAGGCCAGCGACCTCACGCTGGTCGGCGACGACCTGCGGGCCGCCGCCGACGCCATCCGCCTGTCCCGCCGCACGCTGCGGACGATCAAGGGCAACCTGTTCTGGGCGTTCGCCTACAACACGGCGGCCCTCCCGATCGCCGCGCTCGGCCTGCTCAACCCGATGGTCGCCGGGGCGGCGATGGCCGCGTCGAGCGTGTTCGTCGTGACGAACAGCCTGCGCCTACGCCGGTTCCGCTAGGGGGTCGGCGTGGGCGTGGGCGTGGCGGCGACGGCTGCCGGCTCTTCGGCCGGCAGCCGCCGCTCGACCACGATCGCCCCGAACGGGATGGCGGCAGCCACGACGACGTACCCGAACGTGGTCCAGTTCCAGCCGACCCGCGTGCGGATCGCCAGCGCCAGGCTCAGGTAGGCGAGGAAGATCACGCCGTGCACCGGGCCGAGGACCGACACGAGGTCCCGGGCCCCCAGGACGTGCTTCGCGACGGAGGCGGCGAGCAGCACGAGGTACGAGATGGCCTCGACCACCGCCACCCCCCGGAACCAGCGGATCATCGTCCGCATCATCGTCGCCCCGGGACCCGCCGCCAAGCTCGCCGGTCGGAGACCCCCGAACGGGTGTACCCTCGCGGCATGGCGCGTGCGGAGGGCGAACCGGTGATCTCGTTGATGCTGGCGGTGGCCGACGCCCAGGCGGCCGCCGCCTGGTACCGGGAGGCGGTGGGCGCGACGGAGCTGTGGAGCCTCGGGTCGGTCGTCGGCCTGGAGGTGGCCGGCGCCCCGCTGTTCCTGGGCGAGCCCGAGCGCAACGGATGGGCCACGCCGGGGGAGGTGGGCACGACCACCGTGCGGATCGAGGTGTTCGTCGCCGACCCCGACGCCTTCGTCGCCCGGGCCGTGGCGGCGGGAGCCGACGGGACGCCCGACGGCGTGCGCGACCACAAGATGCCGTGGGGCACCCACCGCCAGGGCGGGTTCGTCGACCCGTTCGGGCACCGGTGGCTGGTGGGCGACGCCTCGCCGCTCAGCCGCCATCCGAGCTAGGGGGGCTTCCTCGCCCCCACGCGTTTTGTCCGCGGAACTGGTCGCTATGACGACCAGTTCCGCGTACAAAACGCGTGGCGACTGGCAGGAAGCGCTGGATCACGGCCTGCGAGGAGGCAGGGAGGAATGGCCCGTCCCGGCCGAAGGCCGCGGCGAGCGCGTCGCAGTCCGCCTCGAACCGGGCGGCCTCGGGCGCGTCCGGCCCCGCCAGCTCGATCACCCCGCCCCGCAGCCGGGACGTCCAGCCCACGTAGAACACGCCGTACGCCGGCCGCAGGGAGGCGGCGAAGAGGGGCGCGCCCCTCCGGGCCGTCGAGCCGGTCGAGCGCCCAGCGGGTCTCGCGCAGGGCCTCGTCGCGCCGGTCGCGGTCGGCCAGCGCGACGTCGACCAAGGTCAGGCAGTACAGGACGTGCGAGAAGAAGTAGCCCTCGGGGAACAGCCGCTGCATGTCCGCGCCCGCGCCGGACCGCAACTCGCCCCGTAGGTGCCGCAGCTGCGCCACGATCGCACCGGTGGGCTGCGCGCTGCGGTAGAGCCGGGCGTTGGGCACGAGGGCCGCGACGCTGAGGGCCGCCGCGACCGCCACCAACGCCCAGCGCACCCAGCGACGTCGGGCGATGCGCCGACCGTAGGCCGGCCGCCCCGGCTAGAGGTCGCGGGCCCAGACCTGCCCGACGAGGTCCCGGCCGAAGCTGTGGTGTGGCTCCTCCTCGACCAGCGTGAAGCCGGCGGCCTCGTAGATCCGACGGGCCGAGACCAGCACGTCGTTCGTCCACAGCATCATCGAGCGGTAGCCGGCGGAGCGGGCGAACCGCAGGCACTCGTCGACCAGCCGGGCGCCGATGCCGAAGCCCCGGGCGGTGGGCTCGACCAGCAGGATGCGGAGCTGGGCGGTCGTGTCGTCCCGGGCCACGCAGAACACGCAGCCCACGGGCTCGCCGTCGAGCTCGGCGATCCAGGCCGCCTGACGCCGGGGATTCCCGGCGTCGACGTAGTCGGCGACGATCCGGGCGACGAGCGCCTCGAAGCCGGCGTCCCAGCCGTACTCGGCGGCGTAGAGCGCGCCATGGCGGGCGACGACCCAGCCGAAGTCGCCCGCCCGGGGCGGGCGCAGGACCACGGCGGGCGCCGGAGCGGGCGCGGGGCCGCCGAACGCGGCGCGGATCGTGTCCATGGCGGCCACGACGTCGCGCTGGGTGACATCGTCGAGCCCCGACAGGAGGCCGGCGACCTGCTCGGAGGACCGCCGGTCGAGGTCGTCGAACACCACACGCCCGGGATCGGTGAGCGCCAGCACCTGCCGGCGGCCGTCGCCGGCGTACGCGGCGCCGGGCGACCAGGCCGTCGGACTCCAGCCGTGCGGCGATCCGGCTCATGTAGCCGGCGTCGATGCGAAGGTCGCGCCGCAGGTCGGCGACGCCGACCTCGTCCTGCTGGGCCAGCTCGTACAGCACGCGGGCCTCGGCGACGGAGTAGGGCGTGTGCAGCAGGCCCTCGTCGAGCACGCCGAGGGTCGAGGTGTAGAAGCGGGTGAACGCCCGCACGGCGGCGATGCGGTCGGTGTCGGCGGCGAGGGACATGGTTGCCTCCGTCAGATGATTCTCTGACTCAGTCAACCATATCGGCGGCACGCTCCCGGGTCAGGCGGTCGAGCAGCGCCGCAGCCCGGTCGAGCAGGTCGAGATCGGCGTCGTGCACACCTGCGAGCAGGTCGACCAGCACGTCGAGCCGCCGGGACTGCGCCTCGAGCAGGGCCCGCCGCCCGGCGGGCGTGGCCTCGACGACGACCTGGCGCCCGTCGGTCGCTACGGGCCGCCGCCGGACCAGGCCGTCGGACTCCAGCCCGTTCACGAGCTGGGTCATGGTCGGCGACCGCACGCCCTCCGCCGCGGCCAGGCCGCCCACGGTGCGGGGCCCGCCGAACACCAGCACCGACAGCGCGGACAGCCGGGACGGCGACAGCCCCGACTCGCCGTCCACGGTCCTCGCCACCCGCAACAGGTGGATGGCCGCCGAGTGCAGCCGCCCGGCCACGTCCCGGCCCTCCGGGACCTCTCGACGCCGGCCACTCATATAGGTAGGCTACCTACATGTCCGTGATCGACGCAATCACCGCCGGCGACGGGCCCGGCGCGGTGGCGCGGCTGCATGCCGACCCCGCGCAGGCGAAGGCGTGTGACGACGCGGGGGTCAGCGCCCTGCTGCTCGCCCGCTACCGGGGGCTGGCCGACGTCGTGCGGGCCATCCGGGCGCTGCGCCCGCTCGACCTGCCCGAGGCCGCGGCCGTCGGCGACGTGGTCCGGGTCGGCGAGCTGCTCGCCGAGGGCACGCCGGCCGACCGGCCGTCTGCGGACGGGTTCGCCCCGGTCCAGCTGGCGCTGTTCTTCGACCAGCCGGCGGCCGCCGCGGTGCTGCTCCGCGCCGGGGCCGACGTCGACGCCGCGGCCACGCACCCGATGGGCATCGCCGCCGTCCACGCCGCCGCGGCCAGCCCCACCGGCGCCGGTCTGCCGCTCGCGGTGGCCGTGGGCGCCGACCTCGACCGGGCGCAGTCCGGCGGCTTCACCGCCCTGCACGAGGCCGCCCACCGCGGCGACGCCGCGATGGTCGACCTGCTGCTCGCAGCCGGTGCCGACCGGACCCGCCGCACCGACGACGGCCGCACCCCCGCCGACGTCGCCCGGGCCGACGGCCATCCGGAGCTGGCCGACCGGCTCTGACGCGACGCGCCGCTTGCCCGGCGGCGTCGGTAGCGTCGGCGGCCGTGAACGAGCTCGACCTCACGCTGGACGACGGTCGCACCCTGCACGTCTACGACCGTGGGCCCGACGGCGCGCCGGCCGTGTTCTGGCACCACGGGACGCCGAACCTCGGCGCCCCGCCCCGCCCGCTGTTCGCCGCCGCCGACCGGCTCGGGCTCCGGTGGGTGTCCCACGACCGGCCCGGGTACGGCGGGTCGACGCCCCAACCGGGTCGCGACGTCGCCGCCGCGGCCGCCGACGTCGCCGCGATCGCCGACCGGTTGGGCATCGGCCGGTTCGCGGTGATGGGCCACTCCGGCGGCGGCCCCCACGCCCTGGGCTGCGCCGCGCTGCTGCCCGACCGTGTGGTGGCCGTCATCTCCGGCGCCGGCCCGGCACCCTTCGGCGCCGACGGCCTCGACTGGTTCGCCGGCATGGCCCGCTCGGGTGTCGCCTCGCTCCGGGCCGCGGCCGAGGGCCGGGCCGCCAAGGAGCGCCATGTCGCCGCGGCCGAGGAGTACGACCCCGAGTTCACCCCCGCCGACCTCGCCGCCCTCGCCGGCCCGTGGTCGTGGTTCGGCGAGGTCGTCGGGCCGGCCGTGGCCGCCGGTCCCGGCGGGTTGATCGCCGACGACCTGGCCCTCGTGGCCCCGTGGCGGTTCGGGCCGGGCGACGTCGCCGCCCCGGTCCTGTTCCTGCACGGCGGCCGAGACCGGGTCATCCCCAGCTCCCACAGCGAGTGGCTGGCCCGGCGCTGCCCACAGTCCGAGCTCTGGCTTCGGCCGGACGACGGCCACATCTCGGTCCTCACGTCCGCCGAGGAGGCGCTGGCCTGGCTGCGCGAGCGGGCCGAAACGTGTCCGCCAGCGGCGAGTAGCGTCGCAACTCGTGGCTGGGGTCGTCGAGGTGCTGATGCGCCGCGTCTGGGGGCCGCGGGCCGGCATCGACGGGCTCGCCGACCACCTGGAGGCCGCCCACGGCGTGCGGGTCGACAAGCTGACCGCACTGGACAACGGCGTGCTGCAGGTGGACCGGGCCGACGGGCCGCGGTGGGTCGCCCGGGTGTTCCCGGCCGACCGCCCGCGGGCGGCGGTGGAGGGCGACGCCGCCGTGCTGGCGTTCCTGGCCGACAACGGCGTCCGGGCGGAGCGGTGCGCCACGGCCGACCCGGTGTCCGAGCTCCACGGCCAGGGCGTCCTGGTCACCGAGTTCGTCGAGGGCACGGCGCCGGTGGACGGCGTCGAGTACCAGCGGTCGGTCGGCGCCCTGGTCGGCCGGCTCCACGCGCTGCCGGAGGGCCCGCCCGCGGCGCGGCGGGAGGCGGGGGCGCTGCACCTCTTCACGGTGGAGGGCGGCCAGCGGGCCGAGCTGGACAACGCGGCGACGTGGCTGGCGGCGGTCGAGCCCCGGGCGACGACGGCGGACCAGCGGGCGCTGCACGCGGTGCTGACGGCCGAGGTCGCCACCGCGCCGGACTTCGCCGGCCTGCCCCGGGCGCTCGTGCACCCGGACCTGGTGCAGACCAACGTGATCGCCACGCGCGGCGGCCTCGTCCCGATCGACTGGACCGGTGCGGGATGCGGGAGCCGCGTGGCGTCGCTGGGGCTGCCGCTGTTCCAGGCCGGCCTGGGCCCGGGCGGGTGGAGCGCCCGCCGGCTGGACGCGTTCGCCGCCGGCTACCGGGACCACGCCCGCCTCGACGCCGACGAGATCGCGGTGCTGGGGCCGGCGATCACCCACCGCCTGTTGGTCGACGCCTGCGTCGGGCTGGCGATCGGCCTGACCTCGGGGCGGCCGACGAGCCCGCTGTCCGAGTGGCGATCGACCCGGGGCCTGGCCGGCGAGATGGCCGCGCACGCCGCCCGGGTGCTCGGCGCGCCCTGACCGGCCCCCACGCCAGGATGGGGACTGCCCCCGGCGTCGGGCACGGGAAGGACCGCACAACGTGGGGGCATGACCCCCACCTCGTGGTCGTCGGCGAGGCCGCCAGCCACGGCCGCTTGCCGGAATTCCACCACCACGACGTCACGAGCGTCGGGGAGGATGTACGGGTGCGTTCAACGACGGTGGTGCTGTACGCCGACTACTGCGACTGGCCGCTGTGGGGCCCGAGGGGGAACCTGAGCGAGGACGCGCTGCCGTTGACAGCGATCGTGCAGGTCGAGCCGGCCGCGGTCGCCGCCAAGTGACCCCGAGGCGTCCCGCCCCGTTGTACGCACCTGGCCGCAGGCGGTGTGTGGCCGACATGTTGGCCCGCCCGGCGAGGCAAAGTGGGCCCGTCGGGGCGTAGCCCAGTCAGCTCCACCAGTGTCGGCTACGTAGGCGATCAGGGGGAGGGACAGTAGGTGAAGCCGGCCATGGCGAGGTTGAACGTCGCATCGACGAGCGCGCTGCTGTCCGGGCCGTGGGGGTCAAACCCGGGCTTCGCGAGCACCGCCTCGAGAGCGGACCAGGCGTCGACAACGTCGGCGGGGGTCTGGACGCTCTGCATCTTCTCCACGAGCTGGGGATAGGTGAGCGCGGCACCCGCGCCCGTGTTTGCGATCTTGTCGTTCATCAGCCCGATGACCTGGCACCAGTCGTCGGCCCCGCTGGCGGCCGGCTGACCGCTGCTCGCCGCCGCGGTGGTGGCGGTCGCGTCGCCACTTGCCGCCGCGGTGGTGGCGGTCGCGTCGCCGCTACCCACGGCGGTGCCGGTATCTCCGCTCCCGCCCCCGCCCCCGCAGGCAGCCCCCAAGACGACGGGCACGAACGCCGTGGCCACGAGCCTGCAGGCGCGCCGGGCGATGGTCGATCTGGTGAGCGGCATGGGGTCCTCCGGTGTCTCGAGCTGTGCCGTCCATCCGACCACCGGGCCCGCCGCGGCGGACCGGGCGTTTCCCTGGCCGCCGCCGGGTGGCCGCCGCCACAACCCGGGAGAACGCCCGGCCGGTCGGCTCGGCGCCGCCGTGGGGCTGTTGTTCCTGCAGGGGTGGCGGATCTCCGACGTCCTCGGCCTGGCGTGGGAGGACCTCGACCTCGACGCCGGCACGGCTCTGGTCCGCCGGGCGTCGGTCTACGTCGACCGGCGGGGACAGCAGCTCGGACCGCCCAACGCCATCGCCCCCACCGCCAGCCTGGCCGCGCTGTCCGTCATCCCCACGGTCTCGGGTCTGACCGGCGGGACCAGCTGCACTCCGCGGTCGACGGCCCGCCGCTGGCAGCCGGATCCCGAGCTCTGCCCGGTCTGGCCCACGCCCGGCTTGGACGCCGTGGAGCCGGCGCGCCGCTCGGTGTTCATGTGCCGGCCCGCATACCGTTGGTTGCACAGGGAGCTGGTTGAGCACGACCATTTGCCACGTGACGACACGGGGGAAGCTCGGGAAGACGAGGAACGATCGCCGGGGCCCTCGCCCTCGCCTGCCTCGCCGTCGGGGCGGCAGGCCTACCGGGCCGGGCCACAGCGAGCACCGGCAACGTCAGCGGCGCCGGCCGGCACGATCCCAGGCGGGAGGGCGAGGTCGGTCCGGCGTTGCAGCTGACGGCCAACGGGCGCCATCTGCGCCCCGCGGGCAAGCTGACCAGCGTCGGTAACTTCCCCACCGGTGGGGCGCTGACCAAGGACGGCCGCTTCTTCTGGGCCGTCGACTCGGGCCACGGCCATGACGACGTGCAGGTCGTCGACGTCCGGACCAACCAGGTCGTCCAGACCCTGCCCCTGCCCGGCGCCTACGGGGGCATCGCCTTCGGTCCCGACGGCATGACCGCCTACGTCAGTGGCGAGCCCAAGGGCAGCAGCACGCCGACCGGGCCGACGCTCGCCAACGGCGGCGACTCGGTCCACGTGTTCTCGGTCGACCCGGCGACCGGCCAGGGCACCGAGCTGGCGCCGATCCAGCTACCGGCGACGACCGGGGGCACGGCCCAGCGTCAGGGTGGTCGCTTGGGCTGGCCCGAGGGACTGGCGGTCACGCCCGACGGCGCCACGTTGCTCGTCGCCCTCAACCAGGCCGACCAGCTGGCGATCGTCGACCTCACGCCGGCCGCGCAGCCCATCCGCCTGGCGAAGGTCGGCAAGTTCCCCTACGGCGTGGTCGGCTCGGCCGACAGCACGACGGCGTTCGTGTCCAACGAGCTCGACGGCACGATCTCGGTCGTCGACATCGCCACCGGCACCGTGGCCGTCAACGTCGGCGTCGGCGGCGAGCGAGGCGACCTCGAGGCCCATCCCGAGGGCCTGCTGCTCGACGCGCCGCGTTCGTTGCTCTACGTCGCGGTCACCAACCGCGACCTGGTCGCCGTCGTCGACACCACCACCCACGCGGTCGTCGGGTATGTCGACGTGGGTCGCTCCGAGGCCATCGGGACCGCCCCGCTGGCCCTGGCCGAGAGCCCCGACGGCACCAGGCTGTATGTCGCCGACAGCGGCGAGGACGCGGTCGCCGTCATCGCGGTCGAGCCCGAAGACCAGGACGCCCCGTTGCGGCTGGTCGGCCGCATCCCGACCGCCGCCTATCCCTCGGCTGTTGCCGTGACGCCCGACGGCGAGCGCCTGGTGTGGCTGGCCGCCAAGGGACTGGGCGCCGGTCCCAACCCCGACTACTCGGTGCACTGGGCCAACAGCGAGGCCGCTCCCTACGGCACCTACGTGCCGGACAAGCTGACCGGCTACGTCGGCGTGCTGCAGACCCCGGGTGACGGCGCGCTCGGGCGCTTGACCCGGCGGGCCGACAGGCAGGTCCGGCCGGCCAACTGGGAGCGGGCACCCCGGCATACGCCGGTCGTCGGCCCGGACGGCGGCGCCAGCCAGCAGATCAAGCACGTGTTCTTCGTCGTGCGCGAGAACCGCACGTACGACCAGGTGTTCGGCGCCGAGCCCCGGGGGGACGGCGCTCCCGAGCTCGAGGTCGTCGGCGACAACGGCACGCCCGGACCGGCCGGCGGCGTGACGCCGAACGCCCACGCCCTGGCGCGCCGGTTCCCCTTGCTCGACCATTTCTACGCCGACAGCGAGGTCAGCACCGACGGCCACGTCATCACGTCGAGCTCGTACGCCATCGACTTCGTGAACAAGGCGCTCCACGCCGACTACTCGAGCCGGGGCCGGGTGAACAATGCCGGCCGGACGCCCGAGACCTACCCGCCCAACGCCTTCGTGTTCGACGAGGCCACGCGGAGCGGCATCACGTTCAGCAACTTCGGCGAGTTCTCCGCGGGACTGCTCAGCGACGACGGCCGCCCGACCTTCGCCCAGGCGCGGGCCGGCATCGACATCACCTACCCCTTCCACTTCGGCTGCGACGGCAGCCCCCCGACGCTGTCGTGCAGCACCGACTCGGGCCATCCGGGCGAGGTGGGCGACCCCACGATCAGCCGGTTCGACCTGTTCCAGCAGCGCTTCAACGGGTGGCTCGCGGCGAGCACCCCCGGAACCACCGACAAGGTCCCGTCGTTCGTCTACCTCACGATGCCCAACGACCACACCAACGGGATCTCGCCGGGCAAGCCGACGCCGCAGGCGCTCATCGCCGACAACGATCTCGGCCTGGGCCAGCTCGTCCAGCTGATCAGCCACTCGCCGATCTGGAACGAGAGCGCCATCTTCGTCGTCGAAGACGATTCGCAGGACGGCGCCGACCACGTCGACGCCCACCGCATGCCGGCGTTCGCCATCTCGCCCTACGCCCGGCGGGGCGCCGTGGTCGACACCCGCTACGACCAGTACAGCGCCCTGCGGACGATCGAGCTGATCCTCGGGATGAACCCCCTCTCGCTGAACGACGCCCTGGCCACGCCGATGTATGACGCCTTCACCGCCGAGCCGGACCTGGAGCCCTACACGGCGATCACGCCCGAGCAGTCCCTCGACGAGCGGAACCCTGTGCCTGTCGCGTCTGCTGCCCCGGCGTCTGCGTCTGCGGCCACGGCCACCTCGGCGTGGGCGTCGGCGTCGGTCGACCCGGCGCTGGCCCTGCAGTTGCCGTTCGACCAGCTCGACCTGGTGCCCCAGCAGCTCTCGGATGCGGTGCTCTGGCACAGCATCTACGGCTGGGACTCGACTCCGCCCCCGCCCGGTCCGGGAGCGTCGCCCAACGAGCAGGCGCGAACCGCCCTGGCCCTCGAGGCCTACCGCGCCCACCTCGACATCGGCGAGCAGCTGGCCCGGGTCAGCGTCCCCGATGGCGACGACGCCGGGGAAGCGGACGAAGCCGAAGCCGTCGACGCAGACCTCTGACCGACGTTCCGGCGTCGTGACGCCGCGGCAGCTACCGGCCTGAATCCGCATCCGGCCGGACCCTTTCGGGACGCCGATCAGATCGGGGTCTGCTGGTGGACGGCAAGCCGCCAAGCGCCTTGGTCCAGCACGTAGGTGCTGTTGAACAGGGCGGTGTACTCGTCGTCTCCGCGGTGTGCCGAGGCACGGTACGCGACGACGGCGCTCGTTTCCGTGAGACGGTGGACGCGCTCGTCGGACAGTTCGAACGACGTCCAGGCCGCTCCCCGCATCGCGTCGATGGCGTCGTTCCGGTCGTCGATGACGAGGCCGCCGGGGAGCAGCATGAGCACCTGCCGGGCGAGTACCTCCGCATAGAACCCCGCCGCGTCGCCGTCTCCGGACAGGGCCCTCCAGCCGGCGCGCTCCAGCTCGAGCAGATCTTCATGAGTCGCCATGGGCTACCCCCGCGGGTCGTCGTGCCGTGAACGAGGGGTACCCAGGACCTCATCAACCCTGTCCCCCAACGTGCCACCGTCCTCCCGGCGGTTGCCAGCGGTCGTGGGCGCGGCCGCTGCGTCGACGGCAGTTCGTCAAATATTGAGTCAAGAATAGCTGAGCTATAAGGTCGGGTCATGCCCGACCTCGACTCGCTCAGCCTCGATCAGCGTCTGGCGCTGAAGACGGCCGCCCGCAACCTCCAGGACGAGTTCAGCGGCACGTTCTCGGTGGAGACGATCGAGCTGTTCCTGCAGACCAGCTACGACCAGTTCGCCGACCGGGCGAAGGTCACCCACTTCCTGCCGCTCATGGCCGAGCGGTTCGCCCGCCAGCGGCTCACCGCGCTGGCACGGGTCGAGGGCAAGCACGACGACGGCCTGCCGATCGTGCTGTTCCTGTGCGTGCACAACGCCGGCCGATCGCAGATGGCGCTGGGCTGGTTCAAGCGCCTGGCCGGCGACCGGGCGGTGGCATGGTCGGGCGGCTCCGAGCCGAGCAGCGAGATCAATCCGGCCGTGGTCGACGCGATGGCCGAGGTCGGCATCGACATCCGCAGCGAGTTCCCCAAGCCGTGGACCGATGAGATCCTGCGCGCCGGCGGACGTCGTGGTGACCATGGGCTGCGGGGACGCGTGCCCGATCTTTCCTGGGAAGCGCTACGAGGACTGGGAGCTCGACGACCCCGAGGGGATGGACGTGGACGGGGTGCGCCCGGTCCGGGACGAGATCGCCGAGCGGGTGCGGGGCCTGCTGGCGAGCCTGGAGGTACCCGTCGCGTGACAGCCCTCGTACCCGCAACGGCCATGTGCGTTTCGCTCCGGCGTCGTTGACTCAACCGTCACTGATGCTTACCGTCGATCCGGTGGACAGGGCCATCGAGAAGCGCGCGGCGATCCATGCCGCCCTGGGCGAGCCGGTGCGGCTGGCGATCGTCGAGCACCTGCGCACGTCCGACCGCGCCCCCTCCGACCTGGCCGCCCGGTTCAAGCTTCCGGGCAACCTGCTGGCCCACCACCTCGACGTGCTGGACCGTGCCGGTGTCATCGACCGGGTGGTGTCGTCGGGCGACCGCCGACGCCGCTACGTCCGGCTTCGACCTCACGCCCTGCGTGACCTCGCCGCCCTCGCCCGACCCCATCCGGGTCGAGCGTTGTTCATCTGCACCCACAACTCGGCCCGATCGCAGCTGGCGGCCGCCCTGTGGCGCGAGCGCACCGGCGAACCCGCCGACAGCGCCGGCACCCACCCCGCCGACCAGGTCCACGCCGGGGCGGTGGCCGCTGCCCGCCGGGCCGGCCTCGACCTGTCCGGTGCCCGCCCCCGCCCTCTCGCCCCCGGCGACACCGCCGACGTCGTCGTGACGGTGTGCGACCGTGCCCACGAGGAGCTCGACGCCCCGTTGGGCTGGTGGCACTGGTCCATCCCGGACCCCGTCGCTGCCGGCAAGGCGCGTGCGTTCGACGCGGCCGTGGCCCAGCTCGACGAGAGGATCACCGCGCTCGCCGGCGCCGATCCGGGCCAAGCCCCCACGGGAGGACGATGACCACCGACGACCCCGCCGCGGAGCTGAGCGCCCCGGCCCGCTTGCGGCTCGTCCCCAACCAGCCCGCGGTGCTGTTCCTGTGCGTGCACAACGCCGGGCGCTCACAGATGGCCGCCGGCTGGCTCCGACACCTCGCCGCCGGGGCGGTCGAGGTCTACTCGGGCGGCTCCGACCCCGGGGCTTCGATCAACCCCACCGCGGTCGAGGCCATGGGCGAGGTGGGCATCGACATCTCGGGCGAGCACCCCAAGCCCTGGACCGACGAGGTCGTCGGCGCCGCCGACGTGATCGTGTCCATGGGCTGCGGCGACGCCTGCCCCGTCCTGCCCGGCAAGCGCTACGAGGACTGGGAGCTCACGGATCCCGCCGGCCAGCCGATCGAGGTCGTGCGGGCGGTGCGCGACGACATCGAGGCCCGAGTCCGCAACCTGATCGCTGAGCTCGGCGGCGCGGCCGCGGGATGACCCAGACCAGCGACCACCGGGTGGCGGCTGCCGCCGAGCCGGCGGGCGGAGCACGGCGGGCGGTGCCGCACGGCACCCGTCCTCGCACTGTCCGGGTACCGCCCCTCGTGCGCCGGCTGACCGCCGAGTTCACGGGGACGGCGTTCCTCGTGGCCGGCGTGGTCGGCTCGGGGATCATGGCCCAGCGCCTGACCGACGACCAGGGACTCCAGCTGCTGCAGAACGCAGCGGCCACAGCCGGCGTGCTGGTGGCGCTGATCCTGGCCCTCGGACCGGCGTCGGGCGCCCACTTCAACCCCGTGGTGACCCTCGTGGACCGGGTGTTCGGAGGCATCGAGACCTCGACGGCGGCCTGCTACATCGTCGCCCAGGTGGCCGGGGCCATCGTGGGATCGATCGCCGCCAACGCCATGTTCGACCTACCCCTGGTCGAGTGGTCGACCACCGTGCGCTCGGGCGGCAACCTCTGGCTGGCCGAGGGCATCGCCACGCTCGGTCTGCTGATGGTCATCTTCGGCGTGGTGCGCTCGGGCCGCTCCACGGTCGTGGCGTTCGCCGTGGCCGGCTACATCGCCGGCGCCTACTACTTCACCTCGTCGACGAGCTTCGCCAACCCGGCGGTCACGATCGGCCGGGCGTTCAGCGACACGTTCGCCGGCATCAAGCCAGGCGACGTGCCCATGTTCATCGTCGCGCAGCTGGTCGGCGGGGTCGCCGCCGCGGGGCTGATCCTGGTCCTCTACCCCGACGTCGGCGAGGTTGCCGAGGACGTGGTCGTGCCCCACGGCGACGACCTGACGCTCGACCGGTAGGGCTCAGCGGCAGCCGGCGACCGTGGCGTCCTCGCCCTGGTCGGCGGGCAGCCGCCCAGTGGCGCAGGCGCCGGCGCCGCAGACGTCGACCGTGGGCAGGTCACCGGCCGGCACGTCGCTGTCGCCCAGCCGCTGTCGCCCAGCACCGTGTAGATCTCCCACGGCGCGCTGTCGGGGTCGTCGACCCACACCCTCGTCCTCGCGGGCGTAGCAACACGTCACGTCGTCCCCGCTGGCCGTGGCCAGCCCGTCGCCCACCAGGCGGGCCTGCGCGGCCGTGACCTCGTCGATGGAGAACACCTCGCGGCCCAGATGGTTGAGTGCACCGCCATTAGGTGGTAGGTGGCTAGCCCCGGACGATCTGGCACGGATGTGGCACGCGACCCCAGCCTGCAAACCGTGTGGCTCGCCCAACGACCGGCCAGCTAACACGCCCCCAAAGGGTTGAGATCGATCTCTGATCCGATTCCAGCTAGCCCCACGCACCCCACCCTGCGGCGCCGACCAATGGGTTCCGCCCCACCGCCCGCCCACGCTTCTGTCGCTCGACAGCTGAGCGGACCGCGCGTCAGCTGGCCGGGGCGTAGACCGTCACCTTGCCGCCGCCGATGGTGATCAGGCGTCCCTCCCCGACGACCACGCTCGATGGGGTCCCCGGCGTGGAAACGGCGGCGATGTCCTCGCATGTCGCGGCGCCGCAACCCGCGGCGGGCAGGGCATCGACCGTCCCGGCGGTGCCGACGTAGACGACTCCGCCTGCCACGGTCGGAGCCGTGGTTGCGGGGGCGTCGAGGCTGGCGGTCCAGACCGTGCCGCACGTCGGGCTGCCGCAACCGGACGCGGCGTACACAGCCAGGGTCGAGCCATGCGACACATAGATCGAGTCGCCGGCCAGGGCGACGCCTGCGGCCGCCGCCGGCAACGGGGCTCGCCAGTTCACCGCCCCGGTGTCGCGGGCGAGGGAGACCAGCTCCGTGCCCGTCGTCACGAGCACATCCGAGCCCCCCTCGGCCGCGACAGGTACCGCGAGCGCGCTGCCGAGGTCGGTCGTCCAGGTCGGAGGACAAGGCGACTGCACGCAACCGCCGAAGGGAAACGCGTTCACCGTCGACCCGTTCGTGACGAACAGCTGCCCGTCGGCTGCGCTAGGCCCGTAGAACCCGGCCGGCCCGGGCGGCAGGAGAGCGCTCCATTGCCCCGATCCGAGAACCACCTGGTCGTCGACGTACAACGAGTGCTGCCCAGCCGAGACGTCCAGGAGCGAGACCCTCGTGCCAATGTCCACGTAGTCCGACCCGGGGGCCGGCACTGTAAATGACCGGAAAAGGGTGGTCCCGTCGGTGGCATCGAGCACGATGCGTGTGAAGTCCGACCACCCGGCAGTCGGGTTCCTGGCGTCGTAGCCGAACCAGAGCTGGTCGTCGGCGAGCGACGGCGAGGAGATCGAAAAGGACTCGGCGGTTTCGGGGTGCGTCAGGAGCGTCCGACTCCAGACGGGAGTTCCGCTCAGCGCATCGAGCGCCCGGACCTGGAGCGACGTGGGCCCTGTGCCCGTCCCCGTCACCAGGTAGACGCGGTCGTCGTTGAGCATCGGCTCGGGGGTCATGGCCAGCACGTCGGCCGACCACAGCTCATCGAGGGACGCCACGTTCTGCGCCGTGAGCGTCGTCTCGAAGCGGTTGAACCGAGCGTGTCCGATCGTCCCACCGCTGTGCGTCCAGCCGTCGCACCCGGTCATTGCCAGGCCGAGCAGCAGCGCCAATGCGGTCGACAGGACTCTTCGCCTCATCGCCCAACCCCCTCCAGCACCCCGCCGGAACATACATACCATCCCTCATCGGCCCCAAACGACCGCGGCCGTTCTGAGGAGGGTCTTCATCTCCACGACACATGGCGCGGACTTCCCGACGCCAGACGGGCATCTGGACGCCGGGTCGCCTGACGGGGCCGTGTCGTCAATTCGGCTCGACCTGCACACCCGGCTGGGTGTAGCGGCGGCGCAGCCGCCGCCCTTGACCCTCGTAAAGGCAGATTCGGCAGAGTCGCTCGACCCTCGTAAAGGCAGATCGTTGATCGGCGACGGGCGCCATCCGATCGAGGTCGTACGTGACCTAAGGCTCGGTGGCCGAGCTGTCATCGGCCACATCGGTCGAAACAACGTCGCGGGCCCATCAGCTGGCGGGGTTGCGGTGCCTCGGGAGCAATCGCTTGACGTCACGCTCGGTGCCAAGGATGGTCCGCAGCTGGCCGAGTGCATCGGGTGCACCGGCTACGAGGTTGTGGCGTTCCTCGGGGTCGGCAGTGAGGTTGTGCAGCTCGTACAGGGGGTCCGCGATCGTCGCGGTCTCGTCGCTGGTCAAGGCGCGGGCCTCGGCGCAGTGCTGGACGCTTCCCGCACCCTTCCCGTGGCCCACGCGGGTCGATCGTGTGGGATTGGGCTGTACCGGGTTCCAGTCTGGTGTGGTGCTGTAAATCGAGACGGAACCCTGTGCCGGCGCAACTCAACCGGCCTACTGCTGGCTTGCGCGTATCGCCAGCGCAAGTGGCAGCGGATGACGATGACGCTGGTGCCACACGCCTGGCGAGAGCTCAACAAAGGTCTGTGGGTCAACGGAGTCGTCCAGAGGGGTCCGGCCGAGGCGTTCGCCCGGGTGGGGCGGCCGGGTCAGTCTGCGGCGATCCGACCGCGTCCGACCTCGTGGGTACACGATGGGTACAGACGGCGGGGGCGCACCACAGCCTCCGGGCGGTTGAAATGCCCGTAACCCCCGTACCCCTCGGCGCGGCCGCGGCGATCACTGAGCCACGGGCGGAGACGACGGTGCCCCGCAGGAGGGTGGTCAGCGCGATGAACCAACGCAACGCTTGTCGAGGGCTCACGGCTGCCGGCCTGGCGTCGATGCTGGCCGGCACTGTGGTGCTGGTCGGGGCTTTCCCCCGTGATGCCGGGGCCGCGCCTGACCAGACCGCGCCGACGCCTTCGACCAGCGTTGTCGAAGGCAACCGTACCTGCGGGGATCTGGCGCCTGAGGGGGCCAACTGGATCGAGCTGAAGGTGGAGCCGGTCGTGGACGGGACGTCCAGCGACGGCACGCTCACCGTGACGATCGACGTCACAACCACGGACGCTGGGCCGGTGTTCGACTGGACGTCGAACATCGGTGTGGATGCTGTGTTCGTCAAGGGTGGCCCGATCGGGGGGACCCTGTATGTCTACGATCCGCCGGCGGAGAGCACCGGGGACACGGGGTTGCACTCGCCGGTCAACCCCCAAAACGGCAAGTTCTCCGGTCTGAGCCACGTGTCGTTCTGCTACGACAAGGAACAGACGACGACGACCGCTCCGACCACGAGCAGCAGCACGACCAGCAGCACGAGCAGCACGAGCACGACGAGCAGCACGAGCACGACCAGCAGCACGAGCACGACCAGCAGCACGACCAGCACCACCTTGGGTGGCTCGACGAGCACGACTGGAGGCTCGACGACGACCGTCATGGCTGCGGCCACCACGACTCCGTCCGGCGGCGGGCTCCCCCGGACGGGTAGCAACACCGGGCCTCTGGTCGCCCTCGCTGTCGGCCTGTTCGCCGGTGGCGTCGCCCTCGTCGCTGCCACCCGTCGGTTCCGTAACAACTAGCACCCCGACACCGGCAGGCGGCAGCGCCTGTCGGCGTCAAAGGCCGGGGCCCGTGGCCCCGGCCTTTGCGCGTCGGGGGTAGGCGCAATCGATGACCGCACGAAGCTCCGACGCGATGCCACGCGTCGTCGGGGCGAGGGCCGCCACGACTCATCGGTGTCGGCTTGTCGTGCCACGGGGTCGTTGCGCTGGCGTCTCGGCCACGCCCGGCCGACGACGACCGCCGGCTACGTGAAGCCCCCCGGCCGGCGGCCTCAGGCGGTCGCCAAGCGGCAGCGGCCGTGCTCGATGCCCAGGGCGACGAGGAGCCGCCACCGTTCGCCAGGGTTCGAAATGGGCCAGGCGACTCTGGGAGCAACGCTGGTAGCTACCGGCCTGAATCCGTATCCGACCGGGAGGACGGGGAGCAATGAAACTCCAGGTCAGGTGGATAGGCCCGGACGGTTGCGGTGCCGTCCGGACCAGCGGGCGGAAGGTATGGGATGGGGGATGAGCCCTGGTCGGGACCACTCGCGAGCAACCACGCGAGCAACCGATGTCCGGCGCCATTGATCCACGGTTCCGGAGCCTGGGACGCCTTCGACGCGGCGATCCTGGTTGTGGGCTCGGTGGCAGGTGGCCGCTGCCACTCTTCCCGTGCCGTTCCCGCAACGTCTGGCCGCAGTACGGCTGGGTGGGATTCTGTATCGCGCCTGGTCACGGTCGCTGCCGGGAGCAATCACGGGAGCAACCCACCCTGGGATCGCTCGACACCAGTGGGCCGCCCCGGCCCGTCACCGTTTGGCTTCCCTATTGGCTCCCCACGTCAGGCCCGGGCCACGGTCGGCTGAGCCACGGTCGGCTGAGCCATCGCCACCCGTGTACCAGGGCGAGGGCGTCCGTTGGGCTCTGCGGCGACGGCGTCCAGGTGGTCCTGGGAGAACTGAGCCCCGCGCCACCATCCCCCGGCTGACAGGGAGGAAGCCGGCGGATGCCGCCACGCCGGGCCGGGACGAGGCCCACCGTAGAGTTCCGCACATGTCGTGGGGTGAGTCAACCGGAACCAGCTCGGGCACCATCGCATCGGGGGTCACCACCGAACGATTGGCCGACCTGCGACGCTGGAACGTCGGGCTGACGGTGCTCCACGCCCTCCAGGCAGTCGTCATCCTCCTGCTGGCCAGCGATTTCGCGATTGCCGTCACGTCGACCTTCCCCGAGGGTCCGCCGGGTACCCCACCGCCACGCCCCGACAGCCTCTTCGACGTTCGGATCGGCGTGGCCGTCGCTGTCTTCCTCGGCCTGGCCGCGATCGACCACCTCGTCACGGCCACGGTCGCACGCCGGACGTACGAGGACGATCTCCGCCGGGGCATCAACCGGTTCAGGTGGGTCGAGTACTCGTTCAGACGCGACGCTCATGGTGCTGCTCATCGCCTCCTACACCGGCATCACCGACATCACCGCGGTGATCGCCATCGCCGGGGCGAACGTCGGCATGATCCTGTTCGGCTGGGTCCAGGAGCGGGCCAACCCGCCGGGGCGCTCCTCCACGACCATGGTCCCGTTCTGGTTCGGCGCCCTCGTCGGGGTCGCTCCGTGGATTGCGGATCGCGGTGAACATGATCGGCGCCGACGAGGTTCCGGGGTTCGTCTACGGCATCTTCGTCGCCCAGGCCGTCTTCTTCTTCAGCTTCGGCCTCAACCAGTGGCTGCAGTACCGAGGGATCGGACGCTGGTCGGACTACGCCTTCGGCGAGAAGGCCTACCTCGTGCTGAGCTTGGGAGCCAAGTCAGTGTTGGCCTGGCAGATCTACGCCGGATCGCTCTCGACCTGAGCCCAGGCGACGGGCGACAAGAACTTCGATCCGTCGTGGCGGAGTGTCGCGCTCGACCTTGATGGAGGCCCCCCTTGGTGACGGTGCCCGTGAGCCAGTCGTTCTGGCGCAACTGCCCCGCGCTGCGGTCGTCTCAGATCGGCGCGCGTGGATGACGAGCTGAGGTTTTGCGCCCAGGCGGCGCGGCATGCCTCCACAGTTCAAGGTCGAGCGAACGGGGCCCGGTCGTTTCCTGGTTCGCCCTCTTCCGGACGATCTCACGCACGGCTGAACGTATGGGATTCGCTGGTCCAGTAGACGGCGCACCCTCGGTGACCTCGGCGGAATCAGCGAGAGCGGGCGACGGGAATCGAACCCGCATTGTCAGCTTGGGAAGGGGCTGGGGCGCGAGCACCGCAACCTGGACCTGGGCTGATCCGGCTCGTTGACCGTGGGTGACCGCTGATGCGCTCGGTTCCGTGTCCAATCTGGCACGAACTGGCACGCCTCGGTGCGAATGAGCGACTGACGTGTGCGGCCGCGTATCAGAACCAAGCCATTCTGCGCTGCAGAGCGTTCAGAGAATGCAGTTACGTGCGGCGCTTCGTCATTGCGTCCACGGCAACGCCTAGAGAGGCACCGATCCCGACCCCAATCGCGATGCCGGGTCCGCCGCCGACAAGAACACCGACCGTTGCGCCAAGTCCGCTACCGACCGCGATGAATGTTGCAAGCCGATTCGAGCTTTCCCGCGTGTCAGCCACCACGTCACCTCGCGCCCAGGTGGCACAGCTTCCGTGCCTTCGAACCCAGTAAAGCTGCCCAAGCGCAATCTCGCCAGAGGCGAAAGACCTGGAGCGGCGGTATACAGATCTGCCGATCTGGCGGCCCCCGACGAGCAACTCCAAAGTTCGATCAGGCCGCCAGCCGGGGGCGAGGACGGGCGCCTCTGGCGCCCGCCCGCAGGCCGGCGCCGGCTCTGCCGGCGCCCTTGACCCTCAAGAGCCAGATTCGGCAGAGCCGAAGTGGGCGTAACGCGGTTGTCCAGTCCGCGCAGCGTCGAGGGATAGCGCGGTACGGCTCCACACGTAGGGTCGAAGCAGCTCCGCCGCCTCGTCGTTCGTGAAGAAGTTGAAGGCGTCGAGCTCGTGGTCGGACATTGTGATGGTGTCGATCTGCGCCGGCGTGAGCATGCCGCCGTCGAAACGAAGACGAGCGTGTCGTCCCACGGACCATGCGGTGGAACCCAGTCGATGCAGAGCAGGGTGCGGATCGTCAGGTCGAGCCCGAGCTCCTCGCGGATCTCTCGGCGAGCGGCGTCGATGGGTGACTCGTTTGCTTCGGCCATGCCACCGGGGAGGTCCCAGTCGGGCTTGTAGTTCGGGTTCACGAGGAGGAGGCGCCCAGCCTGGTTGCGGATGATGACGTCGGCAGCGACGCGCTTGCGCGGTTGACGTGCGTTGCCCTCGGCGAGGTGGGCGTACCAGGTCTCCGGGTCGGTCTCGTACAGTCGGTCGGCCATGTCAGGCGTCCAGGCTATGAGTGGCGGCGATGAGGTGGAGCGGGTCTGGTCGTGCGAGCGCGGTCGCTACGCGCGTTGGCAGCCGGTCGGGCCTCCGAGGCAGCAGCGTGCGGCGTCAGCGAGACGTGAAGGGACCGGACGAGTTGGGAGACGCGGCGGGACGACACACCGCCTGTGTGTTGCAGAGCGTCGACGGTGATCGTGCATGCGTGGTCGAGCTCGCCCTGGGCGAGGAGGATGCCGGCGAGTCGGAGTTGACCGAAGGCTCGGCTTCGGACGCGGGCTCCCGTCGCGGAGGGTGACAACGAGCTCGGCGTGTCTCCGTGCGGCGGGGAGATCGCCCAGGGTCTCGAACGCCTGACATGCCTCGGCTGCGAGCGAACCGTGGTCGAACGGGCTGACCCATGGCGATCGGGCATCGGGCGCCTGGCGATCGAGTTCGGCCTCGGCCTTGTGAAGTCCGCGCGCACAGTCGGCACGACGTCGAAGGCATGCGAGAGCTCGGGCCTGCATCGCGTGCAGACGAGCAGCGAGCACCGGGTGGTGTGGGTGCCGGTTGAGAAGGGACAGGGCAGCCTGCGCGCTGCCGGCGCGTATCCGGGGGCGCTCATGCTGCATGGCCAGGTGGCACAGGCTGGCATGGACATGTGCAGTCAGTTCCACGTCATCGCTCATCGACGTGAACTGCAAGGCGCGGCTGAAGTGCTGTTCCGCGAGGCCGTCGTGGCCGGCGTCATGGGCCATCCAACCAGCCATCTCCGTCAGGGCGGCGGCGGCCGTGAATCGGTCCTCGCTGCTGTCCACGAGGCTGGGCGCGATCTCGTCTCGCAGGTACCGGATCACGGACCCGTACATGTAGCCGCCGCCAACGCGGCGGTCAGCCTCTCGGAACGACTGCATGGCACGCTCGATGGCGTCGCGCCCTATCGGGGCCTCGGGCTCGCCGACAGCTGACACCGAGCCGCCATCGGTCCGAGGAGTTCCGGTCGATGCGATCCGCTGTGCCACGTCGACGACCTTGGAGGGCACTCGGACTGTCCCTCGCTCCCACCGCGTACGGTCGCGGGGTTGAGCTCGGGCCGCCCGATCACGTTCTCCCAACAAGGGCGCGATCTCCGCGTGGGTCAGGCCGGCTCGTTGACGTGCGAGGAGTAGCAGTTGTCCGGGTGCGGCGCGGGCTGGGTGCAGGTAGATGATCTGGCCCATCCGCACAGCCTCACGTAGCGATTCGCTCGCGGTTCGTACTCCGGTCGTGACTGTCCAGGCCGTGCTCGTGCGACGGGAGGTCGAGGTGCTCTCGCAGTTCGATGATCTCGCCCTCGAGGCGGCCGATCGACTCCTCGATCTGCGACCGCCAATCATCGAGCCCGGGCGTCTCGTCGGCAAGCAGGCCTTGCGCCGTGGTGCCTGCTACCTCGGCCGCGACCTCGATCGCCTCGCCGACGAGGTCCGGTGGCTCCCCTCCGCGCCGACCTGTGCCAACTGGCTGCGCTACGGCGTCCAGCCCGCTGGCGCCCAGGCCGGTCTCGTGCCCGGGCACTGCACCCACAAGGCGCACGACCGCGACAACCTCGGCGTCGGTGGCCGCCGGGTTCTCGTGTCCCGCAAGTGGTCCGGCAAGACCCTCGCCGCCCACAAGGCCGACCGCGCCAGCGTCGTCCGGGCCGCCCTCGAAGAGGCCGGCATCGACCCCGACGACCACGACGAGCTCGCCATCACCGGCAGCGACGGCCGCTGGTCCTGGGAACTGCTCGGCCGCAACCGGATCGACCTTGAGACGTACACGACGGCCATCGCCCAGGCCATCACCACCCGGCAGCGGTGGCGGGCTGAGTACGAGCGGGCCAAGGCGGTCGTGGCGGCACGTGCGGGTCCGGCGCCGCCTGATCCGGCGGTGGCGTGAGTTCGGCAGTTGGGCAACGTGAGCGAGGGGAGTGGGGAGCATGTCCGAGACGACCGGTGTGGTGCGGCTGTTGCTGCGCCGGAGGAAGTGGCCGAGGCGCTCAACGTCGGGCGCTCGACGGTGTTCGAGCTGTTGCGCACCGGGGAGTTGCGGTCGGTGAAGATGAGCGCGCTGCGCCCGGATCTCGACTGATGCCGTGGCGGAGTACCTGGACGGGCTCGGTGCCTAGGTCTTTCGGCAATCGGCGGAAGGGGAAGCGGGTCGCCACGCCGGATGGCATCCGCGTGTTCGGCAAGTCGGCGAATGGCGAGGGTTCGGTGTACCGCCAGGCCGATGGCCGTTGGTGTGCGACGTGGTGGGTGCCGGGGGAGCGCCGGCCTCGCCGGGCGATGGGCAAGACGCAGCAGGAGGCGATTGGACCGGCGGGCCAAGCGCCGCGAGCAGGCAGGGATGGGCCTCGGGGTGCTCAGCACCGTGGGGGCGCTGGCTGACTGGTGGCTGCACAACGTGCACCGGCATGCGGTGCGGCCATCGTCGTGGGCCAAGGCCGAGGACCGGGTGCGCAAGATCAAGGAGGACCTGGCGAAGGTCCCGGTGGCTGAGCTCGACTATCGGCTCATCACGGAGTGGCAGACCAAGCTCAGCCCGGCGCCGCTGGCCCCGCGGACCGTGCGGCATCACCGCCAGGTGCTCGCCCAGGTGGTGGACGAGGCGGTGAAGATGGGCGCGCTGGTCGGGAACCCGGTCCGGGCGGTCAAGCCGCTGCGGGTGGACGACTCGGTCGGCGTGGCGCTCGACCAGGACGACCCGGGCGTTGCTGGCGGCCGTTGGCCGATCACCGGCTCGGCGCCGCGGTGGCGCTGTTGGGCCTCCCAGTTCGCGTGTCCGAGGTGCTAGGGCTTGCCTGGGAGGACGTCGACCTCGAGGCCGGGACCGCC
>CAVUBW010000014.1:0-19282 GCA_963739835.1 uncultured Acidimicrobiales bacterium
CGCCCCGCCTCCTCGACCAGCCAAGCCAGCAGGCCCCGCACGCTGTGCAGGCGGTTGTGGGCCTGGGCGATGACCCGGCTCTGGGGCCCGTCGACGACCGATGCCGCCACCTCCTCGCCCCGGTGGGCGGGCAGGCAGTGCATGAACACGGCGCCGGGCGCGGCGGCCGACATCACCCGGTCGTCGACCTGGAAGCCCTCGAACGCCCGCAGCGCGCTCCTCGGCCTCGGCCTCCTGGCCCATCGAGGTCCACACGTCGGTGTGGACCGCGGCCGACCCGGCCACCGCCTCCTCCGGCCGGTGGGCGACGACCGGCTCGGCCCCGAGGGCCCGGAGCCGGTCGAGCGTCGTCGTCGCCGGGGCCGTAGCCCGGCGGGCAGGCGAGCCGGACCTTCATGCCGAGCATCGTCGGCCCCGACGCGAGCGACCGGGCGACGTTGTTGAAGTCGCCGACCTAGGCCACGGTGCGCGCCGGCCAGGTCGCCGAGGCTCTGGCGCATCGTGAGCAGGTCGGCCAGCGCCTGCAGCGGGTGGCGACCGGTCGGACAGCAGGTTGACGACCGGCACCCGGGCCGACGGCCGCCATGCCGCTCGAGCAGCCGCGTGGTCGAAGACCCGGCCGCCGATCGCCGCGTGGTAGCCGGCCAGGATGCGGGCGATGTCCTCGACCGGCTCGCGCTCGTCGATGCCGACCTCGTCGCCGCGGATGTAGACCGGGTGCCCGCCGAGCTGGACGACCGCCATCTCGCATGCGAGTGGCGGGTCCGCGGTCGACGGCTTCTCGAAGATCAGCGCCGACCGTCCGCCCGGCCAGCGGGAGGCCGGGCCGGGCGGCGTGGGCGGCTCGGCGCAGCGGCGCAGGACCTCGTCCAGCTCGGCCACGCTGAGGTCGTCGACCTCGAGGAAGTGGCGCACGGGTCATGCCGTTGCCTCCAGCGACCGCCGCCGATGCAGGGCGATCGCCTCGTCGATCTCGTCGTCGGTGACCAGTCAGCGGCGGCGCCAGGCGCAGCGCGGTGGGGGTGACCGCGTTGACGACCAGGCCGGCGGTCGAGCAGCGCGGCGTCGACCGCCTGGGCGTCGAGCCCGTCCAGCTCGACCGCCAGCAGCAGGCCGGAGCCCCGGACGCCGGCCACGCCGGGCAGCGCCGCCAGCCCGTCGGTCAGCCGGCGCGCCGGCCCGGGCCGCGCCGGTCGGGCGCGTCGATCGGCGCTCCATCGTCGCCAGCACCGCCCGGGCCGCGGCCGTGGCGAGCGGCTGTGCCGCCGTAGGTGCGTGCCGTGGTCGCCGGGCTCGAAGACCGCGGCGACGTCGCGCCGGGCCCAGCAGGCGCCGATCGGCACGCCGTTGCCCAGCGCCTTGGCCATCGTCACCACGTCGGGGACGACGCCCAGGTGCTGGAAGCCGAACCACCGGCCGGTGCGGCCGAGGCCGGTCTGGACCTCGTCGACCATGATCAGCAGGCCCCGCTCGTCGCACAGCCGGCGCACGCCGGCGAAGTACTCGGCGGCTGGCCGGGTTGACGCCGCCCTCGCCCTGCACCGGCTCGAGCAGCACCGCGGCGACCGACGGGTCGATGGCGGCCTCGAGCGCGTCGAGGTCGTCCCAGGCGACGTGGCGGAAGCCCTCGGGCAGCGGCTGGAACGGCTCGTGCTTGGCCGGCTGGCCGGTGGCGTGCAGCGTGGCGAGCGTGCGGCCGTGGAAGCTGCCGTAGGCGCTGACACCACGACGTGGCGGCCGCGGCCGCCGAACTTGCGGGCCAGCTTGATGGCGCACTCGTTGGCCTCGGCGCCGGAGTTGCAGAAGAAGACCTGTCCCCCGGCCGGCTCGCCGTCGCCGAGCAGCCGGTCGAGCGTGACGGCCGACCTCGGTCGCCGGCAGGGTTGCCGAACAGGTTGGACACGTGCAGCAGCGTCGCCGCCTGGTCGCCGAGCGCCTCGGCGACCGCCGGGTGGGCGTGGCCGAGCGACGTCACGGCGAGCCCGGACAGGAAGTCGAGGTAGCGGCTTGCCCGTCGGCGTCCCACAGCTCGGTGCCGTCGCCCCGCACGAACATCACCGGCGGGCGGCGCCGGTAGGTCGGCATGAACGGGCAGTGGCAGTCGGCGCGCCGTCGCGGCGCGTGCGCGGTCACGGTCATGATGGTGCTCCCGCCGGGTGATCATGGTGCCGATGCCCTCGTCGGTGAAGAGCTCGAGCAGCAGCACGTGGGGGATGCGGCCGTCGAGGATGTGGGCCGAGCCGACGCCGTTGCGCACGGCGTGGACGCAGGCCGCGACCTTGGGGATCATCCCGCCGGCGAGCGCGCCGTCGGCCGATCAGCGCCGTCGAGCTCGGCGGCGGTCGTCTGGCGGATCAGGCTGGCCGGGTCGTCGACGTCGCGCGCGCAGGCCCTCGATGTCGGTGAGGTAGACGAGCTTCTCGGCGCCGAGCGCCTCGGCGATCGCGCCGGCGACCGTGTCGGCGTTGATGTTGTAGGCCTGGCCCGTCGGCGTCGGTGCCGATGGTCGAGACGACCGGGATGAGGTCCTCGGCGAGCAGGCGCTCGAGGATGGTCGGGTTGACGGCGGCGACGTCGCCGACGAAGCCCGAGCTCGGGGTCGCGGGCGTCGGCCACGGATCAGCCCGGCGTCCTCGCCGCGACAGGCCGACGGCGAGCGGCCCGTGCACGTTGATGGCGGCGACGAGCTCGCGGTTCACCTTGCCGACCAGCACCATGCGGGCGATGTCGACGGTCTCGGCGTCGGTGACCCGCAGGCCGTCGCGGAACTCGGGCTCCTTGCCGAGCCGGTCCATCAGGTCGCTGATCTGCGGGCCGCCGCCGTGCACGACGACGGGCCGCATGCCGACCGCGCGCATCAGCACGATGTCCTCGGCGAACAGCTCGGGCGCAGCGTCGGCGTCGGCCATGGCGTTGCCGCCGTACTTGACCACCACGACCGCGCCCCGGAACCGCCGGATGTACGGCAGCGCCTCGACCAGCACCGCGGCCCGCTGGCCGGCGTCGGACGGGGACGCGCTCACGACGTGCCCTTGTTCTCGTCGATGTAGCCGTAGGTCAGGTCGTTGGTCAGCACCCGGGCCCGCCCGTCGCCCAGGCCGAGGTCGCAGTGCACGTCGAGCCGATCACCGGCCAGGTGGGCCGCGACGGCGTCCGCGTCGTGGTCGGCGGGGACGCAGCCCCTGGTCACGACCGTGCCGCCGTAGGCGATCGTGAGGGCGGCCGGGTCGAGCTTGACCCCGGCGGTGCCGAGGTCGCTGGCGATCCGGCCCCAGTAGGGGTCGCCGCCGAACCACGAGCACTTGACCAGCTGGCTCTCGGCCACCTTGCGGGCGGCCTGGCGGGCATCGTCGTCGGACGCCGCCCCGGTGACCCGCACCGTCACGACCTTGGTGTGGCCCTCGGCGTCACCGACCATCTGCGTCGCCAGGTCGAGGCAGGCGTCGGCGACGGCGGCGGCGAAGGCGCCCGGGTCGGCCGGCGGGCCCGCCGCGCCCGACGCCAGCAGCAGGACCGTGTCGTTGGTGGACGTGCAGCCGTCGACCGTCATGGCATTGAAGCTGTCGGCCACGCCCGCCCGGAGCACGTCGGTCAGCGTGGCGGCGTCGACCGCGGCGTCGGTGGTCAGCACCGCCAGCATCGTCGCCATGTTGGGCGCGAGCATGGCGGCGCCCTTGGCCATGCCGCCGACGACGAAGCCGTCGCCCGCCACGACCGTCTCCTTGCGCCGGGTGTCGGTGGTCATGATCGCCGCGGCCGCGGCCGCGCCGTGGACCGGGTCGCTCCCCCGCACCGCCGCCATCTGCGGGATCCCCGCCTCCAGCGCGGCCATCGGCAGCGGGTAGCCGATGAGGCCCGTCGAGCACACCAGCACCTCGTCCGGCCCGCAGCCGACACCGGCGGCCGCCAGGGCGCACATGCGCTCGGCGTCGGCCTCGCCCGCGTCGCCGGTGGCGGCGTTGGCGTTGCCGCTGCTGAGCACGACCGCCGCGGCCCGGCCGCCCGTGGCCGCCAGGTGGCGGCGGCTCACGACCACGGGGGCGGCGACCACTAGGTTCTGGGTGAACACGCCGGCGGCGGGAACGGGGCGGCCGTCGGCGGTGGCCACCAGCGCGAGGTCGGCGTCGCCCGCCGGCTTGATGCCGCACGCGCCCCCGGCGGCGACGAACCCGGCGGCCGCGACGACGCTCACGGGTACAGCCCCGCGGTCGGCAGGCCCGTTTCCTCCGGCAGGCCCAGCACGAGGTTGGCGCACTGGATGGCCTGGCCCGAGCCGCCCTTGACCAGGTTGTCGAGCGCGGCGATCGCCACGACCCAGCCCGTGCGGGGGTCGGACCGGGCGGTCACGTGCACGGTGTTGGCCCCGAGCGTCGCCTTGGTCTCGGGCGGCCCCGGCGTCACCACCACGAACGGCTCGCCCGCCCAGGTCTCGGTGAGCAGGTCGAGCGCGTCGTCGGTGGTCAGGCCGGGGGCGGCCGGCCGGGCGTAGCAGGTGGCGAGAATGCCCCGGTTCATCGGCGCCAGGTGCGGCGTGAACAGCACCTGCACGCCGGCCCCCGCGACCCGGGCGAGCGCCTGCTCGATCTCCGGCGTGTGCCGGTGGTCGAGCAGGCCGTAGGCGGTGAGGTTCTCGTCGACGGTGCCGAACGCCGTGTGCGGCTTGGGCGGCCGGCCCGCGCCCGACACCCCGCTCGCCGCGTCGACCACGATGCCGGTCGGCTCGACCAGGCCCGCCCGGAGGAACGGGGCCAGCGCGAGGGTCGCCGCGGTCACGTAGCACCCGGGCGCGGCCACCCGGCGGGCGCCGGCGAGGTCGGCCCGGAACAGCTCGGGCAGCCCGTAGGCGAAGTCGCCGAGCAGCTCGGGGTGGGCGTGCTCCTCGCCGTACCACGCCGGGTACAGGCGCCGGATCCCGCAGGCGGAAGTCGGCCGCCAGGTCGACGATCGCCCCCACCCGGCCGTCGAGCTCGGGCACGACCTCCTGCGAGGCCCCGTGGGGCAGCGCGCAGGAACGCCAGGTCGAGCCCGTCGCACGCGTCGGCGGCGAACTTGCTGAACGCCAGGTCGCCGTACGGGGCGGCCAGGCTCGGGTAGAGGTCGCGCAGCGGCGTGCCGGCCTGGCTGTCGCCGGTGGCCAGGCGCACGTCGAGCTGCGGATGGGCGGCGCACAGGCGCAGCAGCTCCGCGCCCATGTAGCCGGATGCGCCGAGGATGCCGACCGAGGTCACCGGCCGACTATACGTTCGGCTGCATAGTCATGCAAAGAGGCTTATCCGCCGGCGAGGCGCTCCTGGTTCACCAGGTCGAGGCTCGCCGGCACCATCCACTGCGACACCAGTGTGGCGCCGTAGTCGGACAGGTGGACGGGGTCGCGGAACATGTTGCCCTGGCCGGCGTCGACCCCCTGCTGGACCTCGGCCTCCAGGTCGAGCATCTCGGTGTTCCGCCGGTGGGCCGCGACCGCCCGGTAGGTGGCGTTGCGGCAGACGAGTGCGGTCGTGCCCTGGTCGGTCATCGCCGCGATCGGCGACAGGGGCGTCGTCGTGAACACCACCGTGGCGCCGCCGGCGCCGAGCACGTCGGCGTCGTCGGTCAGGGCGCCCCGGAGGTAGGCGTCGTAGTCCGGGTCGCAGTCGCCGACCCACTGGTCGCCCATGCGGACCGCGCCGAGCCCGGTGAGCGCCGCCAGGTAGTAGACGACCACGTCGGGATCGAAGTCGCGGACGATCTTGGCCCACGCCTCCCGCCTGCCGTCGTGGCAGATCGGCATGTCGATCACCTTGTCGCCGTAGCGGGTCTTGCCCTCGGGCACGAGCGGCGTGCAGCCGAACTCCGAGTCGTAGGCCGCCGCCGCGCCCTCCGCCTGGGTCTCGCTGACCAGCGCCGGCCCCAGGAAGATCGGCCCGCTGTCGCCGACCAGCAGGATCCGGGGCGCCCGGGCCGGCACGGTCTTGGGCACGACCCGGTACGGGAAGTCGTCGGCGTTGGCCGCGGGGCCAGCCACGACGGTCACGTCGGCGCTGTTGCGGGCGCCCGCCGTGGCCACGACGACGAGTGCGGCGATCGCTGCCACCGACGCGCCGAGCGCCAGCGGCGCCCGCAGGCCCCGGATGCCGCCCCGCAGGGCGCCGTGGCGGATCGGCCGCTCGATCAGCACGAACGACGCCACCGCCAGCACGAGCGTGACCGTCACGCAGGCGGCGTCGAGGGCCCCGCCGTCGAGCCCGGTGCGCTCGGGCGTGGCGTAGACGATCACCGGCCAGTGCCAGAGGTAGACGCCGTAGCTGATGATCCCGAGCCAGCGCAGCGGGGCGACCGACAGCACGGCGCCGAGCGGTCCGGCCCGGCCGCCGACGACGACCGCCACGACCACCACGGCAGCCAGCGCGAACGTCACGAGGCCGCCCCGGTAGTAGCCCGGCGCCGTGCCCCGCACCACGGCGAACGACCACACGAGGTAGGCCAGCGCCACGGTGCCGGCCACGGGCGCCCCCCACCGCGCCAACCGCCCGGGCGGCGCGTCGCGGCGCGTTCCGAACGTGACGAGCGCGGCCAGCGCCGCGCCCAGCAACGTCGGGCCGACCCGGGCGTCGGTGCCGTAGTAGGCCCGGCTGGTGTCGGTGGCGGTCCAGGTCAGGGCCAGCACGCTGAACGACGCCGCCGCGCCCAGCACGGCCACCGTGCCGACCACCCGGCGGCCCCGGACGTCCCGCCGGCGGGCCAGCCACAGGAGGCCGAGCACCAGCGGCGGCCAAAACAGGTAGAACTGCTCCTCGATCGCCAGGCTCCACATGTGGTCGAGCGGCGAGGGCTGGGCGAACAGGTCCCAGTAGCCGATGTCGCGGGCCATGGCGTGCCAGTTGGCGGCGTAGAACAGGGTCGAGAGCGCGTCGCCACGGAACCCCGGGTGCTGGCCCGAGGGCGAGACGACGGCGATCAGAAGGGCGAGGCCGCCCAGCAGCAGGAACAGGGCCGGCAGCAGCCGGCGCGCCCGGCGCGACCAGAACCGGCCGAGGTCGATGGCCCGCCGGCCGTCGAACTCGACCAGCAGCAGCGACGTGATGAGGAACCCCGACAGCACGAAGAACAGGTCGACGCCCAAGAACCCGCCGCGGAGGTGTTCGAGGTGGAACGCGACGACGGCGGCGACGGCGACGCCGCGCAGGCCGTCGAGCGCCGGTTCGCGCACCAGTCCGGGACGCGGCGCCTCAACCGCCGTCGCCTCGTCGTCGAGGACCTCGCCGGACACCGCCCCCAGCACCACCATCAGTGTGCATGTTGGCATATGTGGACCCCCTCCCCACGAACGGGCCGGGGTCGGGATCCGACGCGGGGCGGCCGGGTCAGCCGCGCAGCGTGGCCGCGAAGGCGCCCTCCACCGCGCTGATGCAGCGGCGGCGGACGTCGGCGACCTCGCCGTCGGTCAGCGTGTGGTCCGGCGCGTCGAGCCGCAGCGTGTAGGCCAGGCTGCGCCGGCCGTCGGCGATGCCGGCCCCGCGGTAGACGTCGAACAGCGCCAGGGCGACCAGGTGCTCGCCCGCGGCGGCGCGCAGCGTCGCCTCGATGTCGCCGGCTGGCACCGCGTCGTCGACCTCGAAGGCGAGGTCGATGTCGCTCGACGGGTAGACGCTCACCTGCCGGTAGCGGTGGGGGTCGCGGGGCAGGCCGGCGACCGAGTCGAGGTCGACCTCCAGCCAGGCGACGCGCTCGCCGATGCCGTGGTCCTCCAGCACCCCGGGGTCGACCTCGCCGACCGCGCCCACCGCCTCGCCGCCCGGGCCCTCCAGGCGGGCGGACCGCGTGGGGTGCAGGCCGGGGACCGCGCCGTTGCGCACGTGCACGCCGGTCACCGCCAGGACCTCGGCCACCGCCCACCACTCCTGCACGGCCTCGGTGGCGTCGCGCCCGGCCGAGGGCGACGCCGAGCACCTCGCGCTCGTCGGGCAGCGGGCCAGGCTCGGCGCCGGCGGCCGGGCGGCGGAACACGTGGCCGATCTCGAACAGCGCCACGCCGCTGTTGCGGCGGGCGGCGTTGTACGCCAGCGCCTTGACCAGGCCGGGGAGCAGCGACGTGCGCAGCACGGACTCCTCGGCCACCAGCGGGTTGGCGATCGTGATGCCGTCGTCGGGCAGGCCGGCCCGCGCCAGGTCGCCGGGGGCCAGGAACGGCAGCGGCATCGCCTCGGACAGGCCCCGGCCCACCAGCAGCGACCGCAACCGCCGCCGTTCGAGCTGGCGCTCGCGTCAGGCGGCCGGCGTGCGCGGTGGGCGGCACGCCGGGTGCCGATGCGGCTGTAGCCGTGGTGGCGGGCGACCTCCTCGATCACGTCGATCTCGCTGGCCGAGTCGTAGCGCCACGGCGGGATCGTGACCGCCACGTCGCCGTCGGTCGCCGCCGGTCGCCGGCCACGGCGGTGGCGAAGCCGATCGGCTCGAGCAGGCCGGCGACCTCGCCGCCGGTGAGGCCGGTGCCGAGCAGGCGGTTGACCCGCCCGGTGCGCACGCGGACCGGCGCGCGGTCGGGCAGCTCGCCCCGGACGTCGACCGTGCCGGACTCCAGCCGGGCGCCCGAGCCCGCCAGCCAGCTCGGCGAACCGGCGGTGCGGCCAGGTCGATGATCTCGGGGTCGGCGCCCCGCTCGAAGCGGGCCGACGCCTCGGAGCGCAGGCCGCAGCCGCCGGGACGTCTGGCGATGGCGATCGGCAGCGAACCACGCCATCTCGAGCAGGACCGTCGGTGGTCGCGTCGTCGATCTCGGTGTCGGCGCCGCCCATGACCCCGGCGATGCCGATCGGCGCGTCGTCGCCGTCGCAGATCAGCAGGTCGTCGCGCGGTGAAGCGTGCGCTCGACGCCGTCGAGGGTGACCAGCGTCTCGCCCGTCGCGGGCCCGCCGGACCCGCAGGCGCGCCGCCGGGCACCTTGGCCAGGTCGTAGGTGTGGTTGGGCTGGCCCAGCTCGAGCATCACGTAGTTGGAGACGTCGACCACGTTGTTGATCGGGCGCATGCCGAGCAGGCTGAGCCGCTCGGCGATCCAGGCGGGTCGACGGGCCGACGGCCACGCCCCGCGAGCACCCGGGCCGTGAACCGGCCGCACAGGTCGGGCGCCGCGATCTCGACCGCGCACGCGCGCCGACGCGCTCGGCGGCGACCTCGTCGACCGCCGGCTCGGGCAGCGGCGAACGGCACGCCGAGGCGGGCGGCCAGGTCGCGGGCCACGCCGGCGACCGACATGGCGTCGGGCCGGTTCGGGTTGATCTCGAGGTCGAAGAGCACGTCGGGCTCGATGCCCAGCGCCTCGCGCAGCCCGGTGCCGAGCGCCAGGCCGGCCGGCAGGATCGAGGATGCCGCCGTGGTCGTCGCCGAGCCCGAGCTCGGGGGCCGAGCAGAGCATCCCGTTCGACCACTCGCCCCGCAGCTTGCGCCGCTCGATCTCCATGCCGTCGGGCATGATCGTGCCGAGCGTGGCCAGCGGCACGAGGTCGCCGACCGCCATGTTGAAGGCGCCGCAGCAGATCTGGAGCGGCCTCGCCGTCGCCGGCGTCGACGTCGACCAGCTGGATCCGGTCGGCGTCGGGGTGCGGGCGCAGGTCGCCAGCACCCGGGCCACGACGATGCCGTCGAGGCCCGTCGCCGATGCGGCTCGATCTCCTCGACGGCCATGCCGAGGTCGCTCATCGCGTCGCCGAGCGCGTCGGGGTCGTCGCTCGAACGGCGCGAACTCGCGGAGCCAGGAGCAGGAGGACCTTCATGCGGGCCGACCTCAGAACTGCTCCAGGAAGCGGATGTCGTTGGTGAACATGCTCGCGGAGGTCGTCGACGCCGTGGCGCATGCCGCGGCCAGCCGGTCGATGCCGAAGCCGAAGGCGAAGCCGCTCCACTCCTCGGGGTCGAGGCCGCACGTCGCGCAGCACGTTGGGGTGGACCATG
Organism: uncultured Acidimicrobiales bacterium; assembly: GCA_963739835.1. GTDB lineage: Bacteria > Actinomycetota > Acidimicrobiia > Acidimicrobiales > VFJN01 > ZC4RG19. Next base: position 9,930 of record CAVUBW010000014.1, read on the forward strand.
CCGCAGCCGCCGAGCTCGAGCCAGCGTGCCGTCGGGGCGCCGGATGTCGAACTCGGCCGACGGCTCGGTGAACGGGAAGTAGGACGGGCGCAGGCGGGACGTGAAGTCGCTCGCCGAAGTAGGCCTTGGTGAACGCCTCGATGGTGCCGGCCAGGTCGGCGAAGCGTGATGCCCCGGTCGACGACCAGGCCCTCGATCTGGTGGAACACCGGCATGTGGGTGGCGTCGGCGGTGTCGCGGCGGAACACCCGGCCGGGCATGACCATGTAGATCGGCGGCGGCTGCTGCTGCATCACGCGGATCTGCACCGGCGAGGTGTGGGTGCGCAGCAGCGTCGTGCCCGGGCGTCGCCGAGGTCGACGTAGAGCGTGTCCCACATGCCGCGGGCCGGGTGGTCGGCGGGATGTTGAGCGCCTCGAAGTTGTACCAGTCGGTCTCGACCTCGGGCCCCTCGGCCACCGTGAAGCCCATGCCGACGAAGACGTCCTCGAGGACGCTGCGAGGCCTGGGTGACGAGGTGGAGGTGGCCGGCGGTGCGGCGCCGGCAGGACCTCGGTGAGGTCGAGCCGCTCGGCGCGCGAGCTGCTCGGCGCGGGCGGCGGCCGTCGAGCACGGCCCGGCGCTCGGCGACCGCGGCCTCGATCGCCGCGCCGCGCCTCGTTGCAGCGCCTGGCCCACCGTCGCGCCGGGCATCGGGGTCGAGCGCGCCCGAGCCGGCTGCCGCAGCCCGGTCAGCGCCGACCGCTTGCCGAGCAGCGTCGCTCTCGACCGCCCGCAGCTCGTCCGCGGTGGCGGCGGCCGCCACGCGGGCGCGGGCGTCGTCCTCGATGCGGCCGATCTCGGCCACGAGGTCGCCATCGGCGGGGTCGGGAGTCGCGGGTCGGGGATCGTCGCTCATGTCGTCGTGCACCCTGCCGCCCGGGGCGGCATCGTCGTCCAGTCGATTGTCCTGGTCGCGGCCTCGCCGCTGGCGAGCGACCTCGAAGCACAGGACCGTGCCCGCCATCGCCACGTTGAGGGACTCGGCCCGGCCGGCCATCGGGATCGTCACCGCCCGGTCGACCGCGCGCCCCGACGTCGGCCGGCAGGCCGTGGGCCTCGTTGCCGAGCACGATCGCCACCGGGCCCGCCAGGTCGGCGGCGTCGTAGGGCGGGGCGCCCCGGGCCAGCGTCGCCACGGTCGTCAGGCCGCGGTCCCGGAGCGCGGCGAGCGCCGGGGCCGACGTCCGCGTCCCGGCGATCGGCAGCCGGAACAGCGACCCGGCCGACGCCCGCACGCACCTTGGGGCCGTAGGGGTCGACCGAACCGGCGCAGAACACGCACCGCGCCGGCGCCCGGCCGCCTCCGCGGAGCGGAGCAGCGTGCCGGCGTTGCCCGGGTCGGCCACGCCCACCAGCACCAGCGCCAGCGGTCCGGCCTCGGCGGCGACGTCGGCCGGCGGGCGGTCGGCGAACCGGCCGATCGCGGCCACGCCCTGGGGGGTGACCGTGTCGACGACCCGCGCCAGGACGCCCGGCGCGAGCGTGCGTGGACCGCGGCGCCGGCGGCGGCGGCCCGGGCCGCCAGCGTCGGGCGCGGCAGCCGGGCTCGACGACCACGGCGTCGAGCGGCGACGCCGGCGTCGAGCGCCTCGGACAGGAGCGTGGGCCCTCGATCACGAACGCGCCCTCGTCGCCGACGCGCACTGCGGCGCCCCGAGAGGCGCCGCAGTCGCTGCATCGTGGGATGGCGTGCGCCGATCGGCTCGGCCATCGTCAGGAGGTCGCCGCCGGGGCGGGTGCGGCCTAGGCCGACGCCCGGGCCTCGTCGAGGGCGGCCTTCGCGGCGGTCGACCAGGGCGGCGAAGGCGGCCGGGTCGGTGACGGCGAGGTCGGCGAGGATCTTGCGGTCGACCTCGATGCCCGCCGCGCTTCAGACCGGCGATGAACCGGCTGTAGCTCATGCCGTTCTGGCGGCAGGCGGCGTTGATGCGCTGGATCCACAGCCGGCGGAACTCGCCCTTGCGGGCGCGGCGGTCGCGGAAGGCGTACTGCAGCGCAGTGCATCACCTGCTCGTTGGCGGCGCGGTACGAACGGCTCTTGTTGCCGTAGTAGCCCTTGGCGCGCTCGAGCGTGACGCGGCGCTTCTTCTTGGCGTGGACGGCTCGCTTGACTCGGGCCATGGGGAGCTCCTTTCAGGTCGAGGGGGGTCGGGGCGCGGGCTCGCCGCCGGGCGGCGGGCCCGCGGCGGGGGTTCAGCGCCGGCCGAGCAGCCGGTTGATGCGCGCCTCGTCGGCCGTCGACCAGGCGACGCGTCGCCGGCCAGGCGGCGGGCGCGGGTGGAGGGCTTCTTCTCGAGGATGTGGCTGCGGTTGGCCTGGCGGCGCCGGATCTTGCCGGTGCCGGTCAGCTTGAAGCGCTTGGCCGCGCCGCGGTGCGTCTTCATCTTGGGCATGGCTGTCTGTCCTGTTCCTGGTCGCAGCGGCGGTCGGGCGGGGCTCAGCCGGCCGACGTGTCGTGCTCGGCGGGCCGCGCTCGGCTCGGCGGACCGGCCTGCTCGACCGGGGCCGCCGCCACAGCGGTGATGGGCGCCGCAGGGGCGCCGGTCGCCGGCGTGCTCGTCGCCGGCGGGGTGCTGGCCTCGGCCTCCGCCTGGCGCTTGGCCCGCTCGCTGGCGGCCTGGGCCTTGCTTGTCGGGTCCGAGGACCATGGTCATGTTGCGACCGTCCAGCCGGGGGAAGATCTCGACCTTCCCCAGGTGCTCGACGGCCCCCAGCCACGTCGTCGAGGATGCGCCGCCCCAGCTCGGGGTGCTGCATCTCACGGCCTCGGAACATGATGGTCACCTTGACCTTGTGCCCTTCCCGGAGGAACCGCTCGACCTTGCGGGTCTTGGTGTCGAAGTCACCCTCGCCGATCTTGGGGCGGTACTTCATCTCCTTGATGAAGACGTTGGTCGCCTTCCGGCGGGACTCCTTGGCCTTCTGGGCCGCCTCGTACTTGTACTTGCCGTAGTCCATGATCCGGCAGACGGGCGGGTTCGCCTTGGCGGCCACCTCGACGAGGTCGAGGTCGAGCTCCCGGGCCATCGAGAGGGCCTCGGGCAGGGGCTTGATGCCGATCTGTTGACCGTCCGGGCCGACGAGCCGCACCTCTCGGGCACGGATGCGATCGTTGATCCGGGGCTCGTTGTTCGCCGGCGTAGCTATCGCCGATCACTCCTCATGTATGCGCAGACACCTCCGTACGCATGTGGGATGTTCTCCAACCGGCGTCGCCCCAAAACGACGAGACGGACGCCGGGGAAGCCGACGTCCGCCGACGGGCAGAGCCCGCTGCGACCGATCGACCCGGGCGCACGAAACCCGTTGCGGGCTGTGGCCGGGTGGGGGCACCGAACCCGGCGTCACGGACTCCGGGCGGGCCCCACTTCCCTTCAAGTTGTGCCGCGTAGGGTACCAGCGGTCGCCCGCGAGTCCACAACGCACGGAACACTATGGTCTCGGGAACGATGAGCAGCCTCTGGACCCCCTCTGGTGAGCACCCCGTCGACCGGCCGGGTGGTTCCTCGACCCCAACGCCGGCCGAGCCCGACGCGTCCGCCGGCGAGGGCCCGCCGGACGTCGACCTGTCCGACCTGTCGCCGGAGGAGCGGGCGGCCGCCGAGCAGTACGCGCAGCAGCTCGACGAGGCCCGCCGCCAGCTGATCGAGATGCCGGCCGGCGTCGTGATCGGCCAGCAGGCGCTGCAGTTCTACGAGCTGGCGGCGCTGCATCTGAGCCAGCCCCAGCCCCGCCTCGACGAGGCGCGGATCGCGATCGACGCGTTCGCGGCGGTCGTCGAGCGGCTCGGGTCCCGGCTCGACGAGGCCGAGGCGCCGCTGCGCCAGGCCCTCAACCAGATCCAGCTGGCGTACGTGTCGGTGTCCGGGTCTGCGGGCGGGCCCGAGGGCTGATGTCGTCCGAGCTCGACAGCCGGCCGCCGGCCGAGGGCGCCGGCGGGGCCGAGGCACGGACCGACGGCCGCCCACGCGGGCGTCGGCGGCTGCTCCTCGCGGCGCTGGTCGTCGCGGTGGTCGGGCTCGTGGTGGCCGGCGGGGCGGTCGCCGTGTCCCGGCGGTCCGGCGGCGGGGCCCCGGGGCTCGACGTGGCCATCGCCGGCGACTCGTTCATGGAGCTGACCCGCGACCAGTTCCGGGTGCATGCCGACCAGCTGGGCATGACCGACGACATCTCCGCCTTCGGCGGCACCGCGGCCTGCGACTGGCGCAAGCAGGTCGCGGGCTACGCCGAGCGCCACCCGCGGGTGCTGATCCTGTCGTTCGCGGGCAACGACGTCACGCCGTGCATGCTGCGCACGCCCGAGCCGTCGTCGGCCGCACAGACGGCGGACGAGTACGAGTCCGACTTCACCGCCATGGTCGCGGACGTCGAGAAGACGTCGCCGGACACGAAGATCTACATGGTCCCGCCGCCGCCGGTGCGCGACGCCGTGTTCGAGTCCAACGCCGCGGCGATGCGGGCGATGTACGACCGCTTCGCCCGGGAGCACCCCGAGGTCACGCTGATCGACCTCACCACCGAGCTGGGCTCCGACCACCAGTTCCACGCGTCGCTGCCGTGCGAGTCCTGGGAGCGGGCCGAGTGCGCCGCCGACGGCACGATCGTCCTGCGCACCGACGACGGCATCCACCTGACCCCGGCGGGCGGCGAGCGCTACGCGCGGGTGCTGCTCGACGCCATCGGCGCCGGGGAGTGACGGCCCGGGCCGCCGCTCAGAGCCCGACGACGCTCGCCGCCTCCCAGCGCCCGAGCCGCCCGGGGACCACCTGGTAGCGGACCCGGCGGCCCACCTCGATCGTGCGGCTGCCGTCGGCGATGGCCGTGCAGTGGAAGAACACGTCGTCGCCGTCGTCGCTGCGGATCTCCCCCAGGCCCCGGGGCTCGTCGAACGCGGCCACGGCGCCGCTGGCCTCCTCGAAGGGCGTCATCGGCTCGGCGCGGCCCGGGCTCAGTGGACGATCTTCGACAGCGGGAGCTCGATGATGTCGGTGGCGCCGGGTCCTTGGACAGGGCCGGGATCAGCGTGTTGATCACCGACTTGGCGACGACGGTCTCGACCGCGTAGCCGCTGCCGCCGAACAGCTCGGAGACGGTCGGTGCCTTCATCGACGGGCACGAGCCCGATGACCCGGTCGAGGGCGTCGGCCGCCACGTTGAGCTTGACGAGCACCTTGCCCCGGGCCTCGAGCACGCCGTCGAGCAGCACCTTGAGCTGCTCCATCGCCTGGCGCCGCTCGGGGTCGGCGTAGGCGGCGGGGTTGGCGATGAGGGCCGTGAAGCTGGCCATGATCTCGCCGACGATCTTGAGGTTCGGCGGCCCGCAGCGCCCGCCCGGTCTCGGTGCCGTCGACGACGCAGTCGACGATGTCGGGCACCTTGGCCTCGGTGGCGCCGTAGGACAGGCGGACGTCGGCCTCGACGCCCCGCTCGGCGAAGAACCGCCGGGTCAGGTCGGGGTACTCGGTCGACACCCGCACGCCGTCGGGCAGGTCCTCGACCTTGTCCCAGGGCGAGTCGTCGGGCACGGCGACGACGATGCGGAACGGGTTGGCGGTGGCCTTGGAGTACTCGAGCTCGCCGAGGGTCACGACGTCGCTGCCGGTCTCCTCGACCCAGTCCCGCCCGGTGATGCCGAGGTCGAACAGCCCGTCGGCCACGTAGGTCGGGATCTCCTGCGGCCGCAGGATGCGCACCTCGTCGACCCGGGGATCGTCGATGGTCGCCTTGTAGTCGACGGCCGAGACCGCGCGCGACCGCCAGGTCGGCGGCCTCGAACAGCTCGAAGGTGGCCTTCTCGAGCGACCCCTTGGGCAGCACCAGCTTCAGCACGGCGGTCCAGCGTAGTGCCGCCCAGCTTTCTTGTCCCTGGAAACGGTCGCCCTGGCGACCGTTTCCAGGGACGAACGCGATCAGCCCACGCGGGCGGGTAGCGGCGGGCCAGCAGGGCCATCTCGACCGCCACCGCGGCGGCCTCCTCGCCGACGTTGTGGCCGCCCGGGCCCTCGGAGCGGGCCAGCGCCTGGACATCGTCCTCGGTCGTGAGCACGCCGAACGCCACCGGGACGCCCGTCGCCAGCTGGACGTCCTGGACGCCGCGCGGCGCACTCGCCCGCGACGATGTCGTAGTGGGTCGTCTCGCCCCGGATGACCGCGCCGATGGCACACCACGGCGTCGACCCGGCCCGAGCGGGCGAGGGTGCTGGGCCCCGAACGGGATCTCGAACGAGCCCGGCACCTCGACCTCGACCACGTCGTCGGCCGCCACGCCGAGGGACGTCAGGCCCCGCTCGACGCCCTCGAGCAGGCGCGTCGACGACGCCCGCGTTCCAGCGGGACCGGACCACCGCCGATCCGCAACCCCGTGCCGTCCAAGCCCGTCGGGGACGCCCGCGCCCTCCTTGCCGACCGCGCCCAGCCCCAGCCTCAGAGGACATCGTCGAGACCCTCGAGCAGGTGGCCCATCCGCTCGCGCTTGGTGCGCAGGTAGGCGATGTTCTCGGGGTTGGGCGCCGGTCGAGCAGCGGCACCGGCTCGGTGATCTCGAGGCCGAAGCCCTCCAGCCCGCCGTACTTGGCCGGGTTGTTGGTCATGCAGCCGCATCGTGGTGATGCCCGAGGTCGACCAGGATCTGGGCGCCGATGCCGTACTCGCGGCTGTCGACCGGCAGGCCGAGCGTCGAGGTTGGCGTCGACGGTGTCGTGGCCCTGCTCCTGCAGCGCGTAGGCCCGCAGCTTGTGGCCGATGCCGATGCCCCGGCCCTCGTGGCCCCGCAGGTAGACGACGACGCCCAGCCCTCCTCGGCGATCATGCGGCCATCGCCGCGTCGAGCTGGGGGCCGCAGTCGCAGCGCAGCGAGCCGAACACGTCGCCGGTGAGGCACTCGCTGTGCACCCGGACGAGCACGTCGTCCTGGCCCTGCACCGTCGCCCCGGACCAGCGCCAGGTGCTGCTCGCCGTCGAGCAGCGACTCGTACGCGTAGCAGGTGAAGTCGCCCCACTGCGTCGGGATGCGGGCCTCGGCGACCCGCTCGACCAGCTTCTCGGTCTGGCGGCGGTAGCGGATCAGGTCGGCGATCGAGATCAGCAGGAGCCCGTGCTCCTCGGCGAACCGCTCGAGGTCGGGCAGCCGGGCCATGTCGTGCCGTCGCTCGTTGACGATCTCGCAGAGCACGCCGGCCGGGTACAGGCCGGCCAGCCGGGCCAGGTCGACCGCCGCCTCGGTGTGGCCGGCCCGCTTGAGCACGCCGCCCTCGCGGGCAGCGCAGCGGGAAGATGTGGCCGGGCCGCAGCGAGGTCGGCCGGCCGGGTGCGCCGGGTCGACCAGCGCCCGGATCGTGGCCGCGCGGTCGGCGGCCGAGATGCCGGTGGTGGTGCCGTGCGCGGACGTCGACGCTGACGGTGAACGCGGTGCGCATGCGTCTCGGTGTTGTCGCGCGACCATGAGCGGCAGGTCGAGCTCGTCGAGCCGCTCGCCGGTGCAGCGGCGACGCAGATCACGCCGCGAGGTGTGGCGGACGAAGAAGGCGATCGCCTCCGGGCGTGGCGAACTCGGCGGCCATGATGAGGTCGCCCTCGTTCTCGCGGTCCTCGTCGTCGACCACGACGACGATCTCGCCCCGGCCGATGGCCGCGATGGCGTCCTCGATCGTGGCGAACGGCATCAGGCGTCCTGTCTCGGGCCGGCCTGCGGCGGCCATCGTTCCACGTGAGCAGGCGCTCGACGTACTTCGCGGTGACGTCGACCTCGAGGTTGACCGGGTCGCCCGGCGCCCTTGCGGCCGAGCGTGGTGACCGCCGGCGGTGTGGGGGATGACGGCCACGGTGAAGCCGTCGTCGAGCAGCGTCGCACGACCGTCAGGCTGACGCCGTCGACGGTGATCGAGCCCTTCTCGACGACGTAGCGCAGCAGCGTCGCGCGGGCATGCGGACCCGCAGGTCGGGCGCCGGCTCGCACGATCTCGCCCACGCCGTCGACGTGGCCCTGCACGATGTGGCCGCCGAGGCGGTCGCTGAGCCCGCACGGGCCGCTCGAGGTTGACCGGGTCGCCGGGCTGGCGCGTCGCCGAGCGTCGTGCGCTCGCAGGGTCTCGTCGGACTGACGTCGGCCTCCCACCAGCCGTCGCCCAGTGGCGACGACCGTGAGGCAGCAGCCGTCGACGGCGATCGAGTCGCCGACGCGGGCGTCCTCGAGCACGGCGCGCCGCGGCGATGCGCACGCGGTCGCCGTCGACCGCTGCGATCGGCACCGAGCTCCTCGACGATGCCCGGTGAACATCAGTCGTCTCTTCTCGGGAGCAGGTCGACGCGTAGGTCGTCGCCCAGAGGTGTGACGCCGGCGATCCGCCCGCGCCAGACGTCGGCAATGGTGGCCGGCTCCGGGGCCCGCGAACAACCCGGGGGCGTCGTCGCCGCCGAACAGCACCGGCGCCAGGTACACGACGTAGCGGTCGACCAGGCCGGCGCGGTGGAACTCGGCGGCCACCGCCGGCCCCGCCCTCGACCAGCAGCTGGAGCACGCCCCGCGACCCGAGGTCGTCGAGGATCGGGCCGAGGTCGCCGGCCACCTCCAGGCACGGGTGGACCCGGGCCCCGGGCGGCGCCGTGCCCAGCACGACCCGCAGCGGGTCGGGGCCCGTCGACGTGGCGCACGGTCAGCGCCGGGTCGTCGGCCCGGACGGTGCCCGCGCCGACCAGCACCGCGTCGCTCTCGGCCCGGAGGCGGTGGGCGTCGGCCCGGGCGGCCTCGCCGGTGATCCACCGGCTGCGTGCCGTCGGGCGCGGCCGTGCGGCCGTCGAGGCTGGCGGCCAGCTTGAGCACGACGTAGGGCCGGCCGGTCGTGCGGTGGGTGAGGTAGGGGGCGAGCTGGGCGGCCACCGCGTCCGCCGCCGGGCCGGTCGCCAGCTCGACGTCGATGCCGGCGTCCCGCAACCGGTCGAGGCCGCGGCCCCGGACCTGCGGGTCGGGGTCGCCGAGACCGACGACCACGCGGGCCACGCCCGCGGCGACCAGCGCGTCGGCGCACGGGGGCGTGCGGCCGTGGTGGCTGCACGGTTCGAGCGTGACGTAGGCCGTGGCGCCGGCCGGGTCGATGCCGGCCTCGGCCGCCGCGGCCAGCGCCGCCGCCTCGGCGTGGGGGCCGCCCGGCGGATGCGTCGCTCCCTCGGCCACCCGGCCGTCGGCGGCGACGAGCACGCAGCCGACCCACGGGTTCGGGGCGGTGGCCGTGCGGACCCCGGCCGCCAGCTCGACCGCCCGCAGCAGGTGGCGGTCGGCGGCGGCGCGGTCCGTGGAGGGAGCCATCGGGGGCAGC
>CAVUBW010000015.1:0-467993 GCA_963739835.1 uncultured Acidimicrobiales bacterium
TCGTCTACTGGTTTCAGTACCGTATTGCTGATGCAGGCGGCCACGACGTGGTTCCTCGACCAGGTGATCGAGCAGGGCACGGCCGACCTGGTGGAGGACTTCGCCAGCCCGGTCCCGGCGGTTCTGACGATGGCGCTGGTCGGCCTGCCGCTCGACGACTGGCGCACGTACGCCGACCTGTTCCACGGCACGATCGTGTATGCCCGGGACGACCCCCGGTTCAGGGGGGCGATCGCCCAGCTGCCGTCGATGCTGGCCCGCCTGGGCGACGAGGCGGCGGCCCGCCGCGACGACCCGCGTGACGACCTGCTGACCGCGCTGGTGCTGCTGGAGGTCGACGGCCGCCGCCTCACGGACAGCGAGATCCAGAGCGTCCTGTGGAACCTGGTCGGCGGCGGCCTGGACACAACGACGTCGCTCACGGCCCTGGCCCTCCACCACCTGGACGCCCACCCGGACCAGCGGGCGCGCCTGGCGGCCGAGCCGGGCCTGATCGAGAGCGCGACGGAGGAGTTCCTGCGCTACTTCTCGGTCAACGAGACGCTGACCCGCACGGTGGCGAGGGACACAGAGCTGGCCGGCCAGTCGCTGTGCCGGGGCGACCACCTGATGCTGAGCTGGCTGTCGGCCAACCGCGACCCGGCGGTCTTCGACCGCCCCGACGAGGTGGTCCTCGACCGGGCGACCAACCCCCACCTGGCGTTCGGCGTCGGCCCCCACCGCTGCATCGGCCTGCACATGGCGCGCACGATGTTCCAGGTGCTGCTGACCGAGGTCCTGACCCGCATCCCCGACTACCGGGTGGACCGGGCGGCGACCCGGTTCTACGCCACCAACCCGGAGCTGAACGGCATCGTCACGATGCCGGCCACGTTCACCCCCGGACCGCGGGTCGGGCCGCAGGAGCGCCCGTTCTGACGCGGGACGAGCGTCCCTCTCCCGGCTTCGTACGCGGAATCGGTCGCTATAGCGACCGATTCCGCGTACAAAACGAGTCCGGCGGCGGCCTGGTCGTCGTTCGGGACCGTCACCGGCGCCGTCGGCAGCGGGGGCGACGTGGTGGTGGTCGGGGTGCGCTCCGGCTCGGTCGTCAGCGCCGCCATCGGGTCGACGACGCCGAAGCCGTAATCGGGGTCCTGGCCCGGCGCCCCATTGTCCACCGCGGTGGCGGTGAGGTGGTCGAGCAGCTCGACGTTGGTCAGGTCCGGGTACTTCGACCACACGAGCGCCGCCACGCCGGCGACGATCGCGGTCGACGGGCTGGTGCCCGTGCCGATGCGGTAGCCGGCGTCGTTGCTCGTGCTCACGATGTCGACACCCGGTGCGGTCAGCGCGACCTTGCCGGCGAGCCCATCACGGTCTCCCGGGGCTGGTTGCCGGTCGATGCGATGACCATCACGCCGGCGGCGAGGGCGCGCTGCACGGCGTCGTAGCTCTGGCCGTCCGAGTTGACCGGGATGGCGATGATCTTGGCGCCCCGCGCCACGGCCTCGTCGACCGCGAGCCCGAGGGCGACGCCGTCGCCGTAGTTGCCGCCGGTCTTGATGCGCAGCGGCAGGATCTTGGCCTTCGGGGCGATGCCGAGCGCCCCCTCGGCATTGCCGGGCCCGTGGCCGTGGGCGACGACGAGGCCGGCCATCCCGGTGCCGTGACCGTCGACGTCGCCCCAGCCGTTGCCGTTGCCGCCGACCACCACGTCGACCCCCGGCAGGACGTTGCCGGCGAGGTCGGGATGGTCCTCGTCGATGCCGGAGTCGATCATGGCGACGACGATCCCCTCGCCCTGGCTGATCGCGTGGGCGCTGGCGATGTCGAGATAGGCGAGGTGCCACTGTTGGTCGCGGATCCGATCGGCTCTGGCCGGGGGCGCCAGAACGACGGCGGTCATGGCCGCCGCCAGCGCCGCGCCGGTCACCAGCCACGCGGACGCGGCCTAGATGCGACTCCGATCGGTAGAAACGCGGACGAGGTGTCAGCCCGGCAGCTCCGTGCGGCCCAGCCGGCGGGCGGCCGGCGGCACGAACGGCGCCGGGGCGTACGGTCCCGCCTCCACCGACGCCAGGCACACCTCGGGAAGCGCCACGTTGGGCGGGAGCGTGTCGAGCCACGCCACCGTCTGGGCGACCTCCGCCACGCCGAGCGTGCGCATCGGGAACCGGACGTCGTCGAGCATCGGGGTCGCGACCGGGCCCGTCGTGACCACGTGGACCGCGATGCCGTCGCGCTCGACCTCCCGGCCCAGGGCCGCCGCGAAGGCGTTGAGGCCCGCCTTCGACGCCGAGTACGCCGACCTCCCCGGCTGGGGGGCGTGGGCCGAGCTGGACGACAGGAAGATCAGCCGGCCGCCCGGGCCCATCGCCGGCAGCGCCGCGTTGGCCACGACGAACGCCGAGGTCAGGTTGGTGCGGACGATTGCGGCGAAGCCCTCGACCGTCTCCGTGCGGACGAACGTGCCCGCCATCACGCCCGCGGCGTGGACCACCAGGTCGACTCCGCCCGCCATCGCGGCGACCACGGCCGCGAACGCGTCCGGGTCGGCGCTGTCCGCCGCCACCCACTGGGCGCCCGCCTCCTCGGCCGCCGCCCGCAGGCGGTCCTCCGTGCGGGCCGTCAGCACCACCTCGTAGCCCCGCGCCGCCAGCAGCCCGCCGACCGCTCGGCCGATGCCGCCGCTGCCACCCGTGACGATCGCCGTCCGGCGGCCGGCGCCGGTCATCGGGCCAGCCGGGGGATGGCCGCCTCGGCCGCCCCGCCCAGGAACGCCGCCATGCCCTCCTCCGACAGCGGGAGCTTGCGGGCCGCCTCGATCGCCCTGCCCGCCGGGAGCACCGGGTGGTCCGACGCGAACAGCACCCGGCCGCGGCCCCGGGACGAGTCCATGAACCGGACCAGCGCCGGGTCCATGTACGTGGCCAGGTACGCCGACGTCATCAGGTGCAGCCGCGGCCACTTGAGCATGTACTGGATCAGCAGCGCCTCGTACGGGTGGCCCATGTGGGCGCCGATCACCGTCAGGTCCGGGAAGTCGATCAGCACGTCCTCGAGCAGCACCGGATCCTGGCAGCGCGACCGCACCTGGGGGCCCGGCACGCCCACGTTGATCGACACCGGCAGGCCCAGCTCCTCGCACGCCGCGTAGACCGGGTAGTAGAGGCGGTGGTTGAGCTCGTACTGCTCGACCAGCGGCGTCACCCGGACCAGCGCCACCAGCGGGTGCTCGGCCAGATCCCGGATGCGGGCGCAGTTGCGGGTGGGCCGGCCCGCCCGGTCGACCGTCGCCGCCACCACGAACCGGCCCGGGTGGGCCTCCGCCAGGGCGACGAAGTCCTCCGCCGCCTGGCCGCCCGCCCGGTGCGCCCGCTCGGGCGACGCCAGCCCGCTGGTCAGCACGGCGACGTCGATGCCCGCCCCGTCCATCGCCGCCAGCAGGCCCTCGACGCTCGGCCCGGTGGCGGCGTCGGCCCCGAACAGCTCGACCACGCCCCGCTGCGAGTCCTGGGCCAGCCACTGCGCGGCGAACCCCTCGGGGATCAGGTTGACCCAGCCGTCGACGATCATGCGCCGGACAGTACCTGACGCAAGTGTCAGAAGTGCCGGCCGGCGACTACGCTCCCGCCATGGTCGACCTGGGTTTCCGGCCCTTCGACGCCGACAACCACTACTACGAGGCCACCGACGCCTTCACCCGCCACATCGACCGGGCCATGGCCAAGCGGTGCATGCAGTGGGCCGACGTCGACGGCAAGCGGCGGCTCCTCGTCGGCGGCCGGGTCAACAAGTTCATCCCCAACCCGACGTTCGACCCGATCGCCGCCCCCGGCAGCCTCGAGGACTACTTCCGGGGCCGCAACCAGGACGGGCTCGACCTCAAGACGATGTTCGGCGACCTCGACCCGATCGCCGACCACCCCGGCTACCGGCAGCGCGATGCCCGCCTCGCCCTCCTCGACGCCCAGGGGATGGAGGGCGCCCTGCTGTTCCCGACGCTCGGCGTCGGCATGCAGGAGGCGCTCAAGCGCGACATCCCCGCCCTGCAGGCGGCCTTCACCGCCTTCAACCGCTGGCTGGACGAGGACTGGGGCTTCGACCGGGGTGACGGCCGCCTCTACGCCGCGCCGATGATCACGTTCGCCGACCCGGACCTCGCGGCCGCCGAGGTGGCACGGGTGCTCGACGCCGGCGCCCGCATCCTCGTGGCGACCCCGGGTCCCGTGCCCGACGGCGACGACGGCTACGAGTCGCCCGGCCACCCCCGCTACGACAAGGTCTGGGGCCTGATCGCCGAGGCCGGCGTGCCGCTGGCCCTCCACGCCGGGCTCAGCGGGGTGGCCAGCTACGGCCGCCTGTGGCGCACCGGCGCCGGCGGGGGCGGCGGCTTCACCGCCTTCCGGCACGCGGCGTTCCCGCTGGTCGCGTTCTCCGACCGCGGCATCTCCGACACGCTCGCGGCGCTGATCTGCCACGGCGTGCTCGACCGGTTCCCCGCCCTGCGGCTGGCCTCGATCGAGAACGGGGCGATGTGGGTGCCCGACCTGCTGCGCAACCTCGCGCTGGCCAAGGGCAAGATGCCGTTCGCGTTCGGCGACGATCCCGTCGAGCAGTTTCGCCGCCAGGTCTGGGTCGCCCCCTACTACGAGGACGACATGGCGCTGCTCAAGGACCTCGTGGGCATCGACCGGCTGCTGTTCGGCTCGGACTTCCCCCACACCGAGGGCCTGCCCGAGCCGGTGATGTTCGTGAAGGACATCCCGACGTTCACGCCGGACGAGACCCGCCGCATCATGCGGGACAACGTCTTCGACCTGCTCGGATGAGCATCGCCTCGGAGAGGACCGCGAGGCGCTCGCCGCGACCGCCCGCCGCTTCGTCACCGAGCGCTGCCCCCCGGCTGTGGCCCGGGCGGCGATGGACGCCGGGACTGGGGCCGAGGCGCTCCCGCCGTTCTGGGATGCGCTGGCCAAGCTCGGCTGGCTCGGCCTGGCCGTGCCCGAGGCCGACGGCGGCGAGGGCTACGGCTACGGCGAGCTGGCGGTCGTCCTCGACGAGCTGGGCCGGGCCGTGGCGCCCGGCCCGGTGCTGCCCACGGCGTGGGCGGCGGCGCTGGTCCCGCCGGCGCACCGGCCCGACCTGGCCGCCGGCCGGCGGGTGGGTGCGGTGGCCCTGGCGGGCACGGTCACCGGCGCCCCGGCGGCCGACGGCGACGGCGAGCGTGCCGGCGAGGGCAGGCTGCGGCTCACGGGAGTCGCCGGCCCGGTGCTGTGCGGCGCCCTGGCCGACCTCGTGGTCGTGCCGGCGACGGTCGGCGGCGCCGAGCGCTGGGCGGTGGTCGTGGGCGACGACGTCGCCGCCACGCCCGTGGACGCGCTCGACGCCACCCGCGGGCTGGCCCGCATCGAGCTGCGGGGCACGCCCGCCACGCTGATCCCCGGGCTGACCCGGGCCCGGGTCGAGGCGCTGGGCGTCGCCCTCGCCGCGGCCGAGGCCGCGGGCGGCGCCGCCTGGTGCGTCGACACCGCCGCCGCCTACGCCCGGGACCGCCGCCAGTTCGGCCGCCCGATCGGCCAGTTCCAGGCAGTCAAGCACCGCTGCGCCGACATGCTGGTGCAGCTGGAGGAGGCCCGGGCCGTCGCCTGGGACGCGGCGGCCGCGCTCGACGGCGATCCGGACGGCGACGACACGGCCCTGGCCGTCGCCGCCGCGGGGGCGGTGGCGTTCGACGCGTTCGCCACCGTCGCCAAGGACTGCGTCCAGGTGCTCGGCGGCATCGGCTTCACCTGGGAGCACGACGCCCACCTCTACCTCCGCCGCGCCACCGCGCTGCGCCAGCTCTTCGGCGGCCCCGGGCCGTGGCGGGCGGCGGCGGCCACGGCCGCGCTCGGCGGCGTCCGCCGCCACCTGGCCGTCGACCTGCCGCCCGAGGCCGAGGCCCTGCGGGCCGAGGTGCGCGGCGCGGTCGAGCGGATCGCCGCCCTCCCGGCCGACCAGCGCCGGGTGCCGCTGGCCGACGCCGGGCTGCTCGTGCCCCACTGGGCGCCGCCATGGGGCCGGGACGCCGGGGCGGTCGAGCAGGTCGTCATCGACCAGGAGCTGCGCCGGGCCAAGGTCCGCCTGCCCCACCTGATGGTGGGCGCCTGGGCGGCGCCGACGATCGCGGTCCACGGCTCGCCCGAGCAGCAGGAGCGCTGGGTCCGCCCCACGCTCTACGGCGAGATCACGTGGTGCCAGCTGTTCAGCGAGCCCGAGGCCGGGTCGGACCTGGCGTCGCTCACCACCCGGGCCACCCGCGCCGCCGGCGGCTGGCGCCTCGACGGCCGGAAGGTGTGGACGACGATGGCCGCCGAGGCCGACTGGGGCATCTGCCTGGCGCGCACCAACGCCGACGCGCCCAAGCACCTCGGCATCACCTACTTCGTGGTCGACATGCGGTCGTCCGGCATCGACGTCCGGCCGCTGCGGGAGCTGACCGGTCTCGCCATGTTCAACGAGGTGTTCCTCGACGGCGTGTTCGTGCCCGACGACGCCGTGATCGGCGAGGTCGACGGCGGCTGGCCGCTGGCCCGCACGACGCTCGCCAACGAGCGGGTGTCGATGGGCAGCGGCTCGTCGTTCGGCGGCGGGATCGAGGCGCTGGTCGGGCTGGTGGGGGAGCGCGTGGCGGCGGGCGACCTCGCCGCCGACGACGCGCGGCTGCTCGACGGCCTGGGCGCCCTGGTGGCCGAGGCCCACGCGCTGGCCGCCATCGGCCTGCGGTCGACGGCCCGGTCGCTGGCCGGCGCCGCCCCGGGCCCGGAGGCCAGCGTGCGCAAGCTGCTCGGCGTCGAGCACGACCAGCGGACACAGGAGATGGGCCTGCTGCTGCTCGGCCCCGAAGGTGCCACGACGGTCGGCGCCGCCGCCCAGTGGACCTACGGCTTCCTCGCCAACCGCTGCCTGACGATCGCCGGCGGCACCAGCGAGATCCAGCGCAACGTGATCGGCGAGCGGCTGCTCGGCCTGCCCCGGGATCCCGAGCCGGCGTAACCTCGGCGGATGCTCTCCGAGCCCCGATTCCGTATCACGCTGGTCCTGGCGCTCGGCCGCTGTTTCGCGGAGATCGAGTCGCGGCTCCCGTGATCGAGCACCTGCTCGGGCAGCGGGCCTGCCGGGCGTACACCGGCGAGCCCGTGCCCGACGGGGACCTGGTCACGATCCTCGAGGCGGCCACCCACGCGCCGAGCGCGGAGAACCGCCAGCCGTGGGTGTTCGTCGTCGTGCGGGACCCGGACGTCCGGGCCGCGGTCGACGACGCCGCCCGGCGCGTCTGGGAGGCCGGTGGCCGCAGCCACGCCCGGCGCGACCTCGACCCCCGGTTCTTCGCCGCGGTCGACGGGTTCGTGGCCGGGGGTCACGGCGGCGCGCCGGTGCTGGTGGTCGTGGCCGGCGACGGCCGGGAGGGGTTGCGGCCCGCGGTGCTGGCGTCGTCGGTGTTCCCCTCGGTGCAGAGCCTGCTGCTGGCGGCCGCCGCGCTCGGCTACGGCTCGGCGCTCACCACGCTGGCGATCCAGGACCCGGATGCGGTGGCGGCCGCCGTCGGCCTGCCCCCGGGGGTGCGCCCGCTGGCGGTCGTGCCGGTCGGGCGCCCGGCGGTCCGGCTCGGGCCGGCGCGGCGCCGGCCGGTCGGCGAGGTCGCCCATCTCGACGCCTGGGGCACGGCGTTCGGCCCGGCTTAGCCGGGCGCCGCCCGGGCCCGCTGCGCGGCCACCCCCCGCTCGACCGCCGTCCTGATCAGGCGGTCGTTGTCGGCAGAGATGAAGCGGTGGACGCGCGCCTCGAGCAGCCGGCGGGCGAGCGGGTGGAAGGCCTCGTAGGTCTCGCCGAAAGTGACGCGGCTGCGCCCGCCGTCGAGGGCCTCGATGCGGTGCCAGCCGCTGGCCCGGGACCACAGCGGCTTGCCGACCGCCTCGTAGCGAGACCACTCGCCGGGCCGGGACTCGGTGACGACCTCCCACGACCGTCCCTTGCCCCCGGAGAGGAGGTAGCGGGGGACCCGGAACGTGCAGTGGCGGACCAGGCCGAGGCCGTCGGCGTCACCGGGGTGGACGATCTCGATGCGCACGTCGCCGTGCTCGATCACGCCACGGTCCAGGCGCGGGTGGAGGGCCCGCCAGACCTCGGCGGGCGTGCCGTCGACCTCGAAGCTGAACTCGTGGGACTGCACGGCGGGCACGGTAATCCCGCGAGACTCGCGGCGTGGATGCTGTCGTGGCCGCCGGGGCCGGGTTCCTGCTCGCCGTGCTGTGGTTCGACCTGATGTTCGACGTGCAGGTGCGGGGCCGGCCGGACGGCGACTTGCCGGAGCCGGTGCTGGCGTCGATCGCCGGGTACTACCGGCGGGTGACGACGGATGCCTCGCCGATGAACCGCCTGATCGCGGCGGTGATGCTCGTGACGCTCGGGGCGATCGGGGTCCAGGCGCTCGCCGGCGACACCCCGGGCTGGGTGAGCGTCGTGTCGGCGGCGGCCGCCCTGACCGGCATCGGCCTGGCCGCCAGCCGTACGGTCCCGCGGGCCGTCCGCCTCGGCGGCCGGCGCGATCCGGCGTCCGTGCAGAGCACGCTGGCCCGGTCGGTGCTCCGGGACCACCTGGTGTGCCTGGCGGCGATCGCGACCCTGCTGGTGGTGCAGCTGGCCTGGGCGTGAGGTCTCGACCCGCGAGCAGCTCCAGCAGCTGGCCGTCCGGGTCGCGGACCATGATCGCCCTGCCGCCCATGTCGGTGTCCGTGAGGACCTCGCCGCCCAGGTCGGCGATCCGGGCGCAGGTGTCGGCGACGTGGGCGACCGTGAACGAGAGGTGGGTCAGGCCCGGTTCCGTGAAGCTGCGGTCCCGGGGTGGGGCGTTGCCCTCCCGCGCGAAGTGGAGCAGCTCCAGCACGAAGCCCTCCCGTTCCAGGTACACCGCGGTGAGCCCGACCGGCTGGGGGACCTGCAGCAGCCGGCTCGCCGGCAGCGTCCGGGACCGGGAGGTCGTGGCGGTGGGTGAAGCCCAGCGCCTCCTCGTAGAACCGGCGCGACCGGGCCAGGTCGGTCACGCACAGGCCCACGTGGTTGACCCGGGTCATCACGCGATGACCTCCTCGCCGTAGCGCTGGAGCGTCTCGACCGCGTGGGTCAGCGAGTCGCCGGGCAGGCCCACCTGGACCCAGGTGACCCCCAGGTCCGCGAGTGCCGCCAGGCCCTCCCGATGGGCGTCGGCGTCGAAGTCGGCATCCGCCGGGTTGCCGCCCGCCGGCGTCCCGAAGCAGATGTCGATGCCCGCCGGGTCGCGGCCCGCGGCCTCCACGCGGGCCCGGAGGTCGTCGATCGCCGCCGCCAGGCCCTCGACCGTGTCGAGGGCGACCGTCCGGGCCGTGCGGGCCAGCGCCGCCGGGGCCGGGAACGGGCACCAGCCCTGGGCCCTGTCCGCCACCCGCTGGCGGGCCCGGCCGCCGTTGCCGCCGATCCAGATCGGCGGGTGCGGCGCCGATACCGGGCGGGGGTGGGCCGTCACGCCCCGGGCCGAGAAGTGGCGACCCTCGACGGTCACCTCGTCGGTCGTCCACGCGGCCACGACCACGTCCAGCGCCTCGTCCAGCAGGTCGTTGCGCTCCGCGTGCTCGACGCCCAGCGCGGCGAACTCGCCCTTGAGGTAGCCCGCGCCCACCGCGAGCGTGAACCGGCCGCCGGACAGGACGTCCAGTGTCGCCGCCGCCTTGGCCACCACGAACGGGTTGCGGTACGCCAGCACCACGATGTTGGGGATCAGCCGCAGGCTGGTCGTGTGGGCGGCCGCGAAGCCGAGGGCGACGAACGGGTCGAGCGCATCGTGGCCGCCGGCGTCCAGCCAGCGCTGGCTGGGGGCCGGGTGGTCGGTGAAGCCGAACCCGCCGAACCCCGCCGCCTCGGCCGCCGCGGCGACTGCGGCGACCCCGTGTCCCGTGACCAGGTCCGGGTGGTACGGGTGGGTCACCAGCGGGTGGGTGACCGCGAACCTCACTCGGCCACCGCGAGGAAGCCGCGCCGGATCGTGAGCAGCATGTTCTCCACCGCGTCGTCCTCACTCGTGAAGCCCAGCGTGTAGACGCTGTTCGGCACCCGCTCGATCAGCGCCAGCAGCGTCGTCGCGTCGACTGCCGGGTCGCCGAAGTCCCGGCGTTGCAGCAGGCGCACCAGCCGGCTGAGCACCGACGCCGCCACGCCCCGGGAGAACTCGGCCAGCTCCTCGCTGGTCCGCATCTCCTGCCAGGTGCTGATGACCCCGCCGTCGACCCGGTAGGCCGCCAGCCACCGGCGCAGCCAGTCGCGCAGCGCGGCAGGTGGTGCCTCCAGGTCCAGCTCGTCGACCAGGTCGACCATCCGGGACGATGCCTCCTCGGCGAGGGTGCGGAAGAAGTCGTCCTTGTTCTCGAAGTAGCGGTAGAAGGTGCCGTGGCTGAGGCCTGCTGCCGCGACGATGTCGTCGACCCTCGCGTCGTGGTAACCCCGGGTCGGCAGCACCGCGGCCCCCGCATCGAGCAGGCGGCGGCGGGTCTGCTCGCCCCTCGCCCGCAGGCGCCGACCGTCGGGGCTGGGCTCCGGGGCCGCGACCGCGGCACCCCGGCGGCGGGGCGGGCGGGTGCGGACGACGTTGACACCCTCGATCGGGCCCTCCAGGACCCGGTGGATCAGCTGGGCGACGCCCGCCACCAGCGGTCGCGGGCTCGTGCCCGCCGGCAGCTGCTCGGCGTAGAACCCGCACCGGATCACCACCGACACGAGGTTGGTGGCCAGCGTCGCCTTCCGGGGCGACGCCGCGACGCCGAACGCCGCCAGGAGGGCCGCCCCCGTGCGGTCGGCTATGCCGGCCGACCCCTGGGCCCGGGCCTCCTGGTCGCGGCTGGCCGCCTGGAACGAGGCGAACACGGGGGCCCAGCCGCCGTGGAGGTCGATGAACTCGCCCACCCACGCCGTCAGGTGGCCGAGGCCGGCGGCGTCCGGCGTCACCGGACCGAGCCGCTCGGTCAGCGTCACCATCTCGTGGCCCAGCCGGCCGGCCAGCGCCCAGAACACGTCGTCCTTGCTGGAGAAGTACTGGTAGAAGGCCGGCCGCGAGCAGCCGGCCCGCTCGGTGATCAGCTCGACCCGGGCCTCCGCGAACCCGACGTCGGCGAACACGTCCAGCGCCGCGCCCAGGATCCGGCGCTGCGTGTCGCTGCCCCGCTCGCCGACGAGCGGGTTGGCACCGAAGGGCGCGCGCCGCACGACGCCGGCGTTCACGGGCTGCACGGCGAGCTAATCTAACAGCAACGTCACATCTGGACCCGCGGAGGCGCAGGCATGGAGGTCGACGACCTGATCCTGGTGAGCGTCGACGACCACGTCGTCGAGCCGCCCGACCTGTTCGAGGGCCGGCTGTCGAGCCGGGCGGCCGAGCGGGCGCCCCGCATCGAGACGCTGGACAACGGCCGCGACGTGTGGATGTTCGAGGGCTCCGCCCTGCCCAACGTCGGCCTCAACGCGGTCGCCGGCCGGGTGCCCGAGGAGTACGGCCTCGACCCGCTGGCGTTCTCCGAGATGCGCCCCGGCTGCTACGACATCCACGAGCGCATCCGCGACATGAACGTCAACGGCGTGCTCGGCTCGCTCAACTTCCCCAGCCTGGCCGGCTTCGCCGGGCAGCTGTTCTCGACGTGTCCGACGACAAGGACATCGCGCTCGAGCTGCTGCAGGCCTACAACGACTGGCACGTCGACGAGTGGTGCGGCACCTACCCGGGCCGGATGATCCCGCTGCGCCGTCCCGCCCATCTGGGACCCCCAGGCTGATGGCCGACGAGGTGCGGCGCATCGCCGGCAAGGGCTGCCACGCCGTCACCTTCTCCGAGAACCCGGAGAAGCTCGGGTAGCCGAGCTGGCACAGCGACCACTGGGACCCCTTCCTCGACGCCTGCCAGGAGACGGGCACGGTGATCTGCCTGCACATCGGCTCGTCGTCGCAGGTCGTGATCACCGCCATGGACGCGCCGATCGACGCGATGATCACGCTCCAGCCGATGAACATCGTCCAGTGCGCCGCCGACCTCGTGTGGTCGCCGGTCTTCCGCAAGTTCCCCCGGCTGCGGGTCGCGCTCAGCGAGGGCGGCATCGGCTGGGTGCCGTACTTCCTCGAGCGGATCGACTACGTCTACCAGCACCACCACGCGTGGACGAACCAGGACTTCGGCGACCGGCTGCCGAGCGAGGTGTTCAACGAGCACGTCCTCACGTGCTTCATCGACGACTCGGTGGGGATGGAGGTGCGCCACCACCTCAACCTCGAACCACATCCACTGGGAGTGCGACTACCCGCACTCGGACTCGACCTGGCCGCACGCCCCGGAGATGGCGATGAAGTACCTCGACGGCCTGCCCGACGACGACATCGACCGGATCACGCACCGCAACGCCATGCGCCAACTTCAGCTACGACCCGTTCGCCCACATCCCGGCCGGAGCAGGCGACGGTCGGCGCGCTGCGGGCCCAGGCCACCGACGTCGACACCACGCCGGTCAGCCATGGCACGGGCAAGTTCCAGGACGAGGGCATCGTCACCGCCATGACGCTGGCCGAGCGCATCGCCGCCGCCCACAAGTGACCGCGCCCTTCCGGGTGCAGCCCGCGCTGGACGACGCCAACCGCTTCTTCTGGACGTCCGGCGAGGACGGCCGGCTGCGGTTCCTGCGCTGCCAGGCGTGCGGGTACTGGCTGCACCCGCCGATACCCCGCTGCCCCGAGTGCGGCAGCCGGGACGTCGCCCCCGACGGCGGTGTCGGGCCGGGGCGAGGTCTACTCGTACACGGTCAACCACCAGCCCTGGGACGGCGACCCGGAGCCCTACGCCATCGTGCTGGTCGCCCTGCCGGAACAGGACGGCCTGCGGCTGACCAGCAACCTGGTGGGGTGCCCCGTCGACGACGTACGCATCGGGATGCCGGTGCGGGTGACGTTCGAGCGCCACGACCAGGTCTGGTTCCCCCTGTTCGAGCCGGCATGACCGACTTCGAGCGCCGGTCGATCATCTCGGGCGTCGGCCAGTCCGCCGTGGGGCGGCGACTGGGCCGGTCGGGGCTGGACCTCACGATCGAGGCCGCGCTGGCGGCCATCGCCGATGCCGGGCTCACGGCGGCGGACATCGACGGCCTCGCCACCTACCCGGGTGCGGGCGGCGGCGCGGGCGCGGGTTCAGCGGGCCGGGGTCGCCCGAGGTCCAGGACGCGTTGCGGCTGAACCTGAGCTGGCACACGGGCGGGATCGAGGGCGCGGCGCAGCTGGCCGCCGTCGTGAACGCGGTGCTGGCGGTCGGGGCCGGCCTCGCCCGCCACGTGCTCGTGTACCGCACGGTGACCGAGGCGAGCGAGCAGGGCGCCGGCGGCCGCCAGGGCATCGGGCTCGGCGGTGGCGGCGGCGGCGGCGCCCCGCATGGGCGGGTCCATGCAGTGGAGCATCCCGTTCCGGGCCTACTCGGCCGCCAACTGGCTGGCCATGGACGCCCACCGGCACTTCCACGACGTACGGCACGACGCCCGAGCAGCTGGCCATGATCGCCGTCAACGCGCGGCGCAACGCCGGCCTCAACCCGCGGGCCGTCTACCGCGACCCGATGACGCTCGACGACTACTTCGCCTCCCGCATGGTCACGACGCCGTTCCGGCTCTACGACTGCGACGCCCCGGTCGACGGCTCGACCGCGGTCGATCGTGTCGGCGGCCGAGCACGCCCCGGGGGTCGACCACCCGGTCGCCCGGGTCGAGGCGGTGGGCACGGCCCTGCGGGGCCGGCCGTCGTGGGACCAGTTCGACGACATGACCACGATGGCCGCCCGCGACGCCGGCGCCCAGCTGTGGACCCGCACCGACCTCAAGCCCGCCGACGTCGACGTCGCCGAGCTGTACGACGGGTTCAGCTTCCTGGCCATGGTGTGGCTGGAGGCGCTCGGCTTCTGCGGCAAGGGCGAGTCGGGCCCGTTCGTCGAGGGCGGCCACCGCATCGCGCTCGGCGGCGAGCTCCCGCTCAACACCCAGGGCGGCCAGCTGTCCGGCGGGCGGCTGCACGGCTTCGGGTTCGTCCACGAGGCCTGCCTCCAGCTCCGCGGCGCGGCCGGCGAGCGCCAGGTGGCCGGCGCCGAGGTCGCGGCGGTCGCCAACGGCGGCGGCCCGATCGCCGGCGCCCTGCTCCTCACCCGCCTCTGACGCGTTTCGTCCCTGGAAACGGTCGCCAGGGCGACCGTTTCCAGGGACAAAACGCGATCAGGCGGCCGGGGAGTGACGGCGGACCCACGCCGTCAGGGGCGCGGGAAGCTCGGCCGGCCGGTCGCCCCAGTCGTAGATCTCCTTGTCTCCCGCGGCGAAGTCGTGCAGTGCCCGTCGTTGCCTGCCCGTCACGATCGGGATCAGGCCCAGTCCGAGGATGAAGCTGAACGGGTACACGATCGTGCGAACGGCCGCCCGTCCCGGGGTGATGGGATCACCGCCCACCTCCACGACCCGAAGACCGATCAGGCCCTTGCCGATCGAGCGACCGGTGACCGAGAGGCCGATCCAGAAGTAGAAGAACCCGAACAGGAGGTAGCCGGCGAAGGCCAGGAACGATCCGTGGGCGGTATCGACGGTGTGGCCGGTGAAGAGGCCGACCAGGTAGCTGACCAGGGCGACCGTGAGCGAGTACGAGAACGAGATCACGGTCACGTCCACGAGGAAGGCGGCCAGGCGGCTCACACCGCCCGCGGTGCGCCCGGTGACCATGCCGGTGTCGATGACCGAGTCTTCTCGCGGCCGGCGCAAGAGCCGAGCGACGGTACCGACGAGGAGCGCGTCGAGACCGGCGAGCTGGCGGCGGACCGCATCGGTCATCCGGGCGAACATTCCCTGGCTCGCGGTGCGCACGATGCTGTCGATGTGCGTGCGACGCACCAGCTCGTCCACGTCGACCCGCTGGACGAGGGCATCGACGTCGATCCGCTGCATCAGGGCATCGACGTCCACCCGCTGGATCAGGGCGTCGACGTCGACCCGCTCGAGGAGGGCGTCGACATCGACTCGTTGGATCAGGGCGTCGACGTCGACCCGCTGGATGAGGGCGTCGACGTCGACCTTCGACACCACGTGATCGACGTCGACCTGGTCGATCACGTCATCGAGGTCGACGGCGTTCACCGCACGCGGGACTATCGCCTCGAACACTCGGTTAATGGGCGCTCCGAAGACTCGGTCAATGGGCCCAGGAGGCGTCATCGTCGTTCCTTTCGCTCGGACGTCGTCCGAGAAGGGTTGACGACGAACTCGACGATCTCGCCGAGCGCCGGATCGTACCCGTCGTTCGTGTCGACCTCCAGGACCGGGAAGTCGAACGTCGTGCGCATCTCCGTCGCGATCACGGCCATGCGGTCACCGGCCGCCACGACGTGCTCCTCGACCGTCCGGTAGCCGAGTGCGTCGAGCACGGGCCGGCGGCGCAACAGGCGGCTCGACCGCTCGCGACGGGCCCGCCGCGCCGCGGCGTCGTCGCAGCCGGTCCTGACGCCGACGCAGTCCGCAACCGCCGCGATCCGCGCCAGGTGCTCGGGCCGGTCCTCCCGGACGACGTACTCGGCGACGCAGCTGACGCCGAGGCCGGCCAGCGTCTCGACCAGCACGAGGAACGCCTCGACCGCCTCGTCGCCGGTCGGGACCGGCCCCGGGCGCTCGCCCCAGGCCCCGCCGCGTGAAGTACAGGCCGCCGCGGACGTCGTCCCGCGCCAGGAACGGGACCCGCAGCGCCCGGGCCAGCCGGGTGCCGAGCCGGGTCTTGCCGCTGCCGGGCTCGCCCAGCATCAGCACGACCGACGGTCGGGTCACGTCATGACCGGGACCGACGACGGCCCAGCCACGTTGGTCATGTGGACGTAGCGGACGCCGTCCAGGTCGACCTCGAGGTCGGGCCAGCGGCGGTAGATCTCGGCGAACGCCACCCGGCCCTCCAACCGGGCCAGGTGGGCGCCGATGCAGAAGTGGATGCCGTGGCCGAACGTCACGCCGGGCGGCTGGGCCCGGCCGATGTCGAAGCGGTCGGGGTCGTCGTAGGCCCGGGGGTCGCGGTTGGCCGCCCCGGTCACGATCAGCACCGGGTTCCCGGCCGGGATCGTGACTCCGTGGAACGCGCGGTCGGCCACCGAGAACCGGCCCGGCGTACTGCGCCGGGGCCCGCCAGCGCAGCACCTCCTCGACCGCCGGGGCGACCAGGCCCGGGTCGTCCAGGAGGCGGGCCAGCTGGTCCGGGTGCTCGGCGAAGGTCATCACCCCGTTGCCGACCAGCTTGGTCACGGTCTCGGCGCCGGCCGCGGTGAGGAGCGACACGAACCGGGCCACCGCCTCGTCGTCGAGCCGCTCGACCCGGCCGTCGGCGCCCTCGACCTCGGCGTCCAGCAGGTGGCCGATCATGTCGTCGACCGGGTGGCGCCGCCGGTCGGCCACAAGGTCCAGCGTGTAGGTGTGCATGGCGATCGCCGCCTCGATGCCGGCGGCGGTGGGGAAGGGGTTGCCGATCTCCCGCTCCAGCACCGTGTCGATCCAGTGGCGGATCTGCTGGCGGTCGCCCTCGGGCACGCCGACGATCTCGCAGATCACCTCGACCGGGAACGGGCCGGCGACAGGTCGGTCACCGCGTCGAACGCGCTCGCCCCGACGAGCTCGTCGAGGTAGCCGCCGACCACCCGGGCCACCACCGGCTCCCATGCGGCGATCCGCCGGGGGGTGAACGCCCGGCTGACCAGCTTGCGCATCCGCTCGTGCTCCGGCGGGTCCATCATGATGATCGACGCCGCGTCGCCGACCACCTCGCCGAACGCCGCACTGCGCAGCTGGTCGAGCGTGACGCCCCGGGTGGACGTGTAGGTGGCGGCGTCGCGGTGCACCTCCAGGCAGTCGTCGTAGCGGGACACCGCCCAGAACCCGAGGCGCTCGTGGTGGTACACCGGCTGCTCGTCGCGGAGCCAGCGGTAGACCTCCCACGGGTCCTCGAAGAACGTCTCGCTGTACGGGTCGAACTCCACGGGTTCAACCCTCCCGGAAGCGCTCGTCGAGCAGGGCCGCGAGGCGGCGGCGGTCGACCTTGCCCGAGTCCAGCCACGGCAGCCCCGTCCGGTCTGCGAACACCGCCACGTGGCGGGGCACCTGGTAGGAGGCGATCGCCTCCTTGACCCGGACCCGGGCCTCCTCGCCGTCGAGCGCCGCGCCGGGCCGCAGGGCGACCGCGGCCACCACGTCCTGGCCCCGCTGCGGGTGGTCGATGCCGGTGACGAACGCCAGCTCGACCTCGGGCAGGGCCTCCAGCGCGAGCTCGACGTCGCGGGGCGTGACGTTCATGCCCGAGGACTTGATGAGGTCGCCCATCCGGCCGGTGAAGTGCAGGTGGCCGGCCTCGTCGAACCAGCCCGCGTCGCCGGTGCGGTACCAGCCGTCGGCCGTGAACGTGTCGGCCCGCTCCCGCTTGTGCAGGCCCAGCATCAGCGAGTACCCCCGCACCCACAGCTCGCCGGCGACGCCCGGCGGCTGGTCGGCGAGCGTCACCGGATCGACCACCCGGTGCTCGACCCCCGCGACGGGCGTCCCGAACGAGCCCTCCCGCTCCGGCGGCAGCGCCTCGCCGGCCGCGCCGTAGGTGTGGGGCCCGAGCGTCTCGGTCATGCCCAGCGAGTTGGCCACGGGCTCCGGCGGCGGGACCAGGCCGTGGCGGACCGACGACGTGTCCCGCTCGGCAAAGCTCGGGTCGCCGACCATGGCGGCGGCCACGTGCGGCCAGCCGAGGACGTGCGTGACCCGCTCCCGCTCGATCAGGCGCAGGGTGGCGGGCGGGTCGAAGCGCTCCTCGAACACGACGGTCGCACCCGCGTGCATGGCCGAGATCAGCGTGAAGCTGAACCCGCCGACCCAGAACAGCGGCATCGGCGAGTAGAGGACGTCGCCCGCCCGCAGGTCCCGCAGCGGCAGCAGGTTGTGGGCGTGGCGGACGGCGGCGCCGTGGGCGTGGACCGCGCCCTTGGGGTCCGACGTGCTGCCCGACGAGTACACGACCAGCATCGCGTCGGCCGGCGTCACCTCGGCCTCGCAGGCGGCGAGCAGGTCCGGGCCCACGGCCTCGCCGCGGGCCACGAGGTCGGCCAGCGGCGCCGCCCACGGGCGGCCGCCCTCGCCCCAGGTCCACACGGACCGGAGGTAGGGCTGGGACGGCACGAGGATGCGGTCCCGGTGGCTCCCGGCCAGTCCCGGGACCGCCCGCTCCAGCCGGTCGAGCACGTCCTGGCCGAGGTGGGCGCCGACGGTCAGCAGCATCTGGGCGTCGGAGTGGCGCAGCGTCCAGCCCAGCTGGGCGGGCCGGCTGTAGGTGTTCAGCAGCACGGCGACCGCGCCCATGCGGGTGATCGCCAGCCAGGCGACGATCCAGTCGGGCCCGTTCCCGGCCAGCAGCCCCACCCGGGTGCCCTTCCCGGCGCCGGCGGCCAGCAGGCCCCGGGCGAGCGCCGCCGAGCGGGCCTCGGCGTCCGCGTAGGTGAGGCGCTCGTCGCCCAGCACCGCCAGCGTCCGGTCGCCGTGGCGGGCCGCGGCCGCCCGGACCAGCTCGCCGCTGGTGGGCGGGTAGGGCGGGAAGTCCGGGGCACGGGTCATGCGGTTCCCCCTCGGCCGGGCGGGCCTCCCGGCGGCTCAGGCGACGTTCATCAGCCGGGCCAGGTTGCCACCCATGACCTTGGCCGTGTCCTCGGCCGACAGCCCGGCGAGGTCGTCGACGAAGGCGAGCGGGTCGGACATCCCCTCGGGATGGGGGAAGTCGGACCCGAAGACGACGTTGTCGGCGCCGAGCACCTCGCACAGCCCCACCGGGTCGTCCTCGTGGAACGGGTGCACGAAGACGTTGCGCTTGAACACGGCCACGGGGTCCTCGGCGAACAGCTGCGGCTCGAAGGCGTAGGCCCGCTCCAGATCGTGGATGAGCGGCCGGACCCAGCTGCTGCCGTTCTCGACCGGCAGGATCTTGATGCCCGGGAACCGGGTGCACAGGCCGTGGCCGATGGCCGACGCGATCGTGTCGGTGATCGCCCGGGAGCTGGCGTGCGCGATGGCGGCGAACGCACCGCCCCCCTTGAACGGGGTGAACTCGTCGTCGCGCACGCCCTCCCACTCGTTGACGTAGCGCTGGTAGCCGCTGTCCGACGCGTGCATGCCGACGACGATGTCGCGGTCGGCGACGATCTCCCACACGGGGTCGAACTCGGGGAGCGCGAACGACCGCGGCCCCCGGAAGCCGGGGACCGGCGCCGGGCGCACGAGGATGATGCGGGCGCCCCGCTCGACCACCCACTCCAGCTCGGCGACGGCCTTCTCGACGACCGGCAGCGTGATGACCGGGGTGGCGAAGATGCGGCCCTCGTAGTCGAAGCTCCACTGCTCGTACATCCACTGGTTGAGGGCGTGGACGACCGCGTGGGTGGCGTCGGGGTCGTCCCGCAGGCGCTCCTCGACCAGGCTGGCCAGCGTCGGCCACATGAGCGCCCGGTCGAGGCCGAGCTCGTCCATCAGCTCGAGGCGCGGTCCCGGCTCCCGGAAGGCCGGGAGGGCCTCGATGGCCCGGCCCATGATCTCGCGCCGGCTCTTGCCCTCGGGGTTGCCCGAGCGGAAGTACTCCTCCTGGGCGCCGGGCGCGGCTACGCGCTCGAAGGTGGGGTTGGGGATGTAGTCGCTGATCCGGCCTTTGACTGCGATCTTGGTGCGGCCCCGGACCTCCACGTAGTCGACGGCGCCGGCGTACTCGGGCGGCAGGTGGCGGGTCAGCGCCTCCCGCGTCTCGTACATGTGGTTGTCGGCGTCGAAGACCGGGAAGTCGAGCTGACGGGACGGCATCGGGGCTCCCTCACGGAAGTGACATCGCTGTTAGATCACCATACACTCCGGCCCCGTGGAGCCGGAGCTGAGCGAGGACCAGGAGTTCTTTCTCGCCACCACCCGGAAGTTCCTCGCCGCGGAGGCGACGACCGCCACGGTGCGGGCGCTGGAGCCCGACCCGGCCGGCTTCGACGCCGATTACTGGCGCCGGGGCGCGGGTCTGGGCTGGACGTCGCTGCTGGTGCCCGAGGAGCACGGCGGCGGCAGCGTGGCCGAGCACGGGCTGGCCGACCTGGTGCTGGTGGCCGAGGAGATGGGCCGGCGGGTCGCGCCGGGCCCGCTGTCGCCGACGAACCTCGTGGCGTCCGCGGTGGGCACCGCGGGCGGACCGGTGCAGCGGCTGGCGGTGCTGCCGGGCCTGCTGGCGGGCGAGACGGTGGCCGCCTGGACCGGGCCCGGACTGGTGGACGCCGCGGCCGACGACACGGGCGACGGCGACGGGGACGGCTGGGTGCTGTCCGGGGTCGTCTCGCCGGTCGAGGCCGGCGCCCAGGCTGCCCACCTGCTGGTCGCGGCCCGCACCCCGGAGGGTCCCACGCTGCTCCTGGTCGAGCCCGACCTGCCGGGCGTCGAGGTGGTCCCGCTCGCCGGGCTCGACCTCGTGCGCCGGTACGCGGAGGTCCGCTTCACGGGCGCGCGGGTCCCGGCCGCGGCCGCGGTCGGCGAGGTCGGGGGCGCGGCCGGAGAGATCGAGCGCCTGTGGCACGTCGCGTGCGTGCTCCAGTGCGCCGAGATGGTCGGAGTGATGGACCGGGTGTTCGAGATGACGCTGGAGTACCTGGGCGACCGCTACTCGTTCGGCCGGCCGCTGTCGTCCTACCAGGCGCTCAAGCACCGGATCGCGGACCAGAAGCTGTGGCTGGAGGCCAGCCACGCAGCCGCCACGGCCGCGGCCCGGGGGGTGGCGCACGGGGACGACGACGCGGCCGAGCTGGTCAGCGCGGCCAAGGCGTGGATCGGCCCCCATGCCACCGAGCTGATCCAGGACTGCATCCAGCTGCACGGCGGCATCGGGGTCACGTGGGAGCACGACCTGCACCTCTACCTACGCCGGGCGACGGTGGACCGGCTCACGTACGGGACGCCGGAGGACCACGCCGAGCGCATCGCCGCCGGCCTGGTGGGGGCGGCGCCGTGAGCGACGTGACCGACGTGGAGCCGGTCGAGGAGTTCCGGGCCCGGGCGCGGGCGTGGCTCGCCGCCAACATGCCCCGCCGCGAGGGTGCGCCGCCCGACCGGTTCGACGACGGCCGCCGCGAGGAGGAGCGCGCGCTGCAGCGCCGGCTGGCGGACGGCGGGTTCGCCGGCATCTGCTTCCCGGCCGCCTACGGCGGGCTCGGGCTCACGCCAGAGCACCAGCGGGCGTTCACCGAGGAGTCGCTGCCCTACGACATGCCGTTCTCGTTCAACGTGCCGACGCTGGGCATCCTGGCGGCCACGCTGGTCGAGCACGGCACGCACGAGCAGAAGGCCCGCCACCTGCCGGCGATCCTGCGGGGCGACGAGCTGTGGGTCCAGTTCCTGTCCGAGCCGAGCGGCGGCTCCGACTTGGCGGGCTGCCTCACGCGGGCCGACCGGGACGGCGACGTGTTCGTCCTCAACGGCTCGAAGATCTGGAGCTCGGCCGCCTACGCCAGCGACTACGCCCTGTGCCTGGCCCGCACCAACTGGGACGTGCCCAAGCACCGGGGCCTGACGATGTTCATCGTCAAGATCCACCAGCCGGGCGTCCAGGTGGAGCAGATCCGCCAGCTCGACGGCTCGATGGAGTTCTGCCAGGAGTTCTTCGACGACGTCCCGATTCCGGTCACGGACGTGGTCGGCGAGATCGACGACGGCTGGACCGTCGCCAGCCGCCTGCTGGTGCACGAGCGCATGGCGGTCGGCGGCGCGTCGCCGTACACGAGCGGCCGCTCGGACGGCCAGTCGTCCGCGGGCCAGGACGACCAGCTGGTCGAGGTCGTGCGGGCGAGGGGCCTGGAGTCCGACGCCCACGCCCGCCAGCTGCTGGCCGAGGCCCGGGTGGGCCAGCTTGTGGGCCGCCAGCTGATCGACCGGGTCACGCGGGCGATGACGGTCGGCAAGCTGCCCCCGTCGGCGGGCGCCCTGCTCAAGCTGTGGACCGCCACGTCGGTCATCCGCCGCGTGGAGATCGGCCTGGAGCTGGCCGGCTCGGCGGGCGCTGCGTGGCCGGCGGCGGACGACCCGGCGGCGAGCCGCCAACTGGCCGAGCGGAGCCTCCACCGCCAGGGCGCCGCGCTCGGCGGCGGCAGCAACGAGATCCAGCGCAACATCATCAGCGAGCGCGTGCTCGGGATGCCGCGGGAGTTCGCCGCCGATCGGGACGTGCCCTACCGCGACGTGCGGCGGGGCGGACGGCGGCCGTAGCGCTTCGCCCTCCCAGCAGCGTTTTGTCCCTGGAACCGGTCGCTATAGCGGCCACTTCCAGGGACAAAACGCGACTATCCGATCGCGCCCGACTCCTTCAGCTTGGTCAGCTGGTCCCAGTCGTAGCCGGCCTCCAGCAGGACCGTCTCCGTGTGCTCGCCGTGCTCCGGGGCCCGCTCGACCCGGACCGGTTCCTCGTCGAACTGGGCCGGGCTGGCGACCAGGGCGATCTCGTCCCCGTTCCCGGCCGTCATCGTCGGTAGGTAGCCGTTGGCCAGGACCTGGACGTCGTCGTAGAGCTCGTCCAGCGTCTGGAACGGGGCCCACACGCCGTCGAAGGTCTCCAGCACCGTCTTCCAGTGCGCCAGCGGGTGACGGCCGAACGCCTCGTCCAGGCGGGCCACGCACGCCGCCGCGTTCTCCGCCCGAGCCGCCGAGTCGGCGAAGCGCGGGTCGCTCGCCATGTCCGGCACGCCGAGCCTCGCGACGAAGTCCTCCCAGTGCTTGTCGCTCTGGAGCAGCACCAGGGCGATGAACCGGTCGTCGGCCGTGCGGTACGTGCCGACGCCCGGGTTGGCCGACATCGGGCGGCTGCCCTGGGGCATCTTGCCGAAGCCGAACAGCTTGGCCGCCACCACCATCGGCGACAGCTGCCACATCGCCGTCGACAGCAGCGACACGTCGACCACGCTCGCCTCGCCGGTGCGCTCGCGCTTGACCAGTGCCGCGGCGATCGCGCCGGCCGTCGCCAGGCCGCCCATCACGTCGCCGAAGGCGGCCGCGGGCTGGCCCGCCGGCCAGCCGCCCTCGCGCTCCGGCATGATCGAGCCGAAGCCGCCCCTCGCCCAGAAGCAGGCGCTGTCGTAGCCGCCCTTCTCGGCCTCCGGGCCCTTCGGCCCCGCGCCCGTGCCCCGGGCGACGATGATGTCGCGGGTTGCGGGCCCGGATGTCGTCGGTGTCGATCCCCAGGCGGCGGCGGACCGGGGGCATGTAGTTGGTCAGGAACACGTCCGCCGTCTCGACCAGGCGGTACAGCGCCTCCCGGCCGTCGGGGTGGGCCAGGTCGAGCGCGACCGAGCGCTTGCCGCGGTTGGGCTGCTCGATCATGAAGTTGACCCCGCCCGCGCCGCCCGGCACGAGGCCCGACGTGATCAGCCCCCGCTGGGGTCGCCGCCGACCGGGTGCTCGACCTTGATGACGTCGGCGCCCCAGTCGACCAGCACCGAGCCGCCGGACGGGATGAACATCCAGCTGGCGACCTCGATGACGCGGATCCCCTCCAGCGGTCCCGGCACGTGTGCTCCCCTCGGGCCGGTCAGGCCGGCCAGCCGACCGTCTTGGTCTCGGTGAAGATCTCCAGGCCCTCGATGCCGCACTGGCGGCCGATGCCCGACTGCTTGTAGCCGCCGAACGGGGCGTCGGCGCCGTACCAGAGGCCGCCGTTGAGCGAGAGCGTGCCGGTGCGGATGCGCGCGGCGAGCGCCTTGGACCGGTCGAGGTCGCCGGACATGATCATGCCCGAGAGCCCGTAGGGGCTGTCGTTGGCGATGCGGACCGCGTCGTCGTCGTCCTCGTAGGGGATCATGACCAGCACCGGCCCGAAGATCTCCTCCCGGGCGATGGTCATGCCGTTGTCCACGTCGGCGAACAGCGTCGGCTCGACGTACCAGCCCCGGTCCAGGTGCTGCGGACGGCCGCCGCCGCACACCAGGCGGGCGCCCTCGGCCTTGCCCTTCTCGATGTAGCCGAGCACCCGTTCCCGCTGGCGCTCGGACACGACCGGGCCCATGAGGTTGCCCGCGTCGGTCGGGTCGCCGTAGGTGACCCCCGCGAACCCGGCCGCCGCCAGCTCGACCGCCTCGTCGTAGCGCGACCGGGGCACCAGCAGGCGGGTCGACATGGCGCAGCCCTGGCCGGCGTGGAAGCACACCGACGACGCCGTCCCCGGGATCGTGGCCTCGAAGTCGGCGTCGTCGAGGATCAGATGCGACCGACTTGCCGCCCAGCTCCAGGAACACGGGCTTCAGGTTCTCGGACGCCGCCGCCATCACCCGCCGGCCGGTCGCGGTCGAGCCGGTGAACGCCACCATGTCGACGTCGGGCGACGTCGTGAGCACCTCGCCCACGAGGTGGTCGCTCGATGCCACGATGTTGACCACGCCCGGCGGGATGTCGGTGCGCTCGGCCACCAGCCGGCCGATGCGGGTGGCGTTCCAGGGCGTGTCCGGCGCGGGCTTGAGGACGCAGGTGTTGCCCATGGCCAGGACCGGGCCGAGCTTGTTCAGCGTGATCTCGACCGGGTAGTTCCACGGGACGATCACGCCGACCACCCCGACCGGCTCCTTCCACACCTCTCGCTCCGAGTTGCCCATCCCGAAAGCGTCCTTGGGCCCGAGGTCACGCCGCCACGGGAAGGCCGCGATCTGGTCGGCCGGCCAGGTCGAGCGCCTCCCGCAGGGGCGCGTCGAGCTGGGGCCCGTAGGTGACCAGCACCGGGCAGCCGACCTCGGCGACCAGCTCGGACCGCAGCTCCTCGCGCTCGGCCTCGATGGCGGCCTGGAGCTGGTGCAGGCAGTCGCGCCGGAAGGCGTGGTCGCGGGACCAGTCCGTCGTGTCGAACGCCCGCCGGGCCGCGGCCACCGCGGTCGCCATGTCGGCGGCGGTGCCGTCCGCCACCGGGCCGAGCACCTCCTCGGTGGCCGGGTTGACGTTGTCGAACGTCCCGCCGCCCTCGGCCTCGACCAGCTTGCCGTCGATCAGAAGACGGCGCTCACCCTCGGGGATGCTCACCACACGACCTCCAGGTTCTCCACGGCCCGCAGGCCTTGCGAATAGTGCAGGACGACGCCCTCGCGCAGGCGGTAGTCCGGGATGCTCCGGTGCCACTCCTCCAGCGCCACGCGCAGCTCCATGCGGGCCAGGTGCGATCCCAGGCAGCGGTGGGCGCCGCCGCCGAACGCGATGTGCCGGTTCTCGTCCCGGTCGAAGTCGACCGTGTCCACGTCGGCCCACGCCCGCTCGTCGGTGTTGGCCGACCCGAGCATCACCGACACGACCTTGCCCTTGGGGACCGGGCAGCCGCCGATCTCGGTGTCGGCGGTCGTGATGCGCACGACGCCCTGCACCGGCGTCTCCCACCGCAGCATCTCCTCGACGGCGTGGGGGACGAGCGCCGGGTCGTCGACCAGGCGGCGCCGCTGGTCGGGGTTCTGGGCCAGGTAGGAGATCATGCAGTCGAGCGAGGCGGTGACCGTGTCGAGCCCGGCGAGGAAGAACAGGTAGCCGATGTCGAGCACGTCGTCGTTGGTGAGCCGGTGGCCGTCGACCTCGGCGTCGAGGAACATCGACAGGAAGTCGTCCGCGCGCTGCTCGACCCGCTCGTCGATGGCCTCCTGGAGGACGGCGTAGATCCGCTGGCCGACCTCGGCCGTGTACTCGACCCGCTCCTGGTGCGTGGTCACGGGCGGGCGGATGATCCCGTCCTTTAGCCGGATGAACTCCTGGGCCCGGCTCACCGGCAGCCCGAGGAGCTGGAGGAACACGGTCGTCGGTAGCGGCTCGGCCAGCGCGGTGTGGACGTTGCAGCCGCCGTCGCCGGCCACGGCGTCGATCAGGTCGCGCACGAGGGCCCGGGTCCGCTCCTCGAGCAGGGCGACCTGGCGGGGGGCGAAGATCGGGTCGAGCAGCTTCCGGTAGTTGCGGTGGTGCGGCGGGTCGATCTGGAGGGGGATCAGCGGCCGCACCTGCCCGATCGCCACGGCGTCGATCCCCGAGCTGAAGATCTCGGGGTGCCCGAGCACGTGCCGGACGTCCTCGTCGCCCCCGACGAGCACCATCCCGGCGCCCTCGCCCAGCTCGACGACGGGCCCGGCGTCGCGCAGCAGCTTGAACAACGGCTGGGGACGGGCGAGCGCCTCCGGGTCGGCCTCGCCACCCCCCATGGTCAGATCGGACACCGCACCCCTCCCCCGAAAACGTGACGCCAGTGTCAGACACTAGTGAGCCGGGGGTGGTCAGTGCCCGGGGACGGGTCCGATCTCGAAGGTCGCGGGCGTGCCGTCGTAGGTGATCCGCAGCGTGGCGGGCCGCCCGGGGCCGAACAGGAAGCCCGCGTTGGCGGTCACCCCCAACCCCCCGCCGGCCTCGGTCAGGGTCCCCTCGTCCCGGCGGACGAGTGGCAGCGGGCGGCCGGTGTCGTCGAGCAGCTCGGCGATGACCGCCTCGGCGGGCAGCGGTGCCTGGTCGGGCGGCCGGTCGACGAGCGCGGTCACCTCCCAGCCGGCGCCGTCGGGACCGGGCGAGACCACGGCCGACACGGTGACGTCGGCCAGGTCGACCGCAGGCGGGTGCAGGGGCAGCGCAGAGGCCATGGCGGCGGCCGGCTAGGGCAGCGTGGCGCTGCCGACGACGCTCCAGGTCGAGCCGCCCAGCGTGGCGCCGTTGCAGGTGTCGATCGTCTCGCCCCGGAACTCGAGGTCGACGGCGACCACGTCGCCGGGCCCGGCCGCGATGCCGGGGTAGTCGAACCCGTCCCAGCGCTGGCCGGTGGCCTGGTCGGGCCGGCTGAACGTGCTGTTGGCGAACGCGATCGAGTGGTAGCCGTCCTTGTAGAGCGTCCCGCCTCTCTGCAACGCGCCTCGTGGAAGGTGGCGGGATCGAGGGTGTTGGGGCCGAGTCGGTGGGTCACCGTGGTGCCGTTGCGGGTGAACTTGCCCCGCACGTACTGGCGGTACTCGCCGCACGGCCCGCACGGTGCGGGACCGGGCGGGTCACTGGTGAAGTCGGCCGACATGTCCCACGAGGCGCCGAGCTTGTTGCCGGTCACCGTGGCCCCCAGCCGGCCCGACGGGAGCTGGCGGGGGCGGTGACGCTCTTGCACCCCGCCACGGGCGCGGCGGCCAGCGCCCTGGCCACGTGGACGAGGCCCCCGCCCGGCGGGGCGCCGGCCTGACGCCGGTGCTCGGGATCGGTGGACCTTGCTCGCTGCACCCGCTGCGTGTGCACGCCTCGGCTCCTCGGGTCGCGGCCCCGTTGCCGGCAGGGTAGGCCACGTAGGATCCCGCCCATCCGCGACCGCCTCCTGCGGGCGTTGGCCCGGGGCGTGGCTCGCTGGTTCTTCCGATCGGTCGAGGTGACCGGGGAGGCCGACCTGCGCGGGCCCGTGATCGTGGCCGCCAGCCACCTCAACGGGTTCGTCGACCCGGTGCTGCTCGTCGGCGCTCTCGGGGTGCTGCCCCGGTTCCTGGCCAAGGCCACCCTGTGGCGGGTGCCCGGGGCCCGGCCGTTCCTGGCGCTGGTGCGGGTCGTGCCCGTGCACCGGCGGGCGGACGGCGACGGCACCGCCGGGAACACCGCCACCTTCGCCTCCGCCGTGGCCGCCCTCGACGCCGGCGACACCGTGGCGATCTTCCCCGAGGGCACCACGCACGACCGGCCCCACCTGGTCGAGCTGCGCACCGGGGTGGCCCGCATCGCCGTGCAGGCGCTGGACGCCGGCGTCGCCGGTGTGCGGATCCTGCCCGTCGGCATCGCGTACGAGGACAAGGTCGCGCTGCGGGGCCGGGCGCTGGTCGCCTTCGCCTCGCCCGTCGACGTGGCCGCGGAGGTCGCCCGGCTCCGGGCCTCGGGCGGCGACGAGCACGCGGTCGTGCGGGGCCTGCTGGCGGTGGTCGAGGATCGGCTGCGGTCGGTGTCGCCGGACTTCCCGACCCTGGTCGACGCGCTGGCGCTGAGCGGGGCGGCGACCGTGGCGCTGCGGGACCACGCCGACGATCCCCGCCGGCCGGTGCCCCTCGCCGCGAGCGCCCCGCTGGCGCGGGAGCTCGGGCGCCTGCCCGAGCCGGCCCGCACCGCGGTCGTCGACGCCCAGTGCCACTACCAACTGGCGCTCGACCACGTGGGGCTGCGCGACGCGGACGTCGGCCGGTCGGTGAGCGCCCGGGCGCTGGCCTGGCGGGTGGTGGTGCTCGCCGCGGTGATCGTCGTGCTGGCGCCGTTCGCCATCGCCGGGGCGATGGCCAACGCGCTGCCCACGCTCGCCGTGGTCGTGGCCGGCCTGATTCCCGAGGCGCCGGTGACCAAGGGGACGGTGCGGGTGCTGGTCGGGCTCGTGGTGTTCCCGCTGACATGGCTGGCCCTCGCCTGGTTCGACTTCGGGGGCACCGTCCTCGCCGACGTCACCGCCGCGGCCACGTTCCCGCTGACGCCGGTCGTGAACGTTGTGGTCGGCAACCGGTCGGGGTTCCTGGCTTCGCTGCTCGTGTTCGTCTCGCTGCCGCTGCTGGCATTTGCCGCGCTAGCGGTGTTGGCCCAGGTCACGGCGCTGCTCGTGGCGTGGCGGTCGTGGCGCACGGTGCTCGACCGCCGCGGCCAGCTCGTCGAGATGCGGACCCTGCGCGGGGCCGTGATCGCGGACGTCGGCGCGGCCCGATCCGCGGTGGAGGAGCCGGTGTGAGGGCCCGGCCCCTGGGCGCAGGGGACTGCGAGTGCATCCACGACGGCCCGCTCACCCAGCCGGTCAACGCCCTCTCCAGCCTCGCCTACGTGGCGGCGGGCGCGGCCCTGGTCGCCCGGGCCCGCCGCCGGCCGACCGGCCGGGGCGGGGGCCGGTCGCCCCGGTGGCTCGCCGCGTTCGGGCTGGCGACCGCCGCCAACGGGCTCGGCGGCCTCGCCTACCACGGCCCCGGCGGTCGGGCCGGCCGGTGGATGCACGACGCCGCCCTGCTCGCCACGCTGGGCATCGCGCTGGCGGCCGAGGTCGGCGAGGCCGCCGGCCGTGACCTCGACAGCCGCGGGGCCACGGCGGCGTCGGCCGGGGGCGCGGCCCTGGCGCTGTCGCCCGCCGTCAGCCAGGCCGCCCAGGCGGCCCTCGGCGTCGGGGCCGTGGCGGCCGACGCGGTCGCCGGGCTCGCCGCCCACGACCACCGCGCCCGGCGCCGGGCGCCGCTGGCCGCGCTCTGGGTCGTCGCCGGCGGCCTCCACGTCGCCAGCCGCACCGGCGGCCCGCTGTGCCGGCCCGGCTCACGCTTCCAGGGCCACGCCGCCTGGCACACGCTGAGCGCCCTGGCGCTGTGGTGGTGGGGCCGCTCGGCCGGCGATCCCGCGGGTTCCCGTATCTGATCGGCCGCCCGCGACTCATCCAACGGTCAACCCGCCGCACCTGAGTCCCCCGAACCGGAGGTCCGAGGTGTCCGAGGTTTCCGAAAAGTCCGTCGTGTCCGAGGTCCGCAGCGGGACGGTGGCCCGCTCGCTGCTGCTGGCCCTGCTGGCGGTCGCGATCGCCTTCCCGGTGACCTATCTCGCCAGCGGGCCCATCGTCAGCACGACCTGCGATCAGATCCTCGGCGACCCCCAGGTCGACGACGTCGGCGAGGTGATCGGCGCCAGCGTCGCGTGCGTCGTGGTCGGCAGCCTGTTCGTGGTCGGGTTCTTCCTCGTGGCCGCGGCCGGGCTGATCTTCCTGTTCAGCGTGCTCGGCTGGGCCGCCTTCGGGTTCCGCACCTTCCTGTGGACGCTGCTCTTCGGCGTGCTCGCGGTGGTCGGCCTGGTGATCGTGCTGTCGCTGTTCGGCAACTAAGCCGCCCGGGCGCACGCCAGCAGCGCGACCCCGGGCAGCTCCAGCCCGTCGGCGGTCGAGTACGTCGCGACCGCGTCCCGGACCCGGGCGCGCAGCGCGGCGGCCGCGTCGTCGGGCAGCCCGTCGACGAGCGCGGCGAGCGGGCCGGCGATGGCGGTGGTCCTCGCCCACCACCGGTCGAACGACGGGGAGCGAAGCGGCGTCGGCACATCCCGGACCGTGACGTCGACCAGCCCGGCGCCGGTCAGCAGCGCCGCCAGCCCGTCCCGGTCGCCGAGGGAGAACGGCCCCGGGATGCCTGGCGGCGGCAGCGGCACGCCGAGCTGCTCGCCCACCGCGTCGAGGACCAGGCCGAGCCACGGGTTCTCGGCCCGCGGGCCCCACACCGCCGCCGCGACCCGGCCGCCGGGCCGGAGGATCCGGGCGATCTCGCCGGCCGCACGGGCGGGGTCGACCGCGAACATCAGCCCCTCCCGGCACAGCACGGCGTCGTAGCGGCCGTCGGGCGCATCGATCGCCTCCAGGTCGAGGACCTCGCCCCGGACCTGGGACAGGCCGCGAGCCGCCGCCCGCGCGGTGGCGATCGCCACCATCGGCGGGGCGACGTCCGACACCACGACCTCGCCACCCGGCCCGACCCGCTCGGCCGCGGCGAGGCCGGCGCCGCCCGGCCCGCACGCCAGCTCGAGCACGCGGCCGCCCGGCCGGAGCGCGACCCAGTCGAGCATCGCGGCCGTCAGCGCCGCGCCGCGCTCGTCGACCTCGTCCGCGTGCTCGGCCCACCGGTCGGCGACCGCGGCCCACATCGCGTGCACCTGCCCGCGCTCGGGCGTCGGCGCCCGCCTGTCCCTGCATCGCCATCTCGGCCTCCGTCCCAATATTCGTTGCTCGTTACGAGTATTGAATATCCCGCTAGAGTGGTCAAGTGGCCGACGCAGCGCCCACCCGGCGCCGGTACGACTCCCGCCGGCGCCAGGCGCAGGCGGCGGCAACCCGTCAGGCGATCCTCGACGCCGCCCAGGTGCTGTTCGAGCGCGACGGCTACGTGCCCACGACCATGGAGGCCATCGCCGCCGAGGCCGGCGTCGCCCTCAAGACCGTGTACAGCGCGTTCTCGACCAAGAGCGGCCTGCTCCGCAGCCTGTGGGACCTGCTGCTGAAGGGCGACACGGACGACGCGCCCGTGGCCGACCGGTCCTGGTACCGGGACATGCTGGCCGAGCCCGACCCCGAGCGCCTGCTGCGCCGCAACGCCCGCAACGCCCGCGTGGTCAAGTCCCGGATCGGGCCGCTGTTGGCGGCGATCCGCAGCGCCGCCGTGGTCGACCCCGACGGCGCCGCTCTGTGGCGGCTGATCCAGTCCGACTTCTACGCCAACCAGCGGGCGGTGGTCGACGCGGTGGCCGAGCGGGGCGGCCTGCGGCCCGGCCTCGACCCGGCCCGGGCGACCGACATCCTGTGGACCCTCAACCACCCCGACGTCTGGCTGCTGCTCGCCGGCGAGCGGCGCTGGTCGCCCGAGCAGTTCGAGGCCTGGTTCGCGGAAATCACCTGCGCCCAGCTGCTGGGGTGAGTTGGATGGGGCGGATGGGGCGGCCGGAGCGCACGTTGTCGAGCGATCTCGCGGGCGCGCCGGCGACCGGGTGCGGCTGGCCGGGTGGCTGCACCACCAGCGCCGCCTCGCCCGGGTGACCTTCCTGCTGGTCCGGGACCGGGCGGGGATCGCCCAGGTCGTGGTCGAGGACGCCGCGGCGCGAGAGGCGCTCGCCGACCTCGTGGCCGAGAGCGTCGTCGAGGTCACCGGCACGGTCGCCGCGAGCGCCCAGGCGCCGGGCGGCTACGAGGTCCAGCAGCCGGAGGTGGTGGTCATCGCCCCAGCGGCGGACGTCCCGCCGTTCGAGCTGCGGCGACCCGAGATCCCTGCCCAGCTCCCGACCCTCCTCGACCATGCGGCCGTGGCGCTGCGCCACCCCCGGCGGCGGGCCGCGGCGGCGCTGGCCGCCGCCTCGGTGCACGGGTTCCGCGCCA
The DNA here is from genome assembly GCA_963739835.1 of uncultured Acidimicrobiales bacterium. GTDB lineage: Bacteria > Actinomycetota > Acidimicrobiia > Acidimicrobiales > VFJN01 > ZC4RG19. The sequence goes on from CAVUBW010000015.1 coordinate 31,936, forward strand.
CCCTCGACGGCCTCGGCTTCACCGAGATCCACACGCCAAAGGTTGTCGCCGCGGCCACCGAGAGCGGCGCCAACGTGTTCCCGATCGACTGGTTCGGCCGGACCGCGTACCTGGCCCAGAGCCCGCAGTTCTACAAGCAGACGATGGTCGGCGTGTTCGAGCGGGTCTACGAGGTCGGGCCGGTGTTCCGGGCCGAGCCGCACGACACGGCCCGCCACCTGGCCGAGTACGTGTCGCTCGATGCGGAGATGGGCTTCGTTGCCGACCACCGGGACGTGATGGCGGTGCTGCGGGACGTGGTGGCCGGGATGCTGACCGCCGTCGCGGACCGGGCGGGGGGCGCGCTCGACGTGCTCGACCTCGCCCTCCCGTCCGTCCCGGCCGAGATCCCGGCCGTGGACTTCGCGGAGGGCCAGCGGATGATCGAGGCCGACACCGGTGAGCCGGTCGTCGGCGAGCCCGACCTGGCCCCCGGCGCACGAGCGGTGGCTGGGCGACTGGGCCCGCCGCGAGCACGGGTCCGACTTCCTGTACGTGGTCGGCTACCCGATGGCGAAGCGCCCGTTCTACACCCACCCCGACCCCGACCGGCCGGGCGTGTCGAACAGTTTCGACCTGCTGTTCCGGGGCGTCGAGCTGGTGACCGGCGGCCAGCGCCTCCACCGCTACGAGGACTACCTGGCGGCGCTGGCCGGCGCCGACCCCGCGCCGCTGGCGGGCTACCTGGAGGCCTTCCGCCACGGGATGCCGCCCCACGGCGGCTTCGCCGTCGGGCTGGAGCGCTGGGTCTCGCGCCTGACCGGGGCGGCCAACGTCCGGGAGGTCACGCTGTTCCCCCGCGACCTGCACCGGCTCACCCCATGAGTAGCCCTATGTCAAGGCGTTGGGTGAACGAGGCGTTGGTGGGCCTGGTGGCGGGCGGGGTCGTAGGCCGTGTGGTCTTGCCAGCAGCGCCAGATGATGTGGGCCCAGCTGCGGGCGAGGATGCGTTCCGCGTGGGGGTGGCGTTTGCCGTCGGCTCGGAGTTGCCTGTAGCGCTGTTCGGCCCAGGTGTTGGCTCGCCAGCTGTCACCGGCGAAGTCGCAGAGCGCGTCGCGGAGTTTCTTGTCGGCGGCCCATCGGAAGGTGACGGCCCGGTGGCGGCCCGACGTTCTGGTGGAGGGGGCGACGCCGGCGAGGCAGGTGAGGGACTCGGGGTCGGGGAACCGGGCGCGGCAGTCGCCGATCTCGGCAAGCAGGGTCGCGGCCCGGATGGTGCCCGAGCGGGGCAACGATTGGAAGATGGGCGCGTCGGGGTGGGCGTCGAGCAGTTCAGCGATGCGGGTTTCGAGCTCGTCGATCTGGGCGCGCAGGCTGCGGAGGACAGCGACGAAGGCCAAGGCGACGGCGCCGCGAGCATCGCCCTGTTCGCCGGTTGTGCCATGGGCGGCCCGGGCGAGTCGGGCGTAGACTCGGTGGCGCTCTTGCGGCCGCAGTAGCCGTTGGCGCGCAGCCAAGCGCCGAGGTGCCGTTCAGAAAGCCAGGCGGCACGGGTCGCGGACGGGAACCGCTCGAGGAATCGGAGGCTGATCGGGCTGTCGATGTCGCGGAAGAGGCCAACCGCGCCGGGGAAGGTCACCCGCAGGTGGGCGCGCAGCTGGTTGGCGACCGCGACCCGGGTCTCGACGAGGTCTTTGCGGGCGCGGACATGGGATCGCAGCGTCACCGTCGGCGGCGAGTCGGGTTGCAGGCTCGGCCAGCGGTGCCCGTCTGGTGCGCAGGCAGTCGGCCAGCACATACGCATCGGAGCGGTCGCATTTGTTGCCAGCGGTCCCGTAGCGGGTGCGCAGCGCCCTGACCGCCCGACTGGATACGACCACGACCTCGAAATCGGCGTCGAGCAGGGCATCGACGACGGGACCGTCCGGACGTTCGATCGCCACCCGACCAACGTGGGCTTTGCCCAGCCGTCGACACAGGTCGCTCAGCCCTTCAGCGGTGTGGTCAATGTCGAACTCGGTGACCGACTGGCCGCTGGGGTCGACGACACAGACGGCGTGACCGTCGGTGGCCCAGTCCACACCACCGAAGGTCGCAGTGGGATCATGCATGTCAGCCTCCTCGCTGTTGGCCCAGTGGGGAAGCACCCGGTGGTCTCAGGACGTGTCTGCCGGTTGCTCACTGATCGGCGCTCTGGGGCGCTCAGCCCTATTGCCAGTCGGCACGTCCTGGGCCGCCGGACCTCGCAGAACTCATGGCGGCAGTCACGCTGCAAGCGCAGTTGGCGATGGCCCGGCGGGACCCAGGGGTGCGCCAGCAGCCTGACGACCACCGACACACGGATGGTGGACCAGTGAGCGCCGCCGACTCCCCGGTCGCCCGCGGCTTCTCCGCCCTGGCCGCCGACTACGCAGACACGAGCCCGCAGGCCCGGCGGCTCGTCGCGCTGGCCGACCTCCGGCCGGGCGAGCGCGTCCTCGACGCCGGGTGCGGGCCCGGCACGGCCACCGTCCTGGCCGCCGACCGGGTGGGGCCCGCGGGTCGGGTGCTCGGCGTGGACCTGGCGGAGGAGATGCTCGTGCGGGCCCGGGCGGCGGCGGCCGGTCGGGACAACGTCGAGATCCGGGCGATGGACGTGACCGCGCTCGACCTGCCCGACGGCGCCGTGGACGCCGTGGTCGCCAACTCGGTCGTGCAGTTCAGCGGGCCGGCCTCGCTGCCGGAGTGGCGCCGCGTGACCAGGGCCGGCGGCCGGGTGGCGTGCTCGCTGCCGTGGGGCCCCGAGGTCTGGACCGACCTGTGCCGCCGGCACGTCGACGCGCTGCCCGAGCCGGCCCGGTCGACGACGGCGGCGCAGCTGGCCCGGGCCCGGCGGCGTCCCGACGCCGAGCGGGTGCGGGCGCGCCTCGGCTTCGCGGCGGTGACCGTCGACGCCGAGGACCTCGTCGCCCTGTTCGAGTCACCGGAGGCGGCGTGGGTGTCGCTGCGCAGCCACGGCGCCCGGATCTTCCTGGAGGCCCTGCCCCCACCGGCCCGTGCCGCGTTCCGGAACGAGTTCGTCGCCCGGGTGGCCACGCCCGGTGGCGCGGAGCTGCGGAGCGAGTTCCTGTACTGGTGCTTCGTCGTCCGTTGACCTGATCCGGGAGCGACCGGGACCGACCGGGAACCGCACCGGGACGATCGGCGGGAGCGGGACAGCGATGGTCGGCGCATGTCTCCCTCCGCGACCACCCCCGTCGCCTCGCGCCGGCCGTTCGCCGCCCTCGACCGCGAGTGGGCGCTGCTGTGCCGGCGGCACCGCCGCTCCACGCTCGTGGCGCGCTGGGCTGCGGCCGAGCCGGCGCTCGCCGGGCTGGCACGGCTCGGCGACCTCGTCCCCCCGCCGGGCGCCGACCGCACGGCCGTGTGCGCCGCGGTCGCCCGGCTCGCCGCCGGCGGCGATCCGCTCGCCCGGCGGGCGCTGCTCCAGCTGCTCGTGCCCGGCCTCGTACGGCTGGCCGGCCGCTGGCGACGCCAGCTCGGCGGGATGGACGACGCCGGGTGGGAGGTGCTCGCCCGGGCGAGCGAGTACGTCGCGCGGCTGGGCGACCGCGCCATCTGCTGCAGCCCGGCCGGCTACGTCCTGCGCTCGGTCGAGCGTGACCTGGCCGGCGATGCCCGGTCGCGGGCCCGGTCCGCCGGCGCGGCGCTCGACCGGGCGTCGGCCGCCCGCCTTTGCGCGCCCTCGGCGGAGGCGGCCGCATTCGCCCACCCGCTCCAGCGCCACCTGCTCGACCGGGCGGCCACGCGGGGCGCCGTGAGCCCGGCGTACGCCGACCTGCTCTGGGAGCACGCGGCCCACGACCGGTCGGTGCCCGACGCCGCCCGCCGGGCCGGCGTCCCAGTCGCCACCGCCTACCGGCTGCGGGCCCGGGCGCGGGACCGGCTCCACGAGCTTGTCGCCTGACGGGAGATCGCCGCGTTTCGTCCCCGCCAGTGGTCGCCCGAGCGACCGCTACAGGGGACAAAACGCGGCTGACAGGCGCACGGCCGTGAGGCCCCGCAGGTCGCCGTCCTCGTCCCGCCATGTGGTCGTGTCACCGAAGCCGGCCGCCGCCAGTGCCGCCGCCAGCCCGGCGTCCTGCTCGCCGCCGATCTCGACCAGCACGTGGCCGCCGGGACGCAGCAGCCGGCCCGCGGCCGCCACCGCCCGGGCGACCAGGTCGAGGCCGTCCGGCCCGCCGTCCAGTGCCGCTCGGGGCTCCCAGCGCTGGACGTCCCGCGGCAGCAGCCGCAGGTCGCCGGTCGGCACGTAGGGCGCCACGGCGGTCACGACGTCCCAGGTCCCGGCGCCGCCGAGCGGTCCGTCGAGGTCGCCGACCACGGCCGGCACCCCGTTGCCGCGGGCGCAGGCGGCGGCCCGGGGGTCGAGGTCGACGCCGACGACGGTCGCGTCCGCGGCCGCCGCCCGCAGGTGGGCCGCCACGGCCCCGCTACCCGTGCACAGATCGACGGCCCGGCCCCGGGCGGGCAGCACGGCCGCGGCCCGGCGGGCCAGGTCCTCGGTCTGGGGCCGGGGCACGTAGACCCCGGGTGCGACCCGCAGCGTCCGCCCGCAGAACACGACCGTGCCGGTGAGCCAGGCCACCGGCTCGCCGTCCTCCCGGCGGCGCAGCAGCGCCTCCAGCGCCGCGGCGTCGGCGGCGGCCGCCACCAGCTCCACGGCCTCCTCGTCCGCGGCGACGCAGCCCGCCGCGAGCAGCCGTTCGGCAACGGCGGTGAGCAGTCGGTCCGCGGCATGCACCCGCCGAGTATGGATCGGCGGCCGGCCGGGGCTGCCCCTTCCCGCCGTAGCCTGGACGGATGCCGGACGCCGTCCTCCAGACCGTGCCGCTGGGGTTCCAGTGGCCGACGCTCGACCCGTTCCTGTTCTGCGTCCACCACGACGACGCCTACCCCGCCGGCGACGAGCGGTTGGCGCCGGCCGTTCCGGTCGACGACCGCGACCTGGGCATGGACTTCTCCGCCCGCGACGGCTGGAGCATGTACCACGGCCGGGTCGTGCCCGGCTTCCCCGGGCACCCGCACCGGGGGTTCGAGACAGTGACGTTCGTCCGCCAGGGCCTCATCGACCACGCCGACTCGCTCGGCGCCGCAGCCCGCTACGGCCGGGGCGACGTCCAGTGGCTGACCGCCGGGCGGGGGCATCGTGCACGCGGAGATGTTCCCGCTGCTGCGGCGCGACCGCCCGAACCCGCTGGAGCTCTTCCAGATCTGGGTGAACCTGGCGGCCGCCGACAAGTTCGTCGACCCGTACTTCACGATGCTGTGGGACGGCGACATCCCCCGCGTCCGGGCCAGCGACGGCGCCGGGCGCACGACCGAGGTGACGGTCGTCGCCGGCGCCCTCGGCGATGCCGTGCCGCCCCCGCCGCCCCCGAGCTCGTGGGCGTCCCGGCCCGACGCGGACGTGGCGATCTGGCACCTGCGCCTGGAGCCCGGCGCGGCCTGGGAGCTGCCGCCGGCGGGCCCGGCCGCGTCCCGCGTTCTCTACGTGTTCGAGGGCGACACGCTCACCGTCGACGGCCGCGAGGTCGGCAACGACACCGGCCTGGTGTTGCGTCCCGGCGCGACGGTCCCGCTGGTGGCCGGCGGCCGGGAGGTCGAGGCGCTGCTGCTCCAGGGCCGGCCGATCGGCGAGCCGGTGGCCCGCTACGGCCCGTTCGTGATGAACACCGAGGCCGAGATCCAGCAGGCGTTCGCCGACTACCGCCGCGACCAGTTCGGCGGCTGGCCGTGGCCGGACGACGCGCCGACGCACGGCGCCGACCGCGGCCGCTTCGCCCGCCACGTCGACGGCCGGGTCGAGGAGGCCGACGTCCCGGTGCCCGCCCGCCCGGCCTGAGCGGCGAGGCTCGCGGCCGTGTCAGAGCTGGGGGAGCGGTTGGGTGGCGGCGGCTCGTCGGAGGTGTTCGCCTGGGGTGAGGGCCGGGTGGTCAAGCTGTTCCTGGCCGCGTACGACTACGCGGTCGAGCGCGAGTTGGACCTGGCAGCCGCCGTCTACCGGGCGGGGGTGGCGAGCCCGGAGGTGCACGGCCTGGTCGAGGTGGACGGCCGCCGCGGGATCGTGTTCGAGCGGGTGGACGGCCCGACCCTGCTCGACCAGCTCCTGCGGTCCGAGCGCTCGTCCGGCGACGTCGGCCGGGAGCTGGCCGGCGTCCACCTGGCGATCCACGCCGCCGCGGTGCCGGGGCTGCCCGACCTGGCGGCGGTGCTGGCGAAGCGGGGCCGGGTCGTGCCGGCCGGCGACATCGTGTTCCACGGCGACTTCCACCCCGGCAACGTGATCGCGGGTCCCGACGGGCTCCGGACGATCGACTGGGTGGCGTCGTCGCTGCGCCGGGAGGATCCGGGCAGCGCGGATGCCGACGACCTCGTGGCACTGGCCGACGGGCGGCGCAGCGACGTGGCCGAGCCGGCACTGCGGCGGTTGCTCGTTCCCGCCTGACGTCGGATCGCTTAGCCTCCCGCGATGCCGTACGTCGCCCACAAGGTCGTGCTGGAGAGCGTGTCGGACGCCTCGGGCATGGCCGCGCTGATCGAGGCCGGGGCGTTCGCGGCCGACGACGTCGTCGCCGTGATCGGCAAGACCGAGGGCAACGGCGGGGTCAACGACTTCACCCGGATCCTGGCCGACCAGGCGTTCCGGGGCGTGCTCCGGGAGCGCACCGGCCGGGACGCCGGCTGGGTCGAGGACGTGCCGATGGTCTGGTCCGGCGGCACCGACGGCGTGCTCACGCCGCACGCGACCGTGTTCGCCCGGGTGCCGGGGCCGTCCGGCTCCGGCGAGCCGCGGCTTGCGGTGGGCGTCGCGATGAGCGACGTGATCCTGCCCGAGCACATCGGCCGGCCGGCGATGGTCGCCACCGTGGCCGAGGGGGTGCGGCGGGCGATGGCCGACGCCGGGATCGACGACCCGGCCGAGGTCCACTACGTGCAGACCAAGACCCCGTTGCTCACGATGGCGACGATCGAGGAGGCCCGGGCCCGGGGCGAGACGACCGCGACCGACGAGCCGCTGGACTCGATGAACCTGTCCAACGGCACCACCGCGCTCGGCATCGCGGTGGCGCTGGGCGAGATCGACCCGCCCGCGGCCGAGGCCATCGGCCACGACCTCTCGCTGTACTCCGCGGTGGCGTCGTGCTCGTCGGGCGTCGAGCTGGACCGGGCCCAGATCGTGGTGGTCGGCAACACGCCCGGTGCCGGGGGCCGGTTCCGGGTCGGGCACTCGGTCATGCGGGACGCCCTCGACGCCGAGGGGATCTACGCCGCCGTCCGCTCGGCCGGTCTCGACCTGCCCGACCGCCCCGTGGCCGCCGACCTCGGCGATCGGTTGGTCAACGTGTTCATCAAGTGCGAGGCCGACCCGACCAGCCGGCTGCGGGGCCGGCGCCAGGTGGCGCTCGACGACTCGGACGTCCACCACCACCGCCACATCAAGGGCGCGGTCGGCGGCGTGGCCGCCGCCGCGGTCGGCGACCCGGCGGTGTTCGTGTCGGTGGCCGCGCTGCACCAGGGCCCGTCCGGCGGCGGCCCGGTCGCGGCGATCGTGGACGTCGGCGAAACCTGAGCGTCCGCTCTAATCTCTCGTACTTGAACGCACCGACCCCTCGCCGTGCCGCCGCCAGCGTGCTGGTGCGCGACGTGCTGGTCGGGCCGGTGACGCCGGTCGGGGTGGTCGCGACCGGGTCCCAGGCCGCCTACCTCGCCGTCGCGGGCCGGCTGGTGGCGCTCGTGACCCCCGCCGCGGTGCGCCTGCCGTGCGCGGTCGTGGCGCCCGCCCTCGGTGATGTCGACGCCGTGGGCGCCGGCGCGATGTGGCTCGCCGGCGAGCCGGTCGTGCGGGTCACCCGATGGTTCGACCCCAGGGTCCGCGTTTGTCCCTGGAAACGGTCGCTCTGGCGACCGTTTCCAGGACGAGCCGCGAGATCCGCTGCTGCCGCCCGACGCGGTCGACCGGTTCGCCGCCGCGCTCGCCTCGGGCGACGCCCGTGGCGCCGTCGGGCCGCTGTTGGGCCGGGGGGCCGGCCTCACGCCGGCCGGCGACGACCTGGTCGCCGGGGCGCTGGCCGCCCTGCGGGCCGTCGCCCCCGACTCGCCGCCGGCCGATGCGCTCGGCGCCGCCGTGCGCGCCCTGGCGCAGGACCGCACGACACGGCTGTCGTCCGCGCTGCTCGCCGCTGCCGACGAGGGGGCCGTGATCCCCGAGGCCGCCGCCGTGCTGCGGGCGCTGTCCGGGGTCGGGGACCTCGACGCTGCGCTCGGCCGGCTCGCTGCCGTCGGGCACACCAGCGGGTCGTACCTGGCCGCCGGGCTGCTGGTCGGCGCCCGCCTCGCCGAGGACCTGGTGGGGGCGGCGTGACCGACCGCGTGTGGATCGAGCCCGGCCGCTACGTCGACTCGGTCACGCTCATGCGGGCCAGCGCCGCCGCCAAGGACCTGCCCGGCGTGGCGACCGTGATCGCGGCGATGGCGACCGCGCTGAACCTCGGGCTGCTGGACCAGGCCGGCTTCGCCGCCCCCGAGGCGGGCGTGGACGACCTGGTGGTCGCCGTCCGGGCGGATGACGACCCCGCGGCCGAGGCCGCCCGGGCCGCGGTCGAGCGGGTGCTGACCGAGCGCCGGCCGGCAACCGTGGGCGACGCGGGGGAGGGGCCGGCGCTCACCGTCGAGTCGGCCGCCCGGCGCCGGCCCGACGCCGGGGTCGTCGTGGTCTCGGTGCCGGGGCCGCACGCCGCGGTCGAGGCGCTCGCCGCCCTGCGGTCGGGGCGGCACGTCATGGTGTTCAGCGACAACGTGCCGGTCGAGGCCGAGGTGGCGCTCAAGCGGGAGGCCGCCGAGCGGGGCCGGCTGGTCATGGGCCCCGACTGCGGGACCGCCATCCTCGGCGGCGTGGGCCTCGGCTTCGCCAACGTGGTCGTGCCCGGCCCGGTCGGCCTGGTGGCCGCCTCCGGGACCGGCGCCCAGCAGGTGTGCTGCCTGCTCGACGGCGCCGGCGTCGGCGTCCGCCATGTGCTCGGCGTGGGCGGGCGGGACCTCTCTGCCGACGTGGGCGGGGCGTCCACCCTCGCCGCCCTGGCCGCGCTCGACGCCGACCCGGCCACCGAGGTGATCGCGGTCGTGTCGAAGCCCCCGGACCCCGAGGTCGCCCGGGCGGTCGAGCGGGCGGCGGCCGCCTGCCGCACCCCGGTCATGCTCGCCCTGGTCGGCGCCGGTCGCCCCGACCTGACCGACGCGGCGGCCGGCATCGCCGCCGCCGTGGGGGCCGACTTCCCCGAGCCGGGGTCGTGGGGGGCCGACGACGTCCGCGCCCGGCCCGGACCGATCCTCGGGCTGTTCTCCGGCGGCACCAACTGCGCCGAGGCCCAAGCCGTGATCGGCGAGCCGCCGCCCGGCTCGCACCTCGTCGACCTGGGCGACGACGAGTTCACCGCCGGCCGCCCCCACCCGATGATCGACCCGGCGGCGGTGGCCGAGCGGCTGGCGGCCGAGGCGCCGGCGACCGGCGCCGTGCTGCTCGACGTCGTGCTCGGCCACGGCGCCCACCCCGACCCGGCCGCGGTGCTCGCCCCGGCGATCGCGTCCGCGCGGGCCGCCGGCGCGGCGGTCGTCGTCGCGCTGATCGGCACCGCCGGCGACCCGCAGGGCCTCGACCGCCAGGCCCGGGCGCTGACCGCGGCGGGTGCCGCGGTCCACCGCAGCAACGCCCGCGCCCGCGGCGCTGGCCGCCAGGGCGGCGGCGCCGTGACCGCCAGCCCGCTCGCCGACCTGCTGGCGGCGCCCGAGGCGGTCGTCACCGTCGGCGCGCCCACGCTGGACGAGGCGCTGGTCGCCCAGGGCGTCGCCACCGTGCCCGTCGACTGGCGCCCGCCGCCGGCCGGCTCCGCCGCCGCCGTCGCCGCCGTCGCCGCCGACGCCCGCCGGGACGCGGCCAACCGCACCGCGGTCGCCCGCATGACCGCCGTCCGGCCGCGCATCGTCGACGTCCGGCCCGCGGCCGAGCTCGTCGGCCTCGGGCGGCACCAGCTGCTGCACGCCGGCCCGCCGATCGGCTGGGAGGCCGCGTCCGGTCCGCTGCGGGGGGCGATCGTCGGCGCCTGCCTCTACGAGGGCTGGGCCGGGACGCCGGAGGAGGCCGAGCGCCTCGCCGCCTCCGGGGCGATCGAGCTGGCGCCGTGCCACGACCACGCCGCGGTCGGGCCGATGGCCGGCATCGTGAGCCCGTCGATGCCGATGTGGGTGCTCGACGACGGCGCCGGGCGGACGAGCCGCAGCACGCTCAACGAGGGCCTCGGCAAGGTCCTGCGCTACGGGGCCTACGGGGACGCGGTGACCGAGCGGCTGCGGTGGATGGCCCGGGTGCTCGGCCCGGTGCTGGCCGCGGGCCTGGCCCGCCACGGCCCGGTCGACGTGGGGGCGCTGATCGCCTCGATGGTCGCCGATGGGCGACGAGGGCCACAACCGCAACCGGGCCGGCACCTCGCTGCTGGTCCGGGCGCTGGCGCCGGACCTCGTGCGCACCGTGGGCGCCGAGCACGCCGCCGGCGACGTGGCCGACGCCCTCGCCTTCGTCGACGCCAACGACCACTTCCTGCTCAACGTGGTGATGGCCGCCGGCAAGCTGGTGGCCGACGCCGGCCGGGGCATCCCCGGCGCCACCGTCGTCACGGCCATGGCCCGCAACGGCACCGAGTTCGGCATCCGCACCGGCGGCAGCGGGGACCGCTGGTTCACCGCCCCGGCGGCCGTGCCCGAGGGCCTCTACCTGGGCGACTACGGGCCCGACGACGCCAACGCCGACATCGGCGACTCGGCCATCACCGAGACCGTCGGGCTCGGCGGGTTCGCCATGGCCGGCGCGCCGGCGATCGTCGGCATGGTGGGCGGCGAGGTGGGCGACGCCCGGCGCTGGACCGAGCTGATGTACGAGGTGACGCTGGCCGAGCACCCGACCTGGGTGCTGCCGGCGCTGGGCTTCCGGGGCGTGCCGTTCGGGATCGACGTGCTCGCCGTCGTCCGCACCGGCGTGCCGCCGATCATCAACACCGGCATCGCCGGCCGGGTGGCCGGGACCGGGCAGGTGGGCGCCGGGCTGGTGCGGCCGCCGCTGGCCTGCTTCACCGCCGCGCTCGACGCGCTGGCCGGGGAGGTGGCCGCGTGAAGCCGCCGCCGTTCGCCTACCACCGGCCGGCCACGGTCGAGGAGGCGGCCCGCACGCTGGCCGAGCACGCCGAGGACGCCAAGGTGCTGGCCGGGGGCCAGAGCCTGGTCCCGCTCATGAACTTCCGCCTCGCCGCCCCCGCGCACCTGGTCGACGTCAACCGGGTGGCGGGCCTCGACCGCTGCGCGACCGGCGCCGGCGGCGTCGAGGTCGGGGCCACGGTGCGGGACGCCCGGCTGCTGCGGGACCCGGCCATCGCCGGCGCCCACCCGCTGCTGGCCGAGGCCGCGGGCTGGATCGCCCACCCGGTCATCCGCAACCGGGGCACCGTGTGCGGCTCGCTGGCCCACGCCGACCCGGCGGCGGAGCTGCCCGCGGTCCTGGCCGTGGTGGGCGGGGACGTGGAGGCGGTGGCCTGGCGGTCCGGGGGCCTGGCCTCCCGCCGCATCGCCGCCGCCGACCTGTTCGCGGGCCCGCTGCAGACGACGCTCGCCGCGGACGAGCTGGTGGTGGCGGCCACGTTCCCGGCGCTGGCCGGCCGCACCGGCTGGGCGGTGGACGAGCTGGCCCGGCGCCACGGCGACTACGCCCTGGCCGGGGTCGTCCTCACGGTCACGGTCGACGGCGACGGTGCGCCGGTCGCCGGCCGGGCGGCCTACCTGTCGTGCGGCCCGATCCCGGTCGTGCTCGACCTCGGCCCGGCCGCCGGCGAGGCGGGCGCGGTCCGGGCCCTGGTGGCGGACACTCTGCGCCCGACCGACGACATCCACGCCACCGGGGACTACCGCCGCCACCTGGCCGCCACGCTGACGGTCCGGGCGCTCGACCGGGCGCTGGCCCGGGCGCGGGCCGGCCTCGACCCCCGCCACCGGGCGTCGGAGGTGCCGGCGTGACCGGCGAGGCCCGCCACGAGGTCGTGCTGACCGTGAACGGCGCCGTCAGGACCGCCCGGGTCCCCGCTCGGCGGCTGCTGTCCGACCTGCTGCGCCACGACCTGCGGCTCACCGGCACCCACGTCGGCTGCGAGCACGGGGTGTGCGGCGCGTGCACGGTGCTGGTCGACGGCGAGCCGGTCCGGTCGTGCCTCACGTTCGCGGTCACGGTGGACGGCGCCGAGGTCACCACCGTCGAGGGCCTGGCCGGGCCGGACGGCGAGCTGGGCCCGGTCCAGCGGGCGTTCCGCGAGTGCCACGGGCTGCAGTGCGGCTTCTGCACGCCGGGGTTCCTGCTGCTGGCCACCGACCTGCTGGCCCGCACGCCCGAGCCGAGCGACGCCGAGATCGCCGACGCCCTCGGCGGCAACCTGTGCCGCTGCACCGGCTACGTGAACATCGTCCGCTCGGTGCGCCGGGCGGCCGAGCTGGCCGCGGACGGCCCGGCGTGACCACCCGCTGGTTCGGCGAGCCGGTCGAGCGCCGGGAGGACGAGCGGCTGCTCCGGGGCGCGGGCCGCTTCCTCGACGACGCCGGGCACGACGCGCTGGCCGTCGCCTTCGTCCGCAGCCCGTACGCCCACGCCCGCATCGGGGGCGTCGACGTGTCCGGCGCCCTCGACGTCGAGGGCCTGGTGGCGGTCTACACCTGGGACGACCTGCCCGGCCGGCTGGCCGAGCCGCTGCCGCTGCTCATCCCCCACCCCGACCTCACCCACCCCCGCACCCAGTACGCCCTGGCCCGCGAAGAGGTCAACCACGTCGGCGAGGCGATCGCGATGGTCGTGGCCGCCGACCGCTACGCGGCCGAGGACGCAGCCGAGCGGGTCGTGGTCGACTACGAGGTGCTGCCGGCGGTGGTCGGGATCCCGGCCGCCCGGGCCGCGGCGGACCTGGTCCACCCCGACGTGCCGGGCAACGTCGCCGGGGTCACCACGCAGGAGCTGGGCGACGCCCGGGCCGCCATCGCCGCTTCTCCCCGGGTGCTGGAGCTGGACCTGGCCATCGAGCGCTCGCTGTCGTCGCCGCTGGAGGGCCGGGGCGTGCACGCCCGCTGGGACGCCGAGGACGGCCGGCTGCGCCTGCGCACGTCGACCCAGACGTCGACCGGCGTCCGGGCGGCGGTGGCCAACATCCTCGACCTGCCCGACGTGGCGGTCGACGTGATCACCCCGGACGTGGGCGGCGGGTTCGGCACCAAGGTCCTCCACCCCTACCCCGAGGAGGTGCTGGTGCCGTGGGCGGCCCGGCTGCTCGGCCGGGAGGTGAAGTGGGTCGAGGACCGCTACGAGCACTTCGTGTCCGCCACCCACGAGCGGGGCCAGACCCACCACGTCCGGGTCGGCTTCGACGACGACGGGACCGTCCTCGGCATGGAGGTCGAGTTCTGTCACGACACCGGGGCCTACACGCCCTACGGGATCGTGCTGCCGATCATCACCGCCACCCAGCTCCCCGGCCCGTACCGGCACCGCAACTACCGGGTCACGTTCACGTCGCTCTACACCAACACCGTCACGGTGACCCCGTACCGCGGCGCGGGCCGGCCCCAGGGCTGCTTCGTCATGGAGCGCACGATCGACCGCATCGCCGCCGAGCTGGGGCTCGACCGGGCCGAGGTCCGGGCCCGCAACCTGATCGGGCCGGACGAGTTCCCCTACGACTTCCACATGACGTTCCAGGACGGCCGCCCGCTGATCTACGACTCGGGCGACTACCCGGCGGTGCTGGCGCGGCTGCGGGAGCTGGTCGGGTGGGACGGGTTCGCGGCCGAGCGGGCCGCGGCGGCCGCCGAGGGCCGGCGGCTCGGCATCGGGCTCGCCTGCTACGTCGAGGGCACCGGCGTCGGGCCGTACGAGGGCGGCCACGTCCACGTCGAGACCAACGGCCGGGTCATGGTCGCCACCGGCCTGACGTCGCAGGGCCAGGGGCACGAGACGGTGTTCGCCCAGATCGTGGCCGACGAGCTGGGGGTCGACGTGGCCGACGTGTACGTCACCACGGGCGACACCCGCCGGTTCCCCTACGCGGTGGGGACCTACGCCAGCCGGGCGGCGGTGATGAGCGGCAACGCGGTGGCGCTGGCGGCCCGGGCCGTGCGGGCGAAGGCCGTCCGCATCGCGGCCGAGGCGCTGGAGGCCGCCCCCGAGGACCTCGACATCGCCGGCGGCGTGGTCCACGTGAAGGGCACCCCCAGCCGTGGCATCCCGCTGTCGCAGGTGGCGGTCCTGTCCAACCCGCTGCGCTACTCGTTCTCGAAGGCGGCCCAGGCGGCGACGCAGTTCGCCTCGCCCGCCGATCCCGACGTCGCCCCGGTCCCCGACGACGAGGAGCCGGGACTGGAGGCCCGCGACTACTACTCGCCGGTCCGCTCGACGTTCGCCGCCGGGATGCACGCGGCGGTCGTGGAGGTCGACACCGAGACCGGCGACGTGGCGATCGTCCGCTACGCGGTGGTGCACGACTGCGGCCCGCTGATCAACCCGATGCTGGTGGAGGGCCAGATCCAGGGCGGGGTCGCCCAGGGCGTGGCCGGGGCGCTGCTGGAGCGGATCGTCTACGACGAGGCGGGCACGCTCACGAACGCCAGCTTCATGGACTTCCTCATGCCGTACCTGAGCGAGGTGCCGACGCCGCTGATCGCCCACCTGGAGACGCCGTCGCCGCTCAACCCGCTGGGGATCAAGGGGGCGGGCGAGGCCGGCGTGATCCCGGGCTCGGCGTGCCTGGCGGCCGCGATCGAGGATGCGGTGGGCGTGCGGATCGACCGCATGCCGATCTCGCCCCCCGAGCTGTGGGCGGCGCTGGCGTGAGGACCACGTTCCCGGTCGCCGCCCCGCCGGAGGCGTGGGCCGCCCTGGCCGACCCGGACCGCCTGGCCGCGGCGCTGCCCGGGTGCCGATCGGCCGCCCGGGCGTCCGAGGGCGACGGCACGGTGGCGGTGGCGCTCGACCTGGCGGTGGCGTCGGTCCGGGGCCTGTGGTCGGGCACGGTGGCGGCCGTGGACCCCGACGCGGTCCGGGTCCGGGGCTCGGGCGAGCCGGGCACGGTGGATCTGATCGTGCGGGCGGCGCCCGACCGCACGACGCTCACGGTCGAGGGCGAGGTCACCGGCCCGCTGGCCGCGGTCGGCGGTGCCGTGCTGGCCGCCGCCGTGCGGCGGCTGGCCGAGGACACGCTGGCGGCGGCTGTGCCGCCGCCGTCCGCCCGGGTTGCGGTGCCTCCGGCGCCGCAACCGGCCCGGGCCCGGCGCCGCCGGGCCCAGCCCTGGCTCGCGGCGGCGGCTATCGCCGCTGCGGCCGCCGGCGCAGCCTGGCGGCACAAGCGTTCTGGGCTGAAAAATGGTTGATGACCAACCACCTGGCAGACCAGAACGAGAATTCGTCGCGGCCGGGCTTCAGGTCGCGCCGCAACCCGGCCCCCTCACGGCCGCCGCCGTGGCCGCCAACGTCGACGCGGCGCTCGACCTGGCCCGCCGGTGCGTGGCCGCCACCGGCGCCCGGCTGGTCGTGGTGCCCGAGACCGTGACCACCGGCTTCACGCCCGGCCTCGACGCCGGCGCGCTGTGGGACCTGGTCGGCCCGATCCCCGGGCCGCTCACCGAGGCGGCCCAGGCGTTCGCGGCCGAGGCCGGAGTCGTGCTCGTATGGCCGACGTACGAGGCCGGGGCCGAGCGTGGCGTGGTCTACAACGCCGCCGCCGTGATCGGGCCCGGCGGCGACGTGCTCGGCGTCTACCGCAAGACCCACCTGTTCCCCGCCGAGCGCCAGTGGGCCACGCCCGGCGACGATGTGCTCGTCGTCGACACGCCGGTCGGGCGCCTGGGGAGCATCATCTGCTTCGACGGCGACTTCCCCGAGCTGGTGCGCATCGAGGCGGGCCTCGGCGCCGAGGTCGTCGTGCGGCCGTCGGCGTTCCTGCGGGCGGCCGACATCTGGGAGCTGACCACGCGCGCCCGGGCCTACGACAACCACGTGTACGTGGTGGCGCCCAACGCCGTGGGGGTCGATCCCGGCGGTTTCGTGTACTTCGGCAACTCGCTGGTCGTCGGGCCGACCGGCGAGGTGCTGGCCCGGGGGACCAGCCAGGCCGGCTGGGTGTCCGCCACGATCGGCCGCGAGCCGATGGCGACGATCAGCCCCGGGTCGTCGGTCCGCCAGAGCTTCGACCACCTGGCCGAGCGCAACCTCGACCTCTACCGCCGCCACCGGGACGTGCTGGAGTCCGAGGCGAAGGCCGCCTTCCCGCCCGGCGGGCCGCGGCCATGAGCCTGCGGGTCGGCATCGACACCGGCGGCACGTTCACCGACGTCGTCGTGCTCGACGAGGACACCGGCGCGCTCACCGCCACCAAGACACCCTCGACGCCGCAGCGACCCCGCGGTCGGGTTCCTGGCCGGCGCCGACAAGGCGCTGGCCGCCGCCGGCGCCGGCTGGGGCCAGGTGGGGGCCGTGCTGCACGGCACGACCGTCGCCACCAACGCGCTGCTCCAGGGCGAGGTCACCGGGCTGGGGTTCCTGACGACGGCCGGCTTCCGGCACCTGCTGGAGATCGGTCGCCAGAGCGTGCCCGACGGCTACGGCAACTCGTACTTCTGGGTGAAGCCCGACCGCATCGTGCCCCTCCACCTGGTCCGGGAGGTGCCCGAGCGGCTCGACGCGGCCGGCGCGGTCCTGCGGTCGCTGGACGAGGAGGCGGTCGTGGCCGAGGCCCGCTGGTTCCGCGACCACGGCGTCACCGCGGTCGGCGTCTGCCTGCTGCACGCCTACGCCAACCCCGCGCACGAGCAGCGGGTGCGGGACCTGTTCGCGGCCGAGTACCCGGAGTGCGCGGTGTCGATCAGCTCGGACGTGCTGCGCGAGTACCGCGAGTACGAGCGCTCGGTCACCACGCTGGTCGACGCCTTCGTGAAGCCGGTCGTCGCCCGCTACGTCGAGCGCCTGGGCGGCCGGGTCGCCGAGCGGGCCGGCGCGGGGGTGCCGTTCCTGGTCATGAAGTCGAACGGCGGGGTCGCCTCGCCGGCCCAGGTGGCGCGGGCGCCGATCACGACCGTGCTGTCCGGACCGGCGGCCGGTGCGCTCGGCGCCGCCGCCGTCACCCACGCCGCGGGGTTCGACGACGTGGTCACGCTCGACGGCGGCGGCACCTCGACCGACGTGACCGTGATCCGGGCCGGGGCGCCGGCCCTCACCACCGAGGCCACCGTCGGCCGGTTCCCGGCCAAGGTGCCGATGATCGACATCGTGACCGTGGGTGCGGGCGGCGGGTCGATCGCCTGGGTGTCGCCGGAGGGGACGCTCAAGGTCGGGCCCCGCTCGGCCGGCGCCGACCCGGGGCCGCTCTGCTACGGCCGAGGCGGCACCGAGCCCACCCTGACCGATGCGGCGCTGGCGCTCGGGCGCATCCCCGACCACCTGCTGGGCGGCGAGATCCCGCTCGACGCCGAGGCCGCCCGGGCCGGCATCGGGGCGCTGGCCGGCGAGCTGGGCCTGGCGCCCGAGGCGTGCGCCGAGGGCATCCTGGAGATCTCGGCCTGGAACCAGGCCAACGCCATACGCCAGGTGACGGTACGCCGGGGGATCGACGTCCGGGACCTGGCGCTGTGCGCCTTCGGCGGCTCGGGCCCGCTCCAGGCCGGCCGGCTGCTGGACGTGCTGGGCCTGGCGGCGGCGGTCGTCCCGCCGGACCCCGGCAACCTGTGCGCCTTCGGCCTGCTCACCGTCGACGTCCGGCTGGACGACGTGCGCACGTTCGTCGCCCGCCATGCCGGCCTCGACCCCGCCGCGCTCGCCGCTGTGTACGCCGAGATGGAGGCTGCTGCCGCCGCCGCGCTGTCCGCCGAGGGGTTCGACCCCGCCGGCCAGCGGTTCCTGCGGGCCGCCGACCTGCGCTACGACGGCCAGGCGTTCGAGGTCCGGGTGGCCGTGCCGGCCGGGCCGGTCGACGCCGACCTCGGCGCGGCGGTGCTGGCCCGGTTCCACGACGAGCACGAGCGGCTGTACGGCTACTGCTACCGCGACCGGCCCGAGCACGGCGTCGAGTGGGTGAACGTGCGGCTCACCGGGGTCGGGCCGCTGGCCGCGCCGCCGCTCGCGCCGGTCGCCGAGGGCCGGGGTGGCTGGCGGTCGGGCCCGGGCCGGCGGGTGTGGTTCGACGGCGGGTGGCAGGACGTGCCGGTCGTCGCCCGGGCCGACCTCGGGGCCGGGGACGTCGTCCGCGGACCGTGCGTGATCGAGGAGTACGGCTCGACCGCTCCCGGTGCCGCCGGGCGTCGTCGCGGCGGTCGACCGCCTCGGCTCGCTGGTGTTGCGGCGGGAGGAGGGCAGGTGACCGACGTCGACCCGGTGCTGCTGGAGATCGTCGAGGGCACCCTCGCCTCGATCGAGGCCGAGGTGGAGGACCAGATCGGCCGCACGTCCCGGTCGCCGATGATCCGCGACCAGCACGACTTCCGGGCCGGCATCCACGACCGCCGGCTGCGCAAGCTGACCGGGCGGTCGTACTCGGCGCTGGTCCACCCGGTGGTGCGGGACTTCCCGGTCGAGACCATGCGGCCCGGGCGACGTGTACTTCCACAACGACGTGTACCTGTCCGAGGGCGGGATCGGACACCTGCCCGACCTGTGCGTGACGGTGCCGGTCTTCCACGAGGGCGAGGTCGTGGCGTTCGTGCAGGCGTTCGGCCACCACGACGACATCGGCGGCGCCGTCCCCGGGTCGATGCCGTCGCACGCCACCTCGGTGTTCGAGGAGGGGCTGATGGTCCCGCCGGTCAAGCTCTACGACGCCGGGGTCGTCGAACGAGGGCGTGCTGCGGATCATGGTCCGCAACTCCCGGATGCCGGACTCGATCGCCGGCGACCTCGACGCCGAGTGCTCGGCCTGCCGCATGGGCGCCGACCGGGTGGCGGACCTGTTCGGCCGCTACGGGCGGGCGGCCGTCGAGGGCTGCTTCGACGCCATCGTCGCCGGGTGTGCCGAGACGTTCCGGCGGGAGCTGCTGGCCAAGATCCCCGACGGAACCTGGACGTGGGAGGACTACGCCGAGCACGACGGCGTCGACCCGCCCCGGCTGCACCGCCAGCGGATCACGCTCACCAAGACCGCCGACCGGCTCGTGCTCGACCTGGCGGGGACGAGCCCGCAGGCCAAGGGCCCGATCAACCACGCCGGCAACTACGCGGACGGCAACTTCCTCAAGAAGTGGCTGGCGCCGATCCTGCGCAACCTGGCCGACACACCCGAGCGCATGGCCGAGCTGGACGTGAACGAGGGCGTGGTCGAGCTGATCGACATCCGCTTCCCGCCGCCCGGGACGCTGGTCACGCCCGTGTTCCCGGCGCCGACCAACGCTCGCACGTTCGTGATCCTCCGGCTGCTCGGGGTGCTGGCGGGCGTCGTGGCCAAGGCGGTCGACGGCTACATGCCGGCGGACCAGGAGACGATCCGCTACACGGGCATCTCGGGCCACGACGCCGAGGGCCGCTGGTACCTCAACCGCGAGATCCTCGGCGGCGGGTCGGGCGGGCGCTACTACGCCGACGGCAGCGACACGATCCACGTGGTGCCCGAGAGCCGCAACCTGCCGGTCGAGTTCGTCGAGACCCGGTTCCCGGTCCGGGTGGAGCGGTTGGCGCTGGCCACCGACTCGGGCGGCGCCGGGACGTTCCGGGGCGGCCTCGGCTACCGCAAGGAGATCCGGGTCCTGTCCGACGCCACGTTCATGTCGGTGGCCGACCGGTCGATCCTGTCGTGCTGGGGCGTGCGGGGCGGCCGGGCGGGCACGCCGTTCCGGGTCACGATCGACCCGGGCGGCCCGGCCGAGCGGGTGATGCCCGGCCTGTGCGATTGGGAGCCGGTGGCCGCCGGCGAGGTCATCCGCATCGAGACCACGGGCGGCGGCGGGTGGGGCGACCCGCTGGCCCGGGAGCCGGACCGGGTGGCGCTCGACGTCCGCCAGGGCAAGGTCGGCGAGGCGGCGGCCCGCGACGACTATGGCGTGGTGCTGGCGACCGGCGGCGAGGTGGACGACGCCGCCACTGCCGCCCTGCGGGCCCGGCTGGCGGCCGAGCGGGGGCCGCTCGGCATGTTCGACCGCGGCCCCGGCTACCCCCGGCTGGCCGGTGGCGCCACGGCCGCCGAGGTCGACTGAGCGCCGGGCGGCGTCAGCCGAGGATGCGGGCGGCGGCGATGCTCAGTTCGGGGAACGCCGTCGGCGCCACGGTGCCGTCGCGATCGACCCGGATCGACCGGCGGTAGCCCTCCTCCGACGGGCCGGAGGCGACCTCGATCTCCTGGCTCCGGAGGTCGACGAGCCAGGCCTCCGCCACGCCGGCCCGGGCGTAGAGCGGCAGTTTGGTCCAGCCGGTCGTAGCGCAGGCTGCTGTCCGCGACCTCGACCACGAGGAGCAGGTCCTGGGGACGGGGGTGCGCGCCGGCGTAGAAGTCATCGCGGGGCCGGAGGAGCGCCACGTCGGGCTGCGGTTGGGAGATGTCGGTGGCGACGAACGAGCCCTGGATCTGGACGATCGCCCGCCCGGTGGTCGGGAGTGGCGTGAACGCGGCGGTGAGCCGGTCGACGCACGCCTGCTGAGGGCCGCCGACCGGCGCCATCTCGACGAGTTCGTCCCTCGACCAGTTCGACTCGGCTGTTGGCACCGAAGACGCCCGCATCCACCATCCGCCCGTACTCGTGGATCGTGAAGGTGTGACACTCGGCGAAGGCGAACATCGCCATAGTGTACGTCAGCCAGTTTACGGCCCTGACCGCCTTCCACCCCGGACAACGGCGATGTCCGCCGGGTCGAGCCGGTCAGGGGTGCCTGCGGCGATCAGCGCCGCGAAGCCCGCGTCCGGGAGCATCGTCGTGACGGCGTAGAGCCGGCGCGGGCCCGTGTTGCGGACGTGGTGGACCGACCCGGGCGGCAGCACCAGCAGCGTGCCCGCCCGGACCGGGACCTCGACGCCGTCGGACGTCGCCACCCCCTCGCCGGCCAGGAACCAGAACGTCTCGACCGACGCCGGGTGGCTGTTGGGCGGCTGGGCGCCGCCCGGGTCCCAGACCTCGAACACCACCGTGGCGTCGCCGCGGGCGTCGGGCGCCCGGACGATCGCCAGCTTCACCGTGTCGCCCGGCGAGATGCGGTAGCACGGGGCCGCCGCGACGTCGATCACCTCCGGCGGCCCGGCCGTCATCGCTCGCCTCCCAGCGCCGCCACCAGGTCCGCCGCCTGGGCCGTGAAGCCGAAGCACTGGCGCACGTTGTAGACCGTCGCCTCCCAGCAGAACGGCGGGGACGTCGTGGCCGAGCAGTCCTCGAGGAGCACCACGTCGTAGCCGATGCACGCGGCGTCGACCAGCGTCGCCAGCACGCACTGGTCGGCGTTGACCCCGGCGAACAGCAGGGTGGTGACCGCCAGGTCGCGCAGCACCGAGTCGAGCTCGGCGTCCCAGAACCCGCTCATCCGGTGCTTGTCCACCGCGCCGCTGATCGCCGAGCCCAGGTAGTGCGGGTCGTCCGCATGCTTGGACGCGTAGTCGACGATGTCGTCGAGCCGGCCCAGGACCTCGTCGCGGCTGCCGGCCGCGTCGTCGAGCATCACCGAGTTCACGAACCGGATCCCCGCGTCGAGCTTGGCCCGGAACTGCGCCTCGCCCTGCTCCGCCGGGCGCAGCCGCCCCCCGAACGCGCCGTGCTGGGGCGTGCCGGCGTCGAAGTCGAGCCGCCCGGCCGTGAAGTCGTAGGCGGTCGTGATGCCGTTGTCGAGGAAGTCGAGCGCCCCATGGACCGTCAGCCAGTACAGGTCCTCCGGCGTGGCGTGGACCGTCCACCGGGTCATCGCCTCGATCCAGCCGTAGAGCGACTGGTCGGTGCCGAGGCCCCGCGATCCGCTGGTGAACAGGTGGCTGTGCGCGGACACGAAGCCGGGCGCCACGATCGCACCGCCCGCGTCGACCATCGCCGGGGCGGGCCGGCCGGGCGGGCCCGGCGCCGGCGGCGGCGCGCCCCGCCCGATCGCAGCGATGCGGCCCTCGTCGTCGACCGCCAGCCAGCCGGTGAACGGCTCGGGCTCCGCCGGGTCCAGCGTGAGCAGGAGCGCGTCGTGGACGATGAGCGTGATGTCACCCGCCATGGTCGCAGTCGAGTGGACTCGTGTTTCGTGCGGGTCACGGCCGCGACAGGGGTCGGTAACGGCATGTCCACACGGCCCACACCGCCCGGCAACAGCGGGGGCGGAACCTGCTACCCATGCCCGACACCGCGGTCCCCGGCGGGGTGCCCGTCATCGACATCGGCCCGTTCCTCGCCGGCGACCCGGCCGGCCGGGCCCGGGTGGCGGCCGAGGTCGGTGCGGCCTGCGAGGACATCGGGTTCCTCGTCATCACCGGCCACGGCGTGCCCGCGGACGCGATCGACGACGTCTACGCGGCGACCGCCGCCTTCTTCGCCCTCCCGCTGGTCGACAAGATGGCGGTCGCCTCGCCGCACGGCGACCCGTTCCACGGCTTCGCGCCGATGACCCTCACCACCCCCGGCTACAGCGACGGCACCGAGGGCGCCGACGGCGGCGACGACCGGCGGCCCGCCGACCTGCGGGAGATGTACCACGTCAACCGGTACGACACGCCCGACGAGGCGATCGCCCGCGGCTACCCGGCCCACGCGGTCGGCGCCATCCCGCCCAACCTGTGGCCGGCCGAGCCCGCCGGGTTCGTCGCCGCCTGGCGCCGCTACTACGCCTGCATGGAGGACCTGGCGGCGACGATGCTCCACATCTTCGCCGTCGCCCTCGACATGCCGGAGGACCACTTCGACGCCTGCGTCGACCACCACCTGTCGAACCTGGCGGCCAACTGCTACCCCGAGCAGCCCACGCCGCCCCTGCCCGGCCAGTTGCGGACCCGGGCGCACGTCGACTTCTCGTCGCTGACCATCCTCTACCAGGACGACGCGCCGGGCGGCCTGCAGGTCCACCGCCGGGGCCGGGGATGGTGCGACGTGCCCGCGCTCCCGGGCAGCTACGTCGTCAACCTCGGTGACCTGCTCGCCCGCTGGACGAACGACCGCTGGGTCGCCACGCCCCACCGCGTCGTCAACCCGCCGGCCGACCGCGCGCTGACCCGCCGGATCTCGATCCCGTTCTTCCACCTGCCCGACTACGACGCGGTGATCGAGGCCATCCCGACGTGCGTAAGCGCAGCCAACCCGGCCCGCTACCGCCCGGTCACGGCGGGGGAGTGGACCGAGGCCCGCCGTCTCGGCCGCTCGGCCAGCTACGGCCGGATCCCGGCCCCGGCCTAGGCATCGCCGTCGGCGTGCTCCCCGCCCGAGCCCCGGAGGAAGCCGTCGCACGGGCCCGAGGTCAGTAGGTTGACGACCGCCAGCGTGTTGCCCACGATCGTGCCGATGTCGTCGGGGCCGAACTCGGCCGGTCCCGCGGCGACGATGGCGTCGAGCGTGGCCCTGTTCGCGAGCAGCGTCGCCTGCTGGGACGGGGTGAATCGGTCCAGGTCCTGGACCAGCCGGTCGCCCACGACCTGGAGGACCAGCGCGTCGGCGTAGGTCACCGGCGCGGGTGCGGCCACGAACGCCGGCGGCGCGTCCGTGTTGGCGAGTTCGCGGGTGAGCCGCAGCGCGGTGCGCGTCTGGTGGCGGAGCTTGCCGTAGTCGACGATGTCGGCGTCGTCCTGGGCCGTGTGGTAGCAGGGCCCGGTCGAGTCGCTGAAGAACACGGTCGGGACCCTGGCACCGATGAAGGTGATGTAGTCGCTCCGGCCCTGGCCGAAGAGCGAGCTGAGCTGGATCGTGTCGAGCGGCCCGTGCGCGGCGGCCCGCTCGACGGCCGCCCGCAGGGCCTCGCCGCCGGTCTCGGCGCCGACCGCGAAGCGTCGTCGTCTGCAGGCTGGGGGAGATGTTGGCGCCCTGGATGTCGAAGTTGACGTAGGCGACCGTCCGGGCGAGCGGCACCGGCGGGTTGGAGACGTACGCCCGCGACCCGAGCAGGCCGTCCTCCTCGCGGTCCCACAGCGCGAGCACCACCGAGCGGCGGGGGCCCTGCCCCTTGGCGAGCTGCTCGGCCAGGTTCAGCACCGCGGCGACGCCGGCGGCGTTGTCGGTCGCCCCGTTGCAGATCGTGTCGGCGGGATCGGAGGTCCGGCACGAGCCCAGGTGGTCGTAGTGGGCGCCGACCACGACGAACTGATCGGCGAGGTCCCGGCCCGGGATCACCCCGATCACGTTGGTCCCCCCGCTGAACGGCACCCGGAAGGCGTCGGCGCCCTGCCTGGTGGGGTCGATGCCGACCGCGAAGTCGTCCAGCCGGTCGATGATGTAGTCCTGGGCCTTGACCGAACCCGCCGTCCCGTTGTTGCGGCCGCCCAGGTCGTCGCTCGCCAAGCTGCGCACGTCGGACTCCAGCGGGCTGCACGCCGCCAGCAGCCCCAACGACACCACTGCGGCGACCAACCGCCGCACCCCTCGCCCGCCCATGGATCGCTCCCTCCAGCGCCTTCCCGGCGCCCAGAGCGTGCCACATCGCCCGGCGGTGTGCGGCGGTGCCCCCCGGGGCGGTCAGGCGCCGGCGACGGCGAGCTGCGGCGTCGGCACGGCCACGCTGTCGACGATCTCGCCGAGCATCCGCCGGTACTCGATCGTGGCCCGGTCGATGCGCAGGTGGACCTGTGCGGTCAGCGCGAGCGGGTAGTCGTGGTGGGCGGACTCGAGCACCGCCCGGTCCTCGGCCCACACCTGGGCGTCGAAGGCGACGATGTCGGCCGCGGGCGGGTCGGCCTCGCCGTCGTTGCGCAGGACCACCTGCAGCTGTCGGGTCGTCGCGTCGCCGACGGGCGTGCACGCCTTGAGCATCATGTGGCCGGACGCCGTCGGGATAGGTGATGTCGATCACCAGGAGCGCCGGCCCGATCACCGTCGTCACCGTGCGCCGGACGGTCTCGCCCGCCTCGCCCGGCCGCGACTGGACCGCCAGCTCGTGGGCGCTGCGCATGCCGGTCGCGGTGCGCGGCGACGTCGGGCACCGGCACCCGGGGCGACGCCGGGGTGCCGAAGCTGGTCCGGTGGACGAACGCGATGTGGGCCGGGTCGAGGTTGTTCTCGACCAGCATCGGCAGCGGGCAGGCCCACTCGCTCTCCGGCTCGGGGACCACCCGCCACGACGGGTCCTCGGCGCCGGGGATCGTCGGCAGCGGCTGCGCCTCCTCGGCCTGGGGCACGAGGCAGGCCCACACCCAGCCGTAGCGCTCGGCCACCCGGACGCCGTCGAGCCGGGCCCCCGGGGGTAGCGGCGCGCCCTCGTCGAGCTGGGGGATGCGGGTGGCGGCCCCGTCGGGGCCGTACTCCCAGCCGTGGTAGGGGCACACGAGCGCGCAGCCGTCGAGCCAGCCGCCCGACAGCCGGGCGTCGCGGTGGGGGCAGCGGTCGACGGCCCCGGCGATCCGGCCGGGGCCCGGCCGCCACAGCACGACCTCCACTCCGAGCAGGGTCCGCGCGACGGGCTCGGCGGCGACCGCGTCGGCCCGGGCGAGCGGGTACCAGTAGCGCCGCAGCGCGGGCTCCTCGGTGACCCGCAACACCCGCCGTTCGCGCTCGGCCATGCCGGTCACCGTAGGCACCCCGCGTTTCGCGGGGATCAACGGCGGGTGACGATGCCGCGACCGGCGACGATCATCGTGGGCGCGATGAGTTTCCGCTGGACGCGGCGTTGCACGTTCGTACACACGACGCACCACGCGACGGAGGACGACAGACATGGCACGAGTGCTGGACGGAAAGACGGCGATCGTCTACGGGGCCGGAGGCGGGATCGGCGGGGCCGTGTCCCGGGCGTACGGCGCCGAGGGCGCGACGGTCGCCCTCGTGGGCCGCACCCGGGGTCCGCTCGACTCGGTCGCCCGGGACATCGAGGCGGCCGGCGGCTCGGCGTCGGTCGCCGTGCTCGACGCCCTCGACGAGCAGGCGGTCGACGACCACGTCGCGGAGGTGGCCGCGACGACCGGGCGGCTCGACGTGTCGTTCAACCTGGTGTCCCGGCCCGACGTCCAGGGCACCCCGCTCGTCGACATGACCGCCGACGACATGCTGCGGGCGGTCGACGTCGGGCTCCGGGCCAACTTCGTCACCGCCCGGGCCGCGGCCCGCCGCATGGTCGAGCAGGGCTCGGGCGTGATCCTCCACCTCAACAGCGCCTCGGGCGACGGGGCGATGCCCGGCATGGGCAGCACCGGGCCGGCCGACGCCGCCACCGAGTCGTTCATGCGCTACCTGGCCGCCGAGCTGGGCCCCCGGGGCGTGCGCGTCTGCGGCATATGGACCGCCGGCGTGGCCGAGACCCTGACCGACGAGAACATCGCCGAGGTCGGCGGCGAGGGCGCTCCCGGCGCCGCCGCGGCGCTGGAGATGATCGCCGGCATGGCGGCCCTGCGCCGCGCCCCGCCTGGCCGACGTCGTCGGGGCGGCGACGTTCCTCGCGTCGGACGGCGCCGCCGGGATCACCGGCACCATGCTCAACGTCACCGCGGGCCTCGTGCTCCGCTGAGATCACCACAACAAGGAGACATCACCGTGGACATGCAGCTCGAGGTCGTGATCGTGCCCGTCGCCGA
The DNA here is from genome assembly GCA_963739835.1 of uncultured Acidimicrobiales bacterium. GTDB lineage: Bacteria > Actinomycetota > Acidimicrobiia > Acidimicrobiales > VFJN01 > ZC4RG19. The sequence continues at coordinate 58,668 of CAVUBW010000015.1, forward strand.
CGTGGACCGGGCCAAGGCCTTCTACACCGAGAAGCTCGGCTTCTCCCTCGACGTCGACCACCGCGCCGGCGACGAGTTCCGGGTCGTGCAGATGACCCCGCCGGGCTCGGCCTGCTCGGTCACCGTCGGCGTCGGCCTCAGCGACGCCACGCCCGGCAGCTACCGGGGCACCCACCTGGTCGTCACCGACATCGAGGCCGTGCGGGCCGATCTGGTCGGCCGGGGCGTCGAGGTGAGCGACATCCGTCACATGGGCGAGGGCGGCTGGGCGCCCGGCGTCGACCCCAAGCGCACCGACTTCGGCAGCTTCGCCGACTTCGCCGACCCCGACGGCAACACCTGGGTGATCCAGGAGCGGGGCTACGCCGGGGCGACCGCGTGACCGACACGACGGTGGCCGCGGCGGTCGCCGGGGACGAGGCCGCGTTCGCCGCCCTGGCCGAGCGCCACCGCCGTGAGCTGCACGTCCACTGCTACCGGATGCTGGCCAGCTTCGACGAGGCCGAGGATGCGCTCCAGGAGACCTACCTGCGGGCGTGGCGCCACCGGGACCAGTTCGGTGGCGACGCATTGTTCCGGGCCTGGCTGTACCGCATCGCCACCAACGTGTGCCTCGACATGCTGCGGCGCGGCGCCCGGCGGGCGTCCCGGCAGCGGTCGGGCGTCGAGGTGTCGTGGCTGGATCCCTACCCGGACCGGCTGCTCGACGAGATCGTCCCGGCCGACGACGCGCCCGACGAGGAGGTCGTCGGCCGGGAGACGATCGAGCTGGCGTTCCTGGTCGCCCTGCAGGTCCTGCCGCCCCGGCAGCGGGCGACGCTCATCCTGCGGGACGTGCTGGGCCAGCCGGCGGCCGAGACCGCGTCGCTGCTCGACACCAGCGTCGCCGCCGCCAACAGCGCCCTCCAGCGGGCCCGGGCGACGATGGCCGAGCACCTGCCGTCGCACCGCCTCGACTGGTCGGCGCGCGAGCCGAGCCCCGAGGAGCGCGAGCTGCTCGACCGGTTCATCGACGCCCACCAGCGCTGCGACACGGCGGCGGCGCTGGCGGCGGCGGCCCAGGACATCCGCATCACGATGCCGCCGTACCCGATGTGCTTCGAGGGCCTGGACGAGCTGGCCCCGCTGCTGGCCCGGGCGTTCGGCGACGAGCGCGAGGGAGACTGGCGGCTGCTGCCGGCCGCCGCCAACCGCATGCCGGCCGCGGCCAGCTACCTGCGCCGGCCGGGCGACGCCGAGTTCCGGGCGTTCAAGCTCGACGTCCTGCGGATCGAGGAGGGCATCATCGCCGAGATCACCACGTTCGGGCCCGCGCCGTTCCCGGCCCTCGGCCTCCCGGCGTCACTGCCGGCCGAGATGTAAGGGTCCGGGCACCCGGGGCGAAGACTGACCATGGGGACAACCGACGGCGCCACCGACGCCGACCTCCTCGTCGCCGCGTCGGCGGACGCGACGGCGTTCGAGGCCTTCTACCGCCGCTACGTCCGGCGGGTGGCGGCGTTCGCCGCCGCCCGCTGCATGGGCGCGGACGACGTGGCCGACGCGGTCGCCCAGACGTTCGTCCGCCTGCTCGGCGCGGCCGGGCGCTACGACCCCACCCGCGCCGAGCCGGCGCCGTTCGTCCTCGGCATCACGGCCAACGTCATCCGCGACCAGCACCGCCGCCATCGCCGGCAGCGCCTGCTGGTGTCGCGGCTGTCGGGGCCCGAGCTGCTCGACGACGACGACATCGCGCGGGTCGAGGCGGCGATCGACGCGGCCCAGGACGCGGGCCGGGTGCACGACGCGGTGGCGGCGGTCCCGCCGGGCGAGCAGGCGATGCTCCTCCTGGTCGCCGACGGCCGGACCCCGGCCCAGGCCGCCCGCGAGCTCGGCATCTCGCCCGGCGCCGGCTGGACCCGCCTGTCCCGGGCCCGCCGGCGCATCCGCACCCAGGTGACGAACGACGAGGAGGCCGCAGATGCGTAGCCCCATGCCCGACGAGCTGGCCCTGCCCCACTTCGAGGAACGGCTGTGGGCCGAGCTGGCCGACCTGCACCGCGACGGCGCCCCCCGGCGCCTGCCCGAACCCGGCGCGGGAGGCGGCCCGCCGCGCCGCCCGCGCCGGGCCGCGCTCGCTGCGGCCGGCATCGTCGCGGTCGCCGGCATCGGCGCCGCGGCGCTGGTGCTCGGGGCCGGCGGCGACGGCGACGCGACCCGGAGCGAGGCCGTGGCCGGCGGCCGGCCCGCGATCGACCCGGACGCCACGATCCTCCACAAGGTCGTGCGCCAGATGGGCGACCCCACCATCGACGCCGAGGAGTCGTGGTACGACGAGGTGACCGCGGCCTACCGCCGGCGGATGACGGCCGCCGACGGGCGCGTGCTCACCGACAGCGGCTGGCCCGAGCCACCGGCGCTCGACCAGCGGCCCGACCCCGACCTCACCGACAACCTCTCCGGCATCGGCCTGTGCAACCCGGAGACCCGCCAGGCCATCGACGAGAACGCGCAGTACCGCCCCTGCGACCCGGCCACGACCCCGTGGTATCCCGAGCACGCCCAGCGCCGGGTCGACTACTGCGCAAGCGACTACGTGGACGAGACGGTCGCGTACTCCCTGCTCCCGGGCCCCGAGAACGTCGCGGCCCGGGTGAGGTCCGGCGACCTCGTCGTGACCGGCACGGAGGCGCTCGACGGGCGCGACCTGCTGCGGGTGGAGAACCCGGACGGCGACTTCGACGTGGTCTGGCTCGTCGATCCCGACACGTACGAGACCGTGCAGACGAGCGTGTCGAGCGACGCCCTCCCCGGTCTGGCCCAGGTCACGACATACGAGCGGCTGCCCCGCACCGCCGCCAACCTGGCGCTGCTCAGCCCGCCGGTGCCCGACGGGTTCGTCGCCGCCACCGAGGCGGCTCCGTGCGAGGCCAACCCCTGGCCCGGCGGCCACGGCGTCGCGGGCGGCGACGTCGAGGCGGAGATCGACGCGGGGAACCGTCCCTGACGGCGGCGCCGGTCAGCCCGACGGGTCGAGGAGCACCTTGAGGCAGCCGTCGGCCCGGCGGTCGAACAGGTCGTAGCCCTCCGCCGCCTGCGACAGCCCCAGGCGGTGGGTGAACACGTCGTCGGGGCGCAGGCGGCCCGACTCGAGCAGGGGGACCAGCGCCGGCCAGGTCGACGGGATCGCCGCCAGCGCCACCCGGAACGTCAGGTTGCGGTAGAGGGCGAGCGCCAGCGGGAACGGGTAGTCGAGCGTGATGCGCACGCCGATCATCGACACGGTGCCCTCGGCGGCGCACATGCCCAGCGCGTCGGTCACCGTGGCGTCGGACCCGACCGCCTCGATCACCGACTCGGCGCCGCGGCCGCCGGTCAGCTCCATGACCTGCGCGACGGCGTCGCCGCCGCTGGCGTCGACCGGGATGGCGCCCATCCGCTCGGCGTTGGCCAGCCGCTCGGGCACCCGGTCGACCGCGATCACGTGGGCGGCGCCGAACAGCTGGGCGCACTGGGCGGCGAGCGTGCCGACCGGGCCCTGGCCGATGACCGCCACCGTGGCGCCCGGCCGGATGTCGGCCCGCTTGGCCCCGATGTAGCCGGTCGGCAGGATGTCGGTGAGCAGCACGGCCTGCTCGGTGGTGATCGCCTCGGGGATCGGCAGCACACAGAAGTCGGCCGCGGGCACCGCGACGGCCTCGGCCTGGCCACCCGGCAGGGCGGCGCTCGTGCCGAACACCTGGGGCCCGGTCACGCACAGCACGGGGTTGCCGGCCCGGCAGCCGGCGCACCGGCCGCACGCCGTGACGCCCGAGACCAGCACCCGGTCGCCCGGCCGGCAGCCCCGGACCTCGGGGCCGACCTCGAGCACCTCGCCGATGAACTCGTGGCCCATCCGCACGCCCGCCGCCGGCAGCGTCCCGTGGTAGAGGTGCAGGTCGGAGCCGCAGATGGCGGTCCGCTCGACCCGGACGACCGCCCCGTCGGGCCCGGGCAGGACGGGATCGTCGACCCGCTCGACCGTGACGTCCCGGGGTCCGTTGAGAACGACGGCTCGCATCGCCGCACGCTAGCCCCGGGGTCGGCGGCTGGACCCAGCCGGTAGGGTCGCCGTGACCAGGGAGGGGTCGTCATGGGGATCAGGTCTTCGGCCGCCGGAGCGCGCGGCCGCTCGCGCTGGCTGGCCGCCGTCGCGGCCGCCGCATTGCTCGCCGCCGGCTGCGACATGGCGGTCGGCACCGACACGGGCCAGCTGTCACCCGACTTCGGCGACGGCGACGGCGCGGCCACCTTCGCCGGCCGTGCGCGCAGCCACGAGGTCGCGGTCGCGGCGACCCGCCAGCCCGACGGCAAGGTGGTCGTCGTCGCCGAGCAGCCGGGTCCGCACGCCGTCCTCGTCCGCTACCTGCCCGACGGCTCGCCCGACCCGAGCTTCGGCGTCGACGGGGTGGCGCCCACCGCGATCACGACGACCACGATCCGGCGGGTGATCGTCGCGCCGGGCGGCGACATCGTCGTGATCGGCGGCGACCTCCAGTGGATGGTCGCCCGGTTCGGGCCCGACGGCACGCCCAAGGCCGGCTTCGGCGACGGCGGCCTCGGCGTCGCCCAGGTGGTCCTGACGCCCAACGACGGCACCGTCGACGGGGTCGTCGCCGTGGGCAGCGACCTCTACCTCCACACGACGTTCTTCCCGCCCACCGGCGACGCCGTGGTGCTGAAGCTGGGCGCCGACGGCACGCCCGACCCGGCCTTCGGCCGCGTGACGATCGGCGACCCGGTGGCGGGCGACATCGGCCTGCTGCCCGACGGGTCGCTTGCGGCCACGTTCCAGAACGGCAGCGACATCGGCCTGAAGGTGCTGTCCCCGGCCGGGCAGGTCACGTCGACCGTGCACTTCCCGGTCACGCCGGCCCGGGCCGCGCGGGTCGACGAGCTGGCGGTCGGCGCCGATGGGTCGGTGGTGGTCGCCGCCGCCGACGACCTCGCCTTCCCGTTCCAGACCGTGCTCGTGCGGGTGACGCCCCAGCGCACGCTCGACCCGGCGTTCGGGACGGGCGGCCAGGCGCTCGTGGCCTTCCCGGCCGGCAGACCGCTGTTCGTGGAGCGCACCGGGACGTCGATCCTGCTCGCGACCGACGCCTTCCTGAAGACCGCCCGGGTGACCGCCACCGGCGCCCTCGACCCGACCTACGGCACCGGCGGCATTGCCATGCACGAGCAGGGACCGCAGCTCGCGGGCCTGGTGGCGACCCCGACGGGCGCGCTGCTCGTGGCCCGCACCGATCCCTCGGGGCTGAGTCGGGCCGACATCCTGCTGCTCGCCCTGACCGGCACCGGCGCGGCCGACACGTCCTTCGGCGACGGCGGGCGGTCCGCCACCGACATCGGCGAGGAGGGCGTCGACGCCTTCACCGCCGTCGCCGCGCTTCCGGGCGGCGGCCTCCTCGTGGCCGGCGACACCGGCGACGGGATCATGGCCGGCCGCTACGACCTGGCGGGTCACCCCGACCCCGCCCACCCGCCGGCGCCGGTGCTGCCCGAGCGGATCGCCGACCGCCACGTCGTCCGGGACGTGGCCGTCGCCCCGGACGGGTCCGCGTACCTGCTGGTGCAGGTCGGCGCCGAGGAGCCGGGCCCGAACTTCGGCACGAACCAACGGTGGCTGGTCGTGAAGCTCGACCCGGCCGGCGACGTCGACCCGTCGTTCGGCGACGCCGGCGTGGTCACCCACGCCGAGGGGTTCCCGGCCGCGATCGGCCGCCAGCCGGACGGCACCCTGCTGGTCGCCTGGACCCGGTGGCACCAGGCGAGTCCCGCCAACTTCGACGTCGTGGTCGACGCGTTCACGCCGGCGGGTGCGCCGGACACGTCGTGGGGCACGGGCGGCTCGCTGGTCACCGCGCTCGCCGGCAGCACCGCACCGACCGGGCCGCCGCTGGCGGGCTGGATGGCTATCGGCCCCGACGGCACCGCGTATGTGAGCGGGCTCGGCCTCGAACGGGTCGCGCCGGACGGCTCGTCGTCCACCGCCGCCGGCCCGCTGCCGACCGGGCCGTTCCGGGCGTTCGACGTGGCGGTCGACGCCCAGGGCCGGGTGCTCGTGGCGGGCACGACGACGCCGGGCGCCGCCACCCCGGTCACCGACGCCGTGGCCCGCTTCCACGCCGACCTCACCGTCGACCAGACGTACGGCACCGGCGGCCTGGCCACGCTGCCGGCGGTACGCCCGGGGACCCTGCGCACCGGACCGCTGCTGCTCGCCGGCGCCGGCGGGACGGCCACGGTGGTGGAATCCTCGCTCGGCCTGGGGAACGACTTCGAGGACCTGGTGGTCCGCCGCCTCGACGCCGCCGGCCACGCCGACGCGACGTTCGCCGGCGACGGCCTGGCGATGGGCGGCCTCCATCCGACGGGACCGGACATGACCGGCCTTGCCGCCGCCCTGACGGGCGCGGACGTCGTCGTCGCGGGCCGCGTGGCCCCGGCGACCGGATCGACCACCGGCCAGGACGCCGCCCTCACCGTCGTCAACGGCTGAACTCGCGTTTCGTCCCTGGAACTGGTCGCCAGGGCGACCAGTTCCAGGGACAAAACGCTGCGGTACGGCGCTAGCTCCCGGATTCCAGGCTGGCGGGCAGGTCGCAGTCGGCGAACCACGGCTTGATATCCAGCACTGGCGTGCCGTCCCGCAGGTCGACCCCGCCGAAGGTGACGACGTTGCCGTCGACGCCGAGGTTCCGCACGAGGCTCAGCCCGATCGGGTTGGGCCGCACCGGCGCCCGGGAGGCGAACACGCCCTGGACCCGCCCGCCCGCCTCCCGGGTCTCGGGGACCAGCTGCAGCGGCCGCTCGCCCGGTGGCGGCTGGTCGTGGAGCCAGGTGACCAGCCAGATGTGGCGATAGGCGTCGAGCCCGAGGAGGGCGTCGACCAGCTCGGGCCGCACGACGACCCGGCCGGTCGCCTGCGGGGCGCCCGAGGCCTGGTTGGGGAGGCCGGAGCCGGCCCCGGGCGCGGGGTCGGTGTGCACCTCGCCGATCGGCGTCATTGCCGGGGGACCCATGCTCATGGGCGCGATCATGCCCGGCGTAGGGTGGCCGCGTGACCGCGGGAGAGGGGCGAGAGATCGACGGGTCGACCGCGCTGCTGCTGGCCGAGCACGACCACGCGGTCGTCGTGTCGAACCATCTCGACAACCTGCGCAACGTGCTCACCAGCTTCTTCCTGACGCTCAACGGCGGCGTGCTCATCGCCGCGTCGCTCGTCGTCAAGGGCGAGGTGGCGAGCCGGGCGCTCGGGTCGCCCGAGGCGTTCCTCGCCACGCTGGCGCTGGCGGTCGCGATGCTCGGCACCCTGTTCGTGGCGACGATCGCCCGCATGCGCCGGGTCCAGATCGAGCGCTACCGCATCGCCAACGCCGTGCTCGACGCGCTGCTCGACCCGCCGCGGCGCGACGTCGTGCCGTACAGCAACGACCGCCTCTCGCGGGATGCGGGCGGCTCGGGCCTGATGCGCCGGCTCACGGGTTCCTACCTGTGGACGCTCGCACTCGTGGTGCCCACGGCGGTCCTGGCCGGCTACGCCGTGGGGCTGCTGGCCGACCCGGTGCACCACATCGTCGGGCGCCCGTGGAGTGCGATCCTGGCGGTGCTGGTGGCCGCGGCGGTCGGCGTGGCCAACGACGTCATGTACTTCGTCCTGTCGGCGCCGCCGCCCGCCGAGCCGCGTTGACATAGCCCCGCCGGGCACATACCGCCGCCTCGGCGGGCGGATCTTCCAGGCTGGGAATGCGATGCGGGCCGCGGTCCGGGTCGTCATGCGCAAGATCGGGGTCAGCGGTGACGGGTTCCACCCGTGCGCCGGGCGTTGGCATCGGCTCAACGCGATCGCGGGAATCGCCCTCTTCCCGTCCACCGGTTCGCCGGGGAACGCGCGCGCCCTGGCTTCTGGCCGCCGTCGGCGCGGCCGCGACGGCCGCCGCCGCGCCCTCCGCCCGGGTCCCGCTCGCCGCGGCCGCCGCGGGAGCCGCCATCGCCGCGCCCGCGGCCGCCTGGCTCGCGGCCAGGTGGTTGGCCGGGCACGAGCCCGGCACCGCCGCCGTCCGCCCGCCCCGGGCCGCGCTGGCCGTCGCCTACGCCGCGCTCGCGTGGCGCGTCGGACCGGGCGCCGAGCTCGCCGCCGTCCTGCTGGCCGCGACCGGCGTCGCGGCCATCGCGCTGGTCGACCGCCGCGCCCGCCGGATCCCGACCGCCCACGTCGTCGCCATCGCGTCGGGCCGTACGCGGAGGTCCTCTAGCCTCGGCCTCGTGACCGTGTCGGCCCCGACACTGGAGGAGCTGGACGCCGCCGCCCGCCGGATCCAGCAGACCGCTCGGGCCCGGGGCCTCGGGCTGCGGGTGTTGCACGGCCGCCAGGACGTGGCCTGGGGGGCGACCCTCCCGTTCGGCCTGGCCGAGCCCCGCCTCCTGGACATCGTCGGGATATGAGCCGGCACCCGGGCCGGGATGCCGGTCGGAGCGGGCGCCACCGCCGCCAACCGTCGCGGCCGGCGAAGCCGCGGGCGATGCCCCCGCCCCGTCCGGATCTGAAGCTGCCCTGGCAGCGGGGCTCGTCCGCCCACGTGGCATCCGTGTACCCGTTCTCGCTGCACTCGCCGTTGTGCCAGCGGGGCGCGGTCATCGGTGTCGACATGCTGGCGGGCGGCGGCGAGTTCGTATGGGATCCGTTCGAGGCCTACGCGGCCGGGCTCGTCACCAACCCGAACGTGGCGATCTTCGGCAAGCCCGGCCAGCGCAAGAGCACGCTGGTCAAGACCTTCCTATGGCGCATGTTCACCCTGTACGGGTCGCGCCGGTGGGTCGGCATCGCCGACCCCAAGGGCGAGTACGCCCCACTGGCGGCGCGGCTCGGGCTGAGCGTGGTGCGCCTCACACCCGGCGGCGGCACCCGGGTCAACCCGCTGGCGCCCGGTCCGGCGGCCCGTCACGAGCATCCCGAGAAGACGGCCCTGCGCCGTGCGCAGACCGTGCACGACCTGCTGTCCGCGGTCCTGCGCCGCAGCCTGTCGCCGTCGGAGGAGGCGATCCTCTACAGCGCGGTCGAGGCGGCGGTCACCGGCCGGGCCAAGGAACCGACCCTCGGCGACCTGGCGCACCTGTTCACGACTCCGACCGAAGCGATGGTGGCTCGCGTCCGCAAGCAGCCCGCCGACCTGGCCACCGAGGCGAGCGACCTGTACTACGGCCTGCAGAACCTGCTCAGCCAGTCGTTGCGGGGCATGTTCGACGGGGCGGGGACGGTCCACCTCGACAGCGACGCCCTCGGCGTCGTGCTCGATCTGTCGGGCATCGACATCAACTCGCCGGCGATGCCACTCGTGCTGATGACCGCGACCGGCTGGCTGCAGGAGTTCCTCGTCTGCCCCGGCCCCCAGCGCCTCCAGATCACCGACGAGCTGTGGGTCGGCGCCGGCGACCGCCACTTCATCCGGCACATGCAGCGCTGCCAGAAGCTCGGCCGGACGTTGGGCGTGGCGAACATCCAGATCGCGCACAAGGTCACCGATGCGGCGGCCCAGGCCGACAGCGGGACGGCGGAGTCCAAGATCGCCGCCGGCCTCCTGGCCGACGCCGACACCAAGATCGTGCTCCGGCAGGACGCCGAGCAGCTCGACGTCGCCCAGAGTGCCTTCGGGCTCACCAACACCGAGCGGGAATGGATCGGCTCGCTGGTCGAGGGCCGGGCGCTGTGGCTGATCGGCTCGTGGCGGGCGGTCGTCCAGCACCACCTGGCGGCCGCTGAGCATGCGCTGGTCGACACCGACCAGCGCATGCGCGCCTAGCGCCCACTAGCCGCTGGTCGTGCAGGCGGGGAGCTGGCGGGACGAGGTGGCCGAGTGCCGCTGGCGCAGCAGCAGGGGCAGGCGCTGGAGGTTGCGGGCGCGCAGCACCGGCATCTGGTCGAAGATGCCGAACGTCACGTAGACGCCCGCCTGCTCGGGCCCCCAGAACGCGAGGCCGAACTGCTGGGCCCGCCGCATAGTCCGGGTCAGCGGGCTGCTCGGCGTGAGATCGTCCGAGGCCTGGATGCCGAGCAGCCGGCCCATGTCGTCGCAGGGGATGCGTTCCTCGCCCGCGTCCACCAGGGCGGCGACCCGGCGGACCAGGGCGACGGTCGTCGGGCCGACGACCGGCGTCCAGCACCACTCGACGTAGGGATCCAGTGGGCTGATGCCGTAGGCACGGGCGGTGTTGGAGGGGTTCTGCCCCCGCGTCAGTCGGATGTCCACGATCACCTAAGGCGCTCGTGACCCCACAGTCTTCTCACTGGTTGCCTCAGGAAAGCATCGGCGGTTGGCTGTTGACCAGCCCCAGCACCGCCAGGTCGCCGGGATGGACGAAGTGGTCGATCGCCGCCGCCACGCCGCCGGCACGGCGGACGGCGTCGCGCAGGGGGACTGCCCAGCGGTGCTCGATGAGGACGAGGGCGGCTGTCCCCCCGTCGGGAACGCCATCGGCGATGTACCACTCGTCCGCCTCTCCGAGCGGACCGCCGTCCGCCGCCGGGGGCTCGCCCGGAGCCTGGGGAGTCGCCCCGAGCAGAGCCCCGGCGACCAGTCCGTCGGCGGCCGAGTCCCAGCCGATGAGCGCATCGGCGATGGTCCCGAGCTCGGCGACCTCGTCGTCGGTGAGGTCGTCGTGCTTGGCGGCCACGACGTTGCCGTCGACGTCCTTGGTGACGAACAGGAGGTCGACGAGCCGCACGGCGTCGGCCTCGCGCAGCGCTCGCAGCTCGTCGAGGATCTCCCGGCTGAACCGGCCGTCCTCGAACCCGAGCACGAGGATCTGGACCGGACCGAGCTCCGCCATCAGGACCCCAGGACGCGCCCCTCGAGGGCGGCGTCCACGTTGTAGCCGTCCGCGAGCCGACACAGGATGTCGTCCACCGTCACCAGCCCCATCCCACACGCCGCGGACCCGCGAAGCATCATCCAGCCGGGATGAAACACCGCCGGCTGGGTGGAGCGGCCGGGCCGGTCATCCGGCCAACCCGATGCAGCCGGCTTCAGGTAGTGGTGTCGGCCTCGATGCGGGGCGGCAGGCCGAACTCGCCGAACAACGAGGCGTCGAGGTAGTTGTGATGGCCGACGATGCGCCCGCCGGCCACCTCGATCACCTGGATCGCCCATGGCTCCCAGAGCCCCGGCGCGACCAGGTGGTAGTTGCCGAACCCGCCCGTGCCGTTGACCTCGACCGGCAGGAGCCGCCCGTCTTTGCACACGATGCCCTCGCCGAGAAACCAGTCGGCGAGCTCCTGTGGCCCGCGCAGCCAGACGTCGTAGGGCGGCATCGACAGGACCACGTCGTCGCGCAGCAGGGTCACCAGCTCCGGGATGTCGTAGCGCTCGAACGCGTCGACGTAGCGGGCGAGAAGGTCCTGGTGCGCCGGGTCGACGAGGTCGTCGAGCGGCTCGGAGTCGAGCGAGGCGAGGGTCGCCCGCGCCCGCTGGAGGGCACTGTTCACCGACGCCACGCTGGTCTCCAGCAGCTCGGCGGCTTCGGCGGCCTGCCAGCGCAGCACGTCGCACAGGATCAGCGCCGAGCGCTGCCGGGCCGGCAGGTGCTGGAGCGCGGCGACGAAGGCCAGCCGCACCGACTCCCGCGCCGCCGCCTGCTCGGCCGGATCGCCCTCGAGCGAGATGACCCGGGAGTCGGCGATCGGCTGCACGAACTCGGAGCTGGGCCGGTACCGGTCGGCGAGCACCACCTCGGTGACCAGCGTCGACGGGCCCATGTCCATCGGCCGTGCCCGCCGCTGCGGGCTGCGGATCATGTCGATGCACACGTTGTTGGCGATGCGGTACAGCCAGGACCGCAGCGACGACCGACCCTCGAACCCGCCGATCGAGCGCCAGGCGCGCACCATCGTCTCCTGCACGGCATCTTCGGCCTCCGAGCCAGCGCCGAGCATCCGGTAGCAGAACCCGGTCAACTCGCGCCGGTGCGTCTCGAGGGCCTGGTCAAGCTCGCCGGAGGCCGCTGCCCCCGGCCCGCCAGCAGTCGCGAAGCGTGAGGCCATGGACGACCAGCCTAGGGCCGATGCCGCGGGGCGCGGTCCGTCATAGGGACCGGGTGGCGAGCCCCGGGTAATCGACCACCAACCCGGAGGCGTCGAACACCAGCCGCACGGCGACGGAGAACGCCGGAGCGGAGTAGTCGTAGCGCTGACCGAGGTCGCTAGCCGCCCGACCGCCACCGTCGTCCGGGCAGCGGCGATAGTCCTGGTCGAGACGCTCGACCGCCAGGTCAGGGGCCCGCACGAAGGCGGCGGGCGCGGCCGCGGCGTCCCCGCTCGCCAGGGCGAGCCGGTGGATCGGCAGCGTGTTGGTGCACGCCGACGACTCGAGGTCGACGTCGAGGCACCCGTCGAGCGCGGGCACCGCCACGCCGTCGACCCGCCACTGGCCCGAGCCGTCGGCATCGAGCCGGAGCGCCCGCTCGCCGCCGGCCGTCCGCGAGCGAACGAGAGCCGAGCGCGTCCGCCAGCGGTCGTCGAGCTCGATGGCGTAGCCGACGTCCCAGGCAACGTCGTCCTCGACGGCCACCGTTCGCCCAACCAAGCGGCGACCAGCATCGCCGACCACGAAAAACGTCGCCTCGAACCCGGAGCGGGCCGTGTGGTGACGCCAAGCAGCCTGAGACGGCAGGTCTGCGAACGCCATCGGCCGAGCAGGCTAGCGAGCAGGCGGAGCAGGCGGAGCACGCCCATGTCAGTCGGGCAGCAGGGGAACGGTCACCCCGGGGTCGCGCCCCAGGTCGGACGGCGCGGGTCACCGCGGCGGACCCGAAGCGCTCGCGCACGTCGTCGAGGGCAGCGTCCAGCGCGTCGGGCGCCCGCCGCTCGAACGGCAGGGGCAGCTGAACGGCCCGCCCGTCGTCGAGGTTGCCGACGGCGACACCGACGAGGGTCAGCCCCCGGCTCAAGATCAGCGGCATGGCCCCGGCGATCAGCGCACGCGCCGCGCCCAGCACCGCGGCGGTCTGCGAAGTGGCACGAGGCAAGCTGTGCGAGCGCGTTACCCGGGCGAAGTCGTCGAACCGCAGCCGCAGAGTCACCGTGCGCCCCACCCGCCCGGCCGCCCGCAGCCGTCGGGTCACCCGGTCGACGAGGCCCACGACCACCTCGTCGATGAGATCGACGACGTCGGCGACCACGTCGGCCGGGTCGTCACGGTGGCTCACACCCACATCGCGTCCACCCGCCGGCACACGCCCATTGGCCGACCCGGTCCGTGCGGCCGGCGCCCACGGGGCCTGCCTCGCGGCCCCGCCGGCCTGCGCGGGGCCGTGGACCGGCCGACCGCCGACTGCCGGATGCACACCGGGCCGGCCGCGGGCGCGCGGAGACGGGCGGCCCCCCGGTCCACCCGCGCCCGCGGCACCCGGGCCGGCCCGGGCGAGCGCCGACCCGCAGCGATCCCCCCAGGGCTCGCTGCGCGCCCATCGACTTGCGCCGCCGGCCCACCTGCACCGGCCGCGGGTCGCGGTTGTGGGCGAGCGCGTGCAGGTGCCGGCCGCCCGCCCGTCCGAGCATCGTCACCAGCGCCGCCTCGGGGACCGTCGCCACGTCGCCGACCGTGGCGATGCCCCGGGACCGGAGCTTGGCCGACGTCACCCGGCCGACACCCCACAGGCGCTCCACAGGCAGCGGGTGGAGGAAGTCGGCCTCGCTCTCGGGCGGCACCACCAGCAAGCCGTCGGGCTTGGCCACGGCGCTGGCCACCTTGGCCAGGAACTTGGTGCGGGCGACGCCGACCGTGATCGGCAGCCCGACCCGGTCGAGCACGGCCCGCCGGAGCTCGACGGCGATCTCGAACGGCGTGCCCGCCACCCGCCGCAAGCCCCCGACGTCGAGGAACGCCTCGTCTATCGACAGCGCCTCGACCAGCGGCGTCGTGTCGTCGAACACCGCGAAGACCGCCCTGCTCGCCTCGGTGTACGCGGCCATGCGCGGCGCGACCACCACCGCGTGCGGACACAGCGCCCTGGCCTGGCCACCACCCATGGCCGTCCTGACGCCGCAGGCCTTCGCCTCGTAGCTGGCCGCCAGCACCACGCCGCCGCCGACGATGACCGGCCGCCCTGCCAGGCGCGGGTGGTCCCGTTGCTCGACCGATGCGTAGAACGAGTCGAGGTCGGCGTGGAGTATCGTTGCCTCTCCGCTTTCCCGTTGTGTTCTCGGTGCCTTCACTGGTGTGCTAAACACGAACACATGTTCGCACACCGCCAGATCACAGCGCAACGGGTTTCGTCCCGGCGGATCGCTCCGCCGGCCGCCGTCGGGTCAGCGCAGGCTGAGACCTCCGTCGACCACCACGACCTGCCCCGTGAGGTAGGGCGACGCAGCCACGTCCACGATGGCCGTGGCGATTTCCTCCGGCTCCGCCGACCGCGCCAGGGGCGCCCGCTCGCTCATCGCGTCGTGGATCGGGCCCCAGCCCGCCGTCCACGGCGTGCGCACCAGCCCCGGGGCGACGGCGTTGATCCGCACCTCCGGACCGGTCACGTTGGCCATGAGCGCGGTCAGGTGGTTGAGCGCGGCCTTCGAGGCGGCGTAGGGGATCGAGCTGCCCGTCGGTCGCACCCCGGCGACCGAGGTGACGTTGACGACCGCCCCGTTCCCGCTGGCCCGCAGGTGTGGCATCGCCAGCCTGGTGAGCCGGAACGTGCCGAGCACGTTGACCTCGAAGATCCGACGGAAGATGTCGTCGGTGACGGCGTCGAGGTCGTGGTGGGCGATCACCTGCGTCACGCCGGCATTGTTGACCAGCACGTCCAGGCGCCCGTGGCGGTCGGTGGTCTCTGCGATCAACCGCTCGCACGCGTCGGGGTCGCTCACGTCGGCCTGGACGTACTCGCCCCGCTTCAGGCCCGCGGCAACCGCCTCGCCGGCCTCGACCGACGACGACGAGTTGACGATCACCAGCGCGCCCTCCGCGTCGAAGGCCCTGGCTGCCGCCTCGCCGATCCCGCTGGACGAACCGGTCACCACGACGACCTTGTCCTCGAAACGTCCCACGACCGCTCCTTCCGGCCGGCCCCCTCGGACCGGGCCCGGCGATGTTGGCACGTCGCGCCGCGTGCGGCGGGGTCCGTGGCGACGCCGCGACCGCGTACGGCGGGCGGCACGAGGGGGTTCCGGACGGCAACTAGCGTCGCCGCCGGTGCAGATCGTCTTTGCCGACGGTGGGGACCGTCGGCGTGAACTCGACGTGCGCGTGAACAACCCGTCTGCCACGGTCGACGACCTCGCGCGTGCGCTCGACCCCGTGTCGGGGGAGGGGCGGCCGCTGATCATCGGCGAGCGGCTGGCCGACCGGGACTTCGCGCTCGCCGAGGCCGGGCTGCACGAGGGCGCCGTCGTCCGCTTCGCGGATCTGTCGTCGCCCGCCGCTGGGCGTGCACAATCGCTGGCCGAACGGCTGGCGCCGCGCCCCCGGCCCGACACCGGCGCGCGGGCCGGTGCCCCGGCCGTCGCGGCTGGTGCCGGTGTCGCGGCGGTCCGCGAGCTGGTGGTGGTCGGGGGGCTCGACGCCGGGCGGCGCTTCCCCCTGGCGCCCGGCACCGCCGTCGTGGGGCGGGCCCCCGGCTGCGAGATCGTCCTCGGCGATACGACGCTCTCCCGCCACCACGCCCGGCTCGACGTCGAGCACGCGGGGTGAGGTGACCGTCGCCGACCTCGAGTCCCACAACGGCACATGGGTCGGCGACCGTCCCGTCGGCGAACCGGAGCCGCTCGCGGACGACGTGACCGTGCGGCTGGGCGCGCTCGACGTCGAGGTGCGCCGGCCCCGTTACGACGACCGCCCGGTGGCGACCGACCCGCTGCGCCACACCACCGGGGCGGGCACGATCCCGTTCAACCGCCCGCCGCGCCCCGCTCCCGCGGCCCCGGCGGCCGAGCTGCGGTGCCCGAAGCCGCCGCAGACCAACCAGGCCAAGGTGCCGTTCTCGATACTCAGCACGGTCACACCGCTGCTGCTGGCCGGGGCGATGTTCGCGATCTCCAAGTCGCCCCAGATGCTGATGTTCGCCGGGCTGACGCCGATCATCGGTGTCGCCAACGTCGTCGACGGCCGGCGCAAAGGCCGCCGGTCCGACCGCAAGGAGCGGGCGCGCTTCCAGCGTGACCTCGACGAGTTCCGCGACGGGCTCGCAGCCCAGGCCGACGAGGAGCGCGTCCGCCGCGACTCCGCCTACCCCGACCCGGCCGAGATCACCCGGCGGGCGGCCGTGCCCAGCACCTGCCTGTGGGAGCGCCGCCCCGGCCACGGCGACTTCCTCTTCCTGCGAGCCGGCGTCGGCGACGTGACCTGGGCCCCGCCCGTCGCCGCGCCGGGGGTCACGGCCGACGTCCCGCCGGAGCTGCAGGCGCTGCTCGACGCCGCAACCGCGCTGCCCGAGTCGCCGATCGGTGTCGACCTGGCGGGCGGCGGTGTCGTCGGCATCGTGGGGGAACGCCCCGCCTGCCTCGCCCTGGCCCGCTCGCTGCTCTGCCAGGCGGCGACCCTGCACGGCCCCGCCGACCTGCCGGTGATGGTGCTCGCAGGCGCCGAGTGCGCGGCCGACTGGGACTGGACCAAGTGGCTGCCGCACACCCGCGACCCATCCGGTGCCGCCCGCCTGCTGTCCGGCGATCCCGACCTGTCGACACGAATGGTCGAGGTCCGGATCAAGGCGGCCGGGCCCCGCGACCGCGGCGAGCGACCGCCGCCCGGCACCCGGCCCGTGGGCCCGACGCTGCTGGTGGTGGTCGACGACGAGACGCTGACCGAGGGTCGGCGGTCGCCGACGCGGGCGCTGCTGCGGGGCGACGCCGGGCTCGTGGCCGGCATCGTCGTGGCCTCGACCGTCGACCGCCTGCCCGCGGTGTGCACGACCGTCGTCGAGATGACCGAGCCCGATGGCGGCGCCGACCTCACGCTGCCCCAGCAGGGCGAGCGCGTGGTCGGGTTCCAGCCCGCCGGGATGGCCGACGACGTGGCCCGCGACTGTGCCCGGGCGCTGGCCCGGTTCGAGGACCCCGAGCTGGAGGTCGTCGGCGCCGGGCTGCCGGCGACGATCCGCCTCCTGCCGCTGCTCGAGCTGGAGCAGCCCACCCCGGAGGCCGTGCTCGCCCGATGGCGCGCGGCTGGGCCCGACCCCCGCCCGGCGGGGCCGGTCGGCGTGTCCGAGGACGGCGTGTTCTCGGTCGACTTCGTCGCCGACGGCCCGCACGGCCTCGTCGGGGGCACGACCGGCGCCGGCAAGTCCGAGCTCCTGCGGACGCTGGTCGCGTCGCTCGCGGCCAGCGTCGATCCCGACCACCTCACCTTCGTCCTGGTCGACTTCAAGGGCGGCAGCGCCTTCGACGAGTGCGCCCGGCTGCCCCACACCGTCGGCATGGTGACCGACCTCGACGAGCATCTGGCCGAACGCGCGCTGCGCTGCCTCGAGGCCGAGCTGCGCTTCCGTGAGCGATTGCTGCGCGACGCCGGGGCGATCGACCTGTCCGACTACCTCCGCAAGGGCCCGGATCAGGCCCTGCCCCGGCTGCTGGTGATCATCGACGAGTTCGCCACGCTCAAGGCTGAGCTGCCCGACTTCATCGACGCCCTGGTCGGGGTGGCGCAGCGCGGCCGCAGCCTGGGCGTCCACATGCTGCTCGCCACCCAGCGGCCGCAGGGCGCCATCAGCGACAACATCAAGGCGAACACCAACCTGCGCATCGCGCTGCGGGTGCAGGAGGCCAACGACTCACGCGACGTGATCGACGTATCCGACGCGGCGGCGATCCCCCGGGGCGCGCCCGGGCGCGCCTATGTCCGCCTGGGGCCGAACGAGGTCGTTGCCATCCAGTCGGCGCTGTCGACCGGGGCGCGCGGCGAGTCGGCGCTGGCGCACGTGGACGTGGCGCCGTTCGTCTTCGGGCCGCAGCCCCGCCGGCCTGCGCCGCCCCGCCGGCCCGCGGCCCGCCCAACGCTGCCGTCGCCGACGCCGCCACGATCGCTGGCGAGTCCGGCGACCCGGGCGGCGAGGTGACCGACCTCACATTGCTGGTGGCGGCGATCGACGCTGCGTTCGCCCGGACCGGCCGCCCCCACCCCCGGCGACCGTGGCCCGACCCGCTGCCGGACGACGTCGACCTCGACGTGCTGATCGGGTCGGCGAACGGTCCCGACGGCGGCCGGCCGGCGTTCACGCCCCTGGCCCTGGCCGACGATCCCGAGGCCCAGACGCAGTACCCGGTCGGGTGGAACCGCAGCGACGGCAACCTGATCGTCTACGGGCTCAACGGCAGCGGCACGACCACCACGCTCGCCAGCCTGGCGCTGGCGCTTGCCCAGACGTGTGCGCCGGACCAGCTCCACCTCTACGCACTCGACTTCGGCGCCGGCGAGCTGACCGCGCTCGCACCGCTGCCGCACGTGGGCGGCGTGATCGTCGCGGGCGAGCGCGAGCGCCAGACCCGGCTCATCCGCATGCTGCGGGCCGAGCTGGACCGGCGTCGCGAGATGGGCGCCGGAGCGGTTCGCTCCGAGCCGGTCGTGGTCACGCTGGTCGACGGCTGGAGCACGTTCGTGGCCGAGTACAACGACCTCGGTGGCACGGCCCTGTGGGAGGCGTTCACCAGGGTGTTCGCTGACGGGCCGGAGGTCGGCCTCTACACGGTGGTGGCCGCCGACCGGTCGTCGGCGGTGACCGGGGCGCTCGCCTCGCTGGTGCGCCAGCGGTGGGCGCACCGGCTCGCCGACCGTTCCGACTACGGGCTGCTCGGCATCCGGGGGGCGGCGGTGCCTGAGATGGTGCCGGGGCGGGCACTCGTCGGCGGCACCGGGCAGGTGCTCCAGGTCGCCCGGCCCGCGGATGGCGTGGCGGCTGCGGCCGTGCGGGTAGGGGCGTGCTGGCCGCCCGGGTCGCGGCCGCCCGTGCGGATCGACACGCTGGCGACGCAGCTGCGGATCGACGACCTCGGGGCGCAGGCGCAGCTCGACGCGCGGCCCTGGTCCGTGCCGATCGGGGTGGCCGAGCGCACCCGGGCGCCCGCGGCGCTCGTGGCCTACCAGGGCGAGCACGCGCTGATCACCGGGCCGGCCCGGTCGGGCCGGAGCACCGCTCTGCTCACCGTCGCGGCGGCGTGCCGGGCATGCTGCCCGCGGATCCGGGTGGTGGCGGTGGCGGGTCCGCGCTCGCCGCTCGCCACCGATCCGCTGGTCGACGTGGCGGTACCTCCGGGGCAGATCGGCGAGCGGCTGGCCGATCTCGCGGCGCCGATCCCGTCGGACGAGGCCGCGGCCGCAGGCCGCGACCCCCGCGTGCTCGTGCTGGTCGACGACGCCGAGGCGATCGATGACGTCGACGGGGTGCTCGAGCGGCTGGCGACGGCCGACCGGCCCGACCTGCTGTTCGTGGCGGCCGGGCGCAACGACGGCGTGCGCACCGGCTACGCGCACTGGACCCGACCCCTGCGCCGGTCGAAGCTCGGCGTGCTGCTGCGCCCGGACGTCGATCTCGACGGCGACATCCTGGGCGCCTCCATCCCCCGGCGGGCGCCCGTGGCGATGGTCGCCGGGCGGGGCTACGTCGCCGCCGGTGGGGACGTCGAGCTCGTGCAGGTCGCCGTCCCCCGGTGATTGCCGAGGGCATGCGAAAAATCATGGGAAATGACGTAAACGCGTCAGACGCGTTCGCTACGATGTGCGCCTGCGGGCATATTGCTGGGTTGAGCCGGCCTTTTGGAGGCCGGCTTTTTTCGTGTCCAAGGAGCTGACATGGGTCAGGGAGTGGTCAAGTCCACCACCGAGGCGATCACCGCCATCGACAACATGAAGAAGACGATCAACGGCGGGCTCGTCGAGAGCATCACCTCATTCGTCGGCTATGGCGACAGCCTCAACCCCGAGAACTTCGCGGGCAACGCCGCCGACGCGTTCTACACCGAGTGGCCCGACACCAAGGCCGCGCTCAACTCGGCGATCGAGCGGCTCAACGGCATGAGCGACGACATCATGACCGTCAACACCAACGTCCAGACCGCCGGCGGCAACGCGCTGTAGCCGTTCCGCTCGCGGGTGGCCGACACCGGAGGCCACCCCCGTCGGCCCCGGCACCCGGCCGCTCGGGTGCCGAGGCCGGCCGCGGTAGAACACCGAGATGCCTTCCGTCGGCGAGTACCACCTCGAGCGCCAGATCGGCGTCGGGGCCGCCGGTGCGGTCTGGAAGGCCCGGCAGCCAGGTCCGGTGCCTCGGGCCGTCGCGCTCAAGCGGCTGCGGGCCGGCAGCGGAGCCTTCGACCTCGCCCGCATGCGACGCGAGGCCGAGGTGCTCAGCGACCTGGACCACCCGCACATCGTCCGGGTGCTCGACGTCGTGCCCGATGGCGACGGCGTCGCGGCTGGCCATGCAGTTCGCGCCGGGCGGCTCGCTCGAGGACCTGCTGCTCGAACGGACGACGCTGGCCCCGGGCGAGGTCGTGGCCGTGGCGGCCCCGATCGCCGACGCCCTGGCCTCGGCCCATCGGCGCGGCGTCTTCCACTGTGACGTCAAGCCGGCCAACGTGCTGTTCACGTCCGACGGCGAGCCGCTGCTCGGCGACTTCGGCGTCGCCCGGACGCTCGGCCGCATCACCAGCGACCACGTCGGCGGCACGCCCGAGTACCTGGCCCCCGAGCTGCTCGACGGTGCCCAGCCCGACCCCCGGGCCGACGTCTACTCGCTGGCGGTGGTCTGCTACCGGGCGCTCGCCGGCGTGCCGCCGTTCACCGGTGCCACGCCGCTGGCCGTGGTGCGGGCCGCCGACCGGGGCGTCCACCGGCCGCTGGAGACCGTCGCCGCGGTCCCGCCGCCGCTCGCCGGGGCGGTCGAGCAGGCGATGGACCGCGATCCGTCCCGGCGCTTCGGCTCGGCCGACGCATTCGCCCGGGCGCTGCGGGCTGCCGTCCCCTCGGCGTCGGTCGCGCTGCCGGGCGTCGCCGCGGCGGCGCGCCCGTCCGACGCTGGGTCCGGGGACGCGGGGCTGACCCGGACGTTCGGGCCGCGGCCGCCCCGGCGCGAGTCGGCCGCGCCCCCGGCCCCTCGCCGGCGGCGGACGGTCGCGGTGGTGGGCGCGGTCCTGGCTCTCGGCACCGCGGTGCTGGTCGGGGTGCTGGTCACCGCGGGCGGCGGCGAGGGGAGCGGCGGTGCGGGCGGCGGCGGCTGTCCCCGGGCGGCCGAGCCGGCCGCGTCCGGCGACCGCCAGGTCGTGGCGGGTGACGTCGACGGCCGGGGCTGCACGACCTACGGCGTCTACCAGCTCCGAGCGCTCGCCGGCGGCACGCAGCGCATGGTGCTCACCATTGCCGTTGACGGTGATCGGAAGAACATCGGTCTGGGCGAGCCCGGCGACCGGCTCCTGCTCGGCGACTGGAACTGCGACGGCGTCGACACGCCCGCCGTGTACCGGGCGACGCTGGGCGCCGTGCAGTACTTCGACGTCTGGCCGTCGGAGGGCTCGCCGTCCTACCTGCCGAATCGCAGCGAGGCCGCACCGGCCGCCGCGTCGCCGTCGCTGTCCGCGGGCGACGGGCACGACACCTGCGACCGGGTCGTCGTGGGCGGCGACCGCCGGATAGCAAATCCCCCGGGGAGGCGACCCCCGGCCGATCGCTCGATGGGTCAATATCTAGAGGCTGGCATCGGTGGCCGGGGTCGCGCCCAGCGCCGCGGGCGGACGACGGTCCTCTCGACCCGCCACGGGGTGTCGGCGGATCGACGACGAGCACGCGTGACGCAGGGGAGGAGTGTCCACATGCCAGAGGCCGCACGGGCGCCGCGCCGCCGACGCGGCCCGGGGGCTGGTCGCTCTCGTCGCCACGATCGCGCTCGTCGCGGGCGTGCCCGCGGCCCTCGCTGTCGGGGTCGGCTCGCCGCTGCCCGACCACGCGGTGACACCGGCCGACGCCGTCCGGGCGCTCGGCGCGGGCGACGTGCCCGACGCCCTCGTCGTCACCCTGCTCGCCCTCGCCTGCTGGCTGCTCTGGTGCGAGCTGACGGTGTCCCTCGCCGTCGAGGCGGTGGCGTACCGGCGAGGACGCCGGGCCGGGCGCATCCCGCTCGCCGGCGGCGTCCAGCGGGGCGCGTCGGGGCTCATCGCCCGGATCGCGCTGCTGGGCGGTGTCGTCGCCCGGCGGCCGCGAGCCGTGGTCCCCGAGCTGCCGGCGGACCTCGCGGCCGCACACCGGACGGCGCCATGGATCGCCTCCCCGACAGTGCCGGTGACCGCCGCCGGCGCCCCGAACGGGCCCTGCCGCGCGGACCGGACCGTCGTCGCTGCCGACCTACGAGGTGCAGCCGCGCGACACGCTGTGGGACATCGCCGAGCGCCACCTGCGCGATCCCTTCCGCTGGCGGGAGATCGTCCGGCTCAACGACGGCAGGGTCCAGGCGGACGGCGGACGGCTGACCGGTCCGGACGTCCTGCGGGCCGGGTGGCGCATCGACCTGCCGGCCGACGCGACGGGCCTGAGCCCGCGGTCCGTCCCCGACCACGCCACATCTTTCGATCACGAGTCGGCGCCGACGACGGAGCGACCGGTGACCCCGGTGACGGTCGCCTCGGGGTCCGGCGACCCGCGTCACGACTAGGAGCCCACGATGGTCTCGACCGTTCCTCCCCGCACCCAACTGGGCGCCGACCGGCCCGGCCCGACCCTGGTCCCGGGGGCCGGGCGCCAGCGGCGCTGGTCGCTGGCGCTGGTGGCCGTGCTCGTCACGCTCGGCTCGGCGCTCGGGTTCGTGGTCCTGTGGATGAACGCGGGGGGCCGCCAGCCGGTCCTCGCGCTGGCCAACGACGTCCAGGCGGGCGCCCCGATCCAGGCGGACGACCTGCAGGTGGTCCGGGTGTCGTTCGGCACCGGGATCACGCCGGTCGCCGCCTCGGCGCAGGATCAGGTCGTCGGCAAGCCGGCCACGGTCGACCTCCTGGCCGGCACGCTGCTCACGGCCGAGGCGGTCGGGGACGACGGGGGGCTCGACACGGCTACGGCCGTCATCGCCATCCCGGTTCCCCGCAACGAGCTGCCGTCGCCCGACCTCGCCCGGGGTGACAACCTGGTCATCTGGCGCACGACCGACGGCAGCGACCAGGACGCACAGCCGAAGGAGATCGGCACCGGCCGCGTGGTGGCGGTCGACGTCGACAACGACAGCTCGTCGTCGGACGTCGGGGTGTCGGTCAAGGTCGACAGGAACATCCTCGGCGACGTCGCCGACGCGATCGGGGACGACGAGGTCTACCTGGCCATCGTCCCGAACGGGGGCTGACCGCCGCATGGGCACGATCGCCTTCGCCTCGGCCAAGTCGTCGCCCGGCGTGACGACGACCGTCGCCGCGCTCGTGGCGGCGTGGCCGCCGGACCGCGACGTCTTCGTCGCCGAGCTGGACCCGGCGGGTGGCGACCTGGTCGTCCGGTTCGACCTGGCGGCCGAGCCCGGGCTGGTGAGCCTGGCGGCGGCCGGCCGGCGGGACCTGCGGCGGGAGACGTTCCTGGCGCACACCCAGCCCCTGCCGTTCGAGCAGCCCGGCGGTGCGCTGCGGCGGGTGCTGGTGGCGCCCGTGGCCGCGGACCAGTCGGCGGCGGCGCTGGCGACACTGCGGGTCGGGCTGCTGCCCGTGCTGGCTGCGCTGGGCGGCGACGTGCTGATCGACTGTGGCCGACTCGACCCCGGATCGCCGGTCACCGAGCGTCGCCGCCGGCGCCGACCTGCTGGTGGTGGTCACCCGGCCGGTGCTGAGCGAGGTCCACCACCTGGCCAGCCGGCTCGCGGGCCTCAAGCCCAAGGCGCTGTCGCTGGTGACGGTCGGCGACCAGCCGTACCCGGTGACGGAGGTGGCGACGGCGGTCGGCGCCACGGCCCTGGGCACGATGCCGTTCGACCCGCGCACCGCCCAGACGCTGGCGAGCGCCCGCCCCGGGCATGGTCAAGAACCTGCGCCGCTCGCCGCTGCTCCGGGACGCCCGGGCCGTCGCCGAGGGACTCGCCGCCTGGCTCGGCCCGCTGTCCGAGGCCGGCGACGGGGCCGGCCGGGCTCCGGCGCCCGCCACGCCGCCCGGGCCCGCGCCGGCGGGAACGATGCCGCCCCCGCCCTCGCCGCCCGTCGGGGTCTGGGCCGGCGCCGGGTGCGGGGATGCCGGCCCTCCCGCCGCCGTCGGGGTCTCGGAACGGTGCCCGGCGCGGAGCCGGGTCGGGACACCGCGTGCGGCCGGCTGCCGCCAGGCGCTGCGCCGGAGCCGGCGTCGCCGCGAGCCCCCGCCGTCGCCTTCGGCTGCGCCGGAGCCGGCATTGCCGCAACCTCCGCCCTTCCGCCGCCGCCCCCGCCGCCACCCGGGTCAGCCGGGAGCGAGGCGGTGTCGGGACCGCCGGCGGCCTCCGGCATCGAGGCCGGCGAGCCGACCGCACCCGGCCGGCGCCGGGGCTGTGCCCGCGTCCGGGGCAAACGGGCACGGGCAGGCCGCCAAGCACTTCCGGCGCTCCGGCGGGGAGGCGCGGCGGTGAACCCCGACCACAAGCCGCTCGTGCGGGAGTTCCGCCGCGAGGTCGCCGACCAGATGACCGAGCGGCTGCGGGCCGACGACGTCGAGGACCGGCCCCGGATGTCCGCGGCCGATCAGCGGCAGTTCGGTAGGCAGCTGATCAACCGGCGGCTGGAGGCCCACGCCCGGGAGCAGCTCGAGGACGGGCGCGAACCGCTCTCCTTCGACGACGAGACCGCGCTGGCGCAGGCCATCCACGATGCGCTCTTCGGCCTGGGTGCGCTCCAGCCGCTGCTCGACGACGAGTCGATCGAGAACATCGACGCCAACGGGTGTGACGACGTGTGGGTCACCCGCGCCGACGGGAGCAAGCACAGGGCGCCACCCATCGCCGACAGCGACGAGGAGCTGGTCGACACCCTGCGGATGACCGCCGCCCGGGTCGGGCTCACCGAGCGGCGGTTCGACAACGGGGCGCCCTCCCTGAACCTCCAGCTCCCCGACGGCAGCCGGCTGTTCGCCGTCATGGCGGTCACCGCCCGGCCGTGCGTCGCCATCCGGCGGCACCGGTTCCCCAAGGTGTTCCTCGACGACCTCGTCGGGCTCGGATCGATCGACCTGGCCCTGCGCGAGTTCCTCGCCGCCGCCGTGCGGGCCCGCAAGAACTTCATCATCTGCGGCGGCGTCGACGCCGGCAAGACGACGCTCATGCGGGCCCTGCTCAACGAGGTCGGCCCCCACGAGCGGCTGGTCACGATCGAGGACAACCTCGAGCTCGGACTCGACCGCTACCCCGATCTCCACCCCGACGTCGTCGCATTGGAGGCCCGGGAGGAGAACGTCGAGGGCGAGGGCGCGGTCGACCTCGCCACGCTCGTGCGCTGGGGCCTGCGGATGAACCCCGACCGGGTCATCGTCGGCGAGGTCCGAGGCCACGAGGTGATCCCGATGCTCAACGCGATGAGCCAGGGCAACGACGGCTCGATGTGCACCGTCCACGCCAACTCGTCGGCCGGCGCGTTCGGCAAGCTGGCGATGTACGCCGTTCAGTCGCCGGAGCGGCTCAACCTCGAGGCGACCAACCTCATGGTGGCCAACGCCATCAACTTCGTCGTCCACATCGGCGCGTCGATCGGCGCCGCCGGGCCCGGCGTGCTGCGGCGCTTCGTCTCCTCGGTGCGCGAGGTGGTCGGTGCCGAGGGCCCGCTGGTGATGTCGAACGAGATCTTCCGCCCCGGTCCCGACCGGCGGGCCGTGCCCTCGGCGCCGCTCCGGGATGCGACGCTGGGGGAACTGACCGCGGCCGGTTTCGACCACCGGGTGATGATGCGGCCCGAGGGCTGGTGGAACTGACCGCAGCGGAGCGGCCGACGGCGGGGATCCCGGGCGCGGCCGCCGTCCTCGACCATCTCGCCCGGCGCCTCGTGCCGGCGTGCGACCCGGCGGTCGTTGCGGACGTCCTCGCCCGGGCGTCGGCCGGCTACACGACCGCCCGCAGCCGCGACGGCCGCCGGGCGAGCGCGATCACGCCCTCCGGCGTGCCGTTCGAGGCGAGCGTGACCGGCGGCGGAGGCCGCCTCGACCCGGCGCTGCGCTACACGACCGAAGCCGGCACCGGGCTACCGGTCTTCGGGCCCCGGCTGGCCGCCCAGCGGGCCGCCCTGGACGACCTCGTGGCCTACCTCCCGGCCCCGGCCCTGGCAGCCGCCGGCGGGCTGGCCGCCTTCGCCGCCGTCCTGTTCCCGGATCCCGGGGCCGTGCCGGCCCGCACCCGCTTCGCCACCACCGTCGGCGTCGTCCACACCGCCGCCGTCCCCGGGCGGCGTGGCCGGGCTCAAGCTCTACGGCAACCTCACCGCCGAGCCGGGCGCGCTCGACCGGCTGGCCGCCGCCGACGACCGCATCGCCGCCCTGGCCGCCGTCGTCGACGGCCTGCCGTTCCTGGCGCCCGCGTTCGCGACACGCGAGGTCGACGCCGCCGGACGGGTGGGCCACAAGCTCTACCTCCGCTCGGCCACCGCCACCGGTGCCGCCCTCAGCGTCGTGGCCCGCCGGTGCGGGGGCGACGCCGCCGCCCTGCTCGCCGACCTCGACGCCGGGGGCGTCGACGTCACCCGTGCCCGGGACCGGGGCCGCTGGCGCTGCATCGTGTGCGTCGCCGACCCGGCCGGAGGCGGCGACCCTGCGCTGTCGATCCACCTGACGGCGAAGGGGCTCGGCCTGGCCCCCGGTCCGATGGCCGCGCTCGCCCGGGTGCTCGCGTCGCGCCACCACGGCACGGCGGCGGGCGTCGAGGCGCTGATGCCGCGGCCGCCGCCGCCGGCGGCGCATGGTGCACGACTGTGGTCGGCGTCGGCCTCCCGCCCGGCGGCGGCCTCGGGAAGGTGAACGTCTACGCCGCGCCGGGCGGCGACTAGGCCGTGCGCTCGAACTCGGGGTGGATCGGCTCGCGGGTGACCGCGAACTCGGGCCCCGTGGGCACCGCCGGATCGTCGGGCGGCGCGCCGTAGTCGTCCTCGCCGACGATCCACTCGGCGGCGTTCTCGCCCCAGGAGTCGTCGTCCTTCTCGTGCTGGACGTAGCGGGCGAAGTTGATGCGGTCCTGCTCGCCACGCGCTGCGGACCAGCGCGTGGCGAACAGCCCCGCCAGCGCCGCGAGCGCGTCGGCGACCGTGGTTGCGTCGGAGCCCTCGGTCGTCATCCGGGTGTCGAAGGCGTCGCGGTGGCCGCCCTCCCAGCCGTCGACCGCGTGGCCCGCCTCGGTGGCCCGCGCCTCCTGCTTCGCCCTGACCACGCCCGCCAGGGACGTGAGGTCGCGTGCCGCCTGCAGGGCCTCGTCGTAGGCAAAGGCGACGTTCTCGCTGCTGGCCGAATAGCCCCCCATGCGGGACAGGAGTGTAGGCGCCCGCGGACACATCTCCGGCGCGGCTCGCTACCGTCCGTGCGACACGTTCGGATCGCGGGTGCCTGGGTCGATCAGGTGCCCGCCTGGGGAGGAGAGGCACGTCGACATGACCGCACGCACGCGCGCGCCGCTCATGCTGGCCGCCGTGGCCATCGGCCTCGCGGGGCTGGCTGCGTGCGGCGCCGGCAGCGGCCGGGCGACCGACGATCTGGGCGGCAAGGCGGACGACGCCGGGGCGACCGGCGACACGGCGCCCGACTCGCCCGAGGCGCTCGCCGTCGCCGCCTACAAGGACAGCTGGGACGAGTCCTTCCGCGCCCTCGACCCCCCGAAGGAGACGCCGGAGCTCAGCCAGCTCATGACCGGCGAGGCCCTGGGGGAGCGGCGGGCGACCATCAAGACCCGGGCCCTGGAGGGCCACCGCGTCGACGGCTCGATGGCGACGCATCCGCATGTGGTGTCGGCCAACTCGACCGAGGTGGTGCTCACCGACTGCGCCGTCGAGAACTCGGTGGAGTACGACGCCGCCGGCCAGGTGGTCGATCCGGCGGACAACGTGACCTACAACTACCGGGTCACGGTCGTGAACGAGGGCGGCGCCTGGAAGGTCTCCGACTTCGAGCTACGGGAGGATCCGTGCACGTCCGAGTGAAACTGGCGGCCGCGCTGCCGACGCTGATGATGCCGGCCCTGGCGCCGCCCGCGGCCGACGTCGGACATTTGCGACCTGCCCAACGCTCCCGGCGCGGAGGCGCACTACGAGTACTTCGTCTACCAGCTCGGGGTCCAGACGATCGTGTCACTCGTCTGCGTCGGCGTCCTCCTGCGCCAGGCGCATCCCGAGCCCATCCCCGTGCTGGAGGGGTGGGAGCAGGACTTCCTCGATGTCAAGTGGAGTGAGCCGGTCGCGCCGGTCTCGCTCGACGACCTGGTCGCCCGCGCCGTCGCGACGATCGATCCCCAACCACCCGCGATCACGACCGACCTGACGCCGGGCGTCGCCGGCCTCGTCAACTTGTCCGTGCGGTTCAGCCTGCCCGACGCCCTGGACGTCCCGGCGCGCGAGGCCGCCCGCAACGGCCCGGTCGTCGTGACGGTCAGCGCAAAGCCCGATCCGAACATCCCGATCGTCTGGCACACCGGTGATGGGCACGAGGCGTGCGCGCCCGACGATCCGCCCCGCGCCTGCACCCACGTCTACCCCCGATCGTCCAACGGTCAGCGACAAGCCGGGCTTCCCCGCGACCAGTACCGGGTCACCGCCGGCATCACCTACCTCGGCCACTACACGGTCACCATCGGCAGCGTCACCATCGCCGACGCCGACCTCGGCAACGTCCAGCGCACCGTCGGGCTCCCGCTCGCCGTCGACGAGGCGCAGGCGATCAACACCCGCGACTGAGGACGTTCATCCGGGCGACACGTTCGCCTTACAAATGTTTGTTCGAAGCCGCGGACACATCCGCGGCGCGGGCCATTACATTCCGTGACGACACGTCTGGATCGCGGGTGGCCGGCTGAGTGGGGCACCCGCCTTGGGGAGGAAGAGCACGCCGAGATGACCGCTGCACGTACGCGCGCGCCCACAGCCCTGTCCACAATTCTCGCCGTCGCCGCGCTGGTGGCCGTGGCCGCGGTGGTCCTGGCGCTGCGGGCGCAGGCCGCCGCTGCGGGAGGCATCGGCGGTGAGAGCGGCGGGTCGAACGCCGGCGGCAGCTACAGCGCCTGGGCGTACTACGCCGCGGCCGGCGGCGGGGACACGGTCTCCACCCCGCAGCGCTGCACCCTCGAGACCGAGAGGGCTCGGGACCTGGAGGCCTACTACGAGTGGTTCGTCATGGACCTCGGCGACGGCAGCTACCTCGTCGCGTACACGTGCACCGCCGTGATGTTCCACGACCGGCACTCCAACCTGATCAACGGGTTCCAGGACTGGGAGGTCAGCGACACCATCGGCGACCCCCAGCTCGTCAGGCCGGCCCCCATCGAAGACCTGGTCGCCCGGGCCATCGCCAACCTCGACCCGACCCCGCCGGCCATCGCCACCGACCTGGCCGCGGGCGCCGACGGGCTGGTGCACTTTCCGGTGCAGTTCCGGCTGGACGGCGACCTCGGGCCCCAGACCGGCGTCGCGGCCTCGGCCGGCCCGATCAGCGTGGTCCTGACGGCGAGGCCGGACGCCAACGTGCCGATCGACTGGCACACCGGCGACGGGCCGTCGCCGTGCGAGGCCACCGATGCCCCCGGCTTCTGCACCCACGACTACAGCCGCTCGTCCTACGGCCAGCACCACGAGGGCCTCCCGAACGACCACTACCGCATCACCGCCGGCATCACCTACCTGGGCCACTACGACGTGGTGGCCAACGGCGCCGTGATCGCCAGCGCCGACATCGGCAACGTCGACCGGACGGTCCAGTTCGGCCTGGCGGTCGACGATGCCGAGGCCATCAACACGAGGGGCTGAGGAGGGCCGGGGCGATGGCGATGATCGCGGGGCTGCTGGGCGCTTGTTTCGCCCTCGGTGTGGTGACGTTCGTCGTCGCCATGCGGCCCGTCGCGCCCGACGAGCGCCCGCCGCCCAAGTCCCGGCCGGCGCTCAGCCTGCCCAACCTGTCGATCCGGGTGGTCCTGGCACTGGTGGCGGCGGCGGTCGCCGGCGCCGTGACCCACTGGCCGGTGGCCGCCCTGCTGTTCGGCCTCGCCGGCTTCATGGCGCCGAGCATGGTGGGCGGCGGTGTCGCCCGGAAGGTCCAGCTGGCCCGCGTCGAGGCGATGGCCGCGTGGGCGGAGATGCTGCGCGACACGATGGCGGGCTCCGGCGGCCTGGAGCAGTCGATCCTCGCCACCGCGGTGGTGGCCCCCCAGCCGATCCGCCCGGAGGTGGTGCGGCTGGCGGCCCGGCTGGAGCGCGAGCGCCTGGCCCCGTCGCTGCGCGAGTTCGCCGACGAGATCAACGACCCCGCGGGCGACCTCGTGGTCGCCGCCCTGTTACTCGCCGCCGACAAGAGTCCCAAGCGGCTCGGCGACCTGCTAGGTCGCCTGGCGACCTCTCCGCGGGCGGAGGTCAGCATGCGGCTCCGGGTGGAGGCCGGCCGGGCCCGCACCCGCACGTCCGTGCGCGTGATCACCGCGTTCACGACCGGCTTCGCCTTCTTCCTCATCCTGTTCAACCGGTCGTACCTCGACCCCTACGACTCGGCGCTCGGCCAGCTCGTCCTCGGGCTCGTCGGGGTGTGCTTCGGTGGGGCGTACTACTGGCTGTCGCGGGCGTTCCGGCAGGAGGACGACGAACGGCTGCTGCGCACGGAGGCCCTGGACTGGTGATCCTGCCCCTCCTGCTCGGTGCGCTCGCTGGCCTCGGCGCGGTGGTGTCGTGGCGGCTGATATTCCCCCCGTCGGTGCCGCTGCAGGCGGCGATCGACCGGCTCCACCAGCGCACCCGTCTGGCGCAGATCACGACGACCGACCAGAGCGACGACCTGTCCGATGTGGTCGGGCGGACGCTCGGGGCGTCGTTGGAGCGGCTGCTGCGCAGCCTCGGGCTGCGGTTCGACCGGGTGGAGGCCGACCTGCGGCTCGTGGGCCGGACGCTCGAGCAGCACCTGGCGCAGAAGGTGCTGCTGGCGATCTTCGGCCTGACCCTGCCGATGCTGGTCGGCGTGACGTGGATCGCGCTCGGCATCGGGGTGTCGATCACCGTGCCGGCCGCGGTCGGGATCGCCCTCGCGGTCGTGTTCTTCTTCGTGCCCGACCTCACGCTGCGGAGCGACGCCGACGACCGCCGGAACCAGTTCAAGCACGCGCTGGGCTCGTTCCTCGACCTCGTGGTCATCTCCCTCGCCGGTGGCGCCGGCGTCGAGAGCGCGCTGCGCGACGCCGCGGGAATCGGTCGCGGCTGGACCTACGCCCAACTGCGCAACGCGCTCGCCGTGACCACGTTGACCGGGGAGACGCCGTGGGCCGCGCTGGCCCGGCTCGGCGACGAGGTCGGGGTGTCCGAGTTGTCCGAGCTGGCGGCAAGCATCTCGCTGGCCGGCACCGAGGGTGCCCGGGTGCGGGACTCGCTGGCGATGAAGGCGTCCACGCTGCGCGAGCACGCCATGGCCGAGGCCGAGGCCGAGGCCGAGTCGACCACCGAGAAGATGGCGGTCCCCGTCGTGCTGCTGTTCCTCGGCTTCATGATCCTCATCGGCTACCCGGCCGTCGACGCCGTGATGACGGTCCTCTGACCACTCCCGCCTCCGAACGAAATCGAGGTTTCGCCATGAACTCGCTTCTCGCACCCATCGCCCCGCTGCTCCTGCTGCTCCAGATCACCTGGGGACGCCTGCAGCTCAAGCGGGAGGACGACCGTGGCATCACGACCGAGGTGGTGATCATCACGGCCATCCTCGCCGTCCTCGCGATCGGGGTGGTCGGTGGGATCGCCAGGGCCGTCACCACGAAGGGCGGGGAGGTCGAGAACAAGATCGGGACTGCCGGGCACTGATGCGCGGCCGCCGGCTACGCGGCGACGACGGCGTCGCGACGACCGAGTTCGTCATCGTCACGCCCGCGCTGCTGTTCATGCTCATGCTGGTCGTGCAGGCCGGGCTGTGGTTCCACGGCATCAGCGTGGCCAGCGCGGCCGCGCAGGACGGGAGCGCGGGCCGCCAGCCTGCAGGGCGTGGACTTCCACGTCGGCAAGACCGTCGCGGAGGACTTCTGCGCGGATCTCGCCCCCAACCTGTTGAGCGGTGTCAAAGCGACGCCGAGCGAGGCTGGCGGCGTCGTGCGTGTGACGGTGAGCGCCCAGGTCGTGGCGGTGTTCGCGCTGCCCGGCGTCGATCTGAGCCTCCAGGTCCACGAGACGGCCGAGCGAACGCGGGAGATCTTCCGACCCGCCGGGCCCCCGCCGCCACCCCGGTGAAGATGGCGCGGCTCGCGACGCCGAACGGCGAACGACGCCGGGACCGTGACCACCGAGCTGGTGCTGGTCACGCCGCTCCTCCTCGCATTCCTCCTGTTCGTGCTGCTCGCGGGCTACCTCGTCGACGCCAAGAGCGACATCGTCGGTGCGGCTGCCGATGCGGCCCGGGCGGCATCGCTGCAGAACGACGGGATCTCCGCCCGGATCCAGGCCAAGCGGGCGGCGCAGAGCACGGTCGCCGGTGAGGGGATCAACTGCGTGGGCGGCCCCGACGTCACCGTGGAGTTCAGCGGCCCACCTGAGTTGAACGGCGACTTCGGACCGGGCGCGATCGTCCACGTGGGCGTCACGTGCACCGTCGACAGCGGCGACCTGACCTACATCGGGATCCTCGGAAACCCGACGCTGAAGGAGGAAGCGTGGGAGCAGGTCGACCTGCACCGCAGCTTCTGAGCGGGGACGACGACCGGGGCATGGTCACGGCGTTCGTCGTGATCTTCTCGGTGGCGCTCGTGTTCATGGTCGGGCTGGTGTTCGACGGCGGCCGGATGTTGAGCGCGCACCGTCAGGCCCGCGACGTGGCCGACGCCGCGGCTCGGGCCGGGGCGCAGGCCCTGAACGAGGACGCCGTCAGGGCCGGAGCGCCGATCAAGCTCGATGCCTTTGCCGCGAGGACGGCGGCGTGCAATTTCGTGAACCAGACGTCCTACGTGTGCCACGACGCCGCCGCCGACGTCACGGTCAACGGGAACGAGGTCGTCGTGCGCGTCCACGGCACGGTGGACCTGGAGTTTCTGCCCGGGGCCTCGACTGCCGTCAATGCCGAGGGTCGGGCGTGCGTGGAGATCGGGATCGCCGCCGCCACCTGTGTCCGTTAGGCCGGCTCCGCGGTCCACGTGATGTCGGGCGGGCGGACCGAGGCGCACAGCGGGTGACCGCGGCGGTCGGTCAGGCCGAGACGGCCGACCAGGCGGTGGCCGGGTTGCTCGGCGGCTCGGATCGTGACCGGATCGACCGCGTCCAGGCGGATCTTGGCGGCCCGGAACAGGTGGAACCCGCCCTCGCCGTCGACCTCGCCCCAGGGGAGGCCGATCGCCCGGTCGCCCCGGTGGCCGTAGACATACGGGCCGCCGAAGTCGAGGGTGCCGTCGTCGGTCGAGCGGACCCGGACCTCGAACGACCAGGCCACCGTCTCGGCGTCGCCCGGGCGCGGCTCGGTCGGGCCGCCCCGGTGCTTGAGCGCCACCTGGATGTTCTCGTAGGGCGTGCCCTCCGGGCCGGGGCCGCAGGTGAGCCCCGGCAGGTCGTGGCCCTCGATCGTCACGCGCATCGGCGCCATCCTCGCGCGGGCCAGACTGGCGCCCGTGGGCGACGACCCGGATCTGGCGCTGGCGCTGCGGCTGGCGGACGAGGCCGACGCCATCACGCGGGCCGCCTTCACCGGTCAGGCGGTCGAGCACCGGCTCAAGGCCGACGGCAGTCCCGTGTCCGACGCCGACCTGGCCGTCGAGCGGCGCATCGTCGACGTCCTGGCGGTCGAGCGTCCCGGCGACGGCGTGCTCGGTGAGGAGGTCGGGGCGCTCGGGCCGGCGGGCCGCCGCTGGATCCTCGACGGGATCGACGGCACCGTGGTGTTCGTCGCCGGGCGGCCGGGGTGGGCGACCGAGATCGCCCTGGAGATCCACGGCGAGGTCGTGCTCGGCGTCTCGACTGCGCCCTCGCTGAGCGCGCGCTGGTGGGCCGCCCGTGGCGCCGGCGCCTGGTGCGCCTCGGGCGGCGGCGACCCGGTGCGCCTGGCCGTCTCGGCTACCGCCGACCTCGCGGCCAGCCGCTACAGCGCCATCCCGCCGCTCGCGGCGCTGGCGCCGGCGGGGCTCGTCCTCGCAGGGCGGCTGGGCACGGCGGGGTCCGGCTACGACGAGCCGACCGAGCATGGCGCGCTGTTCGTCGCCGACGGGCGGGTCGACGCGTGCCTCCAGGCCGGCGGCGGGCCGTGGGACTTCGCCGCGCTGGCGGTCATCGTGACCGAGGCCGGCGGCCGGTTCAGCGACCTCGCCGGCCGGCCCGACATCTACGGCGGCGGCCCGGCGCTGTTCTCCAACGGACGGGTGCACGACGCCGCGCTCGCGGCGCTGGCCGGGAGGGGGTAGGCCGTGGCCCCGCTGGCGGTGACGGCGGACGCCGCCGCCTCCCTGGCCCGGGAGGTGCTGGGCGGCGACCCCGCCGTCGAGCACGTGCCGGTCGGCTACGGGAACCAGAACTGGCGGGTGGCGGCCGGCGGGCACCGCTACGTCCTCAAACTCGGGCCGCCGGATCTCGCCGCCAAGTGGACCGCCTCCCGCCGCGCCTACGACCTCGCCGCGGCCGCCGGGGTGCCGGTTCCCGAGCTGGTCCACTTCGCGGTACGGCCCGACGCGGTCGTGCGCCTCTTCACCTGGGTCGACGGCACGAGCCCGGCGAGCCTCGCCGGCCGGCCGGGCGCCGCGGCGCGGCTCGGGGCCGACCTCGGGGCCGCGGTCGCGGCCCTGCACACGGTCGCGCCGGCCGGGTTCAGCTCGCGGCTCGACGGCTCGGCTCCCGACTTCGCACGCTGGCGCGACTACGTCGCCTACCGCCTGGGCCAGATCCTCGACCGCGCCGCGCGCAACGCGACCTGCGACGCCGCCACCCTCGACCGGGCCGGCCGCGCCATCGCCGACCTCGCCCGCGAGGTCGACGACAACGCCCGCCCCGTGCTCGCCCACCGCGACCTGCACGCAGACAACGTGCTCGCCGACGGCGACGGGCGGCTTCTGGCGATCGTCGACTGGGACATGGCCGAGGCGTGGGACGCGGCCGCGGAGTGGTTCAAGCTGGACGGCCTGCTGTTCCCCGCCGTGCCGGGTGCCGCGGAGCCGTTCTGGGCCGCCTACCGGCGGGTCCACCCCGACGACGATGCGTGGGACCGCCGCGCCCGGCTGGTCGATCTGATGGAGTCGCTCAACCTCGTCGCCAACGGCGTCGACGACCAGTCGAGCCCGGCCTTCCTCGACTGGGGGCGGGACCGCCTCGACCGGCTGCTGGCCCTGTGACGCGCGGATCGACGTCGCGGGCGCTACAACGGTGGTCATGAGCATGCGACCGCTGCAGGCCATCGTCCTCGCCGCCGGCCAGGGCACCCGCATGCGTTCGGCGCGACCCAAGCCGCTCCACATGCTGTGCGGGCGGCCACTTGTCCGCTACGTGCTCGACGCCGTCGCCGACTGCGACGCCGACCGGGCCGTGGTGGTCGTCGGCTTCGGGGCGACCCTCGTGGTCAAGACCCTGCAGGAGGACCCCGGGCCGGTGCCGCTCGAGTTCGTCGAGCAGCGGGTCCAGCGGGGCACGGGCGACGCGGTGGCGGTCGGCCTCACCGGGCTGCCCGACGACGGCGACGACGCCGACGACGGCGACGTCGTGGTCCTGCCGGGTGACACCCCGCTGGTCAGGCCCGAGACCCTGGCCGCCCTCGTGCTCGAGCACCGGCTGTCGGGGGCGGCGTGCACGCTGCTCACCGCCCGCCTCGACGACCCCACCGGCTACGGCCGGGTGGTCCGCGACCGCGACGGCCGCGTGCGCCGCATCGTCGAGCACCGCGATGCCAGCGGCCCCGAGCTGGCCATCGACGAGGTCAACACCGCGATCTACGTGTTCCGGCGGGGCCTGCTCGCCCCCGCGCTGCGCCGCATCGCCCCCGACAACTCCCAGGCCGAGCTGTACCTGACCGACGTGATCGCCGTCCTCGCCGGCGCCGGGCACCCCGTCGTGTCGTTGGCGGCGGCCGACGCCACCGAGACCCAGGGCGTCAACGACCGGGCCCAGCTGGCGGTCGCCGAGGCCGAGCTGCGCCGGCGCACCAACGAGCGCTGGATGCTCGAGGGCGTCAGCATCGTCGACCCAGCCGCCACGTACATCGACGCCGGTGTGCGGCTGGCCCCCGACGTCACCCTGTTCCCCGACACCCTGCTCAAGGGCGCCACGACGGTCGGCGCCGGCAGCGAGATCGGGCCGGCGTGCCGGCTGGCCGACACGACCGTGGGCGAGCGGTGCCGGGTGTCCGAGACCGTGGCCTCCCACGCCGAGATCGGCGACGACGCCGTGGTCGGCCCGTATGCGGTGCTCGAGCCCGGCTCCCGAATCGCTTCCGGTGCCCGGACAGGTCCGTTCTACACTGGCGGCAGCGGCTAGGCGGACGCCCGTCGCGAGCCGGGAGAAGAACTGGTCGATGGAGCTCGTCACCAAGAAGAAGCTGCACCTCCTGTCGGGGCGGGCCAACCTCCCTCTGGCCGAGGAGATCGCCGACTGCCTGGGCGTGCCGCTGGGCGAGGCCAACCTCGACAACTTCGCCGACGGCGAGGTCCACTGCCGCTTCGGCGAGTCGGTCCGCGGCATGGACGTGTTCATCATCCAGAGCCACGGCGCCAACGGCACCATGTCGATCAACGACGCGATCATCGAGCACCTGGCGATGGTCGACGCAGCCAAGCGCGGGTCGGCCAAGCGCATCACGGCCGTGATGCCCTACTACGGGTACAGCCGCCAGGACCGCAAGGCCGAGGGCCGTGAGCCGATCACCGCCAAGCTCATCGCCAACATGTTCGCCGTGGCCGGGGCGTCGCGGCTGGTGTCGGTCGACCTCCACAGTGGCCAGATCCAGGGCTTCTTCGACCAGCCGTTCGACCACCTGGTCGCCATGCCGGTGCTGGTCGACTACATGCGCAAGCACATGGGCGACGACATCGTCGTCGTGTCGCCCGACGCGGGACGGGTCAAGGTGGCCGAGCGCTACGCCAACGTCCTGCACGCCGACCTGGCCATCGTGCACAAGCGGCGGGTGCGGGGGGCCAAGAACACCGTCGAGGCCAAGGAGGTCGTCGGCAACGT
Organism: uncultured Acidimicrobiales bacterium; assembly: GCA_963739835.1. Taxonomy (GTDB): domain Bacteria; phylum Actinomycetota; class Acidimicrobiia; order Acidimicrobiales; family VFJN01; genus ZC4RG19. The sequence continues at coordinate 95,917 of CAVUBW010000015.1, forward strand.
GCGGGGTCGCACCTGCGTGCTGATCGACGACATGATCGACACCGGCGGCACCCTGTGCGCGGCGGCCGAGCAGCTCGTCGAGGAGGGCGCCAGCCAGGTGTGCGCCGCCGCGACCCACGGTGTGCTGTCCGGCCCGGCGATCGACCGGCTCAAGAACTCGGTCATCGCCAAGGTGGTGGTCACCAACACGCTCCCGCTGCCACCCGAGAAGCAGATCGACAAGATCGAGGTCCTGTCGGTGGCCAAGATCATCGCCGACGCCATCGACGCCGTGTTCGAGGACACGTCGGTGAGCGAGATCTTCGGCGGCGCCAACCAGACCTGACGGGCCGGACCTGCCGGGCCGGACCTGACCCGGGCGGCGGCGGCCCGGTAAGCTGCTCCGTCCGCATTCCGCAGCGCTCCGGCGCGACGTCAGAAGTAGGAGACCCCGATGGCTGACGACATCATCCTCATGGCCGAGCCCGGCCGCACGACCGGTTCCGCCGCCTCGCGCCGCCTCCGGGCGACCGGCAAGATCCCCGTCGTCCTCTACGGCCGCGGCGCCGAGCCCGCCCCCCTGACGGTCGACTGGCGCGACCTGCGCACCGCGCTGACCAGCGACAAGGGCCTGAACGCCCTGATCACGGTCACGGTCAACGGCACGAGCACCAAGGTGATCGTCAAGGAGATGCAGCGCCATCCCGTGCGCCGCGACGTGCTCCACGTCGACTTCCTGGCCGTCGACGTCGACAAGCCCATCACCACCGACGTGCCGATCGTGCTCGAGGGCGAGCCCATCAAGGTCCTGCGCGAGCAGGGCGTCGTCGAGCAGGCGCTCAACGCGATCGTCGTGCACGCCAAGCCCGACGCCATCCCCGGCCACCTGTCGATCGACGTCAGCGACCTCGAGATCGGCCACACCATCACGGTTGCCGACCTGGTCCTCCCCGAGGGCGTCACCACCGACGCCGACCCCGAGGAGACGATCGTCACCGCCAAGCTCACGAGCCTGGCCCTCGCCGAGGAGGAAGAGGGCGAAGAGGCCGAGGGCGAAGAGGGCGAAGGCGAAGAGGGCGAGTCCGCCGAGGCGGGCGGCGACGCCGGCGAGTCCGGCGAGTAGCCGCGCCCCGGCGCCATGGGTCTGTTCGGCCGGCGGGGCGGGGCCGCGGAGCGCCGCGGCACGCCCGCCGACCTGCTCGTGGTCGGCCTCGGCAACCCCGGCGGCGAGTACGAGGGCTCGCGCCACAACGTGGGCGCCAAGGTCGTCGAGCTGCTCGCCGACCGCTACGGCGGCACGCTCAAGCGCACCAAGGAGCGGGCGCTCGTGGCCGAGGTCCGCATCGAGGGCCGGCGGGTCACCCTGGCCTTCCCCCAGACCTACATGAACCTGTCGGGCGAGTCGGTTGCGCTCCTGGTCCGCCGGCACGGCATCGACGACCCCGAGCGCATCGTGATCGTCCACGACGAGCTCGACCTGCCCCTCGGGCGGGTCAAGGTCAAGCAGGGCGGGGGGCTGGCCGGCCACAACGGCCTGCGGTCGATCAAGGCCCACCTGCACACCGACGAGTTCCTCCGCGTCCGCATCGGCGTCGGCAAGCCCCCGAGCAAGGAGCGCGGCGCCGACCACGTCCTGCGCCGCCCCAGCAAGACCGACCGCGTCGAGCTGGACATCATGGTGCAGGAGGCCGCCGACGCCGTCGAGCTGATCCTCACCGACGGGGTCGCCACGGCCATGAACCGCGTCAACACCGCGCCACAGGCCGGTCAGTGAGCGAGTAGCCGGTCCTCGCGGGCCGCGGCCCGCTGCTCCGCCACCCACCACTGGCGGACGATGACCGCCGCCACGACCAGCGTGAACAGCTCGCCGGTGCCCCAGAACAGGCCGGCCGCAGTCCGCTGGTCGGCCAGGTCGGGATAGGCGTCCGGCGCCACCGGCGCCGCCGCGGTCAGCAGGGCCAGGCCGATCACCGCGTGGAACGGGACCGCCACCAGCAGCGCCAGCAGCCGGGCGCCCGGCGGCGGGCGGCCGGGCAGCGGGTCGACGCCGACGAGCACCGCCAGGAACAGCAGCCCCGACGCCACCACGTGCGCATGGACGGCGAGGTGGACGCCCGGGTTGCGGGCCGCCAGCCCCAGCACCGGCGTGAGGTAGATCACGGCCAGCCCGCCGCCGAACAGGCACCAGGCGACGACCGGGTGGCCGAGCAGCCGGGCCGGGCGGCCGTGCAGCGCCCGCCGCAGGCCCGCGCGGGTCGCGGGCCCGCCCGTCTGGAGCGCCAGCGTGAGCGGCGCCGCCAGCACGACGAGCAGCGGGACCGCCATCCCCAGCAGCACGTGCTGGACCATGTGGACCCACAGCCGGTCGTCCTCGAACCGGGCGATGCCCGATTGGGTGGCGACGACCGCCACCGCCAGCGCCGCGGCCAGCGCCGCGCTGCGGCCCGGCGACCAGCGGCGCCCCCGGCGCCCGAGGCGCCGCACCCCGAGCGTGTACAACCCGCCCGCCGCGACCACGACGGCGAGCGCCGCGGGGTCGAGCTGCCAGCGGAGGGCGAGGTCGCCTGCGGTCGGGTCGGGCACCGGACCCGACCGTACCGACAGAGCGGGGGGTCCGCACCGGCGGTCGGGTCTCTGCTACAACGACTCCTGTGCCGGTGACCGCCGAATCGACCCCGGCCACCCCACCGCCCGCCTCCCCCGCGGTGCACGAGCAGGCGATGCCGTCGACCCTGGGCGTGGGCGTGGTCGTCTGGCTCGCGTCCGAGATGATGTTCTTCGCGGGCCTGTTCGCCGCCTACTTCACGCTCCGCTCGGTGAACGACGTCTGGCCGCCCCACGGCGTCGAGTTGGCGACCGCGCGCACGGCGGCGGCGACCGTCGTCCTGGTGTCGTCGAGCGGTGCGGTGCACATGGCGGTCGTCGCCGCTCGGCGCGACGACCGGCGGCGCGCGTGCCTGTGGCTGGGCGTCACCGCGGCGATGGGCCTCATCTTCCTCGCCAACCTGGCGTTCGAGTACGCCGAGGCGCCGTTCCGGCTCGACGACCACGCCTACGGGTCGATCTTCTACCTGATGACCGGGTTCCACGGCGCCCACGTGGTCGGCGGCCTGGTCCTCATGGGCGCGATCGCGGCCGCCATCGCCGGCCGGTCGAAGGCGCCGACGTTCCAGACGGTGGAGGTGTGCGCCTACTACTGGCACTTCGTCGACGTCGTGTGGGTCGTCATGTTCCTGACCATCTACGTGTTGCGGTGAGGATCGTGCGGGCCCCGCGGCTGCTGGTCGCCCTGCCGCTCGTCGTGACCGCCCTGGTGACGCCGGCGATGGTCGCCGGCGCGCCCCGCGGCCAGCCCGAGCCGCCGGACGCCGAGCAGGTGGCGGCGGGCCGCGAGCTGTTCCTCACCGGGTGCGCGAGCTGCCACGGGCCCGACGGCGAGGGCGTGACCGTCGAGGGCGACGTGCGGGGCCCGTCGCTCGTCGAGGCCGGCGCCGCCGGCGCCTACTACTACCTGTCGACCGGGCGGATGCCGCTGGCCGACAGCGACGACCAGCCGGTGCGCAAGCCGCGGGCGTACTCGCCCCGGGAGATCGACGCCCTCGTCGCCTACGTGGCCTCGCTCGACGACGGGCCCGAGATCCCCGACGTCGACATCGCGGAGGGCGACCTGGCCCTCGGCGGCGAGATCTTCCGGGCCAACTGCCAGGCGTGCCACAGCGCGTCGGGCAGCGGCGGCGCCCTCAGCTACGGCCGGGCCGCCCCGCCGCTGGCCGAGGCCACGCCGCGCCAGATCGGGTCGGCCGTGCGCATCGGGCCGGGGCAGATGCCCGTGTTCGGGCCCGACGAGATCAACGACGAGGAGCTCGACGACCTGGCCCGCTACGTCGTCTACCTCCAGGACCCCGAGGACCCCGGCGGCCTGCCGATCGGGCGCACCGGCCCGATCCCCGAGGGTTTCGTGGCCTGGCTGATCGGGCTGGTGGCGCTGCTGGTGGTGGTCGCCTGGATCGGGACCCGCAGCCCGATCCGCGAGGCTCTCCGCCCGGCCAGCGCGGCGGCCGGCGACGCCGATGGCGACGGCGACCGCAAGGGGGGCGGCGATGGCTGACACCGACCTGTCGCGGGACGACGGAGACGGCGCGGCGGCCGGCGGCGACCCCGACCCCGAGCGGCGCGGCACCCGGTTCGAGGTCCTGTGCGTGGTCGCGTTCCTGGTCGCCGCGGCCGCGTCGATCGTGCTGGCCGTCGTCTACTGGCGGGGCGGTCAGCCCCAGGCCGAGGGCATCCTGCTCGCCATCAGCCTCGGCGGCATCGGCACGGGGATCGTGGTCTGGGCCAAGCACTTCATGCCCAACGACGAGGTCGCCGAGGAGCGCCACCCGCTCCAGTCGAGCGAGGAGGAGATCGCCGACTTCACCGCCGACTTCGAGGCGGGCGAGGCGCCCCTCCGCAGCCGGCGGCTGCTGATCGCCACGGCCGGCGGGGCCTGCGCCGCCCTGGGCGTCGCGCTCGTGTTCCCCATCCGCTCGCTCGGCCCCCGGCCCGGGCGGGGCCTCAAGGAGACGCCCTACCGCAACGCCCCGATCCGGGTCGTGCGGGAGGACGGCTCGCCGGTCCGGCCCGCCCAGCTGCCGGTCGACGGCTTCATCACCGTGTGGCCGCAGGACCACACCGACGCGGCCGACGCCGCCACGCTGCTCATCCACTTCCGTGCCGACCAGGGCTTCGAGCCCGAGGCCGGCCGGGAGGACTGGACGGTGCAGAACATCGTCGCCTACTCGAAGCTCTGCACCCACGTCGGCTGCCCGGTGGGCCTCTACCAGTCCGAGCTGGGCCTGCTGCTGTGCCCCTGCCACCAGTCGACGTTCAACGTCATGCGCTGGGCGCGGCCCATCTTCGGGCCCGCAGCCCGGCCGCTGCCGCAGCTCCCGCTCGACCTCGACAGCGACGGCTACATCATCGCCACGGCCGACTTCTCCGGTCCCGTCGGGCCGGGCTTCTGGGACCGGGACCGGTGAGGGCGCGATGAGCACCGAGTCCCCGGGGACGGCGGAGACGCCGGCGCCGTCGCCGTCGCCGGCCCCGAAGCGACCCCGCGGGCCCCACACGGAGCGGCTCTACACCCACCGCATCGCCCGCTGGATCGACAGCCGGCTCGGCGCGGCCAACCTCGCCCGCACCGCGCTCAACAAGGTGTTCCCGGACCACTGGTCGTTCATGATCGGCGAGCTGGGCCTCTACTGCTTCGTCGTGCTCGTCCTGACGGGCGTCTACCTCACGTTCTTCTTCGATCCCAGCTCGCAGCTCGTGCGCTACGAGGGCAGCTACGCCGCCCTGCGGGGCGTCGAGATGTCGGCCGCCTACCGCTCGGCGCTCGAGCTGAGCTTCGACGTGCGCGCGGGCCTGGTGATGCGCCAGATCCACCACTGGGCGGCGCTGCTGTTCCTGGCGTCGCTGGCCGTGCACCTCGCGCGGGTGTTCTTCACCGGGGCGTTCCGCCGGCCCCGCGAGCTCAACTGGGTCATCGGTTGCACGCTGCTGATCCTGGCCATGCTCAACGGCCTGTTCGGGTATTCGCTGCTCGACGACCAGCTCTCGGGCACCGGGCTGCGCATCGTGTACTCGATCACCCTGTCGATCCCGGTGATCGGCACCTGGCTGGCCTCGCTGCTGTTCGGCGGCGAGTTCCCCGGGCCCGACATCCTCCAACGGCTCTACGTCATCCACATCCTGCTCGTGCCGGCCGCGATCATCGTGCTGCTGACCGCCCACCTGGCCATCCTCGTGCGCCAGAAGCACACCCAGTTCGCCGGCCCTGGCCGGCGGGAGGACAACGTCGTCGGCGAGCGCATGTGGCCCACCTACGCGGCCAAGGCGCTCGGCCTGTTCTTCCTGACGGCCTCGATGCTCGCGTTCCTCGGCGGCGTCTTCCAGATCAACCCGATCTGGATCTACGGGCCGTTCGACCCGGCCGAGGTGTCCGCGGCCAGCCAGCCCGACTGGTACATGGCGTGGCTCGACGGGGCCCTGCGGATCATGCCGGGATGGGAGATCCGCGCCTTCGGGTTCGAGATCCCCAACCCGTTCTTCCCGGCGGTGCTGCTGGCCGGGCTCACGTTCACGCTGCTGTACGCCTGGCCGTTCCTCGAGGCGCGGGTGACCCGTGACTACGCCGAGCACCACATCGTCGACCGGCCGCGCCAGCGCCCGGTGCGAACGGCGCTCGGAGTGGCCACGATCACCTTCTACGTGATCCTGTTCCTCGGGGGCGCAGCCGACGTCCTCGGGGCCACCTTCGGCCTCTCGGTCAACAAGATCCTGTGGAGCTTCCGCTTCGCGGTGCTCCTCTTGCCGCCGGTGGCGGGCTGGGTGGCCTACCGGCTGTGCAAGGAGCTGGCGGCGCGCGACGGCGTTCCGACGGGCTCACGCGTCACAGTGCGTGAAATACCCGGGCGTCTCCGGCATGGACCGCCACCCTCCGCATCGGACGATGAGTCCGAGGCCGTCGCGACAACCGGGAGCGCCGGGGCGGCTTCATAGCGAGTTCACCCCGAACCGGACACAACCTGTCGATATTCGCCGAGATCTGGGCGAAACTTGTCGAATGAAGGTCTCGACGCGCGTCGCCGGCGCCGGCCTGCTCGCCACGCTCATCGGCGTCGCGGCCGGCTGCGGGGCCTCGGGATCGCAGTACATCCAGAACGACGCCTACGGCGTCTACGCCAAGATCCCGGCCGACTGGCAGGTCTACGACGAGAACGACATCTTCGCCGACCTGAGCACGGTCGAGCGCGAGGCCCAGTCGCAGGGCATGTGGATCCGCCAGTTCGACGGATCTGACGAGCCCAGCGTCGAGCACGCCGGCGCCGCCGGCACCTCCGCCCCGACCGGCAACGTCCAGGTCCTTCAACTGCCCGAGCGGGTGCGCGACCAGATGAGCCTGAGCGCCCTGCGGGGCCTCGGCGACCCCAGCCGCGACCCCGTGACGCTCGCCGGCAGCCAGGACTCGGGCGTCGGGATCGTCGCCAACGAGCCGGTCACCTTCGACGGCGGCTTTCACGGCGGGCACGTCGTGTTCACCGTCAAGGACGACACGGACGGCACGACCACCGTGTTCGACCGCACGGCGGTGCTCAACTCCACGGGCGAGGTCGCCTACCTGTTCCAGGTGACCTGCGACCCCCAGTGCTACTTCGAGACCCACAAGGACGAGATCGCCGACGTCGTCGACTCGTGGACGATCCAGGAGGTGCGGAAGTGACCACACCGATCTCAGGTCCGCCCCCGCCGGAGGACGCGCCCGTCCCCGAGGCGCTGCCCGGCCCGGCCGACGGCCCCGTGGCGACCGTGACGAAGGTCGAGCCGACCGGCCTGCCGGAGCCGGGCCGGGTCGGCCTGGGCTCGGGGCCCGAGGCTCCCACGCGCAAGCCGCTGCCCTGGTGGGACCGGGTCAAGTTCCTGTTGCTGATCGCGGGCCTGTTCCTGTTCTTCGTGTGGTCCGAGTACTCGAACCCCAACCCGTTCAACACGCTGGGCGACGCGTTCCGCGACACGGCGCACAGCAAGTGGCCGCTGTTCGTGCTGTTCGGCCTCGAGTCGGTGCGCCAGCTCCACTACCTGATCTGCGAGCACTCGTCCGGCTACTACCACTTCTGGACCCGCGCGGTGTTCGCCCGGATCGAGCGCCGTCAGCACCGGATGAACGACTGGAACCGCTACCGGCTGGCCCGGGTCGTCAAGGTGCTCATCCTGATCGCCGTGCTCAGCATCATCCTGGGCACGATCTACGACGTCACGCCGGCGACCGCGCTGGTCGAGCTGCCGTCACGGGTCTGGGGCTGGCTGCCGCGCGTCCTCCAGTTCGCCACGATCATGCTCATCGCGGTCGGCCAGTTCGTCGCCATCTTCTGGTTCCTGTCCCGGGGCGGGGTCGACACCTACATGCCCGAGGAGATCAAGACCCGCTTCAGCGACGTGTGGGGGCAGGACGGCGTGCTCGACCGGGTCAAGGAGAACATGGTCTTCCTCGATCGGCCCGACGACATCGAGGCCAAGGGCGGCTACGTGCCCTCCGGCATCCTGCTGTGGGGCCCGCCCGGCACCGGCAAGACCCTGATGGCCGAGGCGGTCGCCGGCGAGACCGGCCGGCCGTTCGTGTTCGTCGACCCCGGCGCCTTCCAGAACATGTTCATGGGCGTCGGCGTCCTCAAGGTCAAGTCCCTGTTCCGCAAGCTGCGCCGGTACGCCCTCCGCTACGGCGGGGTGATCGTGTTCTTCGACGAGGCCGACTCGCTCGGCAACCGGGGCGCGCTCGCCGGCGGCGGGGGTGACTGGGGCGGCTTCAGCGCGCACGCCGCCGTCGGTTGCGAGGCCGACGACCATGTCCGCTGGCTGTCGCCGCAGACCCAGGAGCTGGTGGCCCAGTCGTCGTTCGCCCCGGCGTCGCCCGACGCTGGTCGCCAAGTGCGCCGCGAGGGCATCTTCATGGGCGGCATGGGCGGCGGCGGTGGCATGGGCACGCTCCAGTCGCTGCTGTCCGAGCTGTCCGGGCTCAAGAAGCCGCGGGGCATCATCAACCGCTACGGGCGGCGGATGTTCGGCATGGAGCCCAAGCCGCCGCCCAAGTACCGCATCCTCGTGATGATGGCCACCAACATGCCCGAGGCGCTCGACGACGCGCTCCTCCGGCCCGGCCGCATCGACCGCACCTACAAGGTCGGCTACCCGTCCAAGGACGGCCGCATCCGCACCTACCAGGGCTACCTGGCCAAGGTGTCGAACACGCTGTCCGAGGAGGAGGTCGAGAAGCTCGCGGTGATCACGCCGTACGCCACCGGGGCCGAGATGAAGGACCTGATCAACGAGGCGCTCATCACGGCGATCCGCGACGGCCGCGACACGATCACGTGGCCCGACATCATCGCCGCGCGCCAGTTCAAGCGGCTCGGCCCCTCCGAGGACGTCGAGTACATCGAGCGCGAGCGCCACTCGATCGCCGTGCACGAGGCCTGCCATGCGGTGGCGGCCTACCGCACCCGCAAGCACTGGGAGATCGACATCGCCACCATCGAGAAGGGCGGCACGTACCTCGGCATGGTGTCGAGCGTGAAGCCGGAGGACCGGTTCACGACATGGCGCAGCGACTACGAGTCCGACATCATCGTGTCGCTCGCGTCGCTCGCCGGTGAGCGCATGTTCTTCGGCGGCGACAACACGTCCGGCGTCTCGGGCGACCTGCGCAGCGCGACCGCGACCGCGGTGGCGATGGAGGGCTACTGGGGCATGGGCAGCACGGTCGCCTCCCACGCCATCACCCGCCGGGCCGGCATCCCGGGCGGCGGCGGCGACGACAACCCCGAGAAGGACCTGCTCAAGGGCAACCTCGGCGAGCGGATCGAGACGCTGCTCAGCCGGATGATCGAGCGGGCCGACGCGCTGCTCGCCGAGAACCGGCGCGAGGTGCTCGCCATCGCCCACGCCCTGGAGACGTACAAGACGATCTCGGGCGAGGACGTGATGGCGGTCATGGAGGGCACGACCGGGCCGCTGGTCGACGGCACCGTGTACACGGACGTCGCCTTCGTCGCCGCGCTGGAGGAGTTCCACGACGCCGTCGTCGACGCGCACAGGGCCCACGAGCGGGTGGAGCTGCCGCTGCCGCCATCCCGCGGCATGCGGGCGCTCGGGGCGGCCGTGGCGGCCGACACCGCGCCCAGCCCGGGTGCCACCGGCGTCCTCGTGGCCGAGCGACCCCCGCCCAGCGAGGCCCCCGCCACCGGCAACGGCGGCTCGTCCGGCAACGGCGCGCCCAGCCCCAGCGGCGGCGCTGCGGCCGGCGGGCTGGTGACCGGCACCGGTGGGCCGCCCGCCAACGGGGGCCCCGCGCCCGAGCACCCGGCCACCGGCAACGGCGGGCCGTCCGGCAACGGCGGCCCGTCGGGCAACGGGAGCTGACCCCCTCGGGCCGTCAGCCGACCAGGATCGTGCGGTGCGAGGCCGCGTCGGCGCTGGGGCCGACGTGGAGCCGGATAGCGCCGCCGTGGGCGGCCGCGGTCCGGGCCAGCACGTCCGGTCCCAGCTCGAACGTCACGTCCTCCACCGTGCCCGGCGCCAACGTCACCCGGCGGAACGCCCGCAGCGTCCGCAGCGGCCGGGGGTCCGAGCCGAGCGGCTCGTCCAGGTAGACCTGCACGACCTCGTCGCCCGGGACCGTTCCCGTGTTCACGATCGGGACCGTCAGCCGCACCGACCCGTCGCGGCCGGCCCGGGCTGCGAGGCGGCCGTACTCGAACGTCGTGTACGACAGGCCGAACCCGAAGGGGAAGGCGGGCTCGCGCCCGGTGGCCTGCATGAGCCGGTAGCCGTGCAGCGGCCCGTAGCGGGCGGTGCGGGCGTCAGGGTCGAACGGCGGGAGCTGCTCGGCGCCACGGGGCCACGTGCACGGCAGCCGCCCGCCCGGGTTGACCAGCCCGAACAGGGCGTCGGCGACCGCGTGGCCGCCCTCCATCCCCGGGTACCAGGCCGCCAGCACCGCGCCGGCCTGCTCGCGCCACGACTCGGTGACGAACGCGCTGCCGCCCACCAGCACCACCACCGTCCGGGGGTTGGCGGCGGCGACCGTGCGGATGAGCGACTCGTCCGCGGGCCGCAGCGTCAGCACCCGGCGGTCGCCGCCCCCGCGGCGGCCGGGGATGCGCTCCCCCTCGTCGCGGTGGGTCGTGCCGGCGACGACCACGGCGGCATCGGCCGCGGCGGCGGCCAGGCCGGCCGCGTCGGCGTCGTCGCCAGACCTGTAGGCCACGTCGATCACCCAGCGGTCGGCGGCGGCCCGCAGCCCGTCGAGCACGCTGGCGACGGCCGGGGGCCGCACCTGGCTCGACCCGTGGTCGCCGGTGGCCGGCGCGGCGGCCAGCCGGCCGACCACCGCCAGCGACTGCACCTCGTCGGGGTCGAACGGCAGCGCCGGCCGGCCCGCCGCCGGCCCGGTGCGCAGCGGGGCGTTGCGCAGCAGCACGAGCGAGCGCGCCGCCGCCTCCCGGGCGAGCGCCCGGTGCGCGCCGCCGGCCACCAGCGCCGGTGAGTAGCGGTCGGCGTCGCCGTCCCGCCCGGTCCGGGCCGCGAACCGCACCTGCTGGCGCACCAGGCGCAGCGCGGCGTCGTCGAGCCGCGCCGCGGCGATCCGGCCCCGCCGGACCAGCCGCCCCAGCGACCGGAAGCGCCAGCGGAACGGCATCTCCAGGTCGAGCCCGGCGTCGACCGCCCGGGCCGAGCGCACGCCGAGGACGAAGTCGCTCATCACGAACCCGGCGAAGCCCCACTCGCCCTTGAGCACGTCGGTGACCAGGTGGCGGTGGTGGCCGCAGCGCTCGCCGTTGACCCGGTTGTAGGCGGTCATCACCGCCGCGGCCCCGGCGTCGACGCAGCGGCGGAAGTGGGGCAGGTAGAGGTCGCGCAGGTCGTCCTCGTGGATCTGGACGTCGACGTGGAGCCGCGTGTTCTCGATCGAGTTGCAGGCCAGGTGCTTGACGCACGCCATGACATGGCGCTGCGCGCCCCGCACCAGCGCCGCGCCCATCTCGCCGAGCAGGTGGGAGTCCTCGCCGAACGTCTCCTGGGCCCGGCCCCAGGCCGGGTGGCGCAGCAGGTTGACGCAGACGCCGGCGTACAGATTGGCGCCCAGCGCCCGACACTCGACCCCGATGGCGTCGCCGATGCGCTCCTCGAGGTCGGGGTCGAAGCTGGCGGCGCGGGCCATCGGCACCGGGAAGGCGGTGGCCTGGCCCATCACCACCCCGCGGGGCCCGTCGCTGAACCGCACCCCGGGCAGCCCCAGGCGGGGCAGCTCCCCGGCCACGTACGGCGTCGCGTTGTACCGCCGGGCCATCTCGGCCAGGCCCCGGAGCAGGGGGCCGTCGCCGGACAGCAGCTCGAGCTTCTCGTGCAGGGTCATCTGGTCGAGCAGCGCCCGGGCCCGGGCCTCGCAGGCGTCGTCGTCGGCGGGGCCGTCGTCGCCCGCGGCCAGGCCGCCCCACACCCGCGGTGGCTCGGGCGGCGCCGGCACCAGCGCCCGCTCGGCCATCAGCACCGGGTCGGCGACTAGGGCCTCGAGGTCGTCAGTCACCCCGGCGAGGGTACGCGCCCGGCGGTCAGCCGGTGGGCAGCCGGAAGGTGACCTGGCCACCGGGCCCGGGGTGCGCCCAGATCTGGCCGCCGTGGGCCTCGATCACGCCCTTGGCGATGGCGAGGCCCAGGCCGGCGCCGCCGGTGTCGCGGTTGCGCGAGGGCTCGCCCCGGGTGAAGCGATCGAACGCGGCGGCGAGCATCGCCTGGTCGAAGCCCGGTCCCTGGTCGATGACCTCGACCGTCGCTGCGTCGCCGTTGGAGACCCGGACCACCACGTCGCTGCGGGCGGGGGCGTGGCGGATGGCGTTGTCGACGAGGTTGCGCATCACCCGGCCGAGAGCCTCCGGGCCGCCCTGCACCGGGACGCGCCCGCGCGCCTCGAGGCGCAGCGCCACGTGCCGGCCCGTGGCGACCGGGGTCATCGCCTCCAGGGTCTCGTCCGCCAGCTCGGCGAGGTCGACCACGTGCCGGTCGACGGCCACGTCGCCGGCCTCGATCCGGGCGAGCAGGAACAGGTCGTCGACCACGGCCCGGAGGTGGGCGATGTCGTGGCTCATCGACCGCAGGTAGCGGGGCGCGTCGGTGGCCAGGCCGTCCTGGAGCGCCTCCACCGCGGCCTGGAGTGCGGCCAGCGGGGTGCGCAGGTCGTGGCCGACCGCCGCCAGCAGTGCCCGGCGGGCATCGTCGTCGTGGCGGCGTCGCTCCTCGGCGGACGCGAGCCGGTCGATCATGGCGTCCAGCGCCGCGGCGGTCGCACCCAGCTCGTCGGCGCGGCGCACGCCGCTGCGGGCGGTGAGATCGCCCGCAGCCACGTGGTCCGTGGTCTGCCGCAGTGCGGCGAGGTCCCGGCGCAGGGACCGCGTGATCCCCACGGCGAAGACGACGCTCAGGCCGGCGACGACGACGAGCATCACGCCGAGCAGGTGGAGGTCGTGCACGGACAGGAACATCCGCCAGGCGCCTGCGGTGACGCCGAGGGCGACGAGGCCGGCGGCGACGAGCCCGACTGTGGCCACCGTGTGGCCGAGGGAGCGGGTCCGGGCCGTGACGGCGGGCACGGCGGTGGTCGCGGCGATCGTCAGGGCCCCCATGACCCCGAACAGCACGAAGGTGTCGAGACGGTCGCCGCCGGTCGGGTCCATGACCACCTCGAGCACGCCCATCCCCGCGGCGACGACCAGCGCCGCGGCCAGGATGGTCGCCCTCACGGGTCGAACCTGTAGCCGACACCCCAGACGTTGACGAGGTGGCGCGGCTGGTCGGGGTCGGTCTCGATCTTGTGCCGGAGCCGCCGGATGTGGACGGTCACGGTGGAGGGGTCCTGGTAGTCGGCCGACGACTGCCAGACCCGGTCGAGCAGCTCGGCCCGGCTGAACACCTGGCGGGGTGCGGCCGCCAGGAAGGCGAGGAGGTCGAACTCACGGGCGGTGAGCGGCACCAGGCGGCCGTCGATCGTGACCTCCCGCGAGGGTCCGTCGATGACCAGCGAACCGTGGACGACCCGCGTCGCGGCCGTCGGGCGGGCCCGGCGCAGGACCGAGTTGACCCGCGCCACGAGCTCCCGGGGCGACAGCGGCTTGACGACGTAGTCGTCGGCGCCGAGCTCGAGCCCCAGCACCCGGTCGGGCTCCTCGCCCCGGGCGGTGACGACGATGACCGGCGGGCCGGCGGCGGTGCGGCGCAGCTGGGCGAGCACCGACAGGCCGTCGACCGCGGGGAGCATGAGGTCGAGGACGACCAGGTCGGGACGGCCGACGGCGAGCCAGCGCAGTGCGGCCGCGCCGTCGGACACGCCGGTCACCCGGAAGCCGTCACGTTCCAGGTAGGCGGTGATCACCTCGCGGACCATCGGCTCGTCGTCGACGACGAGGACGTGTCCGCGTGGTGCCGGCGGCGGCACCGAGGCCGGCTGGCCCACCCGTGCGAGCGTACCGGGGGCTCGGCCAGAGCCTGCGCCTAGGGCGTCGCCGCCCGTGCGGGGGATCACGTGACCTCGACGCTGATCGTGTGGTGCCCGGTCGCACCCGACGGCGGCGGCGGCGCGACCTCGGCGGTCTGGGTGTCGCCCGTGCCGTCGGTGGCACGCACCTCGATCCGGTGGCGGCCCGGCGTCGCGTCCCAGGCGTGGAGCCACTGCACCCAGGTGTTCCCCGAGAGCGCGCCCGACAGGCGGGTGGGCTGCCAACCGCCCGTCGTCGATGCGGACCTCCACCCGTCCGATCGCCCGGGTGGGTGCCCACGCCACCCCGGCGATCGGGGTCGGCCCGGCGTGCACGGACGCACCGGGCCGGGGCACGTCGATGCGCGACTGCGTCCTGATCGGGCCCTCCTTGGCCCAGCCCCGGGGGATCCAGTAGCCGTCGACGGCGTCCCAGGTCGTCAGCTCGATCTCGCTGAGCCACTTGGTGGCCGACACGTAGCCGTAGAGGCCGGGGACGATGAGCCGCGCCGGGAAGCCGTGCTTGACCGGGAGCGGCTCGCCGTTCATCGCCACCGCGACCATGCTCGGCCGGCCGTCCGTGGCGACGTCGGTCGGGAACCCGGCGGTCCACCCGTCGACCGACCGGCCCACGATCTGGCTCGCCGCGGGTCGGGGTCCGCCAGGTCGAGCAGGTCGGCGAGAGGGACGCCGGACCACGAGCGCGTTGCCGACCAGGGCGCCGCCGACCTCGTTCGACACGCACGAGAGCGTGACGTACTCGTCGATCCGGTCCATGGCGAGAAGATCGTCGAAGCTGAGCTCGACCTCGCGCCGGACCATCCCGGTGATCCGCAGGGACCACCCGTCGGGCTCGACCTGCGGCACCAGGATGCGGGTGTCGACCCGGTAGAACTTGTCGTTCGGGGTGACCAGCGGCGAGATCCCCGGGACCTGCCGGTCGAACGACTCGACGTCCGCCGGCAGCGCCGGCGCGGCCACCTCGCCGAGGCTGGTGGCGACACGGTCGCGGGCCGCCTCGACGTCGCGGGCCGCGCGGAGCCGCCGGCCGATCTCGCCGGTCGCCGCCGCCAGCACGGCGACCGCGCCGGCCGCCGCCAGGAACCCCCGGCGGTCGACGCCGATGCGCCCACCGGCGACGGTCCGCGGGGGTCGCGCCGTCCGCGGGGGTGGGGGTCGCGGCCAGCCGCATCACGCCGGCGCAGGTGGCCATGCCGGCCGCTGCGGACAGTCCCGCCGCCAGCCAGCCCCCGGCCGCCGGCGTGAGGGCGTCGCGGGCCGCGGCCCAACCGCCGAGGACGCCGAACGCCGCGAACCCGGCGGCGGTGCGCATCGGGTGGCGACGCCCGGCGAGCCCGAGCAGCGCGCCGAGCACCAGCGAGGTGACGACGATCCCCGCGACCAGCAGGGGCTTCTGGCGGGCGCCGAACGTCTCGATGCTCCAGCGGACGATGCCCCCGGGCGTCTCGGCGATGACGACGTTGGCGACGCCGAGGACCAGCGACGGCACGCGGTCCGACAGGCCGGACAGCAGCTCGCCGACCGCGAGCGCGACCGCCGCGCCGGCCGCACCGGCGATGGCCGCACGCGGCCGGGACACGGCGGGCAGGCTCACGTGCGCCTCATGCCGCCGGGGGAGCGAGGACCGCGTCGATGACGTGGATCACGCCGTTCGAGGCCTGGAGGTCGTAGCGCTCGACGGTCGCGTCGCCGACCATCACCGTGTCGCCGTCGACGGTCACGTCCAGCGTCGTGCCGGCCTCGGTGGTGAACGACTGGCCGTCCATCCCCATGACCATCTCGGCGTCCTCGTTCTGGTCGACGATGTGCTGCCCGACCAGCCGCTGCACGGCCGCCGGGTCGGCGAACACCTCGGACTGCGACATCCCCGCGTCCGCGAGGTAGGCGGCGAACGCCTCGTCGGTCGGGGCGAACACGGTGAACGGGCCGGTGCCGTGCAGGCCCTCCATGACGCCGGCGGCCTCTGTCGCCTGCAGGAACGTCCCGAGGTCGCCCTCGGCGGCCGCTACCGCCAGCACGTCGCCGGTGGCGGCGTCGCCGGAGCCGTCGACGGTCGTGGTGGTCGCCTGGCCCCCGGCGGTGGCGTTGTCGTCATCGCCGCCGCCCCCACAGCCGGCGGCGATCAGCGTGACGAGGGCGAGCCCGACGAGAGCTCGTCGGATCGGTGCGCGCAGCATGGCATCTCCTGTCTCGGTTGATGCCGGCGACCGTACGGTCCGTCCCCCGACGCAGGGCCCGTGTTCCGTGTTTGTTCACGGCTGCTCACGCCAGGAGGTCGTCGAGCACCTCGACCGCGAGCCCGAAGGCGCAGGTCATGCCGATGCCGGACGTGACCGACACGACCCGGGCACCGGGTGCCGGGCGTGGCCACCAGGAACTCCCCGGGGGCCGACGCGTACACGCCCCGCCAGCGCTGGCGCACGGCAGGACGGGCGGTGCCGAGCAGCCGCCCGGCCTCGGCCAGCAGCAGGTCGTCGAGGGCCTCGTCGCGGAAGGGGTCGACCGTGCCGGCCCGGTGGTGGGTGTCGCCGACCAGGAGATCGCCGCCGGGGCGCTGGGTGAACATCAGGTTCACGTCGGCCGCCAGCAGCGCCGGCGCGTCGCGGGCGATCCGGGCGCGCACCGCCGCGGCCGACGGCTGGGCCGCGAAGCCCGGGTAGCGCAGCAGCGACGTCCCGGTGAGCACGGCCGCGGGGTAGCGGCGGCTCCCGGGGGCGGCCACCGCCAGCATGTGCAGGGCGCAGCGCTCGACGCCCGCGCCGGCCGCCAGGTCCGGGAACAGCCGGTCGACGTCGTGGCCCACACACACGACCGCGTGGCGAGCGTCGACCGTCCCCCGGCTGGTGCGGACCTGGCCCGGCTCCACCCCGCCGACGGCGGTCGACCACAGGAACCGCACGCCCGGCTGCCCCGCCAGCCAGGCGGCCAGCGCGGGCGCGGCCTCGCGGGGGTCGACCCGGACGTCCGCGGCCAGGAAGGCCCCGCCGACCAGGTCGTCGGCCCCCAGCGGCACCCGGTCGCGCACCCCGCGCGCGTCGAGCAGGCGCACGCCGTCGCCCCGCTCGGCGGCCAGCTCGGCCAGCACCGCCATCTCGTCGTCGGCACGGGCGGCGACCACGGTGCCGGTCTCGCCGACCCAGAAGCCGGCGGCCGCGCCCAGCTCGACCCACCGGGCCCTGGCGGCCGTGGCCAGCCGCAACGCCCGCCCCGCCTGGGCCGTGACGCAGCCGTGGCCGAAGTTCCGGACCGACGCGCCGACCGGCCGCTCGTCCCGCTCGACGACCGTGACCGTCAGGCCCCGGCGGGCGGCCTCGGCCGCGTGCGCCAGCCCGACGATGCCCGCGCCGGCGACCACGAGGTCGACGGGCGGGGCCACGGGGCTCACAAGGTGACCGTGGCCGATCGCCGCCGTCCGGTCAATCATGGGGTGATGGGACAGATCCGATGATCGAGCTGGCCGCCCTCGACATGGCGGGGACCACGATCGAGGAGCACGGCGACGTCTACGCGGCGCTGCGGGCCGCGGCCGAGGCCGAGGGGGCGGCGGTGGACGACGCCCTCCTCCAGCGGTGGATGGGCATCGACAAGCGCGAGGCGATCGCCGCGCTCGTGCAGGCCGGCGGCGGCCGCCGGCTCGCGGGACCGGCGGTCGAGCGGGCCTACGAGCGGTTCCGGTCGCTGTTGGAGGAGCGCTACCGGGCCCGGCCGCCGGCACCGTTGCCGGGCGTGCCGGAGGCCCTGGCCGCCCTGCGCGCGGCGGGTGTGCGGGTGGCGCTGACCACGGGCTTCGCCCGGGACGTGGCCGAGCCGCTGCTGGCGTCGCTCGGCTGGCGGGTGGGCGGCGATCTGGTCGACGCGATGGTCTGTGCCGACGACGTGCCCGCCGGTCGCCCGGCCCCGTACCTGGTCTTCCGGGCCATGGAGCGCACGGGCGTGCAGCGGGTCGACCGCGTGCTGGTGGCCGGCGACACTCGGGCGGACCTGCAGTCCGGCACCAACGCCGGCGCCGCGGCCGTCGTGGGGGTGGCCACCGGCGGCGTCGGCCTGGCCGACCTGGGCGCCGAGCGCCACACCCACCTGCTCCGCAGCGTCGCCGACCTGCCGGCGCTGGTGGCGGCCCTGGCCGACGGCTGAGATCCGCGTAACGTCAGCGTGCCGGGGCCGGTTGGGCGCCGCGCAGCAGGCGGCCGGGCAGCTCGCCGGTGGACTCGTCGTCCTCGCGGACCACGACGCCCCGCTTGACCGTGGCCCCGTAGCCCCGCGCCCGCTGCACGAGGCGGCGGCCGCCGGCGGGCAGGTCGTACACGATCTCCGGGGCGGCGATGTCCAGCGCGTCCAGGTCGATGACGTTCACGTCGGCCAGGTAGCCCGGGGCGAGCAGGCCCCGGTCGTCGAACCCGTAGAGCGCGGCCGTCCGCCGGGTCTGCAGGTGCACGGCCTGGGCGAGGCCGAGGCGGTCGCCCCGGCTCCGGTCCCGCACCCAGTGGCTCAGCATGTAGGTCGGCAGCGAGGCGTCGCAGAGCAGCCCGCAGTGCGCCCCGCCGTCGCCGAGGCCGAGCACGGTGCCCGGGTGGACGAGCATCTCGTGCAGCGCCCCGAAGTCGCCGTGCGCGTAGCCGAGGACCGGGAAGTACAGCAGGCCCCGCCCGTCGTCGGCCGTCATCAGGTCGTACGCGACCTCCTGCGGGGTCCGGCCCTCGCGGGCGGCGATGGCGGCGAGGCTCCGCTCCGGCGCCGGCTCGTAGTCCGGCGGGTTGCCCAGCGGGAACAGCTTGTGGAACGACGACGTGAGCAGCGCCGCGATGCCCTCGACCTGGGGCGTCTCGGTCACCATCGCCGTGCGGACGTCCGGATCCCGCAGCCGGGCGAGGCGCTCCTCCCGGCCGAGGCCGGCGAGCTCCTGCCAGGTGCGGTGGAACAGGAACGGGTGCGACGTCGTCTCCCAGCCGAACAGCACGCAGGCGGGCCGCCCCGCCACCTGCGGGACGATCCGGGCGCCCTCGCCCGACGACCGCTCGGCCAGCTCGATGAGCCGCCGCCAGGCCTCGGGCTGGATGTCGTTCTGGAGGCAGTTGAACGTGATGGGGCGGCCCGACTCGCGGGCCACCGTCCGCATCCAGGCGAACTCCGACTCGGGGTCGAACATGTCGCTGGCCATCTCGAACACGCCCGCGCCCGCCCGGCCGAGCGCCCGTCCGATGCCGATCAGCTCGTCCGCGCTGGCGGTGGTGCCGGCGGCCAGCTCGCCGTCCTTGGCCCGGTGCAGGAGCGTGCGGGTGGTCGAGAAGCCCACGGCCCCGGCCACGATCGCCTCGCGGACGAGCTCGGCCATGCGCTCGATCTCGTCCGGCGTGGCCTCGGCGTTGGCGCCGCCCCGCTCGCCCATCACGTAGGCCCGCACCGCCCCGTGGGGGACGAGGGCGCTGACGTCGAGGATGCGGGCCATGCGGTCCAGCTCGTCGAGGTACTCGGGGAAGGTCTCCCAGTTCCAGGTCATGCCCTCGACGAGGGCGGTGCCGGGGATGTCCTCGACGCCCTCCATGAGCTGGATCAGCCAGTCGCGGCGGTCGGGGTCGGCAGGGGCGAACCCGACGCCGCAGTTGCCCATGACGATGGTCGTGACGCCGTGCCAGCTGCGAGGGGTGACCTCCGGGTCCCACGTCGCCTGGCCGTCGTAGTGGGTGTGGATGTCGACGAAGCCCGGGCGTGACCAGCCGGCCGCCGGCGTCGATCTCGCGCCGACCCCGCTCGGGGACGTCTCCGACGGCCGTGACGCGGTCGCCGTCGACCGCCACGTCGGCGGTCCCGGCGGGGAGCGCGGGGCCACCGGAACCGTCGATGACGGTGCCGTTGCGGATGACCAGGTCGTGCATGCCGTCCCCTCCCGATATCGGCTGACGCCGGTGTCACCGCCCAGACAACACCACCTTGACCCGAGGGTCAAGGTGGCTCGGGATGCGTTCGCAGCGGGAGGACCAGGAGGCCGCCGACCAGGAAGCACAGTGCGCCGACGAACGTCCCCAGGTTCATCAGCGAGGCGTTGCGGACCTCGTCGGTCTCGGGGACGACGTACCCCGCCACCGCCGACACGCCGAAGGCGATCGACCCGACCATGTTGAGCGCCGCGATCAACCAGGCGAGGCTACGGGGCCGCCACGCCCATGCGCCGTCGCAGGTGGCGACCCAGGCGATTGCGCTGGCGACGAGGAAGCAGATCGACCCGCGGGCGTCGGGCGTCCAGATCCGCCGGTCGGCCTCACTCGCCGAGAGCGTCGTGTCGAGCGCGGCGAACGTGCTGACGTTGAAGAACAGGGTGCCGGCGAACTGGACCGCCCCGGCCCACCAGTCGGGGCCGTGCGGACCGGTGGCCCGCCAGGCCTGGGCGAGCTGGAGCCCGGCCGCGGACGTGAAGAACAGCGAGCCGACGAAGAACGTCGTGCCGTCGGCCGTTGCACCGACCGCGGAGACGTAACCGGGCATCGAGCCGAGGGCGAAGCACGCGGAGCCGATGGCGAACAGCACGCCGATCCACCAGTCGGCGGTGGCGGGCGCCCACCAGGTCGACCCGGCGTCGCCGGGCCCGGGAAGGGATGGGGTGGTGCGCGCGGGTGGCGTGTCGATCCCGTCATCGTCGCCTGGCTGGATCGCCCCCGCCATCATCCCTGGCGGGTGAGCCCGCCTCAGGCGGGCAACGAGAAGGCAGCGAGCGTGCCATCCCGGTTGCCGACCAGCAACTCGCCGTTGTCGATCACCGGCGGGCCACTGACGGACAGCGTGGTGGCGGCGGTCCCGTCCCACAGCGGATCGCAGGACGCGGCGCCGCATCCTGCGGCGGCGAGCGCCGAGACCAGCCTGCCGTGGGGGACATACACGACATCCCCGCCGATCGACGCCCGGCCTGTCGGGTTCGACGGGAGGGACGAGGACCATGCCGGTGTGCAGGTGGAGCTTCCGCATCCGCCGGCGGGCAGGGCCGACACGACGGTCCTGGTGGCGGCGGAGTCGTTCGACACCGCAAAGATGCTCGTCGGCGTCGCCGCCGGCGGGAGGAACAAGCGGGGCCCGACGGACGCCGTCCACTCCACCGCATGGGTGGCGCCGTCGATGACGGCCACCTGGCCGTCGGCTCGGCCGACGGCGACGTCGCCGCTGCTCAGGACGACGGGCGCACCGACGATCTGGCCGCCGGCGTCGACGCTCCACGCCGCCGGGCACGGCTGGTTGCCAGGGCAGGCGGCCAGTGGGTACGCGGTGACCACGCTGCCCTGGGCGACCAGCACCAGGTCACCGCTCTGGCTCGCCGGCTGGAACGGCACGAGGGCCGGCGCGGAGCCACAGCCGGAGGACTGCTGGGACAGCACCCACCCCTGACCGGAGCCGACGTCGATGACGGACACGCGCGCGGTCGCCGTCAAGAAGTCGACGCCGGGGGGACAGAACGGGCCGCCCGGCAAGAAGGACGAGTCGAGGATGGCATTGGAGTTCGACGGGACCACGATCCGGCTCCCGGCGGCGAGCGCATCCGCTGTCCGGCACCGGGCAAGGTGTACGGCTGCCGGCGGGACGCTGCCAGGCGGAAGGCCGTCGTAGTTCCGCACACCGGTGGTGGTGCCGTCGGCGGGGTTGACCTGGACCAGGTCGCAGGCCTGTCCGGTCGTCGGCACCCACAGCGAGCCGTTTGCGACGGCGGGCACCGCGGCGGACCCTCCCGCGACATCGTCGGCGCTCCCGACCGCCACCGACCAGCGCGTGGCACCGGTCCCGAGGTCGAACGAGCTCAGCCGGCCGGCAGAGCGCGCGTAGACCGTCCCGCCGTCCACGAGCGCCTCGGCGCCGTTGGGCCCGCCCAGCGGCGCGGTCCAATCCGGGACCAACTGATCGACGTCGGCCGCGGTGATCTGCGACTCCAGGTCGTTGAACCCGGTCTTGCCCGCCCCGACGCCGGCCTGCAACCAGCACCCCGACGTCGACATAACGAGACCGGCGACCGCCAGAACGCCTCGCCACTTCATTGGACACCCCCAGGACCCAGCCAGGCGGCCAAACGTACCCGCGGCACCCGCGGACCTAGAGGCCAAGAGCTTTCAGGGCCCGCTCAGGCAGGTTCCGCCACGGTTGTGAAGACACCCACGGCTGCTGGCGAGTCTCGGCAGCGTCGCGGAGCCAAACGCCATAGCGGCGGTTCATCTCGACCACTCCACGGCGTTCTGCTGGCGCGAGCGCCAGGAAGCGCGACCCCGAAGAGCGACCAGCGAAGGTGCTGTGGAGGACGCCTGGATCGGTCTCGATCACGTACACGACCCGAACCACCTCGGGATCCCAGCCGTCCGCCAAGCGCGGCTCGATCCCTTGGCCCTCGATCAGCCCACCGCCACGATCACCCAGGTCGGCGACCAGGTGGTCGATGTGGGGATGCAGTTGTGCGGTCCACCGCACGAGCTCGGCGCACAGCCAGTCGGCCGGGCGCGTCCACACCCCCGGGGTCGAGGCGATGAAGTTCGGCCCGTCGCTCGCCTCGACCGCCGGCACGACGTCGTCGACGTGAACCGCGTCCCCCAGCCCGAGTCGAGCGGCCAGCACGGCCCCGAGCGTCGTCTTGCCGACACGGGCGCTCCCTCCGATCGCGACGATCACCACCAGAGCTTGGCCCCGGCAAACGAGCAGCGATCTACAAGGCCGATACGTGTGGCCCGGCGGGGCCGGCGAAGCAACCGAGGAGCCGCTCCAGCATCTCCCGGTCGCCAGCGACGGAGAGGGCGCCGGCGCGCTCGGCGGTGGGCACGCGGAGACCGGCGAACGCCAGGGCTTCGAGCGTATCGGGATCGGTATCGATGACCAGGTCGTGGCGTAGCGCCTGACCGCGGCCGATGTCGACGGTGCCGCGGTCGACAGTCAGCCGGAAGGTGTCGGTGGCGAAGCGCACCTCGGCCGTGACCGAGACGTCGTGGGCGGCGTCCGGGTCGAAGCTGTTCTTGAGGGCGAGCATGGCCGCGTCGCAGCCCACCGGCCTGTCGTGGGGCAACGCCGGTGAGCTGGCGCCCCAGCGTTGCAGGCCCATGAGGACCGGCTCGAGCTCGGCTCCCCATTCGGTGAGCTCGTAGACGTTGGCCGACGCCGGCGGCGGGAGCCGGCGGCGTCGGACGACCCCGGCCTCCTCGAGCTCGCGGAGCCGCTGGGTCAACACGTTGGGGCTCCCGTGGGCGAGGCCGACGTGGAGGTCGGTGAAGCGCTTGGGGCCGAAGAGCAGGTCGCGGACGATCAGCAACGCCCACCGCTCGCCCACCAGGTCGAGCGCATGGGCGGAGGAGCAGCCGTCCCCGTAGGTGCGCATCGAGCTCACGCCATCAGTCTAGCGACATTCTCCTGACTTCGCGATGAGTCCTTGCTACGAGAAACGTCTCACTCCTAAAGTAGGAGTACCAGGAGGAGGCAGTCATGATCCGTCGAACCCGGTTCCCCAGCCCCGTTCACCACCGCATGGCCCCGCTCGTCGCCGCGTCGTTCTTCGGGGGCGTCGCCCTGTGGGTGCCGGTCGAGAAGCTCTTCCTGGCCGAGCTCGGATTCACGCCCCAGACCATCGGCCTCATGGCCGCCGCCTACGCCGCCGTCGTGCCGCTGCTCGAGATCCCGTCGGGCATCCTGGCCGACCGCTGGAGCCGTCGGGGTGTCCTGCTCCTCGGCAACGCCGGGGCCTTCCTGAGCGTCCTGGTCGGGGCGCTCAGCTTCAACGTCGCCACCTACCTCGTCGCCGCGCTGCTCCTGGGCGTCTACTTCGCCATGCAGTCCGGCACGTTGGAGGCGATCGTCTACGACACCGTCCTGGAGGAGGACGGGAACAGCGCGCGCTTCGAGTCCCTGCTGGGCCGCCTCCGCATGTTGGAGAGCGTCTCGCTGGTGGTCGGCGCGCTCGCCGGCGGGGTGCTCGCGGCGGCGACCGCCCCGCGGGTCACCTACTTCGCCACTCTGCCGTTCATCGCGCTGTCGACGCTGTTCCTGGTCGCGTTCCGGGAGCCGCACCTCCACGAGGCCGCCGAGGCCCGGTCGCTGCGCCAGCACGTCGCGGTGACCTTCGGGGTGCTGCGGCGGGACCGGCGGCTGCTGCCGGTGGCCGCCCTCCTCGTCCTGTCGTCGGTCCTCATGCAGGCCGTGTTCGAGTTCGGGCCGCTGTGGCTGGTCGACGCGGGAGCCGGCGCGGGCGCGTTCGGCCCGGCCTGGGCCGCCCTCATGGCCTCGCTCGGGCTCGGCGGCGCGCTCGCCGGCCGCCTCCGGCCCGACTGCTCCGCCACCGTGCGCCTCCTCGGCGTGCTCGTGGTCGGGGCGGCCGCGACGCTGCTGGTGAGCGGGCACGCCGCGGTCGTCACCGCCGCGCAGGTCGTGGTGGCGATGGTGACCGTCGTCATCGGCATCTTCCTCACCCGGGAGCTGCACGACCTGGTGCCCTCCGAGGTGCGGACCGGGGTGGCGTCCGGCATCGGTGCCGCCACGTGGGCGACGTTCCTGCCCTTCGCCCTCGGGTTCGGGAGCGCCAGCGAGCGGTGGGGCGTGCACGCCGCCGGCTGGCTGCTCGTGGCCGTCGCGTTGGCGATCGCGGGCCTTCTCGCCTTTACCCGCCGCACCAGCCCGGCGACCTCGGCTCGTCGACCCGGCCGAGGCCCCGGCCGTCCCGTCCCGCATCGTTCCCTGCCCGGCCGTGGCCGCGTGAACCGCGCCGCAGCACATCCCCCACACCGAGAGGAGAGACCAATGCCCGACCGCAAGTCCCACCCCGATCCCGCCCTCCACGCCATCGCCGGCCGGTGGCAGACCTCCGGCCACGTCATCGGTGACGAGCACGTACCCGTCGTCGGAACCGACGTGTACGAGGTCCTGGCGGGCGGCCACTTCCTCGTCCACCACGTCGACGTGACCGTCGGTGATCAGCCGGTCCGGGCGATCGAGATCATCGGCGAGCCCAACCCCGAGGGCGGCTACCTCGCCCGCAGCTTCGACAGCGACGGCAACGCCGAGATCATGGGCCTGACCGTCGATGACGAGGGCGTCTTCCACTTCTCGGGCGGCGGCGACATCGCACCCGCCGCCCAGTCGGCCAGCGCGGCCCCCGAACGTGTCCGCTCGACGCTGACCGTCGCCGACGACCGCCGCTCGATGCACGCGTTGTGGGAGCGCTCCGAGGACGGCACGACGTGGCACCCGTGGATGGACATGGGGTTCACCAGGATCGCCTGAGTGACGGCCGTCAGTGCCGGTACGGGTCCGGAACGTCCCGGAGCAGGGTGTGCTGGCTCATGCCACCGGGCTCGACCAGGTGCGTGGTCGCCTGCCCGTCGTCGTGCAGGTCGAGCGACAGCACCCCGCACCGCTTGGTCCCGAGCGGAGGTTGCACCTCGTCGGGGAGGACCGCCCACGTGGTCGGCGCCCGGACGTGGTGGGTGCCCGAGAGGCGGAGCTCGCGGTGCTGGTGCACGTGCCCGCTGACGACCAGCGTCGGGTGGTCGTCGCCGACGATGTCGGCGAACCGCGCCCGCGGTGCCGGGGGCACGAAGCGATAGGGCGGCGCGGACGCCAGCTCCCCCTCGGGCGCGGCCCACGGCCCGAACGATTCCGCCGCCCACCCGTCGCGCCTCGGATCCCCGAGGCAACATGGATCAACCGGCCCGAGAAGCAACGCCTGACCCGACACCCATCTGAACCACCGGGGTCTCACCCCCGCTGACACGTACCGGGTCCGGCCAAACTGTCATACCCCCTCCTTACGGTGCGGGGCATGGAGCTGTGGTCCCCTCCGCGTGGCGCCGAGGAGCTGTTCGACTGGTGGCGCCCCCTCATGCTCGCCTCGAGGCGCGCCCGGGCCGAGCGCTTCCCGTACCCGATCCATGTCGACGAGTTCCGCTTGGCAGGCCGGGTCGTCCGGCCCGACCGGCCCGACGTCTGGATCTACGACCACCGTGCCAACGGCGGCTCGGTCTGCGTCGACGACACGGGCCAGGCCTACCGGTTCGTGGGCAGCACCACGCCGGGGGTCGGCCATTTCCGCCGGTGCAAGCTGTCGGACGCGCTGCGGCGGGCGGGTCTGCCCGAGGTGGTGACGCCGGTGCGGTACGACAAGCCACGGGCGCCGACGGGCGCCGCGGCGACCGGAACGTCGGCCGGGGCGTCGGTCGCCGAGGCGGCGGGCCTTGCGACCGCACCGCCGACGCCGCCCCGGGTCATCCGCCGCGGCCACCTCCGGCTGGTCTCGGGGTGTGCGTGATGGCGCCGCGCCCGCTACTGCGGGTCGTTCGCGCGATGGGCCGGCACCCGGCCCATCCGCCCGGCCTGGAAGTCCTCGACGGCCTGCACCAGCTCGGCCCGGGTGTTCATCACGAACGGGCCGTAGGCCGCCACCGGCTCCCGGATCGGCTGGCCGCCGAGCAGCAGCACCTCGAGGTTGGGCGTGCGCGAGTCCTGGTCACGGTCGGCGGCCAGCACGACGTGGTCGCCCTCGCCGAACACGGCGAGCTGCCCGGTGCGGATCGGGTGGCCGTCCGAGCCGACGCTGCCCCGCCCGGCGAGCACGTAGGCCAGGGCGTTGAACCCCGGCGGCCACGGCAGCGCCAGCTGGGCGCCCGGTGCGAGGGTCGCGTGCACGTACGTGATCGGCGTGTGGGTCAGGCCGGGCCCCTCGTGGTCGCCGAGCGATCCGGCGATCAGGCGCAGCAGCGCGCCGCCGTCGGGCGACCGCAGCAGCGTCACCTGGCCGCCGCGGATGTCCTGGTAGCGGGGGTCGACGAACTTGTCGGCCGCGGGCAGGTTCACCCACAGCTGCACGCCGTGGAACAGCCCGCCGCTCGCCACGAGCGCCTCGGGCGGCCGCTCGATGTGGAGGATGCCCGGCACCCGCCGTCATCCATTGCGTGTCGCCGTTGGTGATCACCCCGCCGCCGCCCGTGCTGTCCTCGTGCTCGAACGTGCCGTCGATCATGTACGTCACGGTCTCGAAGCCGCGATGCGGGTGCCACGCCGTACCGCGCGGCTCGCCCGGTGCGTACTCGACCTCGCCCATCTGGTCCATGTGGATGAACGGGTCGAGGAGCTGCTGCGGCGTCCCCGCGAAGGCACGGCGCACGGGGAAGCCCTCGCCCTCGTAGCCGGAGGGCGCGGTCGTCAGCGAGACGAGGGGCCGCTCGACCGAGTCGGGCTGGGGCTCGGCGACGGCAGGCAGCGTGAGGGGATCGTCGACGGTGATGGCGGGCATCTGGTGACCTCCTGGTCTACCGTCCTAGAACAAATTGTTCGCGCAACTATTCCGCCCGGCGACGCCGGGGCGAGCAGGGGGCCGGCGGCGTCAGTCACGCCGTCGGGTCTGGCGGATGAACCCACCCAACCCGAGGGCCATGATGCCCAGACCAGGCACGATCACCCACAGGCCCAGCACGAGACCGACCCCCACCCCGGCCGCCCCGAGCCCGATCGCGAACGGCCAGACGCTGGCGTGCGGCAGGTACGGCTCGACTGCGGGTCCGGTGGCCGCACCGGCGGGCGCGCCGGTGGCGTCGGCGTCGAGATCGCCGTGTCGCTCCCGCAGCCAGAGGTAGACGGCCACCCACAACGCCAGGGTCGTCGCCACGATGAGCATGACGGTCCCGGCCTCCTCGTAGGCGGTCGCCCAGTAGATCACCCCGAGCGACCCGACCCCGGCCCCGATCACCAGGAACACCCGCCACGGCACCGAGCGGTCGTCGGCCAGCCGACGCCCTCCGTGCCCGGTCACCTCGCCGTCGGCGGCCGCCGCCACCCCGCGGTCGGGCGCATCGCCGGTCACGGGGCGCCCCCGGACCCACCGCCGCTCGCCTCGGGGCTGCCGCCCCGGCCGGCATCCTCGCCGCCGCCGTCACCGGGTCCGGCGTCGCCCGGTCGGTCGCCCCCGTCCGCTTCGTCGCCGCGCACCCCGGTCTGGTTGCCGGGTCCGTCGCCACCGGGCCCCGGGCGAACGGCTGCCGAGCCGGCGTGGTGCAGGTCCCACACCGGTCGCTGCGACCGGATCGGGGGCAGTGGGCCGACGAAGTTCTCCGCCGGCGGCGGTGACGTCGTCGCCCACTCGAGGGTGTGGCCGCCCCACGGGTCGTTGCCCGCCACCCGGCCCAGCTTGCCCCTGCGACGTCTGCGAGCGCGTTCCACAGGAACGGCAGCGTGGACGCTCCCAGGAGGAACGCGCCCAGCGTGGAGATCTGGTTGAGCGCCGGTGAAGCCGTCGCTGTCGAAGTAGTCCGCCACCCGGCGGGGCATGCCCTCCAGGCCGAGGATGTGCTGCACGAAGAACGTGAGGTGGAAGCCGACCAGCGTCATCCAGAAGTGGACCTGGCCCCAGCCCTCGGACAGCACGCGTCCGGTGACCTTCGGCCACCAGTAGTAGACGCCGGCGTACAGGGCGAACACCGACCCGCCGAACAGCACGTAGTGCATGTGGGCCACCACGAAGTAGGTGTCCTGCAGGTGGAAGTCGATCGGTGCCGACGCCAGCATCACGCCCGTCACGCCGCCGAAGAGGAAGGTGAACAGGAAGCCCAGCGCGAACAGCATCGGCGTCGGGAAGACGAGGCTGCCGCCCCACATCGTGCCGATCCAGTTGAAGAACTTCACGCCGGTCGGCACGGCGATCAGCATCGAGAACCCGGTGAAGAACGGCAGGAGCACCGCTCCGGTCGTGAACATGTGGTGCGCCCAGACGCCCACCGACAGCGCGGCGATGGCGATCGTCGCGAAGACCAGGCCCGCGTACCCGAACACCGGGCGGCGCGAGAACACCGGGAGGACCTCGGTGATCACGCCGAAGTAGGGCAGCACGAGGATGTACACCTCGGGGTGCCCGAAGAACCAGAACAGGTGCTGCCACAGGATCGGGGCGCCGCCGCCCGCCGGGTCGTAGATGTGCGCACCGAAGTTGCGGTCGGCGAACAGCATCACCGCGGCCGCCGAGATCACCGGGAACACGATCAGCACGAGGATGCTGGTGACCAGCATGTTCCAGGTGAAGATCGGCATGCGGAACATGCGCATGCCGGGCGCCCGCATGGTCACGACCGTGGTGACGATGTTGACCCCGGTGAGGATGCCGGACACGCCCGGTCAGCGCGACCGCCACGATCCACAGGTCGTCGCCGATGCCCGGTGACGCCACCGCGCCCGACAGCGGGGTGTACGCGGTCCAGCCGAAGTTGGCCGCGCCGTCCGCCGTCAGGAACCCCGACAGCATCGTGATCCCGCCGAACACGTAGAACCAGTACGACAGGGCGTTGAGCCGGGGGAACGCCATGTCGCGCGCGCCGATCTGCAACGGCACCAGGTAGTTCGCCAGGCCGAACGCGAACGGGCCCAGGAACAGGAACAACATGATGCTGCCGTGCATGGTGAAGATCTCGTTGTACGTGCCCTGGGAGACCAGCTGGCGCCCCGGCTCGGCGAGCTCCGTGCGGATGACCTCGGCCAGCGCGCCGCCAACCAGGTAGAACGCGTAGGCCGTCGCCATGTACGAGATGCCGATGCGCTTGTGGTCGGTCGTCGTCAGGAATGCGAGCAGCCCCCGGGCGCGCGCCTCGGGTGGGTGCTGCGGCGGTTCCTCCGCCACCGGCGGGCGTTCGGCGACGATCGTCACGAGCGGGCTCCCACGAGGCGGCCGTTCTCGTCGATCTCGACCTTGAGCTCGGGCTCGCCCGAGCGCTCCTGCTCGGCCCGGCGGTCGTCGAGCCACTGCCGGTACTCGTCCTCGCTGACCACCCGCACCGAGTAGTTCATGCGCCAGTGGTCGAGCCCGCAGAACTCGGCGCACCGGCCGACGTAGTCGCCGGTCTTCGTCGGCGTGATCTCGATCTCGTTGTCGACGCCGGGGATCAGGTCCCGCTTGGACAGGAAGTCCGGCACCCAGAACGAGTGGTTCACGTCCGCCGACACGAGCCGCAGGTGCGACGGCTCGCCGACCGGGAGGACCAGCTCCGGGCCCCGGCCGGGCGCGCCGGTGATCGTCACGCCCTCGTCCCGGTAATGGAACTGCCAGCTCCACTGGAAGCCGATGACGTCCACCGTGGCGGCCGCCTCCTTGCCGACCTCGTCCACGTGCCGTTCGCCGATCACGCTGACCGTGAACAGGCCGGCCACCACGATGATGGGGACGATCGTGTACCCGATCTCCAGGGGGATGTGGTAGGCGGTCTGGTCCGGCACGTCGTCGCTGCGCCGCCGGTAGCGCAGGATCACCCACACCAGCAGCCCCCACACCGAGCGCGGCCACGACGATCGCGGTCACGAAGAAGCCCTGCCAGAGCGAGTAGATCGTCTCGGCCTGTTCGGACTTCGGGTGAGGCGCGCCGAAGCCGGGCAGGTCGCATCCGGCGGTGATCGCGACGGCGAGCAGGCCCGGGGCCAACCGCCACGCTCGCGGGGGACGGCGCACGTTTGGGACCGTAGCCCACCGCCTCCGGTGGGTGGCCCGATGCCGGCGGCCCGATCGCTGCCCCTCAGTAGACGTAGACGCGGCGGGGGGATGACTACGTACCCCCACTCCGCAGCAAATGCCGAGGTCGTCCGATGTGCCGGGGGGCGCACGCGGCGCACGATGCACCCATGATCCTCAACGATGACTTCGCCAGGGTGCTCGTCGAAGACCGGCACCGTGACCTGCGGGCCACGCCCCGCCGCCGCTGGGTGCGGTTCACCCGCAGCAACCCGACCCTCGATCGCGACCGCCGCCGCGGATGACGGCGGCGCTCCGCCCCCGACCCGCCCGACTCTACGCTGGGCCGATGATCGTGGGCCGCGCCGGACTGTCACCCGTGATGGTGGGCCGCACGGCCGAGCTCGACCGGCTCGCCGGCCTCGTGGGCGCCCGTTCAGCGCCGAGCGTCGCCCTCGTGGCCGGCGAGGCCGGGATCGGCAAGACCCGGCTGGTCCAGGAGCTGCTCCGGCGGATTCCGGCCGGCATGCCGGTCCTCGCCGGCCAGGCCGATCCCGGGACCGTCGGGCGCCCGATGGAGCTGCTGCTCGACGCCATCGAGCCCCTCGCCGCCGACGGCAACGGCGAGCTCGTCGCCGCCGTGCGGGACGCCGACCGGCCCGCCGAGGAGCGGATCCGGGCCGGAGTCGACCTCGTGCGCCGGCTGACCGCCGGGTCCGGCGGGCTGCTCGTGTTCGAGGACCTCCACTGGGCCGACGCCGAGAGCCTCGCCGTGTTCGAGCGCCTCGCCGAGCCGGCCGGGCGCGCGCCCGCCGCCGGCGGCGACCCGCAGCGGGCCTCGGGCGGGGACGCCCGCGACGACCCGTCCGGGCTCGTGCTGGTCGGCACCTACCGGCCCGACGGGCTCCACCGGCGGCATCCCGCCGCCGACGCGCTGCCCCGGCTCGAGCGGCGCCACACCGTGACCCACATCCACCTCGACCGGCTCGGGCCGCCCGACGTGGCACGGTTCCTGGCCGCCGTGTACGACGAGGAGCCGTCCTTCCGGGTCGTCGACACCCTCCACAGCCGGACCGGCGGCAACCCCTTCTTCCTGGAGGAGCTCGTCGCCAGCGCCGGCGGGAGCGACCACCGGCAGCTCGACGACGTGGCGCTGCCCTGGAGCGTCGCCGACCTCGTGACCGCCGAGCTCGACGACCTCGACCCCGACGTGCGGGCGATGGTGAACGCCGCCGCCGTGCTCGGCCGGCGGGTCGGCTTCGACGTCCTGCTCGCCGTCACCGGCGCCGGTGAGGACGACCTGATCGCCCGGCTGCGGGCCGCCGTCGACGCCGGGCTGCTGGTCGAGGCCGAGCCCGACGTGTTCAGCTTCCACCACGAGCTGGCCCGCGAGGCGATCGAGCGCAGCCTCCTCGGCCGCGAGCAGCGGCGCCTCCACGAGGCCGCCCTCGCCGCCCTGCGCGCCGCCTCCAGCCGCAACCACGTCGCCCTCGCCCACCACGCCCGGGGCGCCGGACGCTACGACGACATGGTCGCCGAGGCGCGGCTCGGCGCGCACGAGTCCCTGGCCCTCGGGTCGACCTACCAGGCCCTGCGGCTCGCCGAGACCGGGCTGGCCGAGGTCGAGCACGACATCGACCTGCGCTCCGTCGCCGCCCGGGCCGCCTGGCTGGCCGGCCTGCTCGACGACGCCGAGGTCCACGCCGCCCGCTGGCTCGAGCTCGCCCGGGCCACGGGGGACGCGCCCGGCGAGGCCGAGGCCCTGGCGCTCTATGCCCGGGTGGCCTTCGACCGCGGCGACATCGAGGCGATGGTCGCCCGCACCGACGCGCTGATCGAGGTCATCGACCACCTGCCGACCGACGCCCAGCGGGCCCGGGCGATGGCCGCCGTCGCCCAGTCGAACATGCTGCGCGAGCAGGTCGACGCCACCATCGAGTGGGCCGACAAGGCGATCGCGCTGGCCGAGGCCCACGACCTCGACGACGTGCGGCGCGCCGCGCTGGTCGAGAAGGGCTCGGTGCTGATGATGCTGCCCGAGCGCGCCGCCGAGGCCCGCGACCTGCTCCGCGACGCGGCCGACGAGGCCAAGCTGGCCGGCGAGCACGTGGTCGCCGCCCGGGCGCTCAACAACCTGCTGTGGCACGCCCGCCGGTGGTCCGGGGCCGCCGAGGTCCGGGCCCTCATCGACCGCATGCAGCGTCACGCCCAGGCGGCCGGCTTCGACTCGCTCGCGATCGGCGACGCCGGCATCTCGCTCGCCCACCTGGCTGCCGTCGAGGGCGACCTCGACGGGGCGATCGCCGCCCTCGACCGCGCCCGCGAGTCGAGCGCCAGCCGCAGCCCCTGGACGACCTGGCCCCACACGGTCGTGTTCCGGGCCGGCCTGGCGCTGGAGGCCGGCGACCTCGACACGGCCGAGCGGTTCACCGAGATGGCCAAGCCGATCACGGCCCGGACCGCCTCCGGGGTCCTCGGGCTCGACTTCCACATCGCCAGCCGGCGGGGCGACGTCGCCCGGGCACGGGCGCTGCTGCCCGATCTGCTCGCCGCGGTCGACGCCGAGGAGTCCGCCTCGCCGTCCCAGGTCCACGACCTCCTGGCCGCCGCCTTCGACGCCGGGATCGCGCCCGACGAGATGCGTCCCCTCGTCGAGCGGGCCGGCCACTACGCCGCCGACCGGCTCGACCCCGACAGCCCCTGGCACCGCATGCTCGCCGCCCAGCTGGCCGAGGCCGAGGGCGACGTGGCGAGCGCCGCCGAGCACTACCAGGCGGCCGCCGCCACGCTGGGCGCGGCGCCGGAGATCCTGGCCGGGCACCACGGCACCGCGCATGTCGGCGCGGCGGCGACGCTGGCCCAGCTCGGGCGCACCGACGAGGCCCGGGCCCACGCGGCCGAGGCCGCCCGCCAGCTCGCCGGCTGGCGGGGCTGGCGGGTCGACCGGCTGCGGGCGGTCGAGCGCCGGCTCGGGGTCGGTGACGGCCCCGCCGGGCCGGACGCCCTGACGCCCCGTGAGCGGGAGGTGGCGATGCTGCTGGCCGAGGGCCTCACCAACGCCCAGCTCGCCGAGCGCCTCTACATCTCGCCCCGCACCGCCGCGGTCCACGTCTCCAACATCCTCCAGAAGCTGGGCATGGCGTCCCGGGCCGAGGTGGCAGCCTGGGCGGCACGCGTGGGCGGCTGACCCCGTGCCACGCTGTCGCCATGGCGACGGCATTCCGCGGCTGGGCGCCCGAGGCGCTCGACTTCTACCGGCGGCTCGAGCTCGACAACAGCCGCAGCTTCTGGGCCGCCAACAAGGGCACGTACGAGACCGAGGTCCGGGCGCCCTTCGAGGCCCTGTCCGAGCGGGTGGCCGACGAGTTCGGCGCCCTGCGAATCTTCCGGCCCCAGCGCGACATCCGCTTCTCGAAGGACAAGAGCCCCTACAAGACCAGCTGCTACGGCGTGGCCGAGGGCGAGGGCGGCGAGGCGTACTACGTCGCGCTGTCGGGGGACGGCCTGTCGGCGGGCGCCGGCTACTGGATGATGGCCAACGACCAGCTCGCCCGGTACCGCGCCGCGATCGACGACGACGGGACCGGCCCGCGTTTGGCGGCCGCGGTCGCCGAGGTCGAGGCGGCCAAGCTGCGCATCGAGGGCGACGCCCTCAAGACCGCGCCCCGCGGCTACCCCCGCGACCATCCCCGCATCGAGCTGCTCCGGCGCAAGAGCCTCGCCGGCTTCCGGTCGTGGGACCCCGCCGGCTGGCTGGGCACCGCCGCGGCCGCCACCCGCATCGTCGACACCTGGCGGGCCGCCGGGCCGATGTGTGCCTGGCTGGCCGCCCACGTCGGCCCGTCCACCGAGCCGCCGTCCGACCGCTGGGGCTGATCGGCGGCCGCCGCGATGAGTTCGGGCCCGACGGGCGGTCAGTAGCGGCATGAAGGCATTCCCCGGCGAGACCGCCGAGTACCGGGCGGCACGTGACGACCTGCTCCAGCGGGAGATCGAGCTGCGGCGAGCCATGGAGGCCGTCGCCGAGGCCCGGCGGGCGCTGCCGCCGGGCGGCGAGGTCCCCGAGGACTACCGCTTCGACGAGATGGGCGACGACGGGACCGTCCGAGCGGTCCGGATGTCCGAGCTGTTCCGGCCCGGGACCGACGCCCTGGCCGTCTACAACTTCATGTTCCCCCGCCACGCTGGCGACGACCGGCCCGGCCCGTCGCGCGGCGAGACCGCCAAGCTGCCCCTGGCCGAGGGCCCGTGCCCGTCGTGCACGGCCTTCATCGACGAGCTGGACGGGGCCGAGCCCCACGTCGCCGACCACGCCAACCTGGTCGTGGTGGCCAAGGCGCCGATCGAGCGGCTGGCCACCTTCGGGCGCGAGCACGGCTGGCGCCACATCCGGCTGCTGTCGTCGGCGCAGACCACCTTCGCCCGCGACTACGGCGGCGAGGGCGACGACGGCCAGCAGATGCCGATGCTCAACGTGTTCCGGCGCGACGGCGATCGCATCCGGCACTTCTGGGGCTCGGAGATGCTGTACGCGCCGACCGACCCGCACCAGGATCCGCGCCACGTCGGCACCATCGAGGTGGCCTGGAACCTGTTCGACCTGATGCCCGCCGGCCGGGGCGAGGCCTGGGAGGAGCGCATCGTCGACGACTGCTGCGGCTGACCCCGGCAGCGCCCGGGCGCGGGTAGCGTGGGACCCCCATGACACCCGCCCCCGCAGACGCTGGGGCGCCCGCTCGCGCGCCCCTCCACAGCCTCCCCGGCCTCCTCCGCGACGAGCCCGCGCTCGCCCAGGTGCTGGGCCGCACCACCGCCACCATCGCCGTCCCCGAGGCCGGCCCGGGCCCTCGTCGTCGCCGGCCTGGCCGGCCTCACCAAGCGGCGGCCGATCGTGGTCGCCGTCCCCACCCGCACCGAGGCCGAGCGCCTGGCCGCACGACCTCGGCGCGTACCTGCGGCGACGACGCGGTCGAGCTGTTCCCGGCGTGGGAGACGCTGCCGTTCGAGCGGGTCAGCCCCAGCGTCGAGACGATGGGCCGCCGCCTGCGCGTCCTGTGGCGCCTGCGCGAGCCCGACCGGCGCGCCCGCGGTGGTGGTGGCGCCGGTCCGGGCGCTGGTCCAGCGGCTCGGCCCGCACGTCGAGGACGTCGAGCCGATCGTCGTCCGGCCCGGGCCAGCGGCTCGACCGCGACGAGCTGGTCGCCGCAGCTGGTCGCACGCCGGCTACCGCCGCGAGGAGCAGGTCGAGCACCGCGGCGAGGTCGCCGTGCGCGGCTCGATCGTCGACGTGTTCCCGTCGACCGCCGACCGCCCGGTGCGCATCGACCTGTGGGGCGACGAGGTCGACCGCCTGACCGAGTTCTCGGTCAGCCGACCAGCGCTCGACCGGCGACGTCGCCGAGGCGTCGAGATCTTCCCGTGCCGCGAGCTGCTGCCGACCGACGAGGTGCGCGCGCGGGCCGAGCGGCTCGTCGGCGCGCGAGCCGTGGGGCCGCGAGCAGTGGGAGCGGCTCGCCGAGGGCCAGACGTTCGACGGCATGGAGTCGTGGCTGCCGTGGCTGACGGCCGACGAGCACGCTCCTGACCGACCTGCTGCCGGCGACGACGCGCAGGTCGCTGCTCGTCGAGCCCCGCCGCATGCGCGACCGGGCCGCCGACCTGCTCGCCGAGGAGGCCGACCTCGCCGCGCACCCTGGCCGCGACCTGGGGCGCGACCGCCGACGCAGCGCGACCACGGCTTCCCCGCGCTGCACCTCGACTTCGACCGGCTGCTCGCCCGACACCGAGGCACCGGCGTGGCCCGTCGTCACCGCGCCCGACAGCCCCGACACCGCCGCAGGTCGCGGGCGGCGGCTGGGACCCGGTCGTCGGCGACGGCGGCGGCCTGCTCGCCCGCGCTCGCCGCGCTGCTCAGCCGACGGCTACCGCGTCGTCGTCGCGCGCCGACGGCGACGGGCTCGGCCGACCGCCTGGCAGCTGCTCGCCGAGCACGGCGTCGCTCCCGGTCGCGACACCGACGGCGCGCCGCGCTGCCGGCCCGGCGGCATCGTCGTCGTCGCCCCGCTCGACCGCGGCGCGGTCCTGCCCGGCGCAAGCTCGCCGTGCTCGCCGAGGCCGACCTCACCGGCCGCCGCCGCGCCCACCGCCGGGCCCGGCCGCGGCGGCGCGACGCCGAGCGGCTTCTTCGACGACCTCAAGGCCGGCGACTACGTCGTGCACCACCAGCACGGCGTCGGCCCGCTACGACGGCATGGTCAAGCGGACGATCGGCGGGGTCGAGCGCGACTACCTGCTGCTCGAGTACAAGGGCGGCGACCAGCTCTACGTCCCGTCCGACCAGATCGACGCCGTCCGCCACTACACCGGCGGCGAGAGCCCGACGCTGCACCGCCTGGGCGGCGCCGACTGGCAGAAGACCAAGGCCCGGGTCCGCTCGGCGGTGCGCCGAGATCGCCCAGGAGCTGGTCGTGCTCTACCAGAAGCGGCTGCACGACGCCCGGCCACGCCTTCGCGCCCGGACACGCCCGTGGCAGCGCGAGATCGAGGACGCGTTCCCCTACGAGGAGACGCCCGACCAGCTGCACGGCCATCGTCGACGTCAAGGCCGACATGGAGCGAGCCCGTCCCGATGGACCGCCTGGTGTGCGGCGACGTCGGCTTCGGCAAGACCGAGGTGGCGATCCGGGCCGCGTTCAAGGCGGTCCAGGACGGCAAGCAGGTGGCGGTGCTCGTGCCCGACCACGCTGCTCGCCCAGCAGCACGGCCAGACCTTCAGCGACCGCTTCGCCGGCTACCCGGTCCGGGTCGAGGTGCTG
Source organism: uncultured Acidimicrobiales bacterium (assembly GCA_963739835.1). Lineage (GTDB taxonomy): Bacteria > Actinomycetota > Acidimicrobiia > Acidimicrobiales > VFJN01 > ZC4RG19. Next base: position 133,220 of record CAVUBW010000015.1, read on the forward strand.
TCGCCGCTTCCTCACCGCCGGCCAGGCCAGCAAGGTCGTCGAGGGCGTCGCGACCGGCGAGGTCGACATCGTCATCGGCACCCACCGCCTGCTCTCCGGGCGACGTGCGCGTTCAAGGACCTCGGCCTGCTCGTCGTCGACGAGGAGCAGCGCTTCGGCGTGCAGCCACAAGGAGACGATCAAGCAGCTCGCAGGCCGACGTCGACGTGCTCACGCTCACCGCCACGCCGATCCCCCGCACGCTCGAGATGAGCCTCACCGGCATCCGCGACCTGTCGCTGCTCAACACGCCGCCCGCCGACCGCCAGCCGATCCTCACCTACGTCGGCGAGTACGACGAGCGGGCCGTCGCCGAGGCGATCCGCCGCGAGCTGCTGCGCGAGGGCCAGGTGTTCTTCGTGCACAACCGGGTGCAGGACATCGAGCACGTCGCCGCGCCGGCTGCGCGAGCTGGTGCCCGAGGCCCGCATCGCCATCGCCCACGGCCAGATGGACGAGGGCACGCTCGAGCAGGTCGTGCTCGACTTCTGGGAGGGCGAGTACGACGTGCTGGTGTGCACCACGATCATCGAGTCGGGCATCGACATGCCGACGGTCAACACGCTCGTCGTCGACCGGGCCGACCTGCTCGGCCTCGGCCAGCTGCACCAGCTGCGCGGCCGGGTCGGCCGCGCCGGGCAGCGGGCCTACGCCTACCTGTTCCACCCGCCGCGACCGGGCGCTCACCGAGGAGGCCTACGAGCGGCTGCAAGACCATCGGCGAGGCCACCGAGCTCGGGCTCGGGCTTCAAGATCGCCATGCGCGACCTCGAGATCCGCGGCGCCGGCAACCTGCTCGGCACCGGCCAGTCCGGCCACATCGCCGCGGTCGGCTACGACCTCTACTGCCAGATGGTCACCGAGGCCGTGGCCGAGCTGAAGGGCGAGGAGGTGCGCGAGCCGGCCGAGATCAAGCTCGACCTGCCCGCTCGACGCCAACCTCCCGACCGACTACGTGCGCCAAGGAGGAGCTGCGGCTCGAGGCCTACCGGCGCCTGGCCGCGGTCACCGACCGAGGCCGAGGTCGACGACATCCGGGCCGAGTGGGAGGACCGCTACGGCCCGGTGCCGGCCGCGGCGGCCGCCCTGCTCGACGTCGCCCGCCTGCGGGCCGAGTGCGGCCCGGCTCGGCATCCGCGAGATCAACGTGGTCAAGGTCACCGGCATCGGCGCCGCCGTGTGGACCGCCCGCATGAGCCCGGTCAAGCTCAAGGTGTCCGAGGAGATCCGCCTGCAGCCGGCTCGTGCCCCGCGGCCTGTACAAGGCCGAGCTGGGCCAGCTGGTCAGTCCCGACGACGGGCGGCCGGGGGGTGGCGACCGACCTGGTCGAGCTGCTGGCGACGCTGTTCCCGGCCAAGGCGGCCGCCTAGCGGTGGACCACGGGTTCGATGTCGGGCGCCGGCAGTCCCTACGATCTGACCCCGTGCGTCTCCGCCGCCTCGCCCTCGCCCCCGCCGCGCTGGTCGTCGCCGGGCTCGCCACGTCCGGCTGCGCCCAGCAGTCGGCCGCCGGCTGCGGGTCGACGACCGACGACCGTCGTCCCGCACGGGAGCTCTACGAGGAGCTCGACACGATCTCGCAGAACAAGGAGTTCCAGGACATCGTTCTCGCCGAGGGCGCCGACCCCAGCCTGATCCCCGGCAAGCTCGGCGGCAGCTACGCGCGAGCCGTTCGTGGGCGCGGTGATCCGCCAACGTGTGATCGCGCATGCTGGCCACCGAGGCAGCTCGCGGCGCGGGGCATCGAAGTGAGCGACGCCGACATCCAGAGCGTGGACCACCAGCTCGCCCGGGCAATGTCGGACCGCCACGGCGACATCGAGTCGCTGCCCGCCCGGCTACCGCGACCGAGCTTCAGCGACCGGCGTCGCCGCCGCCACGCCGGCTCAACCAGGAGCTCGGGGACAGCGCCAACCAGGCGCTCCGGCAGGCCGCCGGGCAACGCCGACGATCGTCGTCAGCTCCGAGCTTCGGCACGTGGGACACCGCGCCAGCTCCAGGTGGTCCCGCCGGGCCCCGGCAGCGGCTCGTCCAGCGGCTCCGGCGGCGGGATCGACCTCCGCGGGTGAGCCGGACGGCGCTGGTGCACGGCTGCGGGCCGGCGACCCCACGCGTGGTGGTCGTCGGGCTGGGGCCCGCCGGGCCGGACCTGCTGACCGCGGCGGTCACCGACGGCGTCGTACGCGGGTCGCCGCACCGCTTCCTGCGCACGACCCGCCACCCGGCGGCCGTGGCTGGTGGCCGACGCCGACGAGCTTCGACGACGCGCTACGAGCGGCGCGGACGCGCATCGACGACGTCTACGCCGGCGATCGTCGAGCGACCTGGTGGCCGCGGCCACCGAGCCACGGCGAGGTGCTCTACGCCGTGCCCGGCTCGCCGGTCGGTGGCCGAGCACACCGTCGAGCTGCCTGCGGGCCGACGACCGCGTCGACGGTCGAGCTGGTGCCGGCGCTGTCGTTCGCTCGACCTGGCCTGGGTCCGCCTCGGCGATCGACCCCGTGCCAGCGGGGCGTGCGCATCGTCGACGGCCACCGCTTCGCGCGTCGAGGCCGCGGGCGAGCGCGGGCCGCTGCTGGTCGGCCAGTGCGACACGCGCCGACGTGCTCTCCGACGATCAAGCTGGCCGTCGACGCCGGCGCGACCGGCGACGGCCGACGGCCGCCGTGGTCGTGCTCCAGCGCCTCGGCCTGCCCGACGAGCGGGTCTCGAGGCTCGACGTGGGCCGACCTCGACCGGGACGTCGAGCCCGACCACCTCACGTCGGTGTACGTGCCCCGGCCTGGCCGCGCCGGTGGCCGGCGAGGTGGCGGCGCTTCGTCGAGGTCGTGCGCCGCGCTGCGGGCCGAGTGCCCGTGGGACCGCGAGCAGACCCACCAGTCGCCTGCGCCGCCACCTGCTCGAGGAGACCTACGAGGTGCTCGAGGCGATCGACCACCTCGACGCCGACGACGGGCGACGGGCTACGAGGCACCTCGAGGAGGAGCTCGGCGACCTGCTGTTCCAGGTCGTGTTCCACGCCACGCTCGCCGCCGAGGAGGGCCGGTTCACCTGGCCGACGTGGCCCGGGGCGTGAGCACGACAAGCTCGATCGGCCGCCACCCGCACGTGTTCGGCGACGTCACCGTGGCCAGCGCCGAGGAGCTGGTCGGCCAACTGGGAGCCGATCAAGAAGGCCGAGAAGGGCCGGGCCAGCGTCATCGACGGCATCCCCGCCGCGCTGCCGGCCCTGCTCTACGCCCTGAAGGTGCAGCGGAAGGCCGCGCTCGCAGGGCGTCGACTGGCGCGAGCTGGCTCGGCGACGACGCCGGGCCGAGCGCGACCGCCCGGCCGGCTGCTCGACGCTGGTCGACGAGGCCCGCCGCGGCGGGCGCCGATCGCGCGAGACCGACGCTGCGCATCGGCCGCCGAGCACGCCGACGGGACAGCATCGCCGGGCCCGCGCCGAGGCCGATGAACCGCTCCCGCGCGACCGCGGCCCCGCCAGTAACGTCGAACCACACCTGCAACAGGAGCAACAGCGGCGATGTCGAGCATCGAGCACATCGTCGGCCGTGAGGTCCTCGACTCCCGCGGCAACCCGACCGTCGAGGTCGAGGTCGTACCTCGCGTCGGGCGCCGCGGGGCGGGCCATCGTCCCGTCGGGCGCGTCGACCGGCGCAGTTCGAGGCGGTCGAGCTGCGCGACGGCGGCGACCGCTACGGCGGCAAGGGCGTGCGTCGACGCCGTCGACCACGTCAACGGCGAGATCGCCGACGCGCTGCGTCGGGCTTCGACGCCCTCGACCAGCGCGTGCATCGACACGCATGCTGATCGACCTCGACGGCACCGACAACAAGGGCCGGCTCGGCGCCAACGCCATCCTCGGCGTGTCGCTCGCGGTGGCCAAGGCCGCGGCCGACGAGCTCGGCCTGCCGCTCTACCGCTACGTCGGCGGCGCCAACGCCCACGTGCTGCCGGTGCCGATGATGAACGTGCTCAACGGCGGCGCGCACGCCGACAACAACGTCGACCTCCAGGAGTTCATGATCATGCCGGTCGGCGCGGCGAGCTTCTCGCGAGGCGCTGCGCTGGGGCGCCGAGACCTACCACGCGCTCAAGGCGGTGCTGCACGAGCGCGGCCTGTCGACCGCGGTCGGCGACGAGGGCGGCTTCGCGCCCGAACCTCGCCTCCAACGAGGAGGCCGCTCGCGCTGCTGATCGAGGCGATCGAGCAGGCCGGCTACACGCCGGGCGACGACATCGCGCTCGCGCTCGACGCCGGCGTCCACCGAGTTCTACGCGGACGGCGCGCTACGTGCTCGCCGGCGAGGGCCGCGACGCTGTCGCTCCGGCCGAGATGGTCGGACTGCTCGGCCGACCTGTGCGGCAGGTACCCGATCGTGTCGATCGAGGACGGCATGGCCGAGGAGGACTGGGACGGCTGGACGCGCGCTCACCGACGCGCTCGGCGACCGGGTGCAGCTCGTCGGCGACGACCTGTTCGTCACCAACACCGAGCGCCTCGGCCGCGGCATCGACGCCGGCGTGGCCAACTCGATCCTGGTCAAGGTCAACCAGATCGGCACGCTGACCGAGACGCTCGACACGGTCGAGCTGGCCGCCCGGCCGGCCTACACGCGCGGTCATGTCGCACCGCTCCGGCGAGACCGAGGACACGACGATCGCCGACCTCGCGGTCGCCACCAACTGCGGCCAGATCAAGACCGGCGCGCCGGCGCGCAGCGACCGGGTCGCCAAGTACAACCAGCTGCTGCGCATCGAGGACGACCTCGGCGAGGCCGCGGCCTTCCGGGGCCGCGCCGCGCTCGCCCGGGCGGGAGACGGGGAGCCATGATCGGGCGCCGGCGGCGGGACGGCGACCCCCTCGGTGGCCCGGGCGGCGGGATCCCCGACCCCGGTGCGCCCGCGTGCTGCCCGGCGCGTCCAGGGCGCGTGGGAGACGCCCGCGGTCGTCGTCCGCGGCCCGGACGGCGAGGTGCTCAGCCGGGAGCAAGCGCAGGCGTTCGGCCGGCGCCGGCCGGGTCCCGCCCGGAGCGAGGCCACCGTCGCCCCGGCGGCGGACGCTGCCGCCGCGCCCGCACCGAGCCGCACCCGGGTGCGGCCACGCCGCATCCCCGGCGCCGCCGGCGGGGTTCTCGTCGCCCCGACCCTGCTGCCCGAGGCCGACGACGGCCGCCTGGCCCGGCGCACACGCCGCCGGCAGGCACCCGACGCCACGGTGTCGGTTTTGCCGCTGCGCGGCCGGGCCGCCAAGGACGTGCCGACCACCGCGGGCGGCCCTCAGCGCGGCGGGCGCCGGGGGCCGACGCCGGCGCATCCGGGCGACCATCGCCCGTCGCGGCCGCTGCAGCCCGTGGCCCCGCCGCGGGCGCCACGCACGCCGGCGTGGCTGCGGCGCGCCGGGTCGCGGGTGTCGTCGCTCGGCGTCGCGTCCGCGGTGGTCTACGTCGCGGTGCTCGCGGTCGTCGTCTACACGGTGTTCCCGGTGCGGACCTACCTCAACCAGCGCGGCGGCGACCGAGCGTGCCCGCCAGCAGATCGAGGTCATCGCCCGGGAGAACGAGCGCCTGGCGCAGCAGGCCGACGACCTGCGCGACCCCGACACGATCGAGCAGCTCGCCCGCGAGGACCTGGGCATGGTGAAGCCGGGCGAGGAGTCCTACGGGATCCTCCCCGCCCCGCAGTCCGAGCAGCAGCCGCCGCCCTGATCGGGCGCGCGCCGGTCAGACCGGCTCGGGGACCGGATCGCGCCGGCGGGTCTGGCGGTCGGCGACCCGGCCGATGCGGTCGATGCGCTTGAGCACGGCGTCGCGCGCCCGCTCGGCCTCGTCGCTGAGACCGGTCAGCGACTCGACGTTCCAGTGCCGCAGCACGACCGGCACGAGGATCTGGCTGTGGTGCACCTTGAAGTCGTAGATCCCGGCCTTGGCGATGGTCCGGGCGTGGCTCTCGAAGTCGACGATGCCGGTGCCCGGCATCTCGAAGCACCGCACCTGGCTCTCGATCGCCATCATCATCCCCGAGGGGTCGATCTCCATCGCCGCGCTCGCCAGGTCGCGGTAGAAGAGGTAGTGGCGGTTCTCGTCGGCCGCCACCCGTTTCATCACCTCGTAGCCGACCGGGTCCGAGACCAGCTTGCCGGTGTTGTGGTGGGCGATGCGGGTGGCCAGCTCCTGGAGGCTCACGTACACGAGCCCCTCCTGGGGCAGGTCGGGCTCGGGGACCTCGCCCCGGCTCACCTGCGCCATCCGGGCCCGTTCCAGCGCGACCGGGTCGAGCGCCCGGGTGACCGTGAGGTAGTCGCGGATCACGATCGAGTGGCGGCCCTCCTCGGCCGTCCAGCGCCGGCTCCACTCGCCCCAGGCCGAGTCCCGCCCGAACATGGCGTCTATCGTGCGGAAGTAGTGGGGGAGATTGTCTTCGGTGAGCAGGTTGACGAAGAGGCTCGACCGGACCTCCTCGGCCAGGCTCGTCTCCTCGGGCGACCACTCGTAGTCGGGCTCGAAGTCGCGGCCGCGGCTGTAGGGCACGAGCTGGTGCGGGAACCACTCCTTGGCTTGGGCCAGGTGGCGGTCGAGCAGGCGGGCCGCGACAGGCTCCAGTTCGGAGATGAGGGCGGCGGCGTCCATGTGTTCGGCGGGCACGTCCGTAGCCTACCTACCAGTCGGTAGACCGGCGAGCGCGGTGACGGATGTCTCGTTGCAGACACGTCACGAAGTGGCCACGGCACGCTTGCGACGGCGCGAGACTGGCGGGCGTGTCCGAGAGGGGGGACGAACGGGTCGGGGACGCCGACCGGCAGGCGGTGATCGACATCCTCCGCGCGCACACCGGCGCCGGTCGGCTCACGCTGGACGAGTTCTCCGACCGCGCCGGCGAGGTGTTCGCGGCCCGCACCCGGGCCGAGCTGGAGGCGACCCTGCGCGACCTCCCCTCCGTCGCCGCCCGCCCTCTGCCGCCGCCGCCCGGCGATCCGCCGCCGCCGACGACGATCCCCGGGTACCGGCGCCACCGCTTCGTCGCCGTCATGAGCGGCTCGCGGGCCCGCGGCCGCTGGCTCCCGGCCCGACACCTGCGGGCGGTCGCGTTCTGGGGCGGGGTCGACATCGATCTGAGCGAGGCGCAGATCGACGGGCCCGTGCTCGACATCTACGCGACCGCGCTCATGGGCGGGGTCACCGTCCGGGTGCCCGCCGGCTTCCCGGTCACGCTCGACGGCCTCGTGATCATGGGCGGCTGCACCGACCGCACCAAAGCCTCCGACCCGCTTCCCGGCGCGCCGCTGATCCGGGTCCACGCCCGGGGGATGTGGGGCGGCGTCGAGGTCCGCACCGCCCGGCCGCCCGGCAGCCGCCGGCGCGACCGCCACCGCCCGCCGGGCGTCGCGGCTGGCGACGAGGTCGCTGGTGAGCTCCCGCCGCCGTCGGTGAGCGACCTCATCCCGCCCGTGCTCGGGCCGGACTTCGCAGCCTGGGTCCAGCGCCGCGCCAACGGCGACCGCCACGGCGGGTCCGAGTGGTGGCGCGGGCCGGGCGACGCCTGGGGACCGCCCCGCAGCCGCAGCCGGGATCGCGATCGGGACCGCTACCGGGACAGGGATCGCGACCGCAGCCGTGACCGGCGCGACGGCGATGGCGACACGGATGCGGCGGCGCCGGCCCCGGCGCCGAGCGGCACGCTGACGATGATGGTCACCGACATCGCGGGGTCGACCAAGCTCTCCGAGGTGCTGGGCGACCGCCGCTGGATGGAGGTGCTCGCCGCCCACTACGAGCTCGTCCGGGCCGAGGTGGCCCGCCAGGACGGCACCGAGGTCAAGGCCCAGGGCGACGGCTTCCTGGTCGTGTTCGCCAGCGCCCGCAAGGCGATCCTCGCCGCGGTGGGCGTGCAGCGGTCGCTCGCCTCCTACCGCGGCGACCACCCCGACCTGCCGATCACCGTGCGGATCGGCCTCCACACCGGCGAGATCGTCGACGTCGACGGCGACGTGTTCGGCCAGAACGTGGTGGTGGCGGTGCGCATCGCCGACCACGCGGAGCCGGGGGAGATCATGGTGTCGGGCCTGACCCGCGACCTGACCCTGGCGGGCGGCGACCTCACCTTCGGCGCCGGCGAGGAGGTCGAGCTGAAGGGCCTGTCCCAGCCGTGGCGCGTCCACCGGGTCGACTGGGCGCCCGCCGCGCTGTGACCCGGTGGTGAGCCCGGCCGACCGCGCCGCCGTCGAGGCGCTGCTCGGCCGGCCCCCCCAGGGGCCCTTCGCGGTCGTGGCCCGGCATGCCGACGGCTCGCCGCTGGTGATCCGCAACGCGCCGCTCCTCGACGACGGCACGCCGATGCCCACCCGCTACTGGCTGGTCGGCGAGCCGGAGCGGACGCTGGTGTCGCGGCTGGAGAGCGCCGGCGGGGTCGACCGGGCCGAGGCCGAGGTCGACCCGGACGAGCTGGCCGCCGCGCACGCCCGCTACGCCGCCGAGCGGGACGCCGCGCTGCCCGCCGGGCACGCCGGGCCCCGCCCGTCCGGCGGGGTGGGCGGCACCCGGGTCGGGGTCAAGTGCCTGCACGCCCACTACGCCTGGTTCCTGGCCGGTGGCGACGACCCGGTGGGCCGGTGGGTCGACCGGCGCCTCTCGGCCGACGGGCGATAGCGTCTGGAACCCATGAGCGCGGTCGCCGCCATCGACATCGGCACGAACTCGACCCGTGCTGCTGGTGGCCCGGCCGGTCGACGGCCGGCTCGACATCCTCGACCGGCTCATGCGATCACCCGCCTCGGCCAGGGCGTGGACGCGACCGGCCGCCTGTCCGCGAGGCCATCGAGCGCACGCTCGCCTGCTGCGCGAGTACCGCGAGATCATCGACCGCCACGGCGCCGGCGCGATCCGGGTGACCGCCACCTCCGCGGCGCGCGACGCCGCCAACCGCGACGAGTTCTTCGCCGCGGCCGAGGAGGTCGTCGGCGTCCGGCCCGAGCTGCTCAGCGGCGACGAGGAGGGCCGGCTCTCGTTCCTCGGCGCGACCGCCGACCTCGACCCGGCACTCGGGCCGTTCCTCGTCGTCGACATCGGCGGCGGCTCGACCGAGTTCGTCGCCGGCACCGACCACGTCGAGGCCGTCATGTCGGTCGACATCGGCTGCGTGCGGCTCACCGAGAAGTTCCTGGAGCACGACCCGCCGCAGCCCGAGGAGCTGTCCGCCTCGGTCAGCTTGACCGACGCCTACCTCGACGACGTGCACCGCGAGCTCCCCGGCGTCGCCGACGCGCGCACGTTCGTCGGCCTGGCCGGCACGGTCACGACGGTGGCCGCGGTCGAGATCGGCCTCGCCGACCTACGACCGCGACCGGATCCACCACTTCCGCCTCACCCGCGCCGCGGTCGAGGACGTGTTCCGCACGCTCGCCACCGAGTCGCGCGCCGACCGGCTCCACAACCCGGGCCTCGAGGCGGGCCGGGCCGACGTGATCGTCGGCGGCTGCTGCGTGCTGGTCGCCATGTTCCGGCGGTTCGGGTTCGACGAGTGCTCGTGTCCGAGGCCGACATCCTCGACGGTCTGGCGCTGAGCCTTGTCGGCTGAGCGCGCCGCCGCCGACAGCGGTGTCAGTCTGCCCGGAGGACGCCACGCCTCGCTACGGTCAGGGCGCCATGCCGCTGGTCGACCGCGTGCTCATGGGCCCCGGGCCCTGCAACCCCTATCCCGAGGTGGTCGCGGCGTTCGCCCGCCCGATGCTCGGCCACCTCGACCCGGAGTTCATCGCCCTGCTCGACGAGACGTGCGATCGGCTGCGCGACGGTGTTCCGCACCGCCAACCCGCTGACGCTCCCGATCTAGCGGCACCGGGTCGGCCGGCATGGAGGCGGCGTTCGTCAACGTGGTGCGGCCGGGCGACACGGTGGTCGTCGGCGTCAACGGCGTGTTCGGCGAGCGCATGTGCGACGTCGCCGCCCGCTGCGGCGCCGAGGTCGTGCGCGGTCGAGGCGCCCTGGGGCCAGCCGCTCGATCCCGAGCGCCTGCTCGACGCCCACCCCTCTCCCCGGATCATCGCGGTCGTGCACGCCGAGACGTCGACCGGCGTGCGCAACGACGTCGCGCCGCTCGGTGCGGGCAAGGGCGACGCGCTGCTGCTGGTCGACTGCGTCACGTCGCTCGGCGGCATCCCGGTCGAGATCGACGGCTGGGGCGTCGACCTCGCGTACGCGGCACGCAGAAGTGCCTCGGCGTGCCGCCCGGCCTGTCGCCCCTGTCGCTGGCCGAGCGGGCCCTCGACCGGCTCGTCGAGCGCAGCCGCAGTCTGGTACCTCGACCTGCAGCATGATCGGCCGCTACACGGGGCCGGCCACGGGCGCCCGCGCGTACCACCACACCGCGCCGATCTCGATGATCTTCGCGCTGCACGCCGGGCTGGGCGCGATGCTCGACGAGGGCCTCGACGCGGCGTTCGCCCGCCACGAGGACTGCGGCCGCATGCTGCAGGACGGGCTGATCGAGCTGGGCTGTCGCCTGTTCGCCGCGGAGGGCCACCGGCTGCCCGAGCTCACCACGGTGTGGGTGCCCGACTGGCGGTCGACGACGCCAAGGTGCGGCGCCACGCTGCTCGACCGCTACGGCATCGAGATCGGCGGCGGGCTCGGCGAGTTCGCCGGGCAGGTGTGGCGCATCGGGTGCATGGGCCACACGGCCCGGCCCCGCAACGTGACGCTGCTGCTGGCGGCGCTGGCGGAGGTGCTCGGCGACCGATGACCGTCCTCACCGGCCGGCGGGTCATCCTGCGCCCGCTCGTCGCCGCCGACTTCGCCGCCTGGCAGGAGGTGCGTCGCCGCAACGACGACTGGCTCACGCAAGTGGGAGCCGGCCCGCATCCCCGGCCAGCCCGACGTGGTCGAGTCGGGCGAGGCGTTCGGCGTGCGCTGCAGCGCCCGGGAGCGCGAGCGCCAGCTCGGCACCGGGCTACGGTTTCGGCATCTTCGTCGCCGACCCCGGGCAGCCGCCGGTCGAGCATTCTGCGGCGAGATCAACCTGTCGTCGGTCCAGCGGGGTCCGTTCCAGATCGCGTACGTCGGCTACTGGATCGACGAGCGCCCAGGCGGGCCAGGGCTACATGCCCGAGGCGGTCGTGCTGGTCGCCCGGTTCGCGTTCGAGCGAGCTCCACCTGCACCGCATCCAGATCTCGATCATCCCCCGCAACCGCCGCAGCCGCCGCGTGGTCGAGAAGCTCAAGCTGCGCGACGAGGGCATCGCCCAGCGCTACCTCGAGATCAACGGGGTGTGGGAGGACCACGTCCGCTACGCCATCACCACCGAGGAGTGGCAGGACCGCCGGGACGAGCTCACCCGCGAATGGCTGGCGTGACCCGCCGGGCGGCTGCGGCCGTCCTGGCTCTGGCGGTCGCGGTGGCGGTCGCCGCGGCGGCATGCTCGGGCGGTGACGGCGGCGACGGCGGCGGCGGATCGTCGTCGGGAGCCGCCCCCACGACGACGGTCAACACGGGCGGGATCGAGATCGAGGCCCCCGATGGCTGGCTCGCCATCCCGGTGCCGGACCTGGGTTTCGGCGTGGCGGTGCCGCCGGGCTGGGAGGCCACGCTGCTGTCGCCGGCGGGCCTGTCCACGCTGGCGGGCGCGTCGCCGGAGGTGCCGGACTTCGTGGAGCTGGCCCACGCGGCGGCGGCGCAGGGCGGGGTGCTGTACGCCGCGGGGGTCGACGGGGCGGGCGGCGTGAGCGACCTGGTGGTGCGGGGCGCCCCCCAGGCCGGCGTCACCGACGTCGCCGGGCTGACGGCCTACGCGCAGAGCCTGGCCACCGCAGCCGGGCGGCCGGACCAGATCGGTGACCGTGGTCGAGGGGGCGCCGCTGCCGACGGTGCAGATGCGGTTCACGGTCGGCGACGCGAGCGCCGGGGCACAGGCGGCCGCGACCGAGACGCTGGTGGCCGGCCCGAACGACGTCGTGTGGGACCTGACCATCACGTCCGACGACGCCGCCAGCCACGACGAGCTGGTCCGCCAGATCGTCGACACCTTCACCGTCGCGCCGGCGTAGTCCCCTCTCGCGTTTGTACGCGGAATCGGTCGCCAGGGCGACCGATTCCGCGTACAAAAGCCGGGGAGGGGCCCCCGGTTGGGAGTCGGGCTCAACGAGGCTGGCCAAGAGGCCGGCGGGGCCGGCCTCTCTGGCGATTGTGGGGGCGGTCGGGTGGGCGTCAAGGACAAGCTCGCTCCGCTCGGCCGCCTGCGGCGGCTCCTTGACCCACACCCGACCGCCCGTTGTCACTTCGCTCGGGTCCGTGGTTGCGGTTGCGGGTAAGGCGTCCCCCCGGCGTTTTGTACCGGAAACGGTCGCCCTGGCGACCGTTTCCGGGGACAAAACGCGACAGCCGCTCTCCTTACGCCTTGCTGGTGATCCTGGCTTGCATGGCCGCCAGGCGTTCCTGGAACGCCGGTTGGTTGATGGACCACACCTGCGGCGCCAGCTCGCGGTCGACCGCCGCCTCGTGGTCGTCGATCGTGGCCATCGCCTGGAGGCTCGCCTTCGCCCGTTCGGCCAGGTCTCTCGGGGTCGCCGCTGCCGTTGCCGCCAGCTTTCTCGCCTCGGCCTGGAGGTCCTCGTCCGGCACGCACGCCCATGCCAGGCCGATCTCCGCCGCTCTCGGGCCGTCCACCACCTGGCCGAACAGCACCATCGCCGCCGCGGCCTGGGGGCCTATCCGGCGGCGGAGCATCCAGGTGTGGCCGCCGCCCGGGTGGAGGCCCAGCTGCAGGAACCTCGTGTCGAACCTCGCCCTGCTGCCCGCCAGGATGACGTCGCACACCAGGGCCAGGTTCATCCCGGCGCCGACCGCGGCGCCGTTGACGGCCGCCACGCTCGGCAGAGGCGAGCGGCCGATGCGCAGGAAGCCCTCGTAGATCGCCCGCAGGCCCTCCTCCTGGCTGGCGCCCAGGTGGGACAAGTCGGCGCCGGCGCAGAACGCCGGCGGGCTCCCCGGTCACGACCAGGGCACCGACGTTCTCGTCGGCCTCGGCCCGGTCGAGCGCCTCGGCGATCTCGGTGACCATCGGGAGGGTCAGCGCGTTGCGGCGGTCGGGGGCGTCCAGCGTCACGACGGCGACGCCGTCGGCGATCTCGGTGAGGACCTCGGGCATGCCCGGCAGTCTCGCATCCGGGCCCCCGGCGGTTCCGGGGATCGTGACTGGCGTCACAACAGTGTGACAGGATGGGTAACATTCATTACATTCCTGTGTCGACCGCTACACGCTGACTGGGGATACCACTCGCCGATGCGCCTTCACGCGCCAACGTCGCACCGTCGCGCCAGGACCGCCGCTCGGCTGCTGGTCGTCGCCCTCGTGGCGGCGCTGCCCGCCCTGGCGCCCGCGGCCGGGGGTGCGCAGGTGCCCGGGCCCGGGCCGACCGAGCCCGGGGACGGGCTGGCCGGTGCGCGGCCGCCCGTCGATCCCTCCGCCGAGGCGCTGCGGTCGGACGGGACCAGCGTCGTCGGGGCGCTCGACAGCTACGAGGCGGCCGTCCAGTCGGAGGTCGCCAAGCTGGGGCAGGCCCGGGCCGACCAGGCCACCGCCGACCAGGCCGTCGTCGCCGCCGACGCCGCCGTGGCCGACACCAAGGGCCGCATCTCCGCGCTCACCGACCAGAGCGACCAGGTGGTGATCGACGCGTTCGTCAACCCGCCCAGCGAGAGCGTGCTCGACGCCCTGACCGCCGCGTCGACCATGGACGCCACGGTGAAGCAGGCGATCCTCGACCGCCAGTCCGACGCCGACGCCGACGTCCTCGGCCAGCTCGATTCGGCCAAGGCCCAGCTCGCGACCGAGCAGGCCACCCGGGCCGAGGCCGCCGGGACCGCCCGCCAGCAGGCCCGCGAGGCCCAGGCCGCGGTCGACGACGTGGTGGCCGCCCAGAGCCAGGAGTCGGTGTTCGTCGTGACCGTCCAGGACCGGGTGGCCGCCAACCTGTCCGAGGCGGAGGCGGTCGCCCGGTTGGACCCGGCGGCGGCCGACGCGATGCGGGCCCGGGAGACCGAGATCGCCGCCAAGCTCAACGAGATCGTCGCCCAGCGCCAGCAGCGGGCCGCCGAGGCCGCGCTGGCGCAGGCGCTGGCCGACGCCCAGGCCCGGGCCGACGCCGCCGCTCGCGACCGCGCCGCCGCCCGCCCCAGCGGGCGCTCCGTCGCCGGCGCCTCGGCGGGCCTGAGCACGGTCGGCTGCCCGGGCGGTGGGTCGATCACCGTGGCGTCGTCGATCGCCGGCGACCTGTCCAGCCTGCTGAGCGCCGCCGCGGGCGCCGGCATCTCGATGTGCGGCGGCGGCTACCGCGACCCGGCGGACCAGATCGCGATCCGGCGCGCCAACTGCGGCACGTCCTACTACGCCATCTACGAGGCCCCGGCGTCGGCCTGCTCGCCGCCGACCGCACCGCCCGGCACCTCCAACCACGAGCGCGGTCTGGCGATCGACTTCACCGTCGGCGGCAGCACGATCACCCGCGGCAGCACGGCGTTCCGGTGGCTCCAGGCCCACGCCGCGAGCTACGGCTTCTACAACCTGCCGGCCGAGGCCTGGCACTGGTCGACCGACGGCACCTAGTCCGCCCTCCCCGAAAGGGGGTGTATGACAGCCGTCGCGCGAACCGTTACATTCTCACTCGACGCCGCCGCGACGCCGGGTCACGAGCCGGGGAATCCGCCGTCGCCCGCCGCCTGGGGACTCAACTTTGACGCTTGCACGCCATCGCTCGCTGATCGCCGCGGCCCTCGTGGCCGCCATCGCTGCCACCGCCGTCGTCACGGGCCCGCCCACCGCGGCCCAGCAGCAGCCGGGGAGCGAGCGCAACCAGATCCGCAGCGGCGACGCGCTGGTGTCGGTCGACGTCGACGTGCTCCGGGCCGAGGACACCGAGGTGAGCGGCGCGCTGTCCGACGTGCGGGAGAACGTCGCCAACCAGAAGGCGGCGCTGTCCGAGGCACAGCTGGCGTTGCAGGCCGCGCAGAACAGCCTGGCGATGGCCGACACGGCGTTCAACGACACCCAGACCCGGCTGAGCGCGATCAACGACCAGGCCGACGCCGTGGTCATCGACTCGTTCATCAACCCGCCCGCCGAGTCGGCCCTCGACGCACTGAGCGCCGAGTCGACCGAGAGCGCCACCGTGAAGCAGACGCTGCTCGGCCTCCAGGCCGACGACAACGCCGCCCTGCTCGCCCAGTACATGGAGCTCCAGGCGGAGCTGAACGCCGAGAAGGCGGCCCGCCAGCAGGCCAAGGACGCGGCGGAGTCCGCCCAGGCCGACGCGGACGCCGCCTACGCGGACGTGCAGGACGCGGTCGGGCAGCAGGCCGCGTTCGCGGCCGAGGTCCAGCGGCGCATCGACCAGCGCCTCGCCGAGGCCGACAACCTGGAAGCGACCGACCCGGCGCTGGCCGAGCAGATCCGGGGCCGGGTCGACGAGCTGGCCGCCGCGCTGAACGACCTGGACGAGGAGGTCCAGGCCGAGCGCGCCCGGCAGCAGGCGGCCGAGCTGGCCGAGCAGGCCGAGATCAACAAGAACATCCCGGGGCTCAAGCCGGTGCCCGGCGGGGTCACCGACGTGGCCTGCCCGAACGGCGGGACCGTGCAGGTGGCCGGCCAGATCGCCCACCAGGTCGAGCGGCTGCTGGCGGACGCGGACGCCGCCGGGATCTCGATGTGCGGCTACGGCTACCGCGATCCCGCCGACCAGATCGCGGTCCGGCGCGCGAACTGCGGCACGTCCAACTACGCCATCTACCAGGCGCCGTCCTCGTACTGCCGGCCCCCGACCGCCCGACCCGGGACGTCGATGCACGAGCAGGGTCTCGCCATCGATTTCACGGTCGGCAGCAGCACCATCCGGTCGGGCAGCGCTGGCGTCCAACTGGCTGCGCGCCAACGCGGCCAACTACGGGCTCTACAACCTCCCCGGCGAGCCCTGGCACTACTCGGTCGACGGCAACTAGCGACGATTCGTTCGCGGAGTGGTGACATTCCGCGCTCGGTTCGTTACATTTCCGGGCACTTTGGCCTCCGACAGTCCGGAGAGCGCCTGTGGCCTGGTTCCGTCGTCGATCTGTGTTGCTGAGGGTGGGTCTCGTCGTCGCGGTCGCGACGGCGGTCCTCAACCCGGCGACCAGCGATGCCCAGCAGCCGCCGCCCAATCCGGCGGAGACCCAGCGCCGGCTCAACGACGTGCGGGCCCAGCGCGGGCAGATCGACCTGGAGGTCAGCGGGCTCACCGCCCAGGACGCCCAGGTGCAGGCTGCGGTCGCGGCGCTCGAGACCAACGTGGCCACCCAGCAGGCCGAGCTCGACGAGGCCGAGCGCGCCCGGGACGAGGCCGATGCCGAGCTTGCGACCGCCACCACCGCGGTCGACGCGCAGCAGGCCCGCATCGACCTGCTCAACCTGGCGACCGACGACCTGGTGGTGCAGTCGTACGTCAACCCGCCGTCCGACAACGCGCTCGACGCCTTCAAGGCCGACTCGCTGTCGGACGCTGCCGTCAAGCAGGCGCTGGTCGGCATCGAGGCCGACGAGGACGCCGACCTGCTCGACCAGCTCGAGCAGGCCCACGAGGACCTCGAGGTCGACAAGGCGGCCAAGGCCGACGCCGCCGCCGAGGCCGAGTCGAAGCGGGCGACCGCCGCGGCCCAGCTCACCGAGCTGCAGAACGCGTTGGCCCAGCAGCAGACGTTCGCCGACCAGCTCGAGCAGCAGCTCAACGCCAAGCTCGCCGAGGCCGAGTCGCTGAAGGCGTTCGACGCCGCGCTGGCCGACCAGCTCGTCCGCGAGCAGGAGGAGGTCGCCCGCCAGCTCCGCGCCATGCAGGCTGCCGCGGAGGCCCAGCGCCGGGCCGAGCAGGAGGCCGCCGCCCGGGCGGCGGCCGCCGCGGCAGCGGCGGGTCGTCCGGCGCCCCGGCCGCCCAGCGGCGGTGGTGGGGGCGGTGGTGGCGGCGACAACTCGCCGGCCGTGATCCTGCCCGCCCCCGGCGGCCTGGCCACCGTCACCTGCCCGGGCGGCGGGTCGATCACGGTGGCGGGGTCGATCGCCGGCAACGTCCAGCGCCTGCTCAACGCGGCGGCGGCCGACGGCGTGTCGCTGTGCGCCAGCAGCGGGTACCGCAGCCCGCAGCAGCAGATCGAGCTGCGGCGCCAGCACTGCGGCACCTCGAACTACGCGATCTACCACATGCCGGCGTCGCAGTGCTCGCCGCCGACCGCCATCCCCGGCTCGTCGATGCACGAGCGGGGCCTGGCCATCGACTTCAGCTGCGACGGCGGCGGGGCGATCGTCCGCGGCAACACGTGCTGGAACTGGTTGGCCGCGCACGCCGACGAGTACGGGCTCTACAACCTGCCGTCGGAGCCGTGGCACTGGTCGACGACGGGCGCCTAGCGCGGGCGCTCCCGGACGATCGCCGGTGAGTGGCGGAAGAACTGTTCGACGTCGCGCTCGTACTGATACCGGGTGCGCCCGCCGACGGTGTGGCGCAGCCGGGCCGACTCGGCGAAGGCGTGCACCGCGCCCGCCGAGGTGTGCAGGTAGTCGAAGCCGGCCCGCTTGAGCCGCCGGTTGTCGGCGCCCCGGCCGTAGGTCAGTAGGTCGAGCATCTCCGGCGGTAGGTCGACGCCGATCCGCCGGAGCGCGCCGGCCAGCATGGTTCTCCCCGCCGACGGCAGCGGGGCCAGGCGCTTCCCGCAGATCGCCGCCACCTCGCTCCACGGGAGCAGGCCGTCGCCGGCGACGTTGAAGGTGCCGCCGAGGTTGCGGTCAAGGGCGAACATGATCGCCCGGACCACGTCCGCCTCGTCCACGAACTGGACGCGGGGGTCGAAGCCGAATACCGACGGGACCAACGGGAACTGGAGGGCCTTGGTGATCGGCGTGACGATGTCGGAACCCAGCACGTTCGCGAACCGCAGCAGGCTGACCGTCACGTCGGGGTTGTCGGCGGCGTAGTCGCGCACGTAGCCCTCGACCTCGAGCAGGGAGCGCTCGACCCGGTGGCCGGGGAGCGACGAGCGGCGGCTGTCCTCGCCGAACCACACCGGGTCGGCGTGGCTGGCGCCGTAGACCAGGGTCGACGACTTGACCACGACGCTGCGGACGCGGCCCTCGGGCTGGCTGGCTGCGGCGAACAGGTTCATCGTGCCGATGACGTTGATGTCGTGCATCCGACGGGCCGACACCTGGCTGGAGTCGACGACCAGGAACGTGTGCACGATCGTGTCGACCTGGGTGGCGCGCACGATGCGCGACAGGATCGAGTAGCTCTCGTCGGCCCGCACGTACTCGGTGCGGTCGAGCGGCACGGCCGGCTCGCGGGTGTCGAGCCCGACGATCACGTCGACGTCGGGCTGGGCCTCCAGCGCCTGGGCGACGCGGCCGCCCCAGAACGTGCCCAGCCCGGTGACGAGGACGCGCCGTCCCATGCGTGCCGTCCGTCCCGTCCCTAGCCGGTCCAGACGCTGCGGCGCCGGCTGAGCATGTCGTAGAGCTCGGTCTGGATGGTGTGGCGGATCTCCTCGGACGTGTCCATGATCTTGCTGCGGGAGTAGCGGGGCTGGTCGGGCGGGACGTCGAGGGTGACGGGGTCGAGCACCCGGATCCGCAGCTTGGCGGGGAACGGGATCAGTGCGCCGAGCGGACCGAGCACGAGCATGTTGGCGGTGATCGGCGCGTAGGGCAGGCCGAGCGCCCGGGCCAGCGACGGGATCTTGGCCACGATCGGCATGGTCTCCTCGTTGCCGACGATGGCGAGGGGCAGGATCGGCACGCCGGCCCGCATGGCGATCTGCACGAAGCCGCCCCGCCCGAACCGGCGGAGCTGGTAGCGCTCGGTGTAGGGCTTGCCCGGGCCGTTGGACCCCTCGGGGAAGACCATGACGAGCTGCTGCTGCTCGCGCAGGAGGCGGTAGGCGTTGTCGGGGTGGGCCTGGACGCCGCCGAGCCGGGACCAGCCGAGGTTGACCAGCGGGATGCGCTTGAACACCTCGTCGGCCAGGCCGTAGACGGGCCGGCCGAGGTCGCGCTCGATGCCGTGCATGATCGACGGCGCGTCGGCGGGGATCGCGCCGGCGTGGTTGGCGACCATGAGCACGCCGCCCTCGGCGGGGATCTTGTCGAACCCCTCCCACTCGACCCGGAACCAGTGCTCGTACACCGGATCGTAGAGCCGGGTGAGCAGGTCCCGGGCCCGCTGGGAACGGCCCCACTCGTCGACGTCGGACTCGCGCAGGTCGCGGTCGTCTTCGCGGCGGTCGGCGGCGTCGGGGGCGGAGGTCGTGGCGCCGGCGGCGTGGCCGTTGGCGCTGGGCACGGCGACGAGGGCGGGGCGCGACCCGGCGGCTCCGGGGGAGCGGGGCTTGCGCGGCTTGGGCTTGTCGCCGGGAGTCTCGGCCGCCATCTCCTCGATGCTACGCCCGTGGCCCGGCGCAGGCGCCGGGCTTGATTGTCATAGGGCGGGGGGATGATGGGCGTGATGGAGCCGATGTCCCTGCGTTTCGCCCGCTGCGCCCGCGCGCTGGCCCAGGCGGCGCGGGCCGAGGGCCTGCGGGCGCCCACGTTCCGCAGCCCGCCGCGGCTGCCGGGGGTCTCCCGCTCCATCGTGCGCCGGGGCCCGGCGGTGGTGGTGGCGGTGGCGCTGCGAGACCGCCCGTGGGCGGCGGTGCTGGCCGACATGGTCGAGGGCGTGGTCGCCGCCAACCGCCTCACCGGTGTCCGGGCCGACCGGGCCCGCACGGTCCTGTGGGCGGCGGTGGCCGATGCCGGCGACCGGGCCGCGTGAGTCGGGATAGGTTAGGCGCGGTGGTCGAGATGATGCGCTGGGTGAGAGTGCGGTGAGGTCGACGAGGCTGCTCGTCGAGCGGATGATGGTCGGCGGGGAAGACCTGCCGGTGAGCTATGCGGACGTGTTCGTGGTGGTCCGTGAGGGCGAGGAGAGACCGGGCCCCAACGACTGGGAGGTCAACCTCCGCACGTGCTGCTCGCGCCGGCTGATCCCGGGCGAGCACGACCTCGACTTCGAGGCGGCCGACGGCTCGCACCTGGCCGGCCGGGCGTTACTCCGCTTCAGCGACGGCTGCCGCCACCTGTTCCGGGGCGACGGCCACCTCACGGGCTACGACGAAGCGCCGTAGCCTCGACGCCCACCGGCCCGGGTGGCGGAACTGGCAGACGCGGAGGGCTTAAACCTCTCTGGCCTAACGGCCGTGCGGGTTCGATCCCCGCCCCGGGCACGTGGACAGGGCGTGACCATGAGCAAGGGCAGATGGTTGGACCCGGTCCGGCGGCTCAACGGCTGAGGACCGCGAGCACGCCGAAGTGATCGGACGGCCAGACGCCGTCGACCGGCGCATCGGCGATCACCCGGCACTCCAGGGGGCGGCCGGCGCCCGAGCGACCCCGGAACCCCGAGAAGACGTAGTCGAGGCGGCGGTCGGGCTCGTTGTCCTCGGCGGCGTGGTCGTTGCGGCGGGACCAGGTCAGGCCCGGGCCGCCGTCGCCGGCCAGGCGCCACGCGTCCTGGAAGTACGTGCTGGCGCCGTCGAGCGTCGCGAGGCCGCAGAGGTAGCGGATCGCGGTCGAGTCCGGCTCGGCGTTGAAGTCGCCCGCCAGCACCGGGCCGGACGGCGCGGTGGGGTCGGCGTGCTCGGCGACGAAGGCCGTGACGGCCTGCACCTCGCGCTCGCGCAGCGCCGCGTCGTGGAGCTGCCAGGCCAGGTGCGTCGCGAACACGTCGATGCCGCCGGTGCGGGCGTGGACCACCACCCGCTGGACCTCCAGCTCGTCGGGCTCGTACGGGAGGTCGGCCGTGGCGGTCGCATCGATCGGCCAGCGGCTGAGGATGGCGTTGCCGAACCTCCCCCGGGCGATCTCCAGGGGACTGCCGCCGAACGCCCACTGCATGCCGCCGCCAAGCTCGGCCGCCAGCCAGTCGGCCTGGTTGCCGCGGTCGTTGGCGACGACCTCCTGGAGGCACACGATGTCCGGCTCGGCCTCCCGGAGCACCGCGACGATGGCGTGGCGCCTCGCCCCCCAGTCACCGCTCACGTTCCAGATGTTCAGGGTCACGACCCGCAGGGTGTCCGCCGCCACGGCCGGCGAGACTACCGGGCCGCCGGCTCCCGTAGCGTCACGCGCATGAAGCAGCCCCGCGACCCCGCCGACATCCATCCGCCGCTCGCCGCCTACGTCCACCAGATCGAGCTGAGCGGCGACGAGCGGCTCCTCCTCCTGTCGGGCCAGGTCGGCGCCCGTGCCGACTCGTCCGTGCCCGACGATCCCATCGAGCAGCTCGAGGTGGCGTGGGACAACGTCGAGCGCAACCTCGCCGCCGCGGGCATGGACGTCGGCGACCTGGTCAAGGTCACCCTCTATCTGGTCGGTGAGTGGGACGCGCTCCGCCGCCGCGAGGCCATCGCCCGTCACCTCGGCGGGCACCGGCCGACCATGACGCTGCTGTTCGTCGCGGCGCTCGCCGTCCCGGAGTTGAAGGTCGAGATCGATGCCTGGGCGTCCCGGGCCGAGCCGGCGCGCTCGTGACGCAGCGATGTCACACCCGGCGCGGCTGCATCGTCGGCCGGGCATGACCACCACCACCGAGCACTTCGCCCCGCTCGCCGAGGCGGACACCGTCCTGCTCACCACCTACCGGCGCGACGGCACCCCGGTGGGCACGCCCGTGCACGTCGTGGTCCGCGACGACGTCGCCTACGTCCGGACCTTCGCGCCGTCGGGCAAGATGACACGGATCCGCCGCTCACCCGACGTCGACGTGGCGCCCTGCACGCTCCGGGGGCGCGTCACGGGCGAGAGCCGCCCGGCCCGCGCCCGCGTGCTCCACGGTGCCGACTACGACGCGGTCGGGCGCGCGCTCGCCGCCCGGCATCCGCTCGTGCACGGCCGGATCATCCCCTGGTTCCACCGGCGCCGGGGCCTCGAGACCGTCCACCTCGCCCTGGACCCACGCTGATGGACGTCGCCACCGAGATCGCCCGCCACCGGCCCTACCTGTTCACCGTCGCCTACCGCATGCTCGGCTCGCGGCACGACGCGGAGGACGTGCTCCAGGAGGCGTTCCTCCGCGCCGAGCGGGCCGGCGGCGACGACGTGATCGAGCCCCGCGCCTGGCTGACCCGGATCGTGAGCCGCCTCGCGCTCGATCGGCTCACCTCGGCCCAGGCCCGGCGCGAGCGCTACACGGGACCGTGGTTGCCCGAGCCGCTGGTCGGCGAGGCCGGCACCGCGGGCGCCACGGGCGGCGTCGACCCTGCCGATTCGGTCACGCTCGACGAGCAGATCAGCCTGGCGTTCCTGCGGGTGCTGGAGAACCTGTCCCCGGCGGAGCGTGCCGTCTACGTCCTGCACGAGGCGTTCGGCCTGCCGCTGTCGGAGGTTGCCGAGGTCGTCGGCCGCAGCCCCGCGGCGTGCCGCCAGCTCGCCGTGCGGGCCCGCAGCCACGTCCGGGACGCCGCGCCCCGCTTCGACCCCGATCCGGTCGAGCGGAACCGGGTCGTCGCCGCGTTCCAGCGGGCGTGCGAGGACGGTGACCTCGCCGGCCTGGCGCGGGTCCTCGACGAGAACGTCGTGCTCACCGCCGACGGCGGCGGCGTGGTCGCCGCGGCCCGCCGGCCCGTGACGGGCCGCGACCGGGTCGCCAACACCGTGCTGGCCGGACTGCGGGCGACGCCCGGCGCGACGCTGCAGGCGACGCGGGTCAACGGCGAGCCGGGGCTGATCGCCCGCGGCCCCGGCAGCATCGCGGTGGTCGGCTTCGTCGTGCTCGGCGGCCGCATAACCGAGATCGACATCGTCGCCAACCCCGACAAGCTGGCCGGGATCGATACCACCGATCCCGCCTGAGGCTCAGCGGGGCGCCGCCACCTCCAGCAGCGTCTTGCCCAGCGTCGCCCGGGACTCGATCGCGGCGTGGGCGTCTGCGGCCCGCTCCAGCGGGAAGCGCTGGCCGATGATCGGGCGCAGCCGGCCGGCCGCCGCCTCGGCCAGCGCCCGGGCCGTGGCCGCCCGCAGGCCGTCGGGCGTCGCCGCGAAGCCCCGGGTCAGCGCGACGCCCCGCTCGGCGGCCTCCGCGTCGTCGATCGGCGCCCAGGCCCCGCTGGCCAGCCCGTAGACCAGCATCCGCCCACCCCGGCCGAGGAGCCCGAACGCGGCCCGGGCGACGTCGCCGCCGACGCCGTCGAACACCACGTCCAGCCCGCCCGTGCGGTCGCGGACCTCTCGATCCCAGCCCGGCTGCCGGTAGTCGACGGCGATCTCGGCGCCCAGCCGGCTCGCCAGCTCGAGCTTGCGGTCGGCACCCGCGGCGGCGACGACCCGGGCACCGGCCGCCACCGCCAGCTGGACGAGCAGGGTGCCGACCCCACCGCCCGCCGCCTCGACCAGCACCCGGTCCCCGGCCCGCAGCCCGGCGGCCTCGCTGAGCAGCAGCGCCGTGCGCCCGTCGGCCATCAGCGCCACCGCGTCGTCGAGCGTCACGCCGTCCGGCACCGGCACGACGGCCCCGGCATCGACCGCCACCCGCTCGGCGTAGCCGCCAGACCCGCCGGTGCTGGTGACCACCCGCGTCCCCACCAGCCCCGGGTCGACGCCCTCGCCGACCGCGGCCACGCGGCCGCCGACGCCGTTGCCGGGGATCATCGGCAGCGTCGTCCGGAACGGGCCCGCGCCGGTTGCCCGGAACTGGGTCTCGACGAACGTGACGTTCGCGATCGCGACGTCGATCATGGCCTGGCCGGTACCGGGCACGGGATCAGGCGCTTCGCCCGCCTCCAGCACCTCGGGGCCGCCGAAGGATCGCATCCACACGGCGCGCACCGGCCCAGCCTGCGGGCCGGGCCGCCGGGCGTCAAGCGTCCAGCGACCCCTGCGCGATCGGTCCCTCGGCGTGGGTGCGGCGACCGCGGTCGATGCCGGCGACGTAATTGGTCAGCGCCTGGTAGACGTCGTCCGGGGAGCCGGGTGCCGGCGCGTCTGCGGGCGGCGGAGGCGGGGCCTCCGTCGTGCGGCGCAGCCCTGCGATGCCGGTCGAGGGCATATGGGCCCCGGGCACCCGCCGGGCCAGGGCGGGCGGGACGCCGGTGTAGTTGACGGCCGGCGCGGGTGCCCCGGCGGGCGCGGCCGGCGCGGGGGGTGCGGGCGCCCCGGCGGGAGCCGGCGGTGCGACCGGTGCGCGAGGCCCCGCAGGCATCCGCCCGACACCGCTCACCGGCGCCGGGCGCGGCGGCATCGGGCGTGCGGGCGGGCGGGGAGCGGCGGCGGCCGCCACCTCGATGGCGGCGAGCGGCCGGAGGTGCACCCCCTCGTCGTTCCCCAGCCCGCCGCCCGGGCGGCCGGGCCCCAACGCCGGCGCGGGGATAGAGAGGGCGGCCGGCTTGATCGAGGGATCGTCGGGCTCCAGCAGCGGCGCGGGCAGCGCGACGGCGGCGGTCACGCCCGCGCACGGCGTCTGGAACAGGCGCACGCTGATCCCGTGGCGGGCGGCCAGGTTGCCGGCGACGTAGTGGCCGAGGAACCGGGGCGAGTTGAGCGAGAAACCGGCGTTGTGCGACAGGCGCTCGTTGGCGTCGGCCAGGTCCTCGCGGGACATGCCCATGCCGTCGTCGGCGACCAGCAGCAGGTAGCTCCCGGCCCGCGAGCGGCCGCTCACCTCGACCGGTCGTTCCGGCGGCGAGAACCGCAGGGCGTTCTCGATGAGCTCGGCCAACAGGTGCGCGAGGTCGGCGGTGGCCGAGCCGCGGATGGTGGCGCCCTCCAGGTCGCGGATGACCACCCGCTGGTAGTCCTCGACCTCGCCCAGCGCGGCGCGCACGATGTCCTGGAGTCGCACCGGCCCGGTCCACTGCCGGGACGCCTCGGCACCCGCGAGCACCAGGAGCGACTCGGCGTTGCGGCGCATGCGGGTGGCCAGGTGGTCGAGCCGGAACAGGTTGTCGAGCCGCTGCGTCCGCGTCTCGTCGCGCTCCAGGTCGGTGATGAAGTCGAGCTGCCGGCTGAGCAGGTTCTGGTTCCGGCGGGCCAGGTTGATGAAGGCGTCCGCCACGTTGCGGCGCAGCATCGCCTGGTCGACCGCCAGCGACACGGCCGCGGACTG
This sequence comes from uncultured Acidimicrobiales bacterium, assembly GCA_963739835.1. GTDB lineage: Bacteria > Actinomycetota > Acidimicrobiia > Acidimicrobiales > VFJN01 > ZC4RG19. Next base: position 158,398 of record CAVUBW010000015.1, read on the forward strand.
CACCGTGTTGAGCGTCTCGGCGACGTCCGAGACCTCGTCGTGCGACCCGACGGTCACGTCCGCGAGCTGGGGGACCATCACGTCCTCGCCGACCGGCGTCTCGAGGACCTTGCGCACGGCGGCCGGCAGGCGGCGCTCGGCCATCGCGATCGACTGGCGGGTCAGCTCCTTGAGCGGCCGCACGATCGACCGCGACACGAGCAGGATCGCGGCCACCGCCGAGGCCATGACCAGCCCCGCGGCCAGCAGGTACATGCGGCTGTTGCGCTGCGCCTCGGCGTTGAGCTGGTCGGCCCGGTCCTGAAGGATGCCCGACACGTTGTGGAGGAAGCCGTAGTAGCTCTCGTCGTCGCCGATCGAGATGCCGTTGAGCATCGCGGGGATGTCGACGACGCCCGACTGGATCATCACGGGGCCAAGCTCGAGCAGGCCGGTCTTCGCGCTCTCGACCTCGAGCTTCTTGCCGGCGTCGGCGTACGGGCCCTTCGAGGCGAGGTCGAGGATGACCTGATGGTTGGTGCGCGCCGCGGTGTCGACCGCCGAAACCTCGGTGATCTCGGACGGCTGGTTGAGCAGATGGTCGCCCTGCACGGCGGCCAGCAGGCTGACGCGCGACGAAGCGGGCGATGCGGTCGATCTCCTGCGACGACATGTCGATGAGCTGGACGCCCTGGCGCAGCGTGTGGTCCTGCAGCTCGGCGGTCAGCAGGCTGTTCTGGGCGATCAGGCCGCCGACCAGCTGGGTGTAGCCGACGAAGGAGTCCTCGGCGGTCTGGTTGAACACGCCCACGGACCGGGGGCCGTTGTAGGCGTCCACGTTGGCCCGCAGGACGTCGAGGCCGTCGAGCGCGGACAGCACGGGCTGGTAGATCCGGGCCACGTCACCGCCCTTGTGCTGGAGCTCCCCGGTGAACGCCGCGCGGGCCGCGTCGGTCTTGGTGCGCGCCTCCTCGATCGAGTCGACCGGCAGGTTCACCCGGTCCTGGGCGCCGAGGAGCCACAGGCCGGTATAGTTCCGCTCGTTCTGGAGCGCGTTGACCAGGCCGGAGGGCCCGATGGACGCGGTGGCCAGGTCGGTCTGCCGCCGGATCTCGCGCGCCTGCCCGACGCTCTTGCCGACCTCGAGGCCGGCCACGAGCGACAGGGCCGCGAGCGGGACCGCGAGGGCACCCGCCAGCTTCGCTGTGATCGATACCCGTCGCCGCGCCATGGCAGCCTGTCCTCCCCGTTCCCCCCGTCCCGCCGGGGTTCGAGCATTGTCCCGCTGCCCACCGCCGCGGGTGGCGTGCCGCCTTGCACGCCGCCGTCTGGTCGCCGGTCAGGCCGGCTGGTGGACCCCGGTGCGGCCAGTCACCGCGTGGCCGCCCCCTCTCCCCAGCGGCCCGGTCATCCGGGGCGGGAGGCCTCGCGAGTCTGAAAAACCCCCCGTTACCGGAGAGTTTCGAGTAAGCCCGGGGCCGCGTCAAGCTAGTGTGCGCGCACAGTGGCCGGTGTGTACTCATCGTCGTGCATGGGCATCGCAGAGCGGCCAAATGTCCCCGTCGGTGACTCGCGAGTCAACTCGCGAGCACCTTCGACCCGGTCGTGTCGCACGGGGTGCGCCGCGCGGTCGGCCCGACGTCAACCCGCGGTGGCTACGGTCGCCGCCGTGCCCGCGCCGGTCGTGCCCGTCCCCGACCCGGCCGCGGTCGCCGACGCGCTCGACCGCCGCATCCGGGCCCTGCCCTACCCCGACCCGCCCGTCGACGAGGTGCGGCGGCTGCGCCGGGCGGCGTCACAGGAGCTGCGCCGGGCGCCCGGACCCGACGTCGTGGCCGTGGCGCTCGCGCTGCGCGACCGGCAGCGGTGGGTGGCCTACGAGCTCGTGTACCACCACCCCGCGGCGCGGGAGGGCGTGGGCGAGGCCGAGGTCGTGGCGCTCGGCCGGGGCATCGACGGGTGGGTTGCGGTGGACACGTTCGGCCGCTACGTGTCGGGCCCGGCGTGGGGCCGGCGCCAGGTCTCCGACGACCTCGTCCAGGGCTGGACCCGGTCCGACGACCGCTGGTGGCGGCGGGCGGCACTGGTCTCGGCGGTGATGCTCAACCTGCGGGCCGCGGGTGGCACCGGCGACACGGCCCGGACCCTCGACATCTGCGCCCGGCTCGTCGCCGACCGGGACGACATGGTGGTGAAGGCGCTGTCGTGGGCCCTGCGGTCGCTGGTCGAGTGGGACCCCGACGCCGTCCGCGGCTTCCTCGCCGCCCATGCCGGCGACGTGCCCGCCCGGGCCCGCCGGGAGACGCTGCACAAGCTGGACACCGGGCGGAAGTCCGGCAAACCCCGCCGCTGAGCCGGGCCCGGCCCGCCACACTGGGCCGATGATCTCGACCGAGGACCTCCTCTGGTACGTCGACGGCGCGCTCGACGGCATGATCGCCATCGTCGAGGAGCTCGGGGACGAGCGGGCCAACCTGCGGCCCGACGTGCCGGGGACCAACTCGCCCTACGTGCTGCTGCGCCACTGCCTCGGGGTCATGGAATGGTGGGGCGGCCACGTGATCGCCGGGCGAGTGGTCGTGCGGGACCGCGACGCCGAGTTCGTGGCCCGCGGGCCCGTCGCCGAGCTCGTGGCCCACGCCCGGCGGGCCCGGGCGCAGCTGGCGGAGGACCTGGCGACCCTCGATCCGTCCGCGCCGCCGCGGGGCGTGGTCGACGACGACGATGACGCCGCGGCGCCGCTCGGGCGCACGCAAGGCGGCGCGGCCGTGCACGTCTTCGAGGAGCTGGCCCAGCACCACGGGCAGATGGAGGGGTGCCGCGACGTGCTCGTCGCCCCCTGGGCGCGAACTGCCCCGACCCCTGCGACGCACCGCGAGGGCTAGCGGGGCAGGTATTTGGCCGCCCGCAGCAGGGCGGTGAACCGGCGGGCGTAGCCGGCCCCGTCGCCCGTCGGGTCCTGGAGGCGCTCGGCCAGGCGGGACCGGACCGCGATCGTCTGGGGCTCGGTGTACTTGAGCAGGCCCTCCCGCCCGTGGCGGCGGCCGAGGCCGGACGCCTTCATCCCGCCCATCGGGGCGTCGAGGCTGGCCCAGGCCGACGAGTAGCCGTCGTTGACGTTGACCGTGCCGGCCTCGAGGCGGGCCGCGATGTCGCGGCCCCGGCCGGTGTCGCCGCAGTAGACGCTGGCGTTGAGGCCGTACTCGGTGTCGTTGGCCTGGGCCACCGCCTCGTCGTCCCCCGCCACCGGGTACACGGACACGACCGGGCCGAACGTCTCGGACCGGTGGACGTCCATCTCCGGCGTGACGCCGGCGAGCACTGTCGGCTCGAAGAACAGCTCGCCGATGTCGGGCCGGTGCCTCCCGCCGGCCACCACCCGGGCGCCCTTCGCCACCGCGTCGTCGACGTGGGCCCGGACCTTGTCGAGCTGGTCCTGGGACGCCAGCGCCCCGACCTCCGGGCCGTAGGCCTGCTCGGCCCCGAGCCGCAGGGACGCCGCCCGGGCGCCGAACGCGTCGATGAAGGCGTCGGCCACCGGCTCGCTGACGTAGATCCGCTCGATCGAGATGCACAGCTGCCCGGTGTTGGCGAACGACCCGACGATCGCCCCCTCGACCGCCCGGTCGAGGTCGACGTCGTCGGTCACGACCATCGCGTTCTTGCCGCCCAGCTCGGCCGAGACGCCGATGAGCCGCTCGCCGGCCTGGCGGGCGACCGAGCGGCCGGTCGCGGTCGAGCCGGTGAACATCACGTAGTCGCAGGACTCGATGATCGCCGTGCCGACCGTGCGCCCGGGGCCGGTCACGACCTGCACGAGGTTGTCGGGCAGGCCCGCCTCCTCCAGCAGCTCGAACGCCCGCAGGGCGGTGAACGGCGTCTGCGAGTCGGGCTTGATGACCACGCCGTTGCCGGCGACGAGCGCGGCCAGCGCGTCGGACACGGCCAGGACCAGCGGGTAGTTCCACGGCGAGATGACCCCGACGATGCCCTTGGGCACGTGGCGGACCCGGGTCGACACCAGCCCCGGCAGCGCGCTGAGCGCGAAGTGGGGCCGCAGCGCCCGCGGCGCCAGGCGGGCGTAATACCGGGCGGTGACCGCCTGGTCCATGATCTCCTCGAACGCCCACACCCGGGCCTTGCCGTTCTCGGCCTGGATCAGGTCGAGCAGCTCGCCCTGCCGGTCGAGCACGATGTCGTGGTAGCGCAGCAGCACCTTGGCCCGCTCGCGGACGGGCCGGGCGGCCCACGCCGCCTGGGCGTCGCGGGCCCGGGCGACTGCGGCGGCCACGTCCTCGGCGGTGCCGACCGGCGCCTCGCCGACGACCTCGCCGGTCAGCGGCGAGAGGACCGCCCGGCGCTCGCGGCCGCGGCCGTCGGTGCCCGCGTCGACCGCGACGCGGCCGGCCAGGCGGTCGGTCTCGGCACGGTCGGGGCGCAGCGGCTGCCGGTCGGTGGGCGCGACGGGCTCGGCGGCGCCGGCGGGGGAGTCGGTGGTGGTCATGGCGGCCTCCGGTGCGAGCGGGCGCTTCCACCGTATCGACCGGGCGCCGCGACCGGCGGGCCGGCAAGAATCGGCCCATGCGCAGGGTCCTGGTCATCGGCATCGGCGCGGGCGATCCCGAGTACGTGACCGCGCAGGCGGCCCGGGCCATGCGCGAGACCGACGTGTTCTTCGTGCTCGACAAGGGCGAGGCGCTGGCCGACCTGGCGGCGCTGCGGCGGGAGGTGTGCGACCGCTTCGCCGGGCCCTACCACCGGGTCGTGGAGGCGGCCGACGTGCCCCGCGACCTGGGCGGACCGTCCTACGGCGCCGACGTCGGCGGCTGGCACGACGAGCGGGCCGCGCTCGTCGAGCGGCTGCTGGCCGGCGGGCTGGCGGAGGGCGAGACCGGTGCGTTCCTCGTGTGGGGCGATCCCGGCCTGTACGACAGCACGCTGCGCATCCTCGACGAGGTGGCGGCGCGGGGCGCGGTGGCGTTCACGGTCGAGGCCGTCCCCGGCATCTCCGCTCCCCAGGCGCTCGCCGCCCGGCACGGGATCGTGCTCCACGGCGTCGGCCGGCCGCTCCTGGTCACGACCGGCCGCCGGCTGGCCGAGGGCTGGCCGGCGGGCGTCGACGACGTGGTGGTCATGCTCGACCGGGGCGGCGCCTTCGGGGCCCTCGACCCGGCCGGGATCACCATCTACTGGGGTGCCTACCTGGGGACGCCGGACGAGATCCTGCTCGCCGGGCCGCTGGCCGAGACCGGGCCGGAGATCGAGCGGGTGCGGGCCGAGGCCCGGGCCCGCAAGGGCTGGATGTTCGACACCTACCTGCTGCGGCGCGAGCCCTGACCGTGGCCCGCCCCGCGGTGCTGGTGCTGGCGGGCACGGCGGAGGGCGCCGCACTGGCGCGCGCGCTGCACGAGGCCGGCGAGGCCGCGGTGGTGGCGTCGCTGGCCGGCCGCACCCGGTCGCCCGCGCCGCTGCCGTGCCCGGTCCGCACCGGCGGGTTCGGCGGTCCGGCCGGCCTGGCCGCCGAGCTGCGCCGGGGCGGCTACGACGCCCTGGTCGACGCCACCCATCCGTTCGCCGCCCGGATGGCCGCCAGCGCGGCGGCGGCCGCGGCGGAGGTCGGGATCCCTCGGGTGCGCTTGCTGCGCCCAGCGTGGCGCCCGGACGCCGGCGACGACTGGCATCCGGTCCCGGACCTGGCGGCCGCGGCCGGCGCGGTCGTCGCCCTCGGCGCGCGACGGGTGCTGCTCACGATCGGGCGCCAGCGGCTGGCGGCTTTCGCCGGCCTGCCGGCGCACGGCGTGGCGGTGGTCGTGCGCTCGATCGACCCCCCGGCGCCGGAGGACGTACCGCGCGCTCGGCGCCACGGTCGTCCTCGCCCGCCCGCCGTTCGGCCCGGACGAGGAGGCGGCGCTGCTACGCGACCACGCGATCGACACGCTGGTCACCCGCAACAGCGGCGGCGAGGGCACCGAGCCCAAGCTGGCGGCGGCCCGCGCCGCCGGGGTCCGGGTCGTGATGGTCGACCGGCCCCCGCCGCCGCCCGGCCCGGTCGTGGCAACGGTGGCGGAGGCACGCGCCTGGTTGCTGGCTTTTGTCCCCTGAAGTGGTCGCCCTGGCGACCACTTCAGGGGACGAAACGGTAGGGAAGCTCCAGGCGGTGGGCGGCGAGCAGCCCGGGGTTGGCGCAGCAGCGCCTCGGTCGGGCCGTCGGCCGCCACCCGGCCATGCGCCAGCACCACCGAGCGGGGGCACAGCTCGGCCGCCAGCGGCAGGTCGTGGGTGATGACCAGCGTCGTGACCGCCAGCCCCCGCACGACCTCGATGAGGTCGCGCCGGGCCGCCGGGTCGAGGTTGGCCGTCGGCTCGTCGAGGACCAGCACCTCGGGGTGCGCGGCGAGCACGCCGGCGAGCGCCACGCGGCGGCGCTCGCCCAGGCTGAGGTGCTCCGGCGCCCGGTCGGCCGCGTCGGTCAGGCCGACGACGTCCAGCGCCGCCGCCACCCGCTCGGCCACCTCGCCCGGGGGCAGCCCGGCGTGCGCCGGGGCGAGGCCGACGTCCGCCGCCACGGTCGGCAGCAGGATCTGGTCGTCCGGGTCCTGGAACACCAGGCCGACCCGCCGGCGCACGTCCCGCAGCGTCGGGCCGTCGACCGCCAGCCCGGCCACCCGCACCGTGCCGGTGGTGGTGCCGCCGTCGCCCCGGCCGAGGGCGCCGACGAGGTGGAGGGCGAGCGTCGACTTCCCCGACCCGTTGGGGCCGAGGATCGCCACCCGCTCGCCGGTTGCGACCGTCAGGTCGACGCCGGCCAGGCCGGCCGTGCCGTCGGCGAACCGGTGGGTCAGCCCCTCGACCACCACTGCGGGGCCGTGGCCGTTGGACGCCGCCGTCGGCGGGCCGGGGCGCCGGCCGAGGCCCCGCCGGGGGCGCTCGCGGCGCTCGGCCGCCTCGGCCACGGCCTGGTTGGCGGCCCGCCGGGCCCGCCAGCCCCGGGGCGCCCGCTCGGGGGGCGCCAGCGACAGCGGGGTGCCGACCCGCTCCTCGTAGCCGGGGAGCCGCACCCGGTAGCTGCACAGGTCGCAGTTCATGCGCACGTCGCCCCGGTCGGGCTCGGCGTAGCGCTCGACGACGAGGTCGGCGAGGCGGGCGTCCGGGCCGAGGGGTGCGGCGGTGGTCAGGGCGACGTCCGGGTGGTCGGCCGCCCAGGCCCGCGCCCGCTCGCCGATGCGGTCGACCAGCACGCCCGAGAACAGGAACAGGGGCACGACCGCCACCCGGGTGGCGCCGAGGCGCCGGGCCCGGTCGAGCGCGTCGGGCAGCGACGGGCGGGTCATGGCCACGAACGCCGGCTCGACCTCGCCCAGCCCCCGGCCGTCGCCGAGCAGGCGGGCGAGCTTGACGAACTCGGCGCAGGCGTCGGGGTCGGTCGACCCGCGCCCGACCAGCACCACCGTCCCCGGCTCGCCGCCCAGCGCCTGGCGGGCCCGGTCCTCGGCGACGTCGAGGACGGCGGGGTGGGTGCCCAGGTCGCGGGCGAGGCGGAACCGCACCCCCGGGTGGCGGCGCCGCGCCCGGCCGAGGACCGCCGGGCCGTCGTCCTTGAGGTGGCCGGCCCCGAACAGGACGTAGGGCACGGCCACCACGTCGCTCGCGCCCGCGGCGACCAGGTCGTCGACCGCGGCGTCGATCGGGGGGTCGGCCAGCTCCAGGAACCCGCCGCCGACCCGCCGGCCGGGGAGCCGGGCCGCCACCAGGTCGCGCAGCGCGGCGAACTCCGCAGCCGCGGCCCCGTCGCGGCTGCCGTGGCCGATCAGCAGGAGGTCGCTCACTGGAGCGCCACCCGGGCGAGGACCGCCAGTGCGGCAGGGACGAGGGCGAGGGCCCACGCGGCGGGCGCCTCGGCGCCCGTGGTGACGGCGGGTGTCGCGCTGGTCCCGGGCGCGCCGCGCAGGTCGGCGGCCAGCCGCAGCCGGTCGGACCGCTCGGTCGCGCGCACGAACAGCGAGCCCAGGGCCCGGGTCCCGGTCGTGACCGCCGCGAGCCGCCCGCCGGCGCCGGTGCGCACGGCGACCGCCAGGCGCAGGCGGGCGAGGTCGGCCCGCAGGACCCCGAGCTGGCGGGCGGTCACCGCCACCAGGTGGCGGAACCAGGCCGGCGCCCCGACGCGGCCCAGGCCGGCCACGATCTCGGGGACCGAGGTCGACGCGGCCAGCGCGCTGACGGCGACGATCGCGACCGTGGCCCGGGCCAGGATGGCCAGCCCCGCCCGCAGGCCCGGCTCCGACAGGGCCAGCCCGGCCACCTCGACCTGCGGCGGCCGGCCGGCCAGCGCGTACGTCACCGCCAGGACGGCGAGCGGCAGGTCGAGCGTGAGCCGCCCGGCGACGGCCCGCCAGTCGACCAGGGCGATCGTGGCGACGCCGGCGGCGATCGCCGCGTCGGCGGCCAGCGCCCACGGCGCGCCGGCGGGCGTGACCGCCACGACCAGCACGAACGCGACCAGGCCGGCCACCTTCGGCCCCGGGGCGAGGCGGGACACGGGGCTACGCAGCCGGGCCGCCGCCCGCTCCTGGCGGTGTGCGTTGCTCACGCGGCGACCTCCACCGGCTCGGGCCGGTGCCGGAGGGCCCGCACGAGGTCGGGCCGCAGCCGGAGGACGGCGGCGACGACCGCGCCGGTCATCAGGCCCTCGACCAGGGCCAGCACGACGTGGCCGGCGCCGATGCTGGCGGCCACGGTGCCGGCCGGGACGGCGTCGGTGCCGCCGACGACGAACGCCACGGCCGCCGCTGCGCCGGCCGCCAGCGACCCGGCCGCGGCCGCCAGGCCGGCCGTCACGCCCGCCCGGCGGCGCCGCAGCGGTCCGGCCGGCGCGCCGGGTGACGAGCGGTCGGGCCAGGACGAACAGGCCCCACGTCACCAGCGCGGGCACGAGCCCGTCGTTGATCAGGTTGAGCCCGAGCGCGGTCACGCCCCCGTCGGCCAGGACGAGCGCCTGGACGACGACCACCACCGCCACGCACACGATGGCGACCGCCGGCCCCACCAGCAGGGCGGCCAGGCCGGCGCCGATCAGGTGGGCGCTGGTCCCGAACCCGACGGGGACCACGAGGAGCTGGGCCACGAGCACGTAGGCCGCCACGACCGCGGGCAGCGTGGTGGCCCTGTCCCGCAACGCGGCCGCCGCCCGGCGGGCCGCGACCGCCGTGCCGCCCAGGGCGATCGCGCCGGCCGCGGCGGACGTGGGCAGGTCGATCCAGCCGTCAGGGACGTGCACCGGTGGGGGCCTTCCCGGCGTCGGGGTGGGGGCCGACGACGAACGTGGCGGGCGGGGGCAGCCGGGTCGCGCCGAGCCGGTCGAGCGTGGTGGCGGCCACACGGGTGCCCGGGCGGCAGGCGGCGTGGACGACCGCCGCGGGCGTGTCGGCGGGCAGCCCGGCCGCCGATCAGCCGGGCGGCGATGGCGCCCTGCTGGCGCGCCGGCCGGTCAGCACGACGAGCGACGCGGCGGGCTCCGCGAGGGCGTCCCACGGCACCGGCGCGGCGGCGGGGTCGCGGTCACCCGAGGCGATCGTGACGCTCGCCCCGGCGGCGAGCCCGGAGGCCAGCGGGGCGGCGGTCGCGGCCGTGACGCCGGGCGTGACCAGGCAGCGGACGCCGCGCTCGGCGAGGGCGGCGACCTCCTCGGCGCCGCGGGAGCACACGAACGGGTCGCCGCTCTTGAGCCGGACCACCAGGCCGCCGGCCCGGGCACGGTCCGCCAGCAGGTCGACGACGGCGTCTATGGCCCAGGCGTGCCCGGACGGGGTGCGGCCGACGTGGACCCGCTCGGCGCCGGCCGGGGCCAGCGCCAGGATCGGGTCGAGCGAGGGGCGGTCGGCGACGACCACGTCGGCGTCGCCCACCAGGCGGGCGGCGCGCCGGGTGAGCAGCAGCGGGTCTCCGGGCCCGGCGCCGACCAGGTGCACGACCGGATCGGCGGCGGTCACGGCGCCGCCCCGGGCTCGGCGTGGGCCGCCCGCCACAGGGCGTTGAGGGCGGCGGCGGCCACCGCGCTGCCGCCCCGCTCGCCCACGTTGGAGACGGCGGGCAGGCCGCTGGCCCGCAGCGCGGCCTTGGCGTCGGCCGCGCCGACGAATCCGACCGGCAGGCCGATCACCAGCGCGGGCGCGAACCGCCCGGCGGCGGCGAGCGCCACCACCTCGGCCAGGGCGGTGGGGGCGTTGCCGACGATCACGACCGCGCCCTCCGGCCACCGCTCGGCGGCCACCCGCATGGCCGCGGCGGTCACGGTCAGGTCGGGCTCGGCGGCACGGTCGGCCGCGGCCCGGTCCCGGCCCTCGGCCAGGAGCGACCGGGTCCCGGCCCGGCGGGTGGCGACCGCCACCATGTCCACGTCGGCGACGACCGGCGCACCCGCCCGCAGCGCGGCCACGCCCGCGGCGCACGACGCCTCGTCCAGCACCAGCGTGTCCGCATAGCCGACGTCGGCGGCGGCGTGGATCACCCGGGCGACCACCGCCCGGCACAGCGGCGGCCAGGCCGACAGGTCGACCCGCTCGGCGAGGATCCGGTAGCTCTCGGCCTCGATGGGGTGCACCGGGGGGACGGTCACCGTGCCGCCTCCCGGCGGGGGTGGTGGCGGCGGGTGACGAGCCGGCCGCCGAGGACGGCCGTGTCCGCGGAGCCCACGAGCACCAGCGTGCGCATGCCGGCGGCGGTGGGGTCGAGCGTCCCCAGCGTCGCGACCTCGACCCGCTCGCCGGGCCCGGTGGCGTCGCTGACGAGCGCGACGGGCGTCCCGGGGTCGAGGACCTCGGCCAGCACCGCCGCGGCCCGGGCCAGGTGGTCCGGCCGGCCGGCGGAGCGGGGGTTGAACAGGGCCAGGGCCATGCCGGACCCGGCGGCGGCCCGGAGCTGGGCCTCGATCGTGGTCCACGGGACGAGCAGGTCGGACAGGCTGACGGCGGCGTGGGCGGCGGCCAGCGGCGCCCCCGCGGCGGCGGCGGAGGCGGTCGCCGCGGTGACGCCCGGGACGACCTCGACGGCGACGCCCCTGGCGGCGGCCTCCTCGAGCGTGACCGAGGCCATGGCGAACACGCCCGGGTCGCCCGACGACACGACGGCCACGTGCCAACCGGCCGCGGCCAGGGCCACGGCCTCGCCGGCCCGGGCGGCCTCGGCGCCCATGTCCGACCGGAGCACGAGCTGGTCGGGCCGCAGCAGCGGGGCCACGGCGTCGACGTACGGGCCGTAGCCGACGACCGCGTCGGCGCCTCGGACCGCGGTCACCGCCGCGGGCGTGCGGTGGGCCGCGCCCCCGGGGCCGAGCCCGACGACGAGGACCGCGCCAGGTTGCGGCCGGCGCCGCGCGGCGGCCAGGGCGGCGGTCGCGGTCGGGCCGGCCCGCTTGGTCACGACCAGCCGGGCGCCGGGACCGGCGGCCAGCAGGGCCGCGGCCTCGGCGACCGACGGCGTGCCGACGGCCCGCGCGACGGCCTCGCTGGGGTGGGGGACGTCCACGGCGGCCAGCAGGCTGGCCGGGAACGTGGTCGGCGGGGCGACGGCGAGCGCGAGCACGGCGGGGTGGTCGGCCCGCAGGTCGATCGTGGCCACCGCGTCGGGCGGGCGGCCGCCGAGGTCGGCTACGAGCGCCTGAAGGTCGTCGACGGTCGCGTCCGACGAGCAGCCGACGCCGAGGGCCAGGAACCCGTCGCCGGTGTCGCCGGTCGCATCGGGCGCGCCGACGGTCCCCCAGGCGACGAACACGGGGTTGTCGGCCACGAACCGCACGCCGCCGTCGGGGAGCGGGGCGGCCCGGTCGACGGACACCTGGACCAGTTCGCCGAGCCGCTCGCGGGCGGCGAGCGCCCGGTCGGCGGCGGCGTAGGTGGCGACGACCCGAGCTCCGGGCCGGGCGGCGGCGAGGGCGGCGTCGAGGGCGTCGAGCCCGCCACCGCCGACGACGACCCGGTCGGGCGCCGGCAGCCCGGCGAGCGCGCCGGGCGCCGCGCCGGCGACGACCTCGACGACGGCCCCGAGGGCGGCCGCGTTCGCGACGATGGTCTCGACGGCGCCGGGGTCGCGCTCGACGGCGATCACCCGCAGCCCGGGCGCGGCCAGCGCGGCCTCGATGGCGATGCTGCCGCTGCCCGCGCCGACGTCCCACAGGACGCCCCGGTCGGGCAGGTCGAGCTGCCCGAGCACGACGGAGCGGACGGCCGGCTTGGTGATCATCCCGGCCCGGTGGGCGAAGGCGGAGACCGGCCGGCCGCCGGTCCGCACCCGGGCGGCCGGGGTGGCGTCGGGATGGGCGAGCACGACGACGGACCGGTGGTCGAAGGACCCGGCCGCCAGCTCGGCGAGGTCGGCGGGCCGGTGGACGACCTCGCCGGCCTCGCCGAGCCGGGTGCACACGGCGAGGGTCGGATGGTGGGCGCCGAGCGCCAGGAGCGCAGCGCCCACCGCCTGAGGCGGCGCCGCTGGCCCGCACAGGACGGCTGCGAGCGGCGCCCGGGCGACGAGGGCGGCGGCCGCGGCCGCCTCGCCGGTGTGGCACGAGGCGACGACGGCGCCGTCCCAGGCGAGCCCGAGCCGGGCGAAGGCCAGCGCCACCGAGGAGGGCGCCGGATGCACCACGAGCCGCTCGGCCCCGACCCGGGCGGCGAGCGCCCGGACGATCCCGTGAAATCCGGGATCGCCCGACGCCAGCACGACGACGGGCCCGGGTCCGGCGTCGCCGACCACGGCGTCGAGCGCCGCGAGGCCGCCGGCGACGGTGAGGGTCTCGGCCCGCGGGTCGAGCAGGTCGGCCACCGCGGCCAGCTGGTCGGTCCCGCCGGCCACGAGCCGGGCGGCCCGCACGGCGGCCTCGGCCGCCGCGCCGACGGGCCGCCCGCCGAGCAGGCCGACGACGTCGATCGTGCTCACGGTACGGCTCCCACGACCACCAGGCCGCCGGCGACGGTGACCGCGGGCCCGCCCTCGCGGCGGCAGCGGCGGGCGGCCTCCGGGTCGGGTGCCTCCGCGATCAGGGTGCGCCCCGGGGTGCCGGCGTCCCCGGCCAGGGCGGCGAGGGGCGCCAGGGTCACCGTGACGCTCCGGGGGCGGTGGTGGACGGCGATGCCCGCCTCGGCCGCCAGGGCCAGCGCAGCCGGGGGGCCGGGCACGGCCTCGTACTCGGCGCCCAAGGCGGTGAGCGCCGCGGCCTCGGCGGCGAAGCACTCGTGCAGCCACGGGTCGCCCCGGTAGAGCCGCAGCGCCGGCCCGCCGGCGTCGGTCAGGCGGGCGGCGGTGCGGGCCGGGTCGGGTCCCGCCAACTCGATCGCCGCGCCCGGCGCCCACGCCGCCGCGAGGTCTGCGACGGAGCCGTCGGTGACCACCGTGCGGGCGGCGGCCAGGGCCGCTTCGGCTCGGAGCGTCAGCAGGTCCGGGTCGCCGGGGCCGGCGCCGACGAGCAGGATCGGCGGTCGTGGCGCCGTCATGTCGGGCGGCCTGTCGTCGTGCCCGGCAGCGAGCGGCGGCGGTGGCCATGGGCGTAGCTCGGGTCGTAGAGCAGGCAGCGTGGGGCGGCGCCGGCCAGTGCCGGACCGACCAGCACGAGGACGGTCACCCGCGCGCCGTCCTCCCGCATCGTGGCCGCCAGGTCGCCGACCGTCGTCACGAGGACCCGCTCGTCCGGCCACGACGCCCGGACCACAACCACCGCCGGCGTGTCGGGCGGGTAGCCGGCGCCGCCGGCCAGCAGCTCGTCCTGGAGCTGCTGGGCCCGGGCGCCCGACAGGTAGACCGCCATCGTGGCCCGGTGGGCGGCGAAGCCGGCGACCGTCTCGCCGGGTGGCATCGAGGCCGTGGTGCGGCCGGGCAGGCGGGTCGCCACGACCGACTGGGCGACGGCGGGGACGGTCAGCTCGCGGCCCGCGGCGGCGCTGGCGGCGGCGAGCGAGCCGACGCCCGGGACGATCTCGAACTCGCGGCCCTGCGCCAGGCACCAGTCGACCTGCTCCTGGAGCGCCGAGTAGAGCGCCAGGTCGCCCGAGTGCAGCCGGACGATCGCGGCGGTCGGGTGGGCCTCGTACACGGCGACCACGTCCTCGAAGGTCATCCCGGCCGAGTCGTGGAGCGTCGCCGCCGCCGGCACGTGGTCGAGCACGTCGGGCGCGACGAGCGACGACGCCCAGACCACGACCTCGGCGGCGGCCAGACGGTCGACGGCGCGGACGGTCAGGAGGTCGGCCGCGCCCGGGCCGGCGCCCACGAACGAGATCATCCGGCCGACCCGGCGCCCGGGCGGACCGGCGGGACGATGAGCGTCGCCAGGTACGACGCCGGCCGGTCGGCCACCTCCGCCAGGAGCGCGACCCGGCCGCCCGGCAGCCCGAGCAGCTCGCCGACCACGGCGCCCGCCAGCCGGTCGTGCGCCGCCAGCGTGGCGGCGACCTCGCCGATGCGGGCGCCGCCCTTGTAGACGACGACCGCGGCGGCGGGGTCCGCGGCCGCGGCCGCCAGGGTCGGCGACGAGGCCGCGGCGGCGTGGGCGGGCACCAGCACCAGGTGCTCGCTCCCGTCGACGACCGTGGTGCCCGACCGGGCCGCCAGGTCCTGGAACGCCATGATCCCCGGGACGACCTCGACCGGGACCGCCGGCCGGCGGTCGCGGACGGCGGCCGCCAGGGCCGAGAACGTGCTGTAGACGTTGGGGTCGCCCAGCGTCACGAACGCCACCCGCTCGCCCACGTCGAGGTGGCCGACCACCGCGTCGGCCGCGGCCGCGAGGGCGGCGGACCGGGCGGCGGTCTCGACCTCCATGACGAACGCCACCCGCTCGACCGCCACGTCCGGCGCGACCTCCCGGACGATGGCCTCCGCCCGGCCCACCGCCATCGCCGAGGTGGTCGGCGCCATCACCCGGTCGGCGTCGCGGAGGACCTCGACCGCCCGCCGGGTCACCAGGCCGGGGTCGCCGGGACCGACACCGACGCCGACGAGCACCGGCCCGGGGCGGTGGCGGGCGGCGACCGGGTCCTCGCGGCGGGCGATCGGCGTGCTGCCAGCGGGCTCGGCGGACACCAGCCGCTCGACCGCCAGTCGCACGAGCTGCGCCTCCGACCGGCCGGTCCGGCGGGCCACGTCGCTCAGGCGGTCCTTGAGGGCGTCGGGCAGGTAGACACTGGTCTTTCGCACCAGCTGCGACCCTAGGCCAGGACGTAGGGCAGAACCTAGGGCACCCACACCCGTCGGCCTCCGCGGTCGGCTACCGTGCGTGCCCCGTGACGCTCCTAGGTCCGCGGGTGGTTGTAGCCGGCACGCATTCCGGCGTCGGCAAGACCACGGTGGCGACCGGGCTGGTGGCCGCGCTGCGAGCGGCCGGGCGCCGGCCGGCCACGGCCAAGGTCGGACCGGACTTCATCGACCCCGGCTACCACGCCCTCGCGTCGGGCCGCCCGCCCCGCAACCTCGACCCGTGGCTGTGCGGCGTCGACGCGATCGGCCCGCTGGCCGCCCGCGCGGGCGCCGGGGCCGACCTGCTGGTGGTCGAGGGCGTGATGGGCCTGTTCGACGGGGCGGCCGACGGCCGGGCGTCGTCGACCGCGGACGTGGCCCGCCTGCTGGACGCACCTGTGGTGCTGGTCGTGGACGCCGGGGCGATGGCGGCCTCGGTGGCCGCGATCGTCCACGGCTACGCCACCCTCGACCCGCGGCTCGACGTGGCCGGCGTGATCCTCAACCGGGTGGGCTCGGACGGCCACGAGACCATGCTGCGCGAGGCCCTCGCCCCGCTCGGCGTGCCCGTGCTGGGCGCGCTGCGGCGGGACGACCGGCTGACCTGGCGGGACCGCCACCTCGGGCTGGTCCCGGTGGCCGAGCGCCCGGACGAGGTCGGGCGGGCGCTGGCCGCGCTGGGTGCCGCCGTGGCCGAGCGGGTCGACCTGGCGGCGGTGGTGGCGCTGGCGGCCCGCGCCGGCGCCCGGGACGCCGGCGGTGAGGTGCCGCTGCCGCTGGCCGGCCCGCCGGTGCGAGTGGCGGTGGCCGGGGGCCCGGCGTTCACGTTCACCTACACCGATACGGTCGACGCGCTGGCGGCCGGGGGCGCGGAGGTGGTCACGTTCGACCCGCTGCGGGACAGCGCGCTGCCCGAGCGGATCGACGGCCTCGTGGTCGGCGGCGGGTTCCCGGAGACGTTCGCCGCCGAGCTGGCCGCCAATCGCCCGCTGCTCGACGACGCGGCGCGCCGGGTCGGCGCCGGCGTGGCCACGTGGGCGGAGTGCGGCGGGCTGCTCTGGCTCGCCCGCGACCTCGACGGCCACCCGATGGCCGGGGTGGTGCCGGCGTCGGGCCACATGACCGAGCGCCTGACGCTCGGCTACCGCAACGCCACCACGGCAGTGGCGACGCCGCTCGGGCGGGTCGGGACGACGTTCACCGGCCACGAGTTCCACTACTCGGCGCTGGACCCGCCGGGTGCGGCGCTGCGGCTGGCGAGCCGCTTCGGCCGGGGCCCGGAGGGCCACGCGACCCCCCGGATGCTGGCGACGTACGTGCACCACCACCCGGGCGGGGACCCGCGCGCGGTGGCGGCCTTCCTGGCCGCGTGCCGGGCTGGGCTCAGCAGTCGGCGGTCGTGATCTTGTCGATCAGGGCCCCGGCGGACGTGAGCACCGCCTGGAGCGCGTCGACGAGCGCGCTCACGCCGCCGTCCTCGTCGACGTTGGCGATGGCGTCCTTCACCGAGCTGAGCGAGGACTTGAGGTCGTCGACCTGCGGCTTCAGCTCGTCGCCGACGGTCGAGGCGAGGTCTTCCGCGTTCTGCTCTATCTTGCTGACCGCGGCGTCGAGCGCGTCGGTGCCCTCCGCGCTCACGTCCAGGTTGGACAGGTCGGTGATCGAGTTCTTGAGGTCGTCCGCCTGGGCGCACGTGTCCTGCGTCGTCGTCGTCTGGTCAGCGCTGGAGCTGCCGTTGCCGTTGTCGTCGCCACAGGCGGCGGCGAGCGACAGGACGACGGTGAGGACCCCCGCCGTCACCAGCCAGCGCTTGGTCGGATGGGTGTGCGTCATCGGCCCTCCTCAGCGGCGGGTGGGCGTCGGCGGGGACAGGCGCGACCAGATGGCCAGCACCACCACCGCGCCGACGAACGAGCCGATCAGCCCGCTGGGCCGCAGCGCGAGCCCGTCACCGGCCAGGAGGCTGGCGAGCAGCCCGCCGACGAACGAGCCGGCCAGCCCGGCGACCAGGGTCCGGCCGTTGAACCCGGTGCCCAGGCCGAGGACCAGCTGGGCCAGCCAGCCGACGATGAGTCCGAACGCAAGTATCGCCAAGATCAGCACTGGCCCACCGTGGACCGGTCCCCGGGCGCCGCGCACCACCCTTTCCGGGTGGTCCCCCGGCCTGGTCAGCGGTAGGCCGCGGCCTGGATGTCGTACAGCTCCGCGTACTGCCCCCCCTTCGCCATCAGCTCCGCGTGGGTGCCCACCTCGGCCACCCGGGCGCCGTCGAGCACCACGATCAGGTCGGCCATCCGGACGGTGCTGAAGCGGTGCGACACCAGGATCGTCACCCGCCCCGCCTCCCGGGCCTCGGCGGCCGACGCCGCGTAGCGCTCGAACAGGGCGTGCTCGGTCTCCGCGTCGAGGGCGGCGGTCGGCTCGTCCAGCACCTGGACCAGCGGAGCGTCCCGCATGAACCCGCGGGCCAGCGCCACCTTCTGCCACTGGCCGAACGACACCTCGACCCCGCCGGGCCATGTCGGCCCGAGCTGGGTGTCGAGCCCGTCGGCCAGGCGGTCGACGACGTCGGTCGCCCCGGCCCGGTCGACCGCGAGCGCGACCGCCGGCTCGTCGTCGAGCCGGGGCACGTCGCCGACCCCGACCGACTGCCGGGCGACGAACTCGAAGCGGAAGAAGTCCTGGAACGCGCCCGCCAGGCGCGCCCGCCAGGCGTCGGCCGGCATCCGGGCCAGCGGCGCGCCGTCGACGGGATCGCGCCGGACGTCGGCTCGTACAGCTTGGCGAGCAGCTTGACCAGCGTGGTCTTGCCCGCGCCGTTCTCGCCGACGACCGCGACGACCGACGCCCGCCGGCAGGTCGAGCGTCACGTCGTCGAGCACCAGCCGCTCGGTGCCCGGATAGTGGAACGAGACGTGGTCGAACCGGATGCCCTGCGCCAGCCGCTCGGGCACCGGCTCGTCGACGTCGGTGGCGAAGGACCCGGCGTAGTCCTCCAGCCAGGCCAGACGGCGGGAGCCGTCGAGCCAGATGCCCCGGAGGAAGCCGATCTCGCCGACGGTCGCGCCGATGTAGGCCGACAGGCGGGAACCGGCCGCGACCGCCAGCAGGACCGCCGCCGCCGAGGCCTCGAGCCCGACGGCCACGTACACGATCGCACCGACGTAGGCCGCGCCGAAGATCGCCCACGCCAGCGTGTGCCACACCGCGCTCGCCCACCGGGCCCGCGCGATCGGGTCGTAGTAGCCGCGCCCAGGCCGTGCGGCGGTCGGCGACGATGTCGGAGCCGATGCCGGTGACCCGGACCTCCTTGCCCGGCGGTGCGGTGGTGGCCGTGACGAACAGGTGCCGGGCCAGGCGGGCGGAGGGCGCCACCCGTTCCTGGACGGCCCGCTCCACGCCGGGCCGCCACGCCGAGGCGACCACGGTGGGCGCGGCGAAGGCCGCCAGCAGGATCAGCACCGGGTCGATCGAGGCGAGCAGGACGACGGTGACGCCCAGGCGCAGGATCCAGCCGCAGGTCGAGAACAGCGACATGTACATGTGGTCGAGGACGAAGACCTGGTCGCGCAGCACGGCGAGCCGGTCGAGGTACTCGGGCCGCTCGTGGTGCTCGATCGTCGCGACCGACGCCTGAAGCCGGGCGACGTGGGCCTCGAGCGCGATCGTGATGCGGTCGCGGTAGCGCCGCTGGTCGTGCGGGTGCTGACGATGCGCAGGAACCAGGTGGCGGTGGCCGACACGGCCAGGCCGGCGGCGGCCACCAACAGCAGCCGGCGGTCGCCCTCGATCGCGCCCTTGCCCAGGAGCGCCAGCCACAGCGCGAGCAGCGCGTCCGGCAGGGCGGCGAGCAGCGTGAGGCCGAACGCGGCGACCAGCAGCTTGGGCTCGGACTGGTAGCCCAGCCGCAGCATCCGCCAGATCGCGGCGCCCGCCGGCGGCAGGTCGGCGTCGTGCGAGGTGCTGGGGTCACGAAGAGAGCTCATAGGTCACCTCCTCCTCGCCGTCGGGCTCGCCGGCGCCGTCGCTGCCGAAGCGGCTGGCCTGCAGGTCGAACATCGTGCGGTAGCGGCCGCCCCGGGCCATCAGCTCGTCGTGGGAGCCGAGCTCGACGACCCGGCCGTCCTCCAGCACGCAGATGCGGTCGGCGTGGCGGACCGTCGAGAACCGGTGGGAGATCAGGATCGTCGTGCAGTCGCGGGTGGCGGACAGGATGCGGTCGAAGATCTCGGCCTCGCCCCGGACGTCGAGCTGGGCCGTCGGCTCGTCGAGCAGCACGACCCGGGCGCCCTGGCGCACCGCACACAGCGCCCGCGCCAGCGCCACCCGCTGCCACTGGCCGCCCGACAGGTCGGTGCCGCCGTCGTAGGCCTTGGACAGGATCGTGTCGAGGTCGGCCAGGCCCCCCGCCCCCGCCTCGTCGAGCGCGGCGAGGATCACGTCGTCGGGCGCGCCCGCCGGCGCGACGTTGTCGCGCAGCGGCAGCTCGAAGCGGATGAAGTCCTGGAACACCGCGGTGATGCGGGTGCGCCACTGGTCGACGTCGACGTCGCGCAGGTCGTCGCCGTCGACGACGATCGCGCCGCCCTGGGGGTCGTGCAGGCGGCAAAGAAGCTTGGCCAGCGTCGTCTTGCCGGCGCCGTTCTGGCCGACGATCGCCAGCGACGTCCCGGCCGGGATCGTGAGGTCGAGGCCGTCGAGCACCGGACCGGCCGCCCGGTCGTAGGCGAACGTGAGGTCGTCGAACACGATGTCGCGGGCCGGCCGGTCGGCCACCGCCAGGCTGCCCGGCCGGAGGGCGCCCCGGGGGGCCATCGCGTCGCCGAGGCGGAGCACGGCGGCGACCGGTGCCGACGCGCCGTCGAGCGCCCAGTTGAGCCCGCCGAAGGCGAGCATGCTGGTGCCGACCGCCACCTGCGCGTACACGACCACCTGGTCGAGGCCGATCCGGCCGGCCGCCGCGCTGTCGGCGAGCGACCAGAACACGACGCCGTTGGCCACGGTGACGAGCAGCACGCTGAGGGCGAGCGGCCGCTCCCGCAGGCGGGTGGCCCGGTGCTGGAGCTCGTAGAGCATGCGGCGGCGGGCGATGAAGCGCTCGATGGTCCAGCCGACGAGCCCGAACATGCGCAGCTCCTTGGCGGCCGGCGGCTCGACGGCCAGGCGGTAGGCGTAGTCGGCGTGCCGCTGGGCCTCGCGCACCTCGTCGGTCTGGCGGTCCTTCCACACCGCGCTCTCGCGCAGCAGCCAGTGGGTGGCGATCCACGCGCCGGCCAGCAGGGGCGGCGCCCACCAGGCGTAGCCGAACAGCACCGCCGCCGACGCCAGCCCGGCGAGCAGCTCGACCAGGCCGGAGGCGATGAAGTCCATGCTGATCGACAGCGGCGGCCCGGTCATGCCGAGGTCGAAGTCGCGGGCGGTGGTGAGGTCGGTGGCGAGGTCGGGATCCTCGAGGTGGCCGATGCCCGGCGGGTCGACGCACGCGTCGGTGAGCCGGTCGTACAGCCAGGCGGACAGCAGGTCGCCCAGGTTGGCCCCGATGGCCTGGTGCAGCGGGCTGAGCACCTGGAGCGCCACGAACACGACCCCCACGGCCACCAGCGGCGCGGCGAGCGAGTCGCCGCCCTGCACCGCCCCGACCAGGACGCCCATGGCGATGGCGAACACGGCGGGGAGCACGCCGCGGGCGACGAGCACGGCCCACCACAGCACCGCCAACGGCCGGTGTGCGCGGGGCAGCACGGCGAAGAACTTCCACTCTTGGCGTTGTCGGAGTCGGCGGACCATCGCTGTCACCTGTCGGAGTGTGGCGGCCCGGGCTGCGGGCTGGCTTGGACGTTCGCGACCCGGGGGCCGGCGCCGCAGACGTTGTACACCAACGGTGTGACAGGTAATGGCACGGGCTTCCTGCCCGATGGAGATTCGTTAGCCGAACTAAGCAAATGTCGGTAGCGTGGCGCCATGAGCCCGCCGCCGCTGCTCCACCACCCCCGGGACGACGTCGCGAACGCGGGTGGGGACGGCGGCACCGGGGCCGACCCCGACCCCGCCGACATCGGCGTCATGGCCGCCCGGTTGCGGGTCAGCGCCACCCGGTTGGCCCGGCTCCTGCGGCGCCAGGGCGACACCGGGCTGTCGCCGAGCCAGATCTCGGCCCTGACCTCCGTCGAGCTGCACGGGCCGATGACGCTCGGCGCACTGGCCGAGCACGAGCGGGTGGCGCCGCCGACCATCACCCGGGTCGTGGCCAAGCTCGAGGACGAGGGCCTCGTGGCGCGGTGCCCCGACCTGCGGGACCGGCGGGTGGTGCAGGTCTCCGTGACCCCCGCCGGCGAGGCCCTGCTGGCCGCCGTACGGGCCCGGAAGGACCTCTGGCTGGCCGAGCGGCTCGCCGATCTCGACGACGACGACCGAGGCCGGTTGGCCGGCGCGCTCGACGTCATCGACCGCCTGACCGGGCGGGGCGCCAAGTGAGGCGGTTCCGGGCCGCCGCGAAGGACACGTTCCGGTCGCTGCAGTACCGCAACTTCCGGCTGTTCTTCCGCGGGCAGCTGATCTCGCAGGTCGGCAACTGGCTGACGCTCGTCGCCCAGACCCTGTTCGTGCTCAAGCTGACCGACAGCGGCATCGCGCTCGGCGTGCTGGCCGCGTGCCAGTTCGGGCCGATCCTCGTGCTGGGGCCGTGGGCCGGGCTGGTCGCCGACCGGTCGGACAAGCGGCGCCTGCTGCTGATCGTGCAGACGCTGGCGATGGTGCAGTCGTTCACCCTGGCCGCGCTGGCCGCCACCGGGTCGCCGCCCGTCGGGGCGATCTACCTGGTGGCGATCTTCGGCGGCATCTGCATGGCGTTCGACAACCCGACTCGGCGCAGCTTCGTCGTCGAGATGGTCCCCCCGGACGAGATCCCCAACGCGGTCGGGCTCAACAGCGCGCTGATGACCTCCTCGCGCGTGGTCGGGCCGGCGCTGGCCGGCCTGCTGGTGACGACCGTCGGCTACGCGTGGGCGTTCTTCGGCGACGGCGTCTCGTACATCGCGGTGCTGGTCGCGCTGCTGATGATGCGGTCGTCCGAGCTGCGCCCGGCGCCGGTCACCCCCAAGGCCAAGGGCCAGGTGCGGGCCGGCTTCCGCTACATCCGCAGCGTGCCCGAGCTGTTCGTGCCGATGGCGATGATGGCCGTGGTCGGCACGCTCTCCTACAACTTCCCGACCGTCTTCCCCCTGTTCGTCACCCGCGACCTCGGGGGCAGCGCGTCGACGTTCACCATCCTGTTCTCGCTGGTCAGCGTCGGCTCCCTGGTCGGCGCGCTCACCACCGCCCGCCGGGTCGACATCGGGGTGCGCCACGTCAGCATCGCCGCCGTCGCCTACGGCGCCACCCTGGCCGTGATGGCGGTCGTGCCCGGGCGCTGCTGTCGGCGCTCGGCGCTCGGCGTTGGTGCTGGGCTTCTTCTCGATCTCGTTCATCGTGTCGTCGACGGCGATCGTGCAGGTCCGGGCCGCGCCGGAGATGCGGGGCCGCGTCCTGGCGCTGCAGGCGATGCTGTTCCTCGGCAGCACGCCGATCGGCGGTCCGATCGTGGGCTGGGTGGCCGAGGAGTACGGCGCCCGCTGGAGCATCGCCCTGGGCGCCGTCGCGGCCCTCGGCGCCGGCGCCTGGGGGATGGCCGCGGTGCGGCGCGCGCGCCCGGCCGAGCCGGGTGCACCCGTGGGCGAGCAGGTCACCGTGGACGACGCCGACCTCGCCGAGGTCGAGTCCGCGGTGGGTGAGATGGAAGGATCTGTGCGGGCGTGACATCGCCGGAGAGGGAGGGCGTCCCGGTGCAAGAGATCCTGTCCGCGCTGGCGGACCAGATGGACGAGCTCGACGGCATCGTGGCGGGGCTCGACGACGCCGGCTGGCAGGCGCCGTCCGCGTGCGAGGGCTGGACCGTGAGCGACGTGCTGCTCCACCTGGCCCAGACCAACGAGATGGCCGTCGCCAGCCTGGAGGACCGCTTCCCCGAGTTCGTGGCGCGCCTCGCGGCCGGCGCCCCGCCCACCGCCGACGTCGACGAGGCGGCGGCGGTGATGGTCGAGCGCGAGCGGGGCGCGCCCGGCCCGGAGGTGCTGGCGCGCTGGCGGGATGGTGCCGTCGCGCTGCAGGCGGGCCTGGCGGACGCCGACATGCGCCGCCGCGTGACCTGGGTGGCTGGCGAGCTGTCGGCCCGCACGCTCGCCACCACGCGGCTGGCCGAGACCTGGATCCACACGGGTGACGTCGCCGCGGCCTTCGACGACCCGCCGTCGGCCGGCGACCGGCTGTGGCACATCGCCCGCCTGGCCTGGCGGACCCTGCCCTACGCGTTCGCCCGGGACGGCCGGGAGCTGACCGGACCGGTGGCGTTCGAGCTGCGGGCGCCGGGTGGCGACGACTGGACGTTCGTCGCCGACGGCGGTGCGGCCACCACGATCAGGGGCGACGCGCTCGACCTGTGCCTCGTCGCCGCCCGGCGGGCGCCGGCGGCCGACACCGGCCTCACCGCGGACGGCCCGGACGCCGACGCGGTGCTGGAGCTGGTGCGCACCTTCGCCTGACCGCCCGCCGTCACCCGCATAGGGTGACGCCCGCCGTCGTCCGCTGCGTGAGGCTCGGTTCACCCACAGGTGCAGATCGATCCGGGGGGCGCGCGATGGCAGCAGACGACGAGGTCAGCCCCGTCGACGAGCACGCCGAGCTCGAGCGGCTCCGGGCCGAGGTGGAGGCGCTCCGGGCGAAGGAGGAGGCGGAACGGCACCGCGAGCGACGGCGGCGCCGGCGGGCGGCGGCACCGCGGGCGCGCCACGCTGCGGTGGATCGCGGCCGTCGTCCTCATCGTGCTCGCCGCGCACCTGACGATCGTCGCCGTCGTCGCCCGCTACGCCCGCGGCCAGGTCCTCGACACCGACAAGTACGTCGCCACGATGGCACCGGTGGGCCGCGACCCCGCGGTCCAGCGCGCCATCAGCGCGCAGGTGTCCGACGCCATCCTGGAGCAGATCGACGTCCGGGACGTGGCGAACCAGGCGATGGACAAGCTGGCCGAGCTGGGCGCGCCCGAGATCGTCAAGGGGCTGGCGGTCCCGATCGCCAGCCAGGTCGAGGGCTTCGTACGCCAGGAGGTCGACAAGCAGGTCCACTCCGCCGAGTTCGAGAACCTCTGGGACGAGGCCAACCGGCGAGCCCACAGCCGGGTGGTGGCGGTGCTCACGGGCCGGGGCCAGGGCGCCGTGCAGATCGACAAGGGCCAGGTGACCCTCGACCTGGCCACCATGATCGACAACGTCAAGAAGCGGCTGGTCGACCGCGGGTTCGGGCTCGCCGACAACATCCCGGAGGTACACCGGACGTTCGTCCTCGTCGACTCGCGGCAGCTGCTGCGGGCCCAGCGGGCGGTGCGCCTGCTCGACCGGGTGGCGACCGTGATGCCCTTCGTGGTCATCGGCCTCCTGGTCGCGGCGGTGTTCGTCGCCCCGAACCGGAGGCGGGGGGTGTTGATCTCGGCCCTGGGCGTCGCCGGCGGCATGGTCCTGCTGGCCCTAGCCCTCGGCCTAGCTCGGAACTGGTTCCTCGACAACGCCAGACCCGAGAACATGACGCCCCAGGAGGCGGTGGGCGTGATCGCCACCGTCCTGGCGCCGCTCCGGCTGGCCATGCGGGCGGTGCTGGCGTTGAGCCTGGTGATCGCCATCGCGGCGTTCCTGACCGGGCCGTCGGGGGCGGCCCGCTGGGTCCGCTCGTCGGTCGGGCGGGTCCGGGACCTGGTGCGGGGCCGGGTCGAGGGCGACCGCCAGCCGTCGGTCGTCGAGGCCTGGATCGGCGCCCACAAGATGGTGCTGCGCCTGACCGTGATCGGCGTCGCGGTGCTGGTCCTGGCGATGTGGACCTACCCGAGCGGCGCTGTCGTCCTCGGCATCGTGCTGGTGGTGCTCGCCGCGCTGGCGGTCGTCGAGCTGGTCGGCTGGAACGCGCCCGCCGCCCCGACGCCGACCAACCCCGCGGCCTGACCCGCCCGCCGTGCGCCTCAGGCGTGTCGGCGTCGCGTTTTGTACGCGGGAACGGTCGTCATAGCAGCCGTTCCCGCGTACAAAACGCTGGAGCGACACGCCTGTGGCGCTTCGGCGACCGGGGACCCCGTCACCCCCGCCGCCGGCCCCACGGTTCGGGTCAGACCTGCAGCTCGCTCTTGGTGCGGCCCTTGCTCGCCCAGTAGCGGTCGGTGCGGCCGAGGCGGAAGCGCTCGGGCTTGTCGTCGTCGGCGAGCACGTCGGTCTCGAGCCACAGCCGCTTGAGGTGGCGGACCTTGCCCCGCCGCGCGGTCGTCCTCGTAGGCCTCGCGGCGCGTGCAGCACGTGGTAGTTGTTCACGAACTGCATGTCGCCCGGCTGCAGCGTCATCGACACGTGGTACTGCGGGTCGGCGCACATGGCGTCGAGCCGGTCCATGCGGCCCGCGGCCGCGGTCGGACGGGCGCGGGCGCGTCGGCGTGGCGCCGGCGTCGACTCGATGTACGGGCGGATGTAGCGCACGAACAGCCGGTCGCCGCGCCGGGTGAAGACCGGCATCGTGTACCAGGCTGCGGGCGCCCGGGCGCCTGCTCGCCCCGGAAGTCGTAGGGGAACGGCGTCGTACAGCTCGGCCGCGAGCGTCGGGCTCGGTGCGCACCAGCTCGTTGTGGATCGTCACCGCGTTGGCCACCAGGCTGGCGCCGCCGCCCGCCCCGGCGTCGAGGCAGAACAGCCCGACGAGGTCGGAGCCGTCGGAGTGGAACGGGAACGGCGACGCCGCCGATCTCGTTGCCCCGGGCGGTCGGGTCGTCGACCGCGCGGCCCTGGTCGGTGACGTCGCCGAGCAGGTGGCCCTTGGCGTTCTGCGGCCACGGCCGGCCGAGGTGCATGCCGATGCCCCAGTAGATCGCCGACGCGCGGTCCTTGCCGTAGCGGTCGACCGGCACGCCGCGGATGAGCGACCACGCCCGCGCCCGTCGATCAGCTCGTGGGCGAGGCCGGCCAGCTCGCGGCGCCGAGCGTCGGCAGCGGGAACAGCTCGCGGGTGATGTCGAGCACGTCGTCGGCCTGCGGCCTCGGCGTGGCACGAGCGCGGCGTCGAGCTCGGCGACGTGGTCGTCGGTGAGGTGGAAGACGTAGCTGTCGCCGACCTCGTCGGCTGCGCCACTCGCACGCGCTCGCTCGAGCGGCGTCGACGGCGCGTGGTCATCGGGCTCCTCCGGCGGTGGGCGGCGGGCTGGGGGCCGCGGACGAGGCGGCCGGGCAGCGGCGCCGGTGGCCTCGCCGTTCTCGTAGGTCACCTGCGCCGGCGACGATCGTGGCGACGTAGCCGTCGGCGCGCCTGCACGAGGCGCCGGCCGCCGGCCGGCAGGTCGTGGCGCATCTCGGGCGCCGGGCGGCGCAGGCGCTCGAAGTCGATGACGTTGACGTCGGCGCGGTAGCCCGGGCGCGAGCACGCCGCGGTCGAGCAGGCCGACGGTGCGGGCGGTGTCCGCGTGTGCTGGCGTGCACGAGGAACGGCAGCGTCGAGCCGGCCGTGGTCGCGGTCGCGGCCCCAGAGCGCGAGCAGCGTGGTCGGGAAGCTGGCGTCGCAGATCGTGCCGACGTGCGCGCCGCCGTCGCCGAGCCCGGCGACGGTGTGCGGGTGGGCGAGCATCTCGCCGGCCGCGTCGAGGTTGCCGTCGACGTAGTTGAGGAACGGCACGTAGAGGAACGCCCGGCCCTCGTCGGCCGAGCAGCAGGTCGTACGCGAGGTCGAGCGGGTCGCGCCCGTCGCGCTGCGGCCCGGCGCCGCGATGCTCGTCGGCGGGGTCCGGCTCGTAGTCGGGCGGGTCGCCGAGCTCGAACATGCGCGTCGAAGCCGTCGATGATCCGCCCGCCGGCCGGGCCTCGTCGCGGCGGCCCGGCCTCGGCCAGCACCCGCGCCTGGAACGCCGGGTCGCGCAGGATCGCGCGACCTGCTCGGCGAGCGGCCGAGCGCGGCGATCTCGCGGTACACCGGGTTGGTGAGCAGCGGGTGGAGCGTGCACTGCAGCCCGAGCAGCAGCCCGACCGCCCGGGGCGCCACCTGGCCGGTCATCGTGACGCCGTCGGCGTTGGCCTCGCTCGAGCAGCTCGAGCTGCCGGCGCCAGCCGTCGCCCGCGGGTCTGCGACGAGCGAGAACGACAGCGGCCGGCCCGACGCCTCGGCCATCGCGCCGGAAGATCGCCGAACTCGGCGTCGACGTCGGCGAAGTCCGACACGACCTGGAGCACGCCCGCGCCCGGTGGCGCCGATCGCGCTCGGCGATGCCGACCAGCTCGTCGGCCTCGGCGGTGAGCGTCGGCGTCGGCTCGCCGTTGCTGGTGCGGTGGTTGAGCGTGCGCGAGGTCGTGAAGCCGAGCGCGCCGGCGCTCGATCGCCTCCGCGGCGAGCGCCGCCATCGCCGCGATGTCGTCGGGGGTCGCGGCCTCGCGGGCGGCGCCGCGCTCGCCCATCACGTGCAGGCGCAGCGCGCCGTGCGGCACCTGGAGCGCGACGTCGACGTCGAACGGGCGGCCGTCGAGCGCGTCCAGGAACTCCGGGAACGACTGCCAGGCCCAGGTCGAGGCCCTCGTGCAGCACGGCGCCGGGGATGTCCTCGACGCCCTCCATCAGCTCGATGAGCCGCTCGTGGTCGCTGCGGGTGCACCGGGGCGAAGCCGACGCCGCAGTTGCCGACCACGACGGTGGTGACGCCGTGCCACGACGACGGGATCATGCGCTCGTCCCAGGTCGCCTGCCCGTCGTAGTGGGTGTGGATGTCGACGAAGCCGGGCGTGACCAGCAGGCCGTCGGCGTCGACAGTGCGGCGGGCCGAGCCGGTCGACCCGCCCGACCTCGGTGACGACGCCGTCGCTCGACGGCGACGTCGGCGGTGCGGGCCGTCGGCGCCGGTGCCGTCGACGACGGTGCCGCCCCGGATGATCAGGTCGTGGTCAGCTCATCGTGCAGCTCGCTCTCGCAGCTCGGGGAGCAGCTCGTCGGCGACGAGCCGGGCGGCGGTGCGGGCGTGGTCGCGGTCGGCGCCGAAGCTCGCACCGGTGATGACGAAGCGGTCGACGCCCAGGTCGGCCAGCTCGCGCAGGCGGTCGGCGCAGGCCGTCCGGCGGCCCGACGACGGCGAAGCGGTCGACGAAGTCGGGCGCCAGCGGCGCCGGCTGTGGGCGGCCGGTTGCGCGAGGTGCTCGTTGCTGTCGTAGCGGCGGCCGACCTCGGCGACGACCTCGCGGTCGGCCTCGTCGAGGCCGGCGCCGGTCGAGCCGGGCATGGCCGAGAAGTGGGCGAACGCGGCGACCGCCGCCGGCGATGAGGCCCCGGGCGGCGTCGAGGTCGGGGTGGCAGCCGACGTTGACGTAGGCGCCGAACGAGATCGCGCCCGGGTCGCGGCCCGCGTCGGCGGCCGCCTTGCGGGCGAGGTCGATCGCCCACGCGACGCGCTCGGGATCGGCGCCGACCGCCAGCGTGACCCGCTCGGCCAGCCGCCCGCCGAGCGTCGAGCATGCGGGGGCCGGAGCAGGCGATGTCGAGCGGCACCTTCGGCTGCGTGGCCCGGTCGAGCCACTGGAGCCGGCTCGGGACGGCCGTCGCAGTCGACGGTCCCGCCGGCGAGGTAGGTCTGCAGGTCGCCGGCCAGCGCCGCGAACCGGTCGACCGGCATCGGCGGCAGTCCCGAGGTGGAACAGCGCGGTGTCGCCCCGCCCGATCCCGAGCACGAAGCGCCCGCCGGACGTCTCCTGCACGGTGGCGGCCACCGTGGCGAGCGCCGCCGGGTGGCGGGTGTGGGCGTTGGTGACGCCGGTGGCGAACTGCAGGCGCTCGGTGGCGGCCGCGCCGCGAGTGCGACGGCGACGAACGGGTCGCCGACCAGGTTCTGCGAGTCGGTGAACGTGATGCCGTCCCAGCCGCCGGCCTCGGCCCGCTGCGGCCTGCGCCACGACGGTGCCCGTCTCGGGGATCCGCATGGTCCACAGCTCCATCGTCGCAACATATGATCAAACGGTGGCGAAATCAAACGCCGTTCGAATTGATCGCCGGGCGCCGACCCGGTGGGGCGACCGCGAGCAGCGCCGCGCCGACATCCTCGACGCCGGGCGCACGTTGATCGCCGAGCGGGGCTACCTGGCGCTCAACATGCGCGACCTGGCCGCGGCCGCCGGCGTGAGCCCCGCCACGCTCTACTCGTACTTCGCGACCAAGGAGGCGCTGTTCGCCACGCTGTACGCAGAGGCGATCCGCGCCCACACCGCGGCGTTCCGGCCGGTCGCGGCGGCGGGTCACGACCTCCCGACGTTGCTGGCCGAGGCGATCGAGGCCCACACCCGGCTGTACCGCAGCTACGGGCGGCACTTCACCCTGTGGTCCGCCATGCGCCACGACGAGGCCGCCGACGCCGCCCGCGTGCCCCGCGAGCTGGTCGCCGAGCTGCGGGACGCCACGGTCGAGCACAACCGGCTGTTCATGGACGCGGTGCGCGCGGCCGCCCACCGCAGCGGCCGGCGGCTGGTCGACGACCGGCGGGTGCCCAGCTTCCTGTGGTCGACGCTCAACGGGCTGGCCGACCACGTGACCAGCGAGCGCCGCACGATCGACCCGTTCCCGGCCCGGGCGCTGCTCGAGTTCTCCGCCGCCCGCCTGGCCGACGCGATCAGCGAACCTGCGGTGACAGGTGCTTGACAGGATGGCGGCGTCCCCGTAGCACTTGTGCTCGGGGATTGCTGAGGGGGAAGGTCGCCCATGGCGACGGCTGTTAGCTCGCCCGGTCCCAGCCGCCACGCCGGGTGGTGGGACGAGGGCTATGTGGTGATCCGGCGGCCCGACGTCGGCGTCGGTCCGCGCGTGGCCGACCTGGCGCGCGACATGCTGGGCCCCGACGCGGCCGTCATCACGTCCCGCGTCGACGTCGACCAGCCGGGGACGTTCGGCCGGCCGTGGGACCGGGCAGACGGGGCGGCGGGCCGGGCCGTGATCATCTGGCACGCCCTGACCGCGGCGACGATCGAGGGCGGCTGCCCGTGGCTGGTGCCCGGGTCGCACCTCGGACCGGTCGGCGACTACGACCGGGACGGCGCGGTTCCGGTCACGTTGGAGCCGGGCGACCTGCTCGTGTTCGACGCACGCCTGCGCCACGCGATCTCGGCCAACCACTCGCGCGAGGCCCGGGTCGCGGTCGTGGTGGAGTACGCCGCCGGCGGCTGACGGTCGCGGGGGTCGGCGGCCCGTCCTATCGCTTGTCGGCAGGGAACGCGCCCGACCACTCCTCGTCGATCGTCCAGTCGGGCTGCTTGGCCCGACGTCCCTCGTCGACGGCCACGTTGCCGTCGACGAGGGACGTGATCTCGGCGACCAGCAGGGGCTCGACCGGCTCGGCCGGTCCGGCGGCCCTGGCGGCCAGCTCGTCTGCCCAGACGTCGAGGATCCCGCCGACCACCGCCTGCTGCTGGCTGGCGAGGTTGCAGCGGGCACCGTCGGCGACCGTGGTCAGCGCCTTGGCGACGGCGTCGAGGTCGTGGGCGCCGCCCGCGTCGCCTGTGCGCTCGGTGGCCGGGCTGGTCCCGCCGCAGAGGCGGGCGAGGGCATCGGCGATGGCGAGCCCGTCCGCCTTGCAGGGCGTGCACTGGCCGCACGACTCGACGGCGAGGAACCGGGCGACGCCGGCGGCGACCGCGGTCATGTCGGTGCCGGCGCCGAGGACGATCAGGCTGGCGGTGCCGAGCCCGCTGCCGATCGCGGCCATGTCCTCGTAGGTCAGGGGGGTGTCGAGCAGGCCGGCGGGGATCGGCGCCGCCGACACCCCGTTGAGCACGGCCTTGACCGGGCGCTCGCTGGCGGGGCCCCCGGCGACCTCGTCGATCGCGGCCCGGATGGTCGTCCCGAGGGCGACCTCGGCGACGCCGGGGCGGCGGACGTCGCCGGTGACCGTGCACACGATCGTGCCGGGCGACGCCTCGGTGCCCGTGCCGCGGAACCAGGCCGCACCCCGCTCGACGATGGCGGGGACGTTGGCCAGCGTCTCGACGTTGTCGACCAGAGCGGGCGGGGCGACGGTGGCCGGCCCGGGGCCGGCCAGCTCGACGTGGGCGGACGCGCCGCTGGCGTCGACGACGTCGGCGTCGTCCTCGACCACCTCGACCACGCCGCGGCGGTAGGGCGGGGCGATGCGGGGGAACGGCGGGCGCCCGTCGACGGCCTCGAGCAGCGCGGTCTCCTCGCCGAACAGGTACTCGGCGGGGCCCGGTCACGACGCTCGATCGGCGCGTGCCGCCCAACCAGCCCGGCGGCGTCCATCTCGGCGATCGCCCGCGTCACGCGGGCATGCTCGTCGGGAACGCCGTCCTTGAGCGCCGACGACGACGTCGGCGGCGCCCACCGCGTGGGCCGCGATCAGGGCGCCCTCGAGGACGCGCGTAGGGGTTGGCGCGCAGGATCGCGCGGTCCTTGAAGGTGCCGGGCTCGCCCTCGGCGGCGTTGACGACGACGGTGGTGGGCAGGTCCGGCTCGGGGGAGCGGTTGGCCGCGATCGTGCGCCACTTGGTGCCGGTCGGGAACCCGGCCCCGCCCCGGCCCCGCAGGCCGGCGGCCTCGATCTCGGCGATGACCGCCTCGGGCTCGACCCGGCGGGCCGCGGCCAACGCCGCGCCGCCACCGGCCCGGCGGTAGTCGTCGAGGCCGGCCAGGGGGCTGGTCGGGAGCACGCGTGTGACAAGGGTCATGGCTGCATCACTCGACGTGGTCGCCGAGGGACTCGCCGGCCTCGGACAGTCCTTCGTCCTCGAGCTCCAGCTCGATCGCCTCGCGCCGCGTGACGGGATCGGGGTTGTCGGCACCGACCCGGCGGGCGATCCGCTCGGCCCGCTCGACGTCGTCGTCGGGCTGGTCGCCGGACCCGTCGGGGCCGGCGGCGGGGTCGTGGCGGTCGGTGCGATCGGGCATCGTTGCCTCCCGGGGGGTCGGACAGACCCGGACTACCCCGCCACCCCGGGTGGGGATACATGCGGCGTGGGTCACCCCAGGGGTAGCGCCGCAGGGGGTCGACCCCGCTACCGTGCGATCGGCGCAAGTCCGATTCGCCGCCACCGATGCCGACGCCGACACCCCCGCCGCCCCGCACGCGGCCGCTGCCACCCCCGCCCCCACCGGGAGCGGCCCCGCAGGCGCCGCCGCCCGCGGGGACCGAGCCGTTGCCGTCGCCGCCACCAGGTCCGGCGCGGGTGGCGCCGCCCGGCGCGCCCGGGGGGCCGCCGACGCCCGCGACGCCGCCGTCGTCGCAGGTTCGGACGCCGGCGGCGCCGCCCGGTGCGCCTGGCTGGCGGCCCGACCTGCCCTTGCCGGCGCCGCCCGGCTCGTACGGTCCGGGGGCCGATGGGGCCGGGGCGTTCGGCACGCCGCCGCAACCGCCTCCCGGGCGGCCGTCCCGGCGGCGGGGCTGGTGGGTGCTGGCGATTGTCGGGGTCGTGGCGGTCCTGGCCCTGCTGGCCGGGGTCGTCGGGCTCGGCCGGGGCGGCGGCGACGCCGCGGCGCCCGGGCGCCGCACCGCCACCACCGCAGCCGACGAGCCCGCGCCGCCCACAACCGCGCCGCCCGTCGCCAGCGAGGCCGAGCTCGACGCGGCGGTCGCCGACATCAGCGCCTTCGTCGAGAACGCCCGGGGCCTGACCTTCGACCGGCCGGTCGACGTCCAGCTGCTGGGCGAGGGCGACTTCCAGGATCGGCTGTTCGCCGACTTCGACCAGGACGCCGACGAGATGCGCAAGGACGAGGTGCTGCTCAAGGGCCTCGGGCTCGTGCCTCCCAACGTCGACCTGGTCGAGGC
The DNA here is from genome assembly GCA_963739835.1 of uncultured Acidimicrobiales bacterium. GTDB lineage: Bacteria > Actinomycetota > Acidimicrobiia > Acidimicrobiales > VFJN01 > ZC4RG19. The sequence continues at coordinate 191,453 of CAVUBW010000015.1, forward strand.
GATGCGGTCGCTGCTCGGCGCCGGGGTGGTCGGGTTCTACGACCCGGAGACCGCCGCGCTCGTCGTCCGGGGGACGGCGCTCACGCCCTACGTCCGCACCACCATCGCCCACGAGCTGACGCACGCACTCGACGACCAGCACTTCGGCCTCGACCGGCCCGAGTACGACGACGCCACCGACGAGGTCGCCTTCGGGTTCAGCTCCGTGGTCGAGGGCAACGCCCGCCGGATCGAAAACCTCTACCGCGACTCGCTCAGCCAGGCCGAGCAGGCGGACGCGGCCGCCGAGGAGATGCGCATCGCCAGCGACTACGACATCGGTGCCATCCCGCCGGCGCTGGTCGAGCTGATCGGCGCGCCGTACACCTACGGCGAGGAGCTCGTGGACGACCTGGTCGACGACGGCGGCAACGATGAGCTGGCCGGGGCGCTGGCCGCACCGCCCCACACGAGCGAGCAGGTGCTCTACCCGGACAAGTTCCGCAGCGACGAGGGCGCCGTCGACGTCCCCCATCCCCACGTGGCGGGCCAGGTGGTCGACGAGGGGGTGGCCGGCGAGCTGCTGCTGGCGCTGCTGCTGTCCGACGAGATCGGCTCCGACGACGCCGCCACCGCCACGACCGGGTGGGGCGGCGACTGGGCGGTGGCCTGGATCGACGCCCAGGGCCGACCGTGCACGACGATCACCGTCGTCGGCGACGACGGCCGGGAGACCGCCGAGCTGCGCGACGGGTTCGACCGCTGGGTCGAGGGCCACGGCCAGGGCGCGACCGTCAGCCAGGACGGGCCCCGCAGCCCGATGACCGTCGAGTCCTGCGCCGCAACCGCCCCGAGCGGCAGCGGCGCCGGCGGGGCCTGACCGACCCCGCCACCTACGGCGCGAGCGCCGCCTCGACCGCGTCCGCGGCGGTGGCGGCCGGGAGCGTGCCGGGGATCGCCCACGCGGCGTCGCCCAGGCTGACCACCCGGGTGCCCGCCAACAGCGCGTGCGCCACCTCGGACAGCGTCCCGTAGGCGCCGGGCAGCGCGATCACGGCGTCCGCGTCCATGACCACCAGGGCGTTGCGCGTCTCGCCCAGGCCGGTCGGCACCGGCACGCGGACGTACGGGTTGGCCTCGGCCCGGCTCCGGCCCGGCAGGATGCCGACCGTCGTGCCGCCGGCCAGCACCGCGCCCCGGCTCGCGGCCTCGGCCACGCCCCGGCGGCCGCCCGTCACGACCACGCAGCCCCGTTGGGCCAGCAGCCGCCCGACCTCCTCCGCCGACGCCAGCGCGTCGGCGTCCGCCTCGTAGCCGCCGACGACCGCGATGTGGCGGGCCGGGCTGGCGAGGTCGGTCACCCCCGAGCGCCGACCGCGGCGGTCGGGGCGATGACGTCCTCGCCGAAGCGGCCCAGGACGTCGCCGAGCGCGGACGGGTCGAATGTCGGCGGTGCGATCGCCACCCGCGACACGCCCAGCTCGGCGAGCCGGCCGACCTCGTCCACCGCCGCCTGGCCCCCGCCCTGCACCTCGGCGCCGCCGGCGGTGACCTCGATGGTGTCGGGGTCGCGGCCCGCCTCCTCGGCCGCCGCCCGCATCTCGGCGACCAGCGTCGCGACGTCGCCCTTGGCCGGCCAGTAGCCGTCGCCGATGCGGCCCGCCCGCCGGGCCGAGGCGCGGGTGTGCCCGCCGATCACGATCGGCACCGACCCCGCCGCCGGCCGCGGCTTGATGATCGCCTCGGTGAACGTCACCGTCCCGCCCGAGAACGACGGCGCCTCTTCCGACCACAGCGCCCGCATCGCCGCCACGTACTCCTCCGTGCGCGCCGCCCGGTCCTCCCACGACGAGTTCAGGAACCGGAACTCCTCCTCCAGCCAGCCGATCCCGACGCCGAGGATCACCCGACCGCCCGACAGCTGGTCGAGCGTGGCCACCTCCTTGGCGGTGATGAGCGGGTTGCGCTGGGGCAGGATCAGGATCCCGGTCGCCAGGCGCAGCGTCGTGGTCCGGGCCGCCACCCACGTCAGCCAGATCAGCGGGTCGGGCATGTCGACGAACTCGGCGCCGGGCATCTTGCCGTTCGGCGAGTACGGGTAGACCGAGGCGTACTCCCGGGGCACGACGACGTGCTCGACCGTCCACAGCGACTCGAACCCGGCCCCCTCGGCCTCCTCGGCCATGGCGGTCGCGCCCTGGGGCGTGGCGAACGGTCCGACGTTGGCGAAGGCGATCCCAAAGCGCATGCGCGGGACGCTAGCGTCCCCCGTCGATCGGCGACGTGGGAGGTCCCGGCCTGGCGCTGGCGGGCGTCGACCTGGCGGTCGGCGAGGGCGAGTCGGCGGCGCTGCTGGGCCGCTCGGGGTTCGGCAAGTCCACGCTCCTGCACCTCGCGGGCGGGCTCGACGTGGCGGTGGTGACGCTGGCGGCGGCGCTGTGGCCGGCCCAACGGGCGGCCCGCACCGAGGTGGCCGCCGCCCTCCAGGCCGAGTGACCGTGCTCAGCCGGGAGCCGCGGGGCCCGCTCCGGCACGGATGTCGACCGGCCGGCTGACCTCGTCGAAGAAGTCGTGGCCCTTGTCGTCGACGACGACGAAGGCCGGGAAGTCCTCGACCTCGATGCGCCAGACGGCCTCCATGCCCAGCTCGGGGTACTCCAGGACCTCGACCTTGCGGATGCAGTCCTGGGCCAGACGGGCCGCCGGCCCGCCGATCGAGCCGAGGTAGAACCCGCCGTGGGCCCGGCAGGCGTTCGTCACCCGCCGGCTGCGGTTGCCCTTCGCCAGCATGACCAGGCTGCCGCCCGCGGCCTGGAACTCGTCGACGTAGGCGTCCATCCGCCCCGCGGTGGTGGGGCCGAACGACCCCGACGCCATCCCCGCCGGCGTCTTGGCCGGGCCTGCGTAGTAGACGCAGTGGTCGCGCAGGTAGTCGGGCATGCCGCCGCCGGCGTCGAGGCGCTCCTTGATCTTGGCGTGGGCGATGTCGCGGGCCACGACCATCGGGCCGGTGAGCGACAGGCGGGTCTTGACCGGGTACCGGGACAGGTCGGCCCGGATCTCGTCCATCGGGCGGGACAGATCGATGCGCACGACGTCGCCGCCGAGCGCGGCGTCCTCCACCTCGGGCAGGAACCGCACCGGGTCGTGTTCGAGCTGCTCGAGGTAGACGCCGTCGTGGGTGATCTTGGCGAGCGCCTGGCGGTCAGCAGAGCAGGACACCGCCAGCGCCACCGGGCACGAGGCGCCGTGGCGGGGCAGCCGGATCACCCGCACGTCGTGGCAGAAGTACTTGCCCCCGAACTGGGCGCCGATGCCGAACGCCTGCACCTGGGCCAGGATCTCGGCCTCCATCTCCCGGTCGCGGAAGCCGTGCCCGGCGTCGCTGCCCGCGGTCGGCAGCGAGTCGAGGTAGCGGGTCGACGCCATCTTGGCGGTCTCGACCGCGTACTCGGCCGACGTGCCGCCGACCACCACGGCGAGGTGGTACGGCGGGCAGGCGGCGGTGCCGAGCGCCCGCAGCTTCTCGTCCAGGAACGCGGCGAGGGCCGCCGGGTTGAGCAGTGCCCGGGTCTCCTGGAACAGGTAGCTCTTGTTGGCGGAGCCGCCGCCCTTGGCCATGAACAGGAACTTGTAGGCGTCGCCGTCGACCGCGGCCAGCTTGATCTCGGCCGGGAGGTTGGTCTTCGTGTTGACCTCGTCCCACATGCTGAGCGGCGCCATCTGGCTGTAGCGCAGGTTGTCGTGCTGGTAGGTGTCGAAGATGCCCCGGGCGACGGCGGCCTCGTCGCCCCCGCCGGTGAGGACGTACTGGCCCTTGCGGCCCTTGACGATGGCGGTGCCCGTGTCCTGGCACATCGGCAGGACGCCGCCGGCCGAGATGCAGGCGTTCTTGAGCAGGTCGAGGGCGACGAACCGATCGTTGGCCGACGCCTCGGGGTCGTCGAGGATCGTCCGGAGCTGGGCCAGGTGGCCGGGCCGGAGGAAGTGGGCGATCTCGTGCATCGCCAGCGCGGTCAGGTCGGTGATCACCCGGGGCTCCACGGTGAGGAACCGGTGACCGCCCGCCGTGGTGCTCCCGATGCCGTCGGTCGAGACCAGGCGGTAGGTCGTCTCGTCGGGCCCGAGCGGGAGCAGCTCGGTGTACGCGAACTCGCTCATCGGCGCAGCACCGTAGGCGGGCCGTGGGCGGCGGGTCACCTTCGGCGACGGGCTGGGTACCGTCGGGGGCGTGAGCGACGACGACTACCGCATCGAGCACGACACGATGGGGGAGGTCCGCGTGCCCGCGGCCGCCCAGTGGGGGGCCCAGACCCAGCGGGCGGTCGAGAACTTCCCGATCTCGGGGGTGCGGCTGGAGCGCTCGCTGATCGCCGCGCTCGCCCGGATCAAGGGGGCGGCGGCCCGGGCCAACGCCGAGTTGGGCGTGATCGACGGGGACGTCGCCGACGCGATCGCGGCGGCCGCCGACGAGGTGGCCGCGGGCGACCACGACGACCAGTTCCCGCTGGACGTCTACCAGACCGGATCGGGCACCAGCTCGAACATGAACGCCAACGAGGTCATCGCCCGGCTGGCGTCGGCCCGCCTCGGGCGGCCGGTCCACCCCAACGACGACGTCAACGCGTCGCAGTCGTCCAACGACGTGTTCCCGACGGCGATCCACGTGGCCGTGGCCCACCAGGTGACGACCGCGCTGCTGCCGGCGCTGGAGTACCTGGCCCTGGCGCTGGCGGCCAAGTCCCGGGAGTTCGCCACGGTGGTCAAGTCGGGGCGCACCCACCTGATGGACGCCACGCCGGTCACCCTCGGCCAGGAGTTCGGCGGCTACGCGGCCCAGGTCACCAGCGCCGTTCGAGGGGGTGCGGCTGATGCTGCCCGCGGTGGGCGAGCTGCCGCTGGGCGGGACGGCGGTCGGCACGGGGCTCAACGCACCGCCGGGGTTCGCCCCGGCCGTGATCGCGCGGCTGGCCCGCGACCTCGACCTGCCGCTGGCCGAGGCGGCGGACCACTTCGCCGCCCAGGGGGCGCGGGACGCGCTGGTCGACCCTGTCCGGCGGGCTGCGGACCCTGGCGGTCGCGCTGGTCAAGATCGGCAACGACGTGCGCTGGATGGGCAGCGGGCCCCGCACGGGCCTGGCCGAGATCCGCCTGCCGGACCTGCAGCCGGGCTCGTCGATCATGCCGGGCAAGGTCAACCCGGTGATGGTCGAGGCGATGACCCAGGTGGCCGCCCAGGTGTTCGGCAACGACGCCGCGGTGGCGTTCGCCGGGTCGCAGGGCAACTTCGAGCTGAACGTGTACCTGCCGGTGCTGGCCCGCAACCTGCTGGAGTCGATCCGCCTGCTGGCCAACGTGACCCGCCTGTTCGCCGACCGGGCGGTGGCCGGGATCGAGGCCGACGTGGACCGGTGCCGGGCCTACGCCGAGTCGAGCCCGTCGCTCGGCACGTCGCTCAACCCGTACATCGGCTACGAGGCCGCCGCCGAGGTGGTGAAGGAGAGCGTGAAGACCGGGCGCAGCGTCCGGGAGATCGTCCTGGCCCGGGGCCTGCTCGACGAGGACACGCTCGACCGGGCCCTCGACGTGCTCGGCATGACCGAGGGCGGGGTCCGCAAGTAGCGGCGGGACGCTCGTCGCGTCGGCGGCACGGTCGTGGCGCTTCCTGGCCCCCGAACGCGTTTTGTACGCGGAAACGGTCGCCAGGGCGACCGATTCCGGGGACAAAAGCTGGCGGCGGGACGCTCGACTCGCCTCGTCTGGCCCCGGGGCTGGTCAGGAGGCCGGCGGAGCCGGCCTCTACTGCGAGCGTGGGGGCGGTCGGGCGGGCATCAAGGACGAGCTCGCTGCGCTCGGCCGCCTGCGGCGGCTCCTTGACCCCCGCCCGACCGCCGGTGGTCCCTTGCGTTGGGTGCCCGAGGAGGGGTCCGCGACACGGTTGTGGCGCTTCCTGGCCCCCGAACGCGTTTTGTGCGCGGAATCGGTCGCCAGGGCGACGTTCCGGGCACTTGCGTTGGGTGCCCGAGGAGGGGTCGGCGGCACGGTTGTGGCGCTTCCTGGCCCCGAACGCGTTTTGTCCGCGGAAACGGTCGCCAGGGCGACCGATTCCGGGTACAAAGCTGGCGGTGGGACGCTCGTTGCGCCTCGCCGTTGCGAGGGGGTGGGGCTCAGGTGCCCAGGGCTGCCGAGCCGGCGTATGGCTGGGGGTCGCCCGGGCCCGGGATCGTCGGGCGGGACCAGCTCATGGCCTTGGCCAGCTCGCTGGCCACGTGGCGCCACTCCGGGGGGTCCCAGCCCTCGGCGATCGCCGCGACCGAGCGGTCCTGGCGGAGGTGGACGAACGCCGGCAGCTCGTTGAGGCCGAGGGCCTTGACCAGGTCGCGGTCGGGGTCGGCGAACGTCAGGATCTGCGACGCCCAGGGGCCCAGGAACTCGCGGGCGCCGTCCGCGTCGGCCGTGACCACGAACGCGATGCGGCAGTCGGCGCCCCGGAAGTCGGACAGGATCCGCCCTGCGGTCTCCAGCAGCCACGCGCTCTCGTAGGTGTACGGGTCGAGGATGACGGCGGCGAGGTGGAACGTGGTCAGCCAGCCGTCGAGGGTGCGCGGCTCGCCCTCGAGCGGCGCGAGCAGGAGGTCACCAGGGGGGTCGGTAGCCACGGCCGAGAAGGTAGTGGATGTCGTTCTCGCCGAGCAGATCGCCGGAGCCGGCCGAACGCCGCACTAGCGTCCGGCCAGGACCGCATCGCCCGCTCGGGGAGGCAACGTGAGTACCGGCTTCAAGATCTTCTTCTTCCTGCACATCCTGACGGTCGTGGTCGCGTTCGCGCCCGCCGTCGTCGCGCTCGGTGCCCGGCGGTCGTGACGGTGCGATCGGCGTCCTGGAGAGAGCCGGGCGGATCGTCTACGCCCCCGCGCTCATCCTGGCCGGGCTGTTCGGGATCCTGCTCGTGGTGACCAGCGACGACGACTTCAAGTTCGACCAGACCTGGATCTCCCTCGCTTTCGTCGTGTGGATCGCCATGAACGGCGTGTTCCACGCCCTCGTCCTCGCCGGCCAGCGCCAGGGCGACGAGGCCAAGGTGTTCAACGGGCAGGCGATCATGACCGTCCTCCTCCTGATCATGCTGTACCTGATGGTCTGGCAACCCGGCCGGTAGCGTCGGTCGGGTGCACCCGATCGAGCGGCTCCGCGCCGTCGCCCGCGCCCGGGAGGTCGAGCAGACCCTCCTGGCCCGGGAGGCCGCGTCGGTGTTGGCCTCGTTCGCGGGTGACCCGCCGGGTCTGGTCACCGCCACGCGGCGGCTGCTCGAACGGCACCCCACGGCCGGGGCCCTGTGGTGGACCTTTGCCCGCCTGCTCGACGCGGCCGACGTCGAGGCCGAGTCGTACGCCATCCGGCGCGACCTCGACGGCGAGCCGGCCGCCACCGCGCTCGGGCTCGACCTGCCCGACCGCGTGGTCGTGGCCGTCGTGCCCGACGTGGCCGGCGGGTCCGAGCTCGGGCTCGACCTGATGCGGAGCCGGGACGACCTGGTCGTCGCCCACGACCCCGGGGCGCTGCACGTCGACCGCGACGAGCCCCGCATCCTGCTGGTCGAGGCCGGGGCCGCCGGGGTGGACCGGTTCCTCGCCCCCGAGGGAGCGGGCGAGGAGATGGCGGCCGCCCGCGACGCGGGCGTTGCCGTGTGGCTGGTCGTCGACGTCGGCCGGCGGCTGCCCCGGCCGCTCTTCGAGGCGCTCCTGCGCCGGGCGCCCGCCGGCGCCGAGGTGGTCGCCACGTCCGAGGCCGAGCGGGTGATCGAGCCGCGCCGCATCGCGTGTCCCGTGCCGCCGGAGATGCTGCGCGCGGCGTCAGCGTCCCCGGCCATGGGTGACATGGTCGAGTTCCCGAGCAACGGTGGGACCGCCACGGGCTATCTGGCTGTCCCCGAAGGGGGGGCGGGCATCCCGCTCGTCGTGATCCAGGAGTGGTGGGGCCTCGTGCCCCACATCGAGGACGTGTGTCGACCGGTTCGCCGCCGAGGGGTTCGTGGCGCTGGCGCCCGACCTGTACCACGGCGACACGGCGTCCGAGCCCGACGAGGCCGGCAAGCTCATGATGGCGCTCAACATCGAGCAGGCCGCCAAGGAGATGTCCGGCGCGGTCGACAAGGTGGCGCGAGGTCGCCGGTTCCGACCGGGTCGGGGTGACCGGGTTCTGCATGGGCGGCGGCCTGGCGCTGGTGCTGGCCGCCCGGCGGCCCGACAAGGTCAAGGCGGTCGTGCCGTGGTACGGGCGTCATCCCGTGGCCCGGCGCCGAGCCCGACTGGTCGACGCTCGACGCCACGGTCCTCGGCCACTTCGCCGAGAACGACGGCTACTTCTCGCCGGACATGGTGGCGCAGCTCCAGGGCAAGCTCGACGCGGCCGGCAAGGAGGCCGACCTCCACGTCGTGCCCGGCGCCGACCACGCCTTCTTCAACGACACCCGGCCCGAGGTCCACGACGCCGAGGCGTCCCGGGCCTGCTGGTCCGAGACCGTCACGTTCCTGCGCAACGAGCTCGGCTGACGGCCCGCGCCCGCCGTGTCGGACGTCGTCGGCCGCTACATCGAGCTGGGGCTGCGCCTCGGCCGGCACGTCGACGGCTTCGTCGACGCGTACTACGGCCCGCCCGAGACGGCGGCCCGGGTCGAGGCCGAGCCGCGGCGACCCCCGGCCGAGCTGCGCGGCGACGCCGGGCGGCTCATGGCCGACCTCGACGCCGGTGACGGCGCCGAGGCGGTCGAGGCCACCCGGCGCCGCTGGATCCGGGCCCAGGTCGTCGGGCTGTACACGAGCGCCAGCAAGCTGGGCGGGTCGCCGATCCCGCTACGCTCGACGAGGTCGAGCAGTGCTACGGCGTCCGGCCCACCCTCGTCCCCGACGACGAGTTCGCCGCGGCCCACCGCCAGCTCGACGCCGTGCTCCCGGGCGGCGGGCCGCTGCGTCGACCGCTACATCGCGCTGGCGGGAGGCCCACGCCGTGCCGCCCGACCGGCTGGAGCCGGCCATCCGCTCGCTGGCCGACGACTTCCGCGAGCGCACCGAGCAACAGCTTCGGCCTGCCCGAGGGCGAGCAGATCGAGTGGATCTTCGAGACCGACAAGCCGTGGTCGGGCTTCAACTACTACGAGGGCGACCTGCGCAGCCGGGTGGCGATCAACATCGACCTGCCCGTGCTGTCGCTCGGCCTCGGCCACCTCGTCGCCCACGAGGCCTACCCCGGCCACCACACCGAGCACACCCGCAAGGAGGCCGGCCTGGTCCGCCAGCGCCGCTGGCAGGAGGAGACGATCTTCCTCGTCGGCACGCCCCAGTGCCTGATGGCCGAGGGCCTGGCCGACCTGGGCGCTCGAGGTCATCGCTCGGCCGGCGGCCCGAGGCGCATCGTGGCCGAGCACCTGCGCCCGCTCGGCGTCCGCTACGACGCGGAGGTCGTGGCCGCGGTGGCCGAGGTGGGCGAGGCGCTGTCGTGGGTGCGATCCAACGCCGCCATCCTCCTCCACGACGGCGGCTGGCCGGTCGAGGACGTCGTCGCCTACCTCGAGCGCTGGGCGCTCCTGCCCCGCATGCGGGCCGAGAAGGCGGTGCAGTTCCTCACCGACGAGACCTGGCGCGCGTACATCCACTGCTACATGGAGGGCCTGGCCCTCTGCCGGGCCTACGTCGGCGACGACCCGTCCCGCTTCGAGCGCCTGCTCACCGAGCAGGTCCTGCCGAGCGACCTGGTCGGTGCCTGAGCACTTCCGTAGGGTGACGATCATGCGCTCGCCCAAGGACTTCTTCCGGCCGCTGGCCGTCGGGGCGCCCGACCCCGTGCCGCGAGATCCCGTTCCCGCCGTCGCGGATGATCCACTTCTTCCCGCCGTCGAACGCCGAAGATGGTCGCCAAGGTGCCCGACATCGCGCCGCACGGTCGACATCCTGCTCGCCAACCTCGAGGACGGCGTGCCGGCCGACCGACAAGGAGGCGGCCCGCGCCGGCCTGATCGAGGTCGGCCGCGCACGTCGACCTCGGCGAGCACCCAGTTCTGGACCCGGGTCAACAGCCTCGACTCGCCGTGGGCGCTCGACGACCTGACCGCGGCGGTCACCGAGGTCGGCGACGCGCTCGACGTGATCATGATCCCCAAGGTCGAGGGGCCCGAGGACATCCACTACGTCGACCGCCTGCTCGCCCAGCTCGAGGCGAAGGCCGGCCTGACCGAGCCGCTGCTGCGTCCACGCCATCCTGGAGACGGCCCGGGGCGTCGCCAACGTCGAGGAGATCTGCGCGGCCAGCCCCCGCATGCAGGGCCTGTCGCTCGGCCCGGCCGACCTCGCCGCCAACCGGCGGATGAAGACCACCCGGGTCGGCGGCGGCCACCCCGGCTACCTCGTGCGCCAGGATCCGCCGGGCGGCGACGTCGAGGCCGACCGCGCCACCTACCAGCAGGACCTGTGGCACTACACGATCGCCCGCATGGTCGACGCCTGCGTCACCGAACGGGATCCTGCCGTTCTACGGGCCGTTCGGCGACATCAAGGACACCGTCGCCTGCGAGGACCAGTTCCGCAACGCCTACCTGCTCGGCTGCGTCGGCGCCTGGAGCCTGCACCCGGCGCAGATCGACATCGCCAAGCGGGTGTTCTCGCCCCGACCCCGCCGACGTGCGCCACGCCCGGCGGGTCATCGACGCCATGGGCGACGGCACCGGCGCCGATCATGCTCGACGGCAAGATGGAGGACGACGCCTCGGTGAAGCAGTGCCAGGTCGTCGTCGAGCTCGCCGAGGCGCTGGCCGAGCGCGACCCCGAGCTGGCCAAGGCCTACGCCGACGACGCAGCGGGGGAGTGACGATGACCGACGCGACCACGCCGGCGGCCTGCGGCCCCGCCGCTCCGTGCTCTACATGCCCGGCGCCAACGAGCGGGCGCTCGAGAAGGCCACAGGCCTCCCCGCCGACGCGCTCATCTTCGACCTCGAGGACGCCGTCGCGCCCGACGCCAAGGCCGACGCCCGCGAGCGGGTGTGCGCGGCCGCGCACGCTCGGGGCGGTACGGGCGCCGGGAGCTGACCATCCGGGTCAACGGCCTCGACACCGAGTGGCACGCCGCCGACCTGCGGGCGGTCGCGGCGGCCGGTCCCGCGGCCGTGCGTGGTCCCCAAGGTCGACTCGGCCGACGACGGTCGCACGCGATCGAGAAGGGCCTCGAGGCCGCCGGCGCCCCCGACCACACCGCGATCTGGGCGATGATCGAGACGCCGACTCGCCATGCTGCACGCCGAGGAGATCGCCGCGCGCCTCCGAGCGGCTGACCGTGCTGGTCATGGGCACCAACGACCTGGCCAAGGAGCTGCAGCGCCGAGCACGTGCCCGGCCGCGCAGCCGCTGCGTCCCGGGCCTCGGCCTGGCGCTGCTCGCCGCCCGGGCGGCCGGCAAGGTGATCCTCGACGGCGTCTACAACGACATCAAGGACCCGGAGGGCTTCGAGGCCGAGTGCGTGCAGGGCCGGCAGATGGGCTTCGACGGCAAGACGCTCATCCACCCGAGCCAGGTCGAGCCCGTGCAACCGAGGTGTTCGCCCCGACCGACGACGAGGTCGAGCACGCCCAGCGGATCATCGCCGCCTTCGAGGAGGCCGAGGCCGAGGGCCGGGGCGTGGTCACCGTCGACGGCCGCATGATCGAGAACCTGCACGTCGAGCAACGCCCGCCGCACGCTGGCGCTGACCGCCGCCATCGCCGAGCTGGCCGCCGGATAACCCGGCGCGCGCGGGACCCGCCGGTGGCGGGGAGTAACGTCGCGCGGGTGCTGGCTGCGGGGCCCGAGATCGACGTCGGGCGTGATGACGACCGTCGCGTCGGCGCGGCGACGCTGACCCCCCTCGCGGTCTACGCCGGCGTGCTGGCGGTGCTGCTCCTCGTCAGCTGGCAAACGGTGGCCCGCTTCAGTGAGTTCCCTGCCGGCATCCCGCCGCTCCACTTCGCGGGCCAGTGGTTCTGGGACGGCTGGGTCCGCCTGGACAGCGGCTGGTACGACAGCATCGTCGAACACGGCTACGCCTATGTCCCCGGCCAGCAGTCCAACATCGCCTTCTTCCCCGGCTACCCCCTGGTCGTGCGGGCCGTCAGCCACCTCACCGGCAACACGCCGCTGGCCGGCGTCCTCACCACGATCGTGTGCGGCGCACTCGCCTTCGTCGCCTTCGGCCGCTGGTGCCGTGACCGCCTCGACCCGGCCGAGACGCTGACCGCCCTGCTGTGCCTCGCGTTCTACCCCTACGCCTACTACCTGTTCGGCGTGATGTACGGCGACGCGCTGTTCCTGCTGCTGGCGCTTGCCGCGTTCCTGGCTTTCGAGCGCGACTACCTGCTGCTGGCCGGGGTGGCCGGGGCCGCCGCGACCGCCACCCGGTTCGTGGGCCTGGCCGTGGTCGTCGGGCTGGCCGTGGGCGTGCTCGAGCGGCGCGCGGTGGTGTGCGACGCCGAGCGGGGCCGCTGGTTCAGCGTGGACCGGTCGCGGCTGCGCGAGCTGCGGCCCGGCGACGCCCGGGTGCTCGTGGCGCTGGCCGGCATCGGGGCCTGGTGCGCCTACCTGTGGCAGCGCTTCGGCGACCCGTTGGCGTTCTCGACGGTCCAGGCGGCCTGGGGCCAGCAGGCGGGCCTCGTGACCTGGGCCAAGCGCGACTTCTTCGCGGCCCTGGTCCGCCGGCCGGCCGACCTCTATACCGTGGGCCTCGTGCTCCAGCTGGCGGCGGCCGTTCTGGTGGCTCTGTCGGTGCCGATCGTGGGCCGGCGGTTCGGCTGGCGCTATGCCGCCTACATGGCGGTCGTGGTGGCGCTCCCGGTGATCGGCAGCCAGGACTTCCAGGGCACCGGCCGCTACATGCTCGGGGCCTTCCCCGCCTTCGCCGCCGCGGGCGCTCTCCTCGTCGGCGCGGGTCCGGCTGCGCCGGGTCGTGCTCCCCGTGTCGGCCACGGTCCTCGTGCTGTTCACCGCCCTGTTCGCGAACGGGCGCTACCTGTCATGACCACCGCCACCTCCCCCGACATCCATCTCAGCTTCGTGTTCCCGATGTGGAACGAGGAGGCGATGATCCGGCGCACGCTGGCCGCCGCCTCCGAGACCGGCGAGCGGCTCGTCCGCAGCGGCGAGGTCGGCTCGTACGAGGTCGTGGTCGTCGACGACGCCTCGACCGACGGCACCGGCAAGATCGCCGACGAGCTGGCCGACGACGACCCGCGGATCGTGGTCGTCCACCACTCCCGGAACCGCAAGCTGGGCGGGGCGCTCCGCTCGGGCTTCGCCGCCGCGACGGGCGCGCTCGTCCTCTACACCGACGCCGACCTGCCGTGCGACCTCGACGAGGCCGCCAAGGCCCTGCGGCTGCTGCGGCTGTACGACGCCGACATCGTGTCGGCCTACCGGTTCGACCGCACGGCCGAGGGCGCGCAGCGCACGCTCTACTCGCTACGTCTACAACCACCTCGTGCGCTGGGTGCTCGGCGTGCGGGTGCGCGACGTCAACTTCGCGTTCAAGCTCGTGCGGCGGCGGGTGCTCGACCACGTCGAGCTGCGCAGCGAGGGCAGCTTCGTCGACGTCGAGCTGGTGGCCAAGGCCCACCGGCGGGGGTTCCGGCTCGTGCAGTTCGGGGTCGACTACATCGCCCGCACCCGGGGCATGTCGACCCTCTCGTCGCCCGCGGTGATCGCCACGATGATGCGCGAGCTGCGGGGGCTCTACGGCGAGATCCGCGCCGTCGACCGGCTGCCGGCGGCGCTGCTCGACGGTGAGCCGGTGTGACGCCGCAGGTCCCCGAACCGAGCGACGGGCGCCGCCTCCTCATCGTCAACGCCGACGACTACGGGCTCACCGAGGGCGTGGCCCGGGCGATCCTGCGGGCGCACCGGGACGGCATCGTGACCAGCACGTCGGTCCTGGCCCTGGCGCCGGGGTTCGCGGGAGCGGCCGGCGCCCTGGCCGGCACCGAGGGCATCGGGGTCGGCGCCCACCTGGCCGCGGTCGGCGAGGACCCGCCGCTGCTGTCGGCCCGCGAGGTGCCGACGCTGGTCGACAAGCGCGGGCGCCTGGCATCGTCGTGGCGCGTGTTCCTGCCCCGCATGGCCGCCCGGATGATCGACCCCGACGACGTCCGGCGCGAGTTCACCGCCCAGGTCGCCTGCCTGCGCGACGCCGGGCTGCGGCTCGACCACGTCGACACCCACCAGCACCTGCACCTGTGGCCCGCCGTGGGCCGGATCGTGCTGGACGTGGCCGCCGAGGCCGGCATCCCCACGGTGCGGATCATCCGGTCGTCGGGCCGGGGCCCGGTCGGCGTGACCGTCCGCCGCCTGTCGGCGCGGCTGGAGCGGTCCGCCCGGGCCCGGGACGTGCGCTACCCGTCGACCGCCACCGGGCTCGACGAGGCCGGCACGCTCGACCTGCCCCGCCTGGTCGGGGCGATCGACCGCCTGGGCCGGGCGGCGGGCGCCAGCGCCGAGCTGGCCACCCACCCCGGCGAGGCCGGCGACGCCGACCTCGACCGCTACCGCTGGGGCTACGTCTGGGACCGCGAGCTGGCCGCGCTCACCGACCCCGGCGCCCGCCGGCGGGTCGAGGCGGCCGGCTTCCGGCTCGGCACCTACGCGGACCTGGCGGCATGATGGCCGTCGACGCCGCCCGGCGGGCCCGGGGCGCGTACGGCCACCTGGGCCGGGGCGACCGCTTCCACACCGCCGTGCGCTGGCGGACGTGCCCGTTCCCGGCGGTCGAGGCGGCGGTGCCTCGGGCGGGGCGGGTGCTCGACCTCGGTTGCGGCCACGGGCTGTTCTCGCTCTACCTGGCCGCGGCCGGCCCCGACCGCGAGGTGGTCGGCGTCGACATCGACGCCGACAAGCTGTCCTCGGCCCGCCGGGCGGCGGCCGACGCGGGGATCGACGTCCGGTTCGAGGTCGCCCCGGACGGGCGGGTCCCGGCGGGCCCCTGGGACGCGATCACGGTCGTCGACGTGCTCTACCTGCTCGGGGAGCCGGCCGCCCTCGACCTGGTCGGCCGGGCTGCGGCCGAGGTGGGCCCGGGCGGGGTCCTGGCGGTCAAGGAGATGGCCGTGCGGCCCCGCTGGAAGTACGAGCTGGCCCGCGCCCAGGAGCTGGTCGCCACCCGGGTCCTGCGGATCACCGAGGGCGACGAGGTCGCGATCGTGCCGCCCGACGACATCGCCGCGGCGATGGCGGACGCGGGCCTGGAGGTGACACGCGAGCGGCTCGACCGGCGGGCGCCGCACCCCCACCTGCTGCTGCTCGGCCGCCGCGCGCCGGCCGCGCCGCCCGCCTCAGCCGATTGACATGTCCCAGACGCTGGGCTGACCGTCCTCGGCGATGGCGGCCCAGCGGCGCTGGGCGTGGGGGACGGTCGTGTCGTGGGTGAAGATCCAGAACCGGCCGGCCCGGATGCCGTCGACCACCGCGCCCGCCACCTCGGCCGGGTCGATCCCGCTGTCGACGAGACCGGCGATGAACCCGCGCATGGCCTCGGCGTCGACGCCGGGCGGCGGCTCGACCTCCTCGACCTCGGGCGGGCGGTTCCGCTCGGACTCTGCGATCCTCGTCCGCACCCACTCGGGGCACAGCACCGAGACGCCGACGGCGCCGCCGGTCAGCAGCAGGTCGAAGTGCAGCGACTCGGACAGCGCGACGACGGCGTGCTTGGTGGCGAAGTAGGGCGACATGCCCGGACCGGTGAGGATGCCCGCGGACGACGCCGTGTTGACCACGTGGCCCTCGCCCTGCTCGATCATCCGGGGCACGAACGCCCGGATGCCGTGGGCCACGGCGAGCAGGTTCACCTCGACGATCCAGCGCCAGCGGTCGGCGGGGACGGTCCAGGCGAGGCCGCCCACGCCCACGCCGGCGTTGTTGCAGACGACGTGGGCGGTCCCGAAGCGCTCGAACGTGGCCGCGGCCAGCGCGTCGACCGCGGCCGCGTCGCGCACGTCGGTCGGCACGGCCAGCACCCGTTCGGCCCCGAGGTCGGCCCCGAGCACACTCGCGGCCCGGTCGAGGGAGTCCCGCTCGACGTCGGCCATGACGACGCGCATGCCCTCGCGGCCGAACCGCGTGGCCAGCGCGAGGCCGATGCCCGACGCGGCGCCGGTGACGACCGCGACCTTCCCCTCGAAGTCCTGCATACGCCCGACGCTAGGCGAGCGGCCGTTCGCTGACACAGTCGTCAGGGGCGCCCACTAGGGTCGGCCCATGGGACGTTTCACCAGGGCGGAGCTGGAGGCGGCGTTCGTCGCCTACCAGGAGGCAGGAGCGCGGGCCGGTGCCACGGGCGACTGGAGCGCGTGGGCCGACCAGTTCACCGAGGACGCCACGTACGTCGAGCACCACTTCGGCCGCTTCGAGGGCCGGGAGGCCATCCGGGCGTGGATCACCGAGACGATGAGCACGTTCCCGGGCAACCGCATGCCGACGTTCACGATCGACTGGTACGTCGTCGACGAGGAGCGGGGCTGGATCGTCTGCCAGGTCGAGAACGTGATGGACGACCCCGGCGACGGCAGCCTCCACCAGGGGGCCAACATCACGATCCTCCACTACGCGGGCGACGGCCAGTGGTCGTACGAGGAGGACGTCTACAACCCGCTCCACTTCGGCACGATGGTCGCCGCCTGGCAGCAGCGGGTGGACGAGCTGGCCGGGCCGAACTAACGCCGCGCCGCCTCCACCAGGCGGCGGGTGATGACCCGCAGGCAGAGCAGCTCGTCCGCGCCCTCGAAGATCGACAGCACGCGGGCGTCGACGAAGTAGCGGCTCACCGGGTACTCCTCGGCGTAGCCGTACCCGCCGTGGATCTGCATCGCCTCGCGGGTCACCCACTCGGCCGCCTTGCAGACGTAGGCCTTGACCATCGCCGCTTCCATCGTGCCCTGGCCCTTGGCCATCATGCGGGCCACGGCGTAGCTGAACTGGCGGGCGCCCTGGATGATGACCGCCATCCTCGCCAGCTTGGCCTTGTTGAGCTGGTAGTCGCCCAGCGGGCGGTCGAACACCTTGCGGTCCTGGGCGTATTGGCGGGCAGCCTCGTAGGCGGCCTGCATGACGCCGAGGGCCCGGGCGGCCGTCTGGAGGCGGCCGTTCTCGAAGCCCGCCATCTGGAGGTAGAAGCCGCGGCCGAGGCCCGCCTCGCCGCCGACCAGGTTGTCAGCGGCCACGAACCACGAGTCGAACGCGATCTCGTAGGAGTGCATCCCCCGGTAGCCGATCGTGTCGATCGGGCGGCCCTCCATCTTGCCGCCGCCGGGGGCGCCGCCGTCCGCACCCGCCTGCTGCACCAGCTCGAAGCCGTGCCCGTCGCCCTGCGCCTTGGGCACCACGAACAGCGACAGGCCCCGGTGGATCTTCGAGCGGTCGGGGTCGGTGCGGGCCAGCAGCATCAGGGCGTCGGCCCGGGCGCCGAACGTGCACCACGTCTTGACGCCGTTGATCAGCCAGCCGCCCTCGGTCGGCGTGGCCGTCACCTTGATCTGGGCCACGTCCGAGCCGAAGTCGGGCTCGGTCACCGCCACCGCCGCCATCACCTCGGCGGTCGCAAGGCGGGGCAGCCACGACTGCTTCTGCTCCTCGGTCCCGCCGGTGACCAGGGCGCGGGTCAGGATCTCGGGCCGGGTGATCAGCGACCCGCCGACGCCGAGCGACCCCCGGGACAGCTCCTCGGTGGCGACGACCATGCCCATGTAGTCGCTCTCGCCGCCGGCCGCGAAGCCCCCGTACTCCTCGGGCACCGACAGCCCGAACGCGCCCAGCTCGGCCAGCCCGGAGATGACCTCTTCGGGGATGTCGGCGTTGTGGCGGTGGACGTGCTCGGCGACGGGGCGGATCTTGTCCTCGGCGAAGCGCCGGAACGTGTCCTGCACCAGCTCGAAGTCGTCGTCGAGGTGGCGGGGCCCGGGGCCGTCGATCGACGCCAGGAACGCCGGGTCGCGGTACGCGGCGACGAACGACCGCACGTCGTCGAGCACGTCGGGCTCGACCCCCCAGGCGTCCTCGCGGCCGTACAGCTTGGTCGCCACGTCGGCCACGGCCTCGGCGACGAACGCGCAGGTGAGGCGCGCCTCGTCGTCGCCCCTGGCGCCGTAGTCGAGCAGCGTGTGGGCGATCTCGGTGGCCGCGGCGGCGTGGGCGAGGTCGTAGGCGACGACCTGGTCCTCCTCGACCTCGCCGGTGCGGGCGAGGTGCTCGATGCCACGGCGTACGACGTCCCGGGCGGCGCCGGCGGCCGCGGCGGCGGCGTTGAGGTCGGGGGCGGTCATGGCGCCCAAAGCTAGACGGGGCGCCGGATCGGCAGGAAAGCTGCTCGGGGCTCAGGGGCCGGCGAGCAGCGCCCCGTAGGCATCGGTGATGTCGACGGTCGCCTCTGGCACCTCGATGGCGATGTCGTCGGCGCTGTAGTCGAAGAAGTCCATCGTCATCCCGAACGAGACGTTGGCGGACTCGGCGTCGTCGAGCCCCGCCTCCGACAGCAGCGCGCCCATGTCGAGGTCGAGCGAGACCCGGCGCACGTGGTCGTCGCCGTCGACCCACACCTCCACCGGGATCTCCATCTGGAGCAGCTCGTCGACCATCCCCGGGGGGAGTGATTCCCCCGCCATGGTCTGCGCGAGGTACTCGTCGACATCCCGGCCCTGCGCCGCGAGCATCTCCTCGAACGTGATGGTGGCCCCGAGCCCCTGGACCCGGGTGCTCTTGATCACGTCGTCGCCCAGCTCGTGGGGGTCGGTCGCCTCGGACACCAGGTCGAGGAACTGCCGCGGGTCGGCCCCCTGCGCCCCCGCCTGGCCGACGAGGTCGCCGATGTTCGTGTCGCCGCCGAGCCCCGCGGGATCGATGCTGCCCCACTGGTCGGACACGGCCGCGAGGTCGTCGAGCGGGCCGATGTCGGCGTCGCTCGCCCCCTGGGCGGCCAGCATCTCCGACAGGACGCCGAACATCGGCGCCTTGATGTACAGCAGGCTGCCGTCGGTCACCATGTCCATCGTCATCTGGTCGGCGTCGATGCCGCCGACGCCTGGCATGTCCCCGAGCAGGCTGGCCATGTCGAGGTGGAACGACGCCTGCTCGCCGTCGATCTCGCCGGTCATCATGTTGTCCACGTCGAGGTGCTCGCCGGCCGCGTCGATGGCGAAGTCCATCTCGATGCGGTAGGGCTCGGCCGCCGACTCCTCGGCGATCGTGCTCAGGTAGGCGGCCGTGGCCGAGAACTGCGACTGGCCGCCGTCCTTTTCGACCTTGGTCTGGGTGACCGTGTCCCCGGACTCCTGGGCGCAGGCCGACGCGCCGCCGACCAGCGCGAGCACCAGCGCCGGGGCCGCCCCGCGCCGCAGCCGGCGCGTGCGGGCGCGTGCGCGTGCCCGGCCGTCGGTGAGCAGATCCGCCGTCATCGTGTCTCCTCTGTCGTGCGGTGGAGAGTCCTGCGCCCATCTTGGCCCGCGCCTGCCGCCGGCGGGCATCGCCCCCGATCCGGTCTGGCCCGGCTCCTTTGGCGTCCCTAGCGTGTCGGCATGGCAACGATCGACCGCCCGTTCGGCCGGCACTTCGAGGACTTCGAGATCGGCGACGTCTACCGGCACTGGCCGGGCAAGACGATCACGGAGTACGACGACCACCTGTTCTGCATGATCACGATGAACCACCACCCGCTGCACACCAACGTGTGGTACTCGGAGAACGAGACCGTGCAGAAGCAGAACGTGGTCGTCGGCAACCTCGTGTACTCGCTGGTGCTGGGCATGTCGGTGCCGGACGTGAGCGGTGCGGCCGTGGCCAACCTCGAGGTCGAGACGCTGCGGCACGCCAAGCCGACGTTCCACGGCGACACGATCTACGCGGTCACCCGGGTGCTCGACCGCAAGGAGACCTCCGACGGCAAGCGGGGGATCGTCACGGTCGAGTCCAAGGGGATCAACCAGCGCGAGGAGGAGGTCTGCTACTTCCGCCGCCGGCTGATGGTGTGGAAGCGCGCGCACGCGCCCGAGCGCCGCTACCCGTACGACAGCGACGTGTTCGCGGACGGCTGACGTGGCCGACCAGATCAAGGCGGCGGCCAAGGGGTTCGACAACAACGCGCGGGCCTACGAGGTGGCCCGGCCGTCGTACCCGGCGGAGGCCGTGGCCCACATCGTCGGGCACGGCGGCATCGGCCCGGGCACCCGGGTGCTCGACCTCGCGGCGGGTACAGGCAAGCTCACCCGCCTGCTGGTCCCGACCGGCGCCGAGGTGGTGGCGGTCGAGCCGGTCGCCGGGATGCGCGACGAGCTGCACGCCCTCCTGCCCGACGTGACCGTGCACGACGGCACGGCCGAGGCGCTGCCGCTCGACGACGCGTCGTGCGACGCGGTGACGATCGCCCAGGCGTTCCACTGGTTCGACGCGCCCCGCGCGCTCGCCGAGATCCGGCGGGTGCTGCGCCCGGGCGGCCGGCTGTTCCTGGTCTGGAACATCCGCGACCGCAGCGAGGACTGGGTGCGCACCTTCGGCGACCTGCTGGTCGACGGCCCGGACATGGTGCGGCCCTACGACAGCTACTACGACGTCGACTACCCGGCGATCGTGGCGGACGCGGGCGGGTTCGAGCCGGTGTCGCTGTGGACGCACGACTGGGACCAGCCCAGCGACGAGGAGCTGCTGGTGGCCCGCGCCGAGTCGGTGAGCGTCGTCGGCGCCCGGCCGCCGGACGAGAAGGCGGTCGTGCTCGACCGGATCCGCAACCTGGCGCGCACCCATCCGGCGCTGGCCGGGCGGACCTCGTTCCCGTTCCCGTACACGACCCGGGTGTACCGGTGTCGTGCGACCTCGGCCGGCTAAAACGCGTTTTCTACGCGGAAACGGTCGTCATAGCGACCGTTTCCGCGTAGAAAACGCGACGGAGGCCCGGCGGGCGGCGGTGCTCGCCTGGGGCGACGACCACCTGCGCCCGCTGCCGTGGCGATCGACCCGCGATCCGTGGGCTGTGCTCGTCTCGGAGGTGATGGCCCAGCAGACCGGCGTCGACCGGGTGATCCCGCGCTACCGGGCCTTCGTGGCCCGGTTCCCGACCCCCGCGTCCTGCGCGGCGGCGCCGCTCGGCGACGTGGTCCGCCTCTGGGTCGGCCTCGGCTACAACCGGCGGGCGGTCAACCTCCACCGGTGCGCCGCAGCGGTGGTCGAGCGCCACGGCGGCCGGCTGCCGCCGGACCTGGCCGCGCTGCGGGCGCTCCCCGGGATCGGGCCGTACACGGCACGGGCGGTCCTGGCGTTCGCGTTCGAGCACGACGTGGGCGTGGTCGACACCAACGTGGGCCGGGTGCTGGCCCGGTGGGAGGGGCGGCCGCTGCGGCCCCGGGAGGCCCAGGCGCGGGCCGACGACCTGGTCCCGCCGGGCCGGTCGTGGTCGTGGAACCAGTCGCTGATGGAGCTGGGCGCGTCGGTCTGCCGCCGCCGCCGTCCCGACTGCCGGACGTGCCCGGCTCGGGCCGGCTGTGCCTGGCTGGCCGCGGGCCTGCCCGATCCGGACCCGGCGGACGGCTCGGCCGGCGTGTCGACCGGCCAGCCGCCCTTCGAGGGCTCCGACCGCCAGGGCCGGGGCCGCTTGGTGGACGCCCTGTGCCGCGGCGCCGGTCCCGGTCGGCGAGGCGGCCCGGGTCATGGGCTGGCCCGACGACCGGGCGCGGGCCGACCGGGTGGTGGTGGCCATGCTGGCGGAGGGCCTGGTGGTGACCAGGGGCGACCAGCTACGGCTGCCCTAGCGCCCGCAGGAAGTCCACGATCAGCGGGTTCACCACGTCCGGCCGCTCGACGTGGAGGAAGTGGCCGGCACCATCCACCACCTCGACCCGCGAGCCCTCGGCCGTCAGCAGCGCCGCGGCGGCGGGCGCCACCTCCACGGTCATGCACCCGTCGGTCCGCCCGTGCAGGTACAGCGTCGGCACCGGCGGCGTCCCCGAGGCCGCGGCGGCGTCGAGCACCTGGGCGTCGGCGTCGAGCGCGGGCCCGACACCGCCGAGCATCGCCCGGTAATAGCCGATGGCGGCGGCCAGGTTGGCCGGGTCGCGCAGGGCGTCCTTGACGTGGGGCAGGTCCTCGGCGGCGTCGTAGCCGGGCGACCAGTCGGCCCACAGGCGGTCGATGAACGCGAGGTCGTCCGCGCCGACCGCCAGCTCGGCCAGCGGGTGCTGGAAGAAGAACATGTACCACGACCGCCGGAGCTGGTCGTAGGTGAGGAACGTGGCGCCGAGGGCGGCCGGCGGCGGGACGGCGAGGGCGGCCAGCCGGCTCCAGGGCCGGTCCGGGTGGTGGACGGCGACGTAGCCCACCAGCGCTCCCCAGTCGTGCCCGACCAGCACGGCGTCGCCGTCGCCGCCGAGCGCCTCGTGCAGGGCGCAGGCGTCCTGCGCCAGGACGGGGGCTTGATAGCGCCCGGTCGTGGGTACGGTCGTCGGCGCGTAGCCGCGCAGCCACGGGGCGACCGCCCGGAAGCCGGCGATCGCCAGGGAGGGAAGCAGGTGCCGCCAGGTCCACGCCGAGTCCGGGAAGCCGTGCAGGCACAGGGCGAGGGGCGCGCTGCGGTCGGCCAGGTCACCCGCGGCGAGGTAGCCGAACGTCAGACCGGCGGCGTCCACGGTGCCCTGCGTGATCGTCGGCGCGGAGGTGTCGGACATGGCCGGCGACGCTAACCGCGCCCGCGGCCCGGTCACCAGGCGGCGCGGCCGGTGATTGTGGTCACACCCAGCGCCCACTCGTGCGGTCGTTGGGTAACGTCGCCCGAGCGCCCGTGGCGCGTCGAGGGGAAACCTTGCTGAACGTCTCCTTCTTCGGTGTCAGGGGCTCGACCCCGTGTCCGTGCGACGAGAACCGCCGCTATGGCGGCAACACGTCGTGCGTCCAGCTCGACGCGCCCGGACACGATCCGATCGTCCTGGACCTCGGCACCGGCCTGCGCCAGCTGGGCCAGACGTTGGCGGCCGACGGCACGTTCCGGGGCTCGGCGCTGGTGACGCACATGCACTGGGATCATGTGCAGGGGCTGCCGTTCTTCGCCCCGATCCTGGCGCCGGGCGCGCTGCTCGACATCTACGGGCCGCCCCAGGAGGCCGGCACGGTGGCCGAGGCGTTCCACCAGTTCGTCCGGCCGCCGTTCTTCCCGGTGACGGTCGAGCAGCTCTACGGCCAGATCGTGTTCCACGACGTGTCCGACTGCGACGTCGAGATCGACGGTGCCAAGGTCCGCGTGCGATCCGTGCCCCACATCGGCGCGAACAACGGCTACCGGGTCGAGGTCGGGGGCGCGACCGTCGCGTACCTGTCCGACCACCAGATGCCCCAGGACGGCAGCCACCAGGTCAGCGACTCCGTGCTCGAGCTGTGCGACGGGGCCGACCTGGTGATCCACGACGCCCAGTACACGGTCGACGAGTTCGCCCAGAAGTACTACTGGGGCCATTGCACGGTCGACTACGCCGTCTTCGTGGCCCAGGAGGCCGGGGCCAAGCGCCTGGCGCTGTTCCATCACGACCCGGCGCACGACGACGACACGGTCGACGCCCTCTTGGCCCACGCCCGCGACCGGGCCGTCGGCACCGGGCTGTGCGAGGTGTTGGCGGCCTACGAGGGCCTGACGGTCAGCTTCGGCGGCTGAATACCACTCTGAGTGAACGCGCATGGGCGCGGCGTCACTGCCTGGGTGGGCAAATCGGGCTGCCCACTAGGGTGCCCGGCGTGACGGACATCCCCGCGTCTGCGGCGTCGATCGACGCCGCCCGCTACCGGCAGGTCCTCGGGCACTTCCCGACGGGCGTCACGGTGATCACCGCCGCCGGGCCGGATGGCCCGGTCGGGCTGTGCGTCGGCTCGTTCGCCTCCGTGTCGCTCGACCCGCCGCTGGTGGCGTTCTTCGCGGGCGACCAGTCGTCGAGCTGGCCCAAGATCGAGGCGGCCGGCCACTACTGCGTGAACATCCTCGCCGACGATCAGGAGGATGTCGCCCGGGTGTTCGCCGGCAAGGGGGACGACAAGTTCGCCGGCATCGGCTGGCGCCCGTCCGTGGCGACGGGGGCGCCGGTCATCCACGACGTGCTGGCGTGGATCGACACCCGGATCGAGGCCGTGCACGAGGCCGGCGACCACTGGATCGTGGTCGGCCGGGTGCTCGACCTGGAGATCGGGCACGAGGGCGGCCCGCTGGTCTTCTTCCGGGGCGGATTCGGCCGCTACCACGCCTGACATGCCGATCTACGCGCTCGGCGAGCTGGTGCCGAGGATCGACGACACGGCCTATGTCCACCCCGACGCCGTGCTGATCGGCGACGTGCGGGTGGGCGCGGAGGCGTCCGTGTGGCCCGGGGCGGTCCTCCGGGGCGATTCGACCGCGATCACGATCGGGCCCCGGACGTCGATCCAGGACGGCTCGGTGCTGCACTGCACGCCGATCCACCCCACGACCGTCGGGGCCGAGTGCGTCGTCGGCCACCTCGTCCACCTCGAGGGTTGCACGATCGAGGACGGCTCGCTGGTCGGCTCGGGCGCGGTGGTGCTCCACGCCGCCGTCGTCCGCTCGGGCGGGCTCGTGGGCACGGGCGCGGTCGTCTCCGGCGGGACCGAGGTCCCGTCGCGGGCCATGGCGCTGGGGGTGCCGGCCACGATCCGGCCCGACGCCGTCGATCCCGACCGGATGATCCGCATGCCGATGCTCAGCTACGTCGAGCGGTGCCGGCAGTACCGCCGGGCCCTGCGCCGGCTCGACTGACCCGATGCGGCTGGCGCGGGTCTGCGTGTTCTGCGGCTCCAGCCTCGGGGCCGATCCCGCCTACGCGGCGGCCGCCCGGGAGCTGGGCACGGAGCTGGCGGCGCGGGGCATCGGCCTCGTGTACGGCGGCGCGGGTGTCGGGCTCATGCGGGAGGTGGCCGACGCCTGCCGCTCGGCCGGCGGCGAGGTGACCGGCGTGATCCCCGAGTCGCTGGTGCGGGCCGAGGTGGCCCACGACGACCTGGCCGACCTGCGCGTCACCGCGTCGATGCACGAGCGCAAGGCCCTGATGGCCGACCTGGCCGACGGCTTCGTCGCCCTGCCCGGCGGGTTCGGCACGGTCGAGGAGTTCGTCGAGGTGGTGACGTGGAGCCAGCTCGGCCTCCACGACCCGCCCAAGCCGTGCGGCCTGCTGGACGTCGGCGGCTTCTACGAGCCGATGCTGGCCCAGTTCGCGAGGGCGGCCGACCACGGGTTCATCCGGCCCCAGCACGTGAGCCTGGTGCTGGCCGCGACCGCCCCGGGCCCGCTGTTGGACCAGCTGGCCGCGTGGGAAGCGCCGCCGCTGGTCCGCAAGTGGGTCGACCCGGCGTGATCAGGCGCCGGAGCGCAGGAACCGCAGGTCGGCGACCGGCAGGTTGCGCACGACCATGAACGTCACCAGCAGCACCGCGGACGCCTGGAGCGCCCAGCGGGGCACGTGCAGCGAGCGGGCCGGCCGGCCCACGATCGGCAGCAGGTAGAGGCCCGCCATCACCGCGATGACGGCCAGGTAGGCCGGCAGCAGCAGGTTGTGGTCGAGCGCCTCGCGGACGTGCAGGTGCAGGATGTCGTGGGTGCCCCGGAGGCCGCCGCAGAACGGGCAGTCGATGCCGAGCAGCACCCGGCTCGGGCAGATCGGGTAGGCGCCGCCCTCGGTCGGGTCGACCATCGCCACGTAGCCCGTCACGAACAGGCCGCCGGCGAGCGCGGCGAGTCGGGACAAGCGCAACCCGCGCGTCACCGTGTCCACACCGGCCGTGAGGGGGACGTCGCTCGCCGCGGGTCCGGTGACCAGTTCCATCCGGCGTCACGGTAGCGTCGCCCGCAATGGATGTGGGACGCGTGGGGATCTGGACCGGGCAGCTCGACCTCCAACCGGCGGCCAGGGCCCGCGAAGTGGCGGCCGAGATCGACGAGCTGGGCTACGGCGCCCTGTGGGTCCCGGAGGCGGTCGGGCGCGAAGCGCTGTCCCATGCGGCCGTGCTGCTCGCCGGCACACGGCGCCTGGTGGTGGCCACCGGGATCGCGACCATCTTCGGCCGCGCGCCGCGGATCGCCGCCGCCGCGCAGCGGCTGCTCGCCGACGACTCGGGCGGGCGCTTCCTGCTCGGGCCTCGGCGTCAGCCACGCCCCGATGGTCGAGGGCCTGATGCGCCAGTCGTGGGACCACCCGCTCACCCGCATGCGCGAGTACCTCGACGCGATGGACGAGGCGTTCACGGTGTCGCCCGCGCCGGCGGAGGAGCCGCCCCGGGTGCTGGCGGCGCTCGGCCCCCGGATGCTGGCGCTCGCCGCCGAGCGGGCGTGGGGCGCGCACACGTACTTCGTGCCGGTCGAGCACACCGCGGTCGCCCGGACCGAGCTGGGCGAGGGCCCGCGGCTGCTGGTCGAGCAGGCGGTCGTCCACACCGGCGATCCCGAGGTCGGCCGGGCGGCGGCGCGCAAGCACGTGGCCGCCTACCTCAACCTGCCCAACTACGTGAACAACCTGCGCCGCCTCGGCTGGGACGACGACGACCTCGGGGATGGCGGCAGCGACGCCCTGCTGGACGCGCTGGTCGCCGTGGGTGACGCCGGGGCCATCGCGGCCCGCGTCAGCGCCCACCTCGAGGCTGGCGCCGACCACGTGTGCGTGCAGGTGCTCGACAACGACGTCACCGCGCTGCCGCTCGACGACTGGCGCGAGCTGGCGCCGGCGCTGCTCGACGCCTGACGCCCCGCGCCCGCGGGCGGCCGGGTGCGATCGGTCCCTCGGGACCCTCTGGGCCTATCGGGCCGTCTGGGCCTATCGATCCGTCGGTCCGACGGGTCCGACCGTGGTCAACAGCGTGCAGGCCGGGCCGGTCGACGTCGGAATCGGCGGCGCGTTGCTCACCGTGAGCTGCCCGTTCAATCAGACGATCATCGGCGGAGGGTACCGGGGCAGCAGCGACGCCGTGACTGTCTCCCGGGCCGAGATCACCACCTTCGGCCGCGGCGGCACATTCACCGTTCACGCGGACGACGGCGCGGCCCTCGGCCCGACGCTCATCGCCTTCGCCTACTGCGTTCCCTGATCCGCAGAATGGGCCCGAAATCACGCCAATCGCATTGCCGTCCGCCCCCCAGATCCCGGTACCCTTGACTCCCGGGTCAAGTTGAGGGGGACGATGGCGGACACCGCGGCGATCGACGACATCGACGACATCGACGACACGGATCAGCGGACCTTCAGCCGGCGGGGCGCACGCCTGATCGCGCAGCTCACCCGGGAGCGCCGCTGGGGCATCACCCTGGGCGTGGCGGTCGGGCTCGCCTGGACCGCCGCCAAGGTCAGCACCGGGCTCCTGGTCCGCAACGCCGTGGACCAGGGCATCATCGAGGACCAGCACGGCGCCTTGCTCAAGTGGTCGTTGACCCTCGGTTGCGTGGCCATCGCCTCGGCGACCTTCACGGGGCTGCGCCGCTACGTCGCCTTCCGCGAGGCCCGCTGGGTCGAGACGAGCCTGCGCGACCGCCTGTTCGCCCACCTCCAGCGGCTCCACTTCGCGTTCCACGACGAGGCCCAGACCGGCCAGCTCATGAGCCGGGCCAACACCGACCTCCAGCAGGTGCAGGCCTTCGTCGTCATGATCCCGCTGACGATCTCGAACTTCGTGACCGTCCTCGCCGTCACCGTCATCCTCGCCGTCATCAACCCGCTGCTGACCCTGCTGGCGCTCGGCTCGCTGCCGTTCCTCAACGTGCTGGCCACGCGGTTCTCCCGGCGACTCTTCCCCAGCGTCATGGGCATCCAGCGCGAGTCGGCCGAGCTGGCCGCGGTGGTCGAGGAGTCCGTCGCCGGCGTGCGGGTGGTCAAGGGCTTCGGGGCCGAGCGGGTGCAGGCCGGGCGCCTCGCCACCGAGGCCGACGACGTCTACGACGAGTCGATGGCCGCCGCCATGACCCGGGCCAAGTTCCTGCCGGCCCTCGAGCTGCTGCCCAACCTCGGGCTGATCGCCGTGCTCGGCTACGGCGGCCACCAGGTGCTCGACGGCAAGCTCAGCCTGGGGACGCTCGTCGCGTTCAACGTCTACGTCGTCATGCTCATCTGGCCGCTGCGGATGCTCGGGATGATCGTCGCCCAGGCGCAGCGGGCCGCCGCGTCGGCCGAGCGGGTCGACGAGGTGCTGCGCACCGAGCCCGAGATCGTCGACCCCCCGCACCCCGTCGCCCTGCCGCCGTCGGGCGGCGAGGTCGCTTCGAGGGCGTGCGCTTCGGCTACGGGCGGCCGGCAGCCCGTGCTCGACGACTTCGACCTGCGGGTCGCGCCGGGCGAGTCCGTGGCGCTCGTCGGGGCGACCGGCACGCGGCAAGACGACCGTGGCCCGCCTCCTCCCGCGCTTCTACGACGTCGAGGCCGGCGCGGTGCTGCATCGACGGCGTCGACGTGCGCGACGTCGCGGTCCAGCGAGCTGCGCCGCGGCGATCGGCATCGTGTTCGAGGACACGTTCCTGTTCACCGACACGGTCGGCGCCAACATCGCCTTCGCCGATCCGGACGCCCCCCACGACCGCGATCGAGCGGGCCGCCCGCCTCGCCGGCGCCCACGAGTTCATCAGCGAGCTGCCCGAGGGCTACGACACGCGTGATCGGCGAGCGGGGCTTCTCGCTGTCGGGCGGCCAGCGCCAGCGCATCGCCATCGCCCGGGCGATCCTCGCCGACCCCCGGGTGCTGATCCTCGACGACGCCACCTCGGCGGTCGACCCGACCAAGGAGCACGAGATCCGCGACGCGCTCGCCGAGGTGATGCGCGGCCGGACCACGATCGTCATCGCCCACCGCCCGGCCACGATCGCGCTCGCCGACCGGGTCGTGCTGATCGACGACGGCCGGGTCGTGGCCGAGGGCACCCACACCGGCGCTGCTCGCCAGCGAGGCCCGCTACCGCGAGGTGCTGGCGGCCGCCGGGGCGATGGAGCTGGTGCACGCCGGCAATGGCCACGACGGCAACGGCACCGACGGGAACGGGAACGGCACCGGCGCACGGCGACGGGGACGGTCGCACCGACGGCGACGCCCCGGCGCGCCGGCGCCGGAGGTGCGGTCATGACCGCCCGCGGCCCGCACCGGGAGGTCCGGCCTGATGTGGATGCAGGGCGGCGTCACCGAGGAGGACCGCCTCGACCGCGTCGCGGCCCGCCGGGTCCTGCGCCGCGCCGTCCGGATGCTGCGGCCGTACCGCCGCCAGCGTGGCCGTCGCGATGCTGACCGTCATGATCGTGGACCGGCACCGTGCTCGCCGGGCCGTTCCTGGTGCGGTACGGCATCGACAAGGGCATCACCGCCCACGACCCGGCCACGCTCAACCTCGCGGTCGCCGGCTACATGGTGGTCGCGGTCCTCGCCTACATCGTCTACCGCCAGCAGATCCGCCTGATCAGCCTGGTCGGCGAGGACTTCCTCCGCGACCTGCGCGTCCGGGTGTTCGACCACCTGCAGCGGCTGTCGATGCCGTTCTACGACCGGGAGAAGGCCGGCGTGCTCGTGTCGCGCATGACCTCCGACGTCGACTCGCTGCCCGAGCTGGTCCAGATGGGCCTGACCATGTTCGTCTCGAACACCCTCCTGCTCGTCGTCTCGCTGGTCGTGCTCACGGCCGTGTCGTGGCAGCTGATGCTCGTGTGCTCGCTGGCGCTGCCGCCGGTGATCCTCGCCAGCATCAGGTTCCAGCGCGACTCGAACGAGGCCTACCTCGAGGTGCGCGACCGCATCGGCAACACGCTCTCGCACCTCCAGGAGGGCATCGCCGGCGTGCGGGTCGTCCAGGCGTTCGGCCGCGAGGACGTCGAGGTCGACCGGTTCCAGCGGGGCAACCGCGAGCTCTACGACAGCCACATGCGGTCGGTGAAGATCTCGGCCTGGTACCTGCCCGTCATCGAGCTGGCCGGCTGGGGCACGACCGCCCTCGTCGTCGGCTTCGGCGGCTACTGGGTCCACCAGGGCATCGTGACCGTCGGCACCGTCGCGTTCTTCGTGCTGACGCTGTCCAACCTGTTCGAGCCGGTCCAGCAGCTGAGCCAGCTCTTCAACACGGTGCAGTCGGCCGGCGCCGGCCTCCACAAGCTCTTCGAGCTGCTCGACACCCCGTCGACGTGACGGAGCGGCCGGGCGCGGTCGACCTGCCGAGCGGCGGCGACGTCGAGGTCGACGCCGTCTCGTTCGCCTACGGCGACGGGCCCGAGGTGCTGCACGACGTGTCGCTGCACATCGCCGGCCGGGTGAGCGGCTCGCGCTGGTCGGACCGACCGGCGCCGGCAAGTCGACGCTCGCCAAGCTGATCGCCCGCCTGTACGACCCGACCGCCGGGTCCGTCCGCTTCGGCGGCATCGACCTGCGGGACGCGACGCTCGACTCGCTGCGGGACCGGATCGTGGTCGTCCCCCAGGAGGGCTTCCTGTTCAACGGCGACGATCCGCGACAACGTGCGCCTCGCCCGGGCCGGCGCCACCGACGCCGAGGTCGACGACGCGCTGCGGGCGGTCAGCGCGTACGAGCGCTTCGCCGGGCTGCCCGAGGGCCTCGACACCGAGGTCCGCGAGCGGGGCAGCCGCCTGTCGGCCGGCGAGAAGCAGCTCGTGTCGCTCGCCCGGGCCGCGCTGGCCGACCCGGCGGTGCTGGTGCTCGACGAGGCGACCTCCAGCCTCGACCCCGGCACCGAGGCGCTGGTCGAGGGCGCGGTCGACCGCCTGCTGGACGGCCGCACGGTGGTCGTCGTCGCCCACCGCCTGTCGACCGCCGAGCGGGCCGACCTGGTGGGCGTGGTCGACGCCGGGGGCCTGGTCGAGCTGGGCACCCACGCCGACCTCGTGGCCGCGGGCGGCGCGTACTCGCGGCTGTACGCCACCTGGGTCGCGGGCACCGGCCAGCAGGACGCCGTCGCCGTCTGACGAACATCGACCGGCTACGACAGCGGGAAGTGGCAGGCGACCACGTGGTCGTCCGCGGGCGCACCGTCGACCACGACCGGGCGCAGCACCGGCTCCTCGACCGCGCACCGCTCCTGGGCGCGGGGGCAGCGGGTGCGGAAACGGCAGCCGCTCGGCGGCGCGAGCGGCGACGGCAGCTCGCCGGCCAGGGCGGTGTCCGACACCGCGACGTCGGGATCGGGCTCGGGCACCGCGTCGATCAGCGCCGCCGTGTAGGGATGGGCGGGCGCCGAGTAGAGCGCGTCGGCCGGCCCCACCTCGCACAGCTTGCCCAGGTACATCACCGCCACCCGGTCGCTGATGTTGCGGACCACGGCCAGATCGTGGGCGATGAACACCATGGTCAGGCCGTGGCTGGCCTTCAGCTCCTCCAGGAGGTTGAGGATCTGCGCCTGCACGGACACGTCCAGCGCCGAGACCGGCTCGTCGCAGATCAGCATCGTCGGCTCCAGCACCAGCGCCCGGGCGATGCAGATGCGCTGGCACTGCCCGCCCGAGAACTCGTGCGGCCGCCGGCTTCCGACCGCGTCGGGGTCGATGCCGACGTCGCGCAGGGTCGCCGCCACCCGCTCCGCGGCGCTGTCCCCGTTGCTGGGCCCGTCCCCGTTGCCGCCCTGGACGCCCCAGATCGCCAGGCCCTCGCCCACGATCTCGTTGATGCGCCGGCGAGGGTTCAGCGACGAGATCGGGTCCTGGTAGATCATCTGCATCTCGGGACGCAGCCGGCGCAGTTCCTCGCGGCCGAGCCGCCCCAGGTCCCGGCCCTCGAACGTCACCCGCCCGGACGTCGGCCGGGGGGCGTGCATGATCGCCTTGGCGGTCGTCGACTTGCCGCAGCCCGACTCGCCCACCAGTCCCAGCGTCTCGCCCCGGGCCACGTCGAAGCTCACGTCCGACACGGCCTGTACCAAGGCCCGGCGCGCGACCCTGAACTCCACGACCAGGTTCTCGACCCGCAGCACGATGTCGTCGCGCTGGCGCAGCGCGGCCGGCCCGCTCCCCGCCACCTAGCTCACCGCCTCGACCGGGGCATCGGCCGCCACATCCGCCGACACGGGAAGCCCCGCCGCGGTCGAGCCCGCCGCCAGGTTCCGGGCCAGGGCGTCGGCGCCCTCGGGGGTGTCGATGGGGAAGAAGCAGGCCCGCTCGTGGTCCATGCCCACGTCGACCAGCCGGGGCCGCTCCTCCAGGCAGCGGGGCTGCGCGTAGCGGCAGCGGGGGGCGAACGCGCAGGCCTCGGGCAGCGCGACCAGGTCGGGCGGGCGCCCGGGGATGACCGCCAGCCGCGAGTGGCCGGGGTTCGACAGGCGGGGGATCGAGTGCAGCAGCCCGTCGGTGTAGGGGTGGCTGCGCTGGTGGAACAGCGCCCGGGTCGGGCCCCGCTCGACGATCCGGCCGGCGTACATCACCGCGATGCGGTCGGTGCGCCCCGCGACGACACCGAGGTCGTGGGTGATGAGGACGAGGCCCATCGCCCGCTCGGACTTCTGCGCCTCCAGCAGGTCGAGGATCTGCTTCTGGATCGTCACGTCGAGCGCGGTCGTCGGCTCGTCGGCGACGAGCAGGCGGGGGCCGCAGGCCGAGCGCGATGGCGATCGTCACCCGCTGGCGCATGCCGCCCGACAGCTGGTGGGGATAAGCCCGGAGCCGCAGCCTCGGGCTCGGGCAGGCCGACAGACGACAGCAGCGCGACCGCGGTGGTTTGGGCCTCCTTGCGCCCCATGCGCAGGTGATAACGCAGCGACTCGGTGATCTGGTCGCCGACCCGCATGGTGGCGTTGAGCGACGTCATCGGGTCCTGGAACACCATGGCGGCCTCGACGCCCCACACGCTGCGCATGGCCTTGGGCCCGAGCCCCCGCAGCTCGCGGCCCGACAGCCGCACGCTCCCCTCGATCGTGGCGTTGCGGGCGGCGACCAGTTGCAGGATCGACCGGGCCAGCACGGTCTTGCCCGACCCCGACTCGCCCACGATGCCGAGCGTGTGGCCCGCGTCGAGCCGCAGGCTGACCCCGTCGACCGCCACCACCTCGCCCCGGGGCGTGTCGAAGCTGACCCGCAGGTCGTCGACTTCGAGCAGGGTCGACTGGGTGACGAAACCGGGGGAGACCACGACCCGGGGGCTCACAGGTTGGCGTCGCGGACGTCGAAGCGCCGGCGCAGGGTGTCGCCGACGAAGTTCAGCGACAGCACGGTCAGGAACATCGCCGCCGCCGGCACGAGCGCGGTGTGCGGCGCGTCGCCCAGATCGGGCTTGCTGGCCGCGATCATGCCGCCCCAGGTCGGGTCGGGCGGCTCCACGCTCAGGCCGAGCAGGGCGAGCGAGCCCTCCAGCACGATCACCAGGCCCATGGCCACGAGGGCGAATGCGGCGATCGCGGGCACGACGTTGGGCATGATCTCGCGGAACAGGATCCGCGACCGGCGGGCGCCCAGCGTGTGGGCGGCATGCACGAACTCGCGCTGGGCGATCGACAGCGTGTTGGCGCGCGCCACCCGCGTGTAGATGGGTATCGACAGCAGGCCGATGACCAGCGCGATCACGGTGAGGCTGCGGCCGACGAAGGCCAGCACGGTGAGCAGCAGCACCAGCGCGGGGAACGCCGCCACCACGTCGACGACCGCCATCACGATCCGCTCGCCGACGCCCCGCACGTAGCCGACCGCGGTGCCGATCGTGCCCCCGATCAGCAGGCCGATCGTCACCGCCGCCACGCTCACGGTCAGCGACACCCGGGCGGCGTACACCACCCGCGAGAGCTGGTCGCGGCCCAGCGCGTCGGCGCCGAGGGGATGCTCGGCGGAGAAGCCCGAGAACCGGTCGATGACGTTGGGCTGGTTGGGGTCCTTCAGCGGCAGCCAATGGGCGCCGAAGGCGCACACGGCCACGACCACCAGCCACCCCACCGCCAGCCAGAACGCCACGCCGCGGTGGCGCCGGCGGGCGGAGCGCGCCCACCGGGCCCGGCCCGGGGTCACCCCGACGGCGGGTGGGAGCAGGTCGAGCGACGGCTCGTCCTCGACGCCGAGTCCGACGACCCGGTCGGCCGCGTCGTCAAGCGGTTGCAGCGCCATGGCGGATCCTCGGGTCGAGCAGCACGTACAGGAGGTCGACGACGAAGTTGACGACCACGAAGGCGACGGCGATGACCAGCGCGCAGCCCTGGACCATCATCAGGTCGCGCTGGAGGATCGAGTCGACCAGCAGCCGCCCGACTCCGGGCAGCGCGAACAGGGTCTCGACTATCACCGCCCCGCCGATCACGGTGGCGACCTGGAGGCCGACGACGGTCATCAGCGAGAACGAGCTGGGGCGCAGGGCGTGGCGGAACAGGATCCGCCGGGTGGGGATGCCCTTGGCCCGGGCCATCGTGATCGAGTCCTGCTGGAGGGTGGTGATCATGTCGGCCCGCAGCAGCCGCGTGTAGACGGCCATCTCGCCCACCGCCAGCGACAGGGCGGGCAGCAGGGCGTGGCGGAGGTTCTCGACGGGGTCGTCGGTGAACTTGACCCAGCCGGTGGCGGGCAGCCACCCGAGCGTGACCGCGAACACGAGGATCAGCAGGATCGCCACCATGAACGCGGGCAGCGACAGCAGCCCGAACGTGCCGGTGGTGATGATCCGGTCGGTGACGCCCCCCGACCGGAACGCCGACCACGTGCCCAGCGGGATGGCGGCCGCCAGCGCCATCAGGATCGCCAGCCCGCCGATCTCCAGCGTGACCGGCAGGCGCTCGCCGATGGCGTCGCGCACCTCCTGCCCCGTGCGGTACGACCGGCCGAGGTCGCCGGTGGCGGTGTCGGCCAGCCACGAGCGGTAGCGGCTGACGAAGCCGTCGTCGAGGTGGAGGTCCGCCCGCACCGCGGCGACGGCCTCGGGGTCGCTGGCACCCTCGGGGCCGAGGATCTGCACGGCGGGGTCGCCCGGGAGCAGGCTCGTCAACAGGAACGTGAACATCGTGACGGCCAGCAACGTGACCAGCATCAGCGGCAGCCGGTAGGCGATCTGCCTCATCGCCGCGTCCCTCGACGGTCCTGCACCCGGGCGAGATCCTCTCTTACTCGGTCGTCCAGACGTACGCCCACATCGTGGTGGCGCCGGGCACGCCGCTGCCCTTCGTCCCGTCGGGGAACATCCATCCGTCCACGTTCTTCACGACGTCGCGAGCGGCCAACGTCGACAGCGTCGCGCCGTGGTAGCTCATCGGATAGTTCTCGTTGATGATCGACGAGATGTCCTCGACCAGCGCCTTGCGCTCGTCGAGGTCGTTCGACGCCGCGAGCTTGTCGAGGTCCTCGGTGATCGTCGGGTCGGTGAAGCGGGTGAAGTTGAGGTTGCCCTGCGTGAAGGCGTCGTGCAGCGTCGGGTACGGGTCGCGGTCGAGCCCGGCCCGGAAGCACTTGGCGTCGAAGTCGCCGCTCAGCGCCTCGCTGATGTGGGTGGCCTGCTCGACCTGGCGCAGCTCGACCTGGGCGCCGATCTCCTGCCAGAACGCCTGGTAGATCTGGGCGAGGTTGACCAGCACCGGCTCGGGCAGGCAGTCGTAGCGGAAGCTGACCGGCTCGCCGACCGGCTTGCCATCCGACCGTTGGGGGTCGTTCATGTAGTCCTCGAGCGACGCCTTGGCCTTCTCGATGTTCTGGCCGGGCCAGTCGTCGGCGACCTTGCTCGACCAGTACGGGTCGTTCTTGTTGAACAGCTGCGTCGACGACGGGACCACCCCGGCGCCGCCCTGGACCTCGATGACCTGGTCCTGGTCGGTCGCGAGGACGAGTGCCTTGCGCACCCGCACGTCGTCGAGCGGCGGGCGGGAGGTGTTGAAGATGTTGACGCCGGTGGTGTTGCCCAGGGCCTCGTAGCCGTCGACGTGCGCGATGTCGCGGGACCGGATCACGCTCGCCTGGCGCAGGGTCTGGAGCACGTCGATGTCGCCGGAGTCGAGGCTGGCCAGCCGGGTGTCCTCGTCGGGGATCGGCCGGAACACGATCTCGTCGAGGTGGGGCAGGCCCTCCTGCCAGTAGTTCGGGTTCTTCTTGACGACCAGGCGGCTGTCGCGCTCCCAGGTGTCGAAGACGAACGGCCCGGTACCGACGGGGTGCGAGGGCGCGTCCGCACCCGCGGCCGCGGCGGCGGTCGGCGAGAACGGCCATCCGGCTGCGAGGGTCAGGTAGTCGGGGAAGGCCGAGTTGGCCTTGTCGAGCTGGTAGGTGACCGTGAGGTCGTCGACCACCGTCATCTGCGTTCCGGCCAGCGCGGCGGCCGTGTTGGCGCCGGGCTTGGTCAGGTACTGGTCGAAGATCGTCTTGAGCGCCTCGGCGTTGAGCGGCGTCCCGTCGTGGAACATGACGCCCGGCCGCAGCTTGAGCGTCCACTGGGTCAGGTCGTCGTTCGGCTCCATCGACTCGGCCAGGTACGGGCGGACCTTGCCGTCGGCGTCCCGCCGCAGCAGCGGGTCGTAGATGGCATAGGCCACCGCGGTGCCGGAGTTGGCGAAGTTGGACGTGCCCGGCAGCCAGCCGTTGGTCTCGGCCTCGAGCCCGACCGTGATCGAGCCGCCGTCGACCGGGTCGCCCTGGGCGGAGACGTCGCTCTCGGTCCCGCTGGGTTCGCCCTGGCTGCCCTTGTCGTCGCCGCCCCCACCGCAGGCGCCGGCGGTGGCCACCAGCCCCAGAGCCAGCAGCGCGCCGAGCAGCGTGCCCGCGCCTCGTCGAATGTCTCGTCCCACACGTTCGTCCCCCCTGATCTGACGGCCCGGCTGTCGCGGGCCGGTCGCCCGATAGTAAGACGAGCGTACGAAAGCGGCAAACGATATGGAGTGCGACCTCAGCGTCCGCTAGGCGGTGGGTGACGGTGCGGTCTCGGAGGCGGGCGGCGGTGCCACGCCGAGTAGCAATCGTTCCACGGTCGCGGACAGGCGATCGTCGAGATCCTGGATGTCGCAGTCCAGTTCGGCGGCGTAGCGCTCGCGGAAGACCATGTAGCCGTAGATGAGGGCCGAGATGGCGACGTGGGCGGCATCGGTGTCGATGTCGGCCGCAAGGTGGCCGTCGGCGACGTCACGGGCCATGCGCCGGCGGGTGCCGTCGAGGTCCGGGATGATCCGGATCAGAGTGTCGCCGTCCAGGGCCAGGAGGGTGGTGAGCACGACGGCCCGGTGGTGGCGCAGGTAGGTCCGGAACACCAGCCTGATCCGGGCGGCCAGCGGGAGGCTGAACCCCGGCTCGAAGTCGCCGATCCGCTCGGATATGTCGGACCGCAGGGCGGCCCGGAGCAGGGCACGGCGGGAGCCGAAGTAGTGGTAGACGAGGCCCCGGTTGACGCCGGCCTCCTCGGCGACCTCCCGGAGGTTCAGGCCGGCCAGCACGCCGTTGCGTTCCAGGAGGGCGAGTGCGGCCTTCTGGAGGGCGGCCTCGGTGGCGGCCCGGTCCGGTTGGCGAGGCGAGCGACGAGGCATCGGCGCCCATAGTGGCATGCCGCGCGGCGACGGGTCGCGCCCATCTCGCTACGTAGGGCGTTCTTCGGCGGTCCCGCGGCTACGGAAGGTGCGGCCGCCGGCGGTGGCGTCGGCCGCGACCATTGCTACTATCCACGTAGGAGAAATTCGTCCGCCTGCGCGACCGCACGACGGAAGCTGAAGGGACCGCACATGGCCGTCGCCGATCTCGACCTGGGGCGCTACAAGCTCGGCTGGGCCGACGAGGAGGACTACGTCTTCAAGCCCAAGCAGGGCCTGACCGAGGACATCGTCCGCGAGATGTCGTGGATGAAGGGCGAGCCGGACTGGATGCTGGACTACCGGCTCAAGTCCCTGCGGCACTTCGAGCGCCAGCCGATGCCCAACTGGGGCGGCGACATGTCGGAGATCTACTTCGACGACATCTACTACTACGTCAAGCCGACCGACGGGCAGGTCGACGAGTGGGACAAGCTCCCCGACGCGATGAAGAACACCTACGAGAAGCTGGGCATCCCCGAGGCCGAGCGCAAGTACCTCGCCGGCGTGACCGCCCAGTACGAGTCCGAGGTCGTGTACCACCGCAACCGCGAGGACCTCGAGCGCCAGGGCATCGTGTTCTGCGACATGGACACGGCGCTGCGCGAGTACCCGGAGCTGGTCAAGCAGTACTTCGGCACGGTCATCCCGCCGAGCGACAACAAGTTCGCCGCCCTCAACTCGGCCGTGTGGTCGGGCGGGTCGTTCATCTACGTGCCGCCGGGCGTCGAGGTCGACATGCCGCTGCAGGCCTACTTCCGCATCAACGCCGAGAACATGGGCCAGTTCGAGCGCACGCTGATCATCGCCGACGAGGGCGCCAAGGTGCACTACATCGAGGGCTGCTCGGCGCCGGTGTACACGACCGACTCGCTGCACTCGGCCGTCGTCGAGATCGTGGTCAAGCCCAGCGCCCGGGTGACCTACACGACGATCCAGAACTGGTCGACCAACGTCTACAACCTGGTCACCAAGCGGGCCCGGGTCGAGGCCGAGGGCCACATGGAGTGGATCGACGGCAACATCGGCAGCCGGCTCACGATGAAGTACCCGTCGGTGTACATGGTCGGCCCGAAGGCGTCCGGCGAGGTGCTGTCGGTGGCCTACGCGGGCCCGGGCCAGCACCAGGACGCGGGCGCGAAGATGGTACCACGCCGCCCCCGAGACCACGTCGAAGATCGTGTCCAAGTCGATCTCCAAGGACGGCGGCCGCACGACGTACCGGGGCCTGGTCCGGGTCGAGGACGACGCGTACGGCTGCAAGAGCCACGTCCAGTGCGACGCGCTGATCCTCGACGAGGACTCGACCAGCGACACGTTCCCGTACGATGGAGGTCGGGGCACGGGACGCCGTGATCGGCCACGAGGCGACGGTGTCCAAGGTCGCCGACGAGCAGCTCTTCTACCTGATGAGCCGCGGGCTCTCCCAGGAGCAGGCCATGAGCATGATCGTCAACGGGTTCATCGAGCCCGTCACGCGGACGCTGCCCATGGAGTACGCCGTGGAGTGGAGCCGGCTGATCGAGCTGCAGATGGAGGGCTCGGTCGGCTAGTTGCCTTTGGTGGCCGTCGGTTCTGCTGGCGCGCTCCTGGGCACTTGCATCGCGTGCCGGTTTGCCCTGGGGCTGGTAAGGAGGCCGCCGGGGGCGGCGTCCTTGACCCCCACCCGACCGCCTTTTTCCACGCACGGTGGGCGTGGGTCGCCTCTGTTCGGGGGATCTTCGTTCTGGGTCGCGAAAGTGGTTGATAACCAACCACTTTCGCGGCCAGTTGCCCGCGCAAGGACTTCCCTCCGGTTAAACCAACGGTGTAAGGGTCACCGTGAGTGTCAAACGGGCGGTCGGGCGGGGGTCAAGGAGCCCCGCAGGGGCCCGTGCGCAGCACGGCTTGTCCTTGACGCCCGCCCGACCGCCCCAACACTCACCAAAGAGGCCGCCCCCGGCGGCCTCCTAACCGGCCTCGTTATCGTTTCCCGTCGAAGGCGGCGGCACGCGCTACTGCGGTGCGTGGCCCAGATCCAGCTGCCAGTAGAAGAAGTTCGTCGTCTCGTCGATGATCTGGGTCTTGTGGTCGGCGTACGGCACGTGGCAGCGGCCGTCCCACGTACGTAAGACGGCCAGGAGTCCGGCGTTGGTGGCGTTGGTGACCGTCGTGTTGGCCGAGTCGAACGAGACCAGCGGGTCCATCGTGCAGTGGAACAGCAGCGCCGCGGCGTCGCCCGTGTTGGCCGGCTCGCTGAGGATCGCGGCGCCCGAGAGCGACTGGACCGCTCGGACCGCCGACGAGACGCCCTGGTGCTCGCCCGGGCCCGGGTTCTCCGGGCTGTAGCCGACGTTGAGGGCGGTGATCGCCCCCGCCGAGGACCCGCCGATGGCGATTCGGTCCGGGTCGATGTGATACGTCGCCGCGCTCTCGCGCAGGAACCGCACTGCGGTCTGGGCGTCCTCGCGGGCCTGGATGATGGCCGTGAGGCAGGCGGCCGTGATCTGCGTGCAGCCGACCGCGTCGGTGCGGTAGTCGATCGAGACGGTGACGTAGCCCTTCAGGGCGAACGTGGTCGCCTCGTCGACGATCTCCGGCGACGTCTTGTCGAGGCCCGTTCGGAAGCTGCCGCCGTGGACCCACACGATGGCGGGCCGCTGTGTGACCGCGTCGCCTGTCGGCCGCCACATGTCGAGGTTGAGCGTGACGTTCGTGCCCGCCTGGTCGACCGCGTGGCCGTAGACGATGTTGGACGTCTTGGTCGTGGCGGCGAACACCACGTCGCGGTAGCGCAGGGGTGCGTCGCCCGGTGGCGTCAGCAGCGGGTCGCAGGCGGCGGCGACCAGCAGTAGCGGCAGGACCACACCCAACAGCACGCGGCGCATTCGACTCCCCCTCGTTCCTTCCGGGCGGCACGGTAGTCGCGGGCCCCGCCACCAGCCATGTTCGGGCGGCCCGTTACCTCAATCGGGCAGGTGGCTGGCACAATGAGCACGTGCCGATGCGCCAGGACTGTAAGCACTTCGAGTCTCGGACCTACCCGAACGGCGAGACCGTGCGGAAGTGCGACCTCGACCTCGCGCCGGAGGCGCCGTGGCGGTGCCCGGCCGACTGCCCCAAGTATCAGCGGCGCATGGCCGACGTGAACTGGGCGCACGGCACGCTGGTCACGCCCAAGACGCCGGACGAGCCGCTCGGGGCCCTCGACCGCGACGACGGGTCGGTCGCCCGCCTGCTCGACGAGGCCGAGGACATCGTGAACAACGCCGGGCCCGAGATCATGGCCGAGGTGGTCGCCGAGCGCAGCCGCGAGGCCACCCCCCGCTGGCGCCGCTGGTTCCGCCGCAAGCCCTGAGCGCCGAGCCGCCCGCCGTCCCGTGTCGGGGTGCGGGGGCGCATGGGTAGGCTGCGATGCCCCCGAAAGGACACCCGCCCTGACCACCTCGTTCACCACCGACGCATCCGCCGCGCTCGCCGGTCCCGGCTGGCTGCGGGCGCGTCGCCTCGCCGCCGCCGAGGCGTTCGCCGCCGCCGACCTGCCCTCCACCGACGACGAGGTCTGGCGTTACGGGCGCATCGACGAGCTCGACCTGGCCGCCTACGTGCCGGCCGTCGAGCCTGCAGCCGATGGCGGCGACCCGGCCGACCTGCCCGCGGCGGCGCGGGCGCTGGTCGACGCGGTCCCGGACGCGGCGGCCGTGGTCGTGGTGCGCAACGGGCGGGTCGTGGGCTCCCGGGTGTCGGACGCTGCGGCCACGGCCGGCCTGCGAGTCGGGCCCGCCGGCGACGGGCACGCCGACGTGCTCGGTGCGGCGGTCGGGCAGGCGCCCGACGTGTTCTTCACGCTGAACGACGCGCTGACGGCCGACCCGGTGGTGGTCGACGTGCCGGCCGGCGCCACCGTCCCCGGTCCCGTCGTGGTCGTCCACGTCACCCGCGGCGAGGGCGTGGCCACGTTCCCCCGCCTGGCCGTCCGGGCCGGCGCGGACAGCGCGGTGGCGGTGCTCGAGATCCAGGTGTCGGGCGACGAGCCCGCCCTGGTCGTGCCGGTCACCGAGATCCTCGTCGGCCGGGCCGCCCGGGTGGGTCACGTCACCGTCCAGCAGCTCGGCCTGGCGACGTGGCAGGTCGGCGGCCAGGTGTCGCAGGTCGAGGGCGAGGCGACCCTGCGCACGACGAGCATCGGCTTCGGCGGCGACTACGCCCGCATGCGCACCGACTGCCGCATGGTCGGCCGGGGCGCCACCGGCGAGCTGGACGCCATCTACTTCGGCGAGGGCCATCAGACGCTCGACTTCCGCACGTTCCAGGACCACGTCGCCCCCGACTGCACGTCGAACCTGCTGTTCAAGGGCGCCGTCGGCGGCCGATCCCGGTCGGTGTACACCGGGCTGATCCACGTGGGGAAGGACGCCCGGGGCACCAACGCCTTCCAGACCAACCGCAACGTCAAGCTGTCCGACGGGGCGTGGGCCGAGTCGATCCCCAACCTGATGATCGAGAACAACGACGTCCGCTGCAGCCACGCCTCGGCGGTCGGCCCGGTCGACGAGGAGCAGCGCTTCTACCTCGAGAGCCGGGGTGTCCCCGGCGACGACGCCGAGCGCCTCATCGTCAGCGGGTTCTTCGACGAGGTTCTGGCCCGGCTGCCCGTGCCCGGGATCGTCCCGCTGGTGCGGGCGACCGTGGCGGCCAAGTTCGCCCGGAGGGAGGCCTGATGGCCAAGGTCGCCCTGTGCCCGCTCGACGAGCTGGCCGCCGGCACGGCCCGCCGGTTCGACGTCGGGTCGCTGAGGCTCGTCGTGGTCCGCGTCGGCGACGACGTCTACGCGCTCTACGACGAGTGCTCGCACGCCAACGTGGCGCTGTCCGAGGGCGAGGTCGACCCGGACGAGCGGACCATCGAGTGCTGGAAGCACGGCAGCCAGTTCGATCTGGAGACGGGCGAGCCGATGTCGCTGCCGGCGACCCGGCCGGTGCCGGTGTACGAGGTGCGGGTCGACGACGGCGAGGTCGTGGTGGTGCTCCCCGATGAGTGACGCCCCCGGCGGCAACGGCGCCCACGTGCTCGTGATCGCCGGCCTGCGGGCCGGGGTGTCCGGCAAGGAGATCCTGCGGGGCATCGACCTCACCGTCCGCTCGGGCGAGGTCCACGCGGTGATGGGACCCAACGGGTCGGGCAAGTCCACGCTCGCCCACGTGCTGATGGGCCGGCCCGGCTACGAGGTGCTCGGCGGCACGGTGACGCTCGACGGCGTCGACCTGCTCGGGCTCACCCCCTGGCAGCGGGCGCAGGCGGGCCTGTTCCTCGCCCTCCAGTACCCGACCGAGGTGCCCGGCGTGTCGCTGCACGACCTGCTGGAGACCGCGCTGAAGGCCGCCGGCCGCGACACGGGCGACATCGACGCCGCCATCCGCCGCGAGGCGGTCGACCTGGGCCTCGACCCCCGGCTCATCGACCGCCCGCTCAACGTCGACCTGTCGGGCGGTGAGATGAAGAAGAACGAGACCCTCCAACTCGGGGTGCTGGCCCCGGCGATCGCGGTCCTCGACGAGCTCGACTCGGGCCTCGACGTCGACGCCCTCCGGGCCACGTCCCGCCGCATCGAGGCGGCGACCCAGCCGCCGGCCGCGGGCGGGGGCGGCGGCACCGGCCTCGGCGTGCTGGCGATCACCCACTACAGCCGCCTGCTCCACGTGCTGCGGGCCGACCGCGTCCACGTCCTGGCCAAGGGCGAGATCGTCCGCTCGGGCGGC
This sequence comes from uncultured Acidimicrobiales bacterium, assembly GCA_963739835.1. Lineage (GTDB taxonomy): Bacteria > Actinomycetota > Acidimicrobiia > Acidimicrobiales > VFJN01 > ZC4RG19. Next base: position 234,663 of record CAVUBW010000015.1, read on the forward strand.
CCGGAGCTGGCCCTGGCCCTGGAGGAGAGCGGCTACGCCGGCCTCCTCGGCGCCGACCTGGCCGGCGAGGCCGACGAGGGCCAGCGGGTCTCGATCCGGCCGGCCATCGACGACCCCTTCGGCGGTCCCGGCGGCGACCCCTTCGCCTGACCCGGGGGGCTACGGCGCCCGCAGGGCGAGGTGGGAGCGGGCCCAGGCCGCCTCGCTGCGCAGGCCGGCGATCCACTCGCGGTCGGACGATCGGCCCCGGGCCTCCAGGACCGTGGCCAGGGCCTCCTGGGTGAGCGCGACCCAGGGGCGGGCCCGCCAGGCCGTGTGGAGGCGGAGGGCCGCGAGCAGGTGGCGTTCGGCCTCGGCCCACTCGCCGACCCGCGCCGCCGAGCGGCCGAGGTGGAAGACCGCGGCGCCTGCGAAGAAGGTGTAGCCGAGACAGCACACCAGGTCGGCGTGGGGGCCGAGGAGCGCGCGGGTGTCGGCGACCATCGGGGCGTCGCCCAGCTCGTCGGCGGCCAGGGACGCCAGGCCCAGCTCGGACAGGGTGGTCGCGTCCTCGCGCCGGCGGCGAAGGTCCTCGACCAGCACCCGTAGCCGGGCGCGAGCCCTCGCCCGCTGGCCCGACGTGACCAGCGACAGCACCGCGGTGGCGTCGTCACCGTCCGCCGGATCGATCGGGGCGTCGGCCCACAGCCAGGCGATCAGCGTGCGGTGGCGGCGGGCGACGGCCGGGCCTGCCTCCCCGGCCGCGGCCACCGCGGCCGGGAGCTGGGCGCATGCCTCGGCGAACGCCCCGCGGGCCGTGAGCCGGGCGACGTCGCACTCGGCCTGCGCCGCCCGGGCGAACGGGTCGCCGGGCTCGGCCGCGGCCGCCAGGGCGGCCAGGGCGTCCACTGCGCCCCGTTCGTCGCCAAGCGTGGCGGCCGCCACCGCCCGCTCGTGGGCCGCCGCCACCCGGTGCTCCGGGCTGTCGGCCCGGTCGGCCAGCACCGCCAGCTCGTCGGCCAGCCGCAGGCGCTGCTCGACGCCCTCGGGCGCCTCCAGCTCGGCGATCCGCGCCTGCAGCGTCTCCAGCGCCGAGCGCGGCGGGCGGGGAGGGCCGACGGCGTCGTCGTCCGGCTCGTCGTCGGCCGCCAGCCGGACGCGGCTCACGAGCAGGTGGGCGTGGCGCAGCGGGTCGGCGCCCGGGTCGTCCGGCGACCCGGGTTGGGCGGCGGCCATCGCCTCGTCGACCAGGCGGCGGGCCTCGGCCCGCAGCTCGGGCTGGTCCTCAGCGGCGCCGGCCAGCGCCAGCGCCGCCCGGGCCAGCACGTCGCCGCGGCCCTCGGCGCGGGCGAGCGCCGCCCCGTCGAGCAGCGTGCGCACCCCGTCGTCCGCGTGCGCGGCGACCAGCGCCACGCCCAGGTCGGTCGTGACCTCGGCCGCCAGGCCGGCGTCGCCGGCCGGCAGGTGGGCCAGCGCCTGGCGCCAGAGGCGGACGGCCTCGGCCGGCGCGTTGCGGGCGGTCGCCCCCGCTGCGGCGCGGCGGGCCCAGCGCACCGCCCGCAGGTCGCCCGCCGGCCCCGGCACGGCGCCGGCCGAGCTGTGGTGGGCCAGAGCAGCGGCGTAGTCGTCGAGGGCCTCGGGCCGCAGGCGCTCGATGGCCCCGGCGAGCCGGTCGTGCAGCGCGCGGCGGCGGACCGCGCTCAGCTGGGCGACCAGCGTGCGCCGGAGGATGTCGTGGGGGAAGCGGTAGCGCTCGGCGCTCTCCTCGACCACGAGGCCCGACGCCAGCGCGGCGTCGACGGCGTCGAGCACCGCGTCCTCGTCGTCGAGGCCCGCGGCCGCGGCCACCAGGTCGAGGTCGAAGCGCGCGCCCGCCACGGCGCCCGCCCGCAGCAGGTCGACCGCGCCCGGGTCGAGGCTGGCCAGCCGGGTGCCGACGAGGTCGACCACCCCCGCGGGGATGCCGGCCGGCGCGCCCGCCCGCAGCAGCTCGGTGAGCAGGAACGGGTTGCCGGCGGTCTCGGCGAGCAGCCGGGCGACCTCGGCGCCACCGGCCCCGTCGCCGCCGCCGGGACCGGTGCCCCGGAGCCGGGCGACCAGCTCGCGGACCTCGTCCTCGTCGAGGCCACCCAACGGGAGCCGCCGGACCCAGCCGTCGCGGTCGAGGGCGTGGACCACGTCGCCCAGCCGGTTGCCCGGCTCGATGTCGTGGTCGCGGGAGATGGCGACGACCAGGACGGCGGCGTCGCCCGCCCGCCGCAGCAGGTGGCGGACGAGGAGCAGCGTGTCGTCGTCGGCCCACTGGAGGTCGTCCAGCACGAGCAGCAGCGGCCGCTCCTTGGCGGCGGCCGCCACCAGGTCGGTGACCGCGCCGAACAGGCGGCCCCGCCCCCCGGGCCACGACCCCCCCGGCCGCCGGCGGGCGTCGAGCGACGGCAGCACCGCAGCCAGCTCGGACATCGCCTCGTCGCCGATGGCGGGCAGCTCGTCGGCGGGCGTGGCGGCCACCAGAGCGTCCAGCGCCTCGACCACCGGCTGGTAGGGGACGATGGCCTCCTGATCGCACCGGCCGAACAGCACGAGGCCCCCGTCGCGGCTCACGCGGCGGGCGGCCTCCGCGGTGAGCCGGGACTTGCCGATGCCGGCGTCGCCCGTGACCATCACGACGTGGCGGCCGCCCGACGCGGCCTGCGCCCAGGCGTCCGCCAGCGCCGCGAGCTCGACCGCCCGGCCCACGAACGGGGTCTGCGCCGACGGCCCGGTGACCGTGCCCGCGGGCTCCAGCCCGCCCCGGTGCGCAGCGAGGACCCGCGGCGCCGGGCCGAGCAGGTCGAGGTAGACAGCCTCGGTCTCGGGTGCGGGGTCGACCCCCATCTCGTCGGCCAGCGCCCGCCGCAGCCGCTGGTAGGCCCGCAGCGCCTCGGCCCGGTTGCCGGTCGCGCCGAGGGCGGCGAGCCGGGCCCGCTGGGCGCTCTCCCGCAGCGGTGCCCGGGCGACCGCCTCCTCGGCCGCGGCGAGGGCGGCGCTGGGGTCGCCGCCGGACAGCGCCGCCTGGCTCGCCAGCTCGAGGGCCCCGAGCGCCACCTCGTCGAGGCGGGCTCGTACGTCATCGACCCACGGCCCGCTCCAGCCGGCCAGGAACGGGCCCGCCATGGCCTCCGCGGCCGCGGCCGCCAGGTCGCGGGCCTCCCGGGGCTGGCCCACGGCCAGCCGCCGGCGGGCCTCGGCCAGCCCGGCCTCGGCCTCCTCCAGGTCGACGGCCAGCTCGACGCCGGGCGGCATCGTCACCGCATAGCCACCGGCGGTGCGGACCAGCGGGTCGAACCCCTCGCCCGCCTCGGGCCCGAGGGCGGCGACCAGCGCCGCCCGGCACCGGCTCACGTAGGTCCGCAGCGCCGACGCCCAGGACTTGGGCAACTCGTCGGGCCAGATCAGGTCGGCCAGGCTGTCGCGATCGAGGCCGCCGGCCCGTTCGAGCACGAGCGCGGCGAGAACCACCCGCTCCGGCCCGGCCAGCGCGGCCGCCCGGTCGCCGGACGCGGGCGAGCCGCGCAGCGTGACGTCCCCGATCAGCGTGACGTGCAGTGGCACCCGACCCCGTTCTCCCTGGCGAACGCGGAGAGTTTGCACCCCGGAGGCCCTGGTCGCCAGGCCTAGAGTCGACACGTATGTCCCGCCATTTGCGATCCGTTTGCACCCACCGGCGCATGATGCAGGTCAACGGAAGCGACGAGTTGCTCAATCCCAGGTGGATGATCGCGGCGGATGATCGTGGCGGGAACGATGAGCGCTAGTCGCTCCGGCGATGGGCCGGCCTGCGGCGGGGCCGGCCCACTCGCGCGGCTCGGGTAGGTGCTACGGACGGGGAACGTCGTGAGGTTCGGGAACGTGGTTCACAGGGGGGCGTGGTGACCGCCCGATCGGCGCCGACGCTGGCGCGCCCGCTCCACCGGCTGCGCGAGCGCTACGACGTCGTGGTGGTCGGCTCCGGCTACGGGGGCGCCATCGCCGCCGCCCGTCTGGCGCGGGCCGGCCGCTCGGTCTGCGTGCTCGAGCGCGGCCGGGAGATGCACGCCGGCGACTTCCCGTCCACGCTGGTCGACGCCGCCCGCCAGCTCCAGGTCCACCGGGGGGCGCGGCGCCGCCTCGGTCCGGACACGGGGCTGTTCGACCTGCGTACCGGCCACGACATCAACGTCCTGGTGGGCTGCGGCCTCGGCGGCACGTCGCTCATCAACGCAGGGGTGGCGCTCCGCCCGCCCGCGTGGGTCTACGACGACGACCGCTGGCCGGCCGAGCTGCGGGGGGCCGAGCGGGGGCCCGAGCAGCTCGATCCTTACTTCCGGGAGGCCGAGCGCATGCTCGGCTCGACCCCGCTGCCCGAGCGGCTGGTGGACCCGCCCAAGCTGCACGCGCTCGCGCCTGGCCGCCGAGGCGATCGGCGCCCGGGTGGTGCGGCCGCCGGTCAACGTCAGCTTCGCCGCCGGTCCCAACGCGGCCGGCGTCGAGCAGGCCGCCTGCACCATGTGCGGCGACTGCGTCACCGGATGCAATCACGGCGCCAAGAACACCGTGGTCATGAACTACCTCCCCGACGCGGTCGCGCACGGGGCGGACATCTTCTGCGAGGCGGCCGTGCGCACCGTCCAGCCCGCCGCCTCCGCCGGCGCCGACGGCCCCCGCTGGACCGTGACCCTGGACGTCGGCGCCGACGGGCGCCACCGGTTCGGGTCGCCCACCACCTTCGTGTTCGCCGACGTCGTCGTGCTCGCCGCCGGCGCACTCGGCTCCACCGAGATCCTCCTCCGCTCGCGGGCCGAGGGCCTGGCCGTCTCCCCCCGGCTGGGCCACCGGTTCACGGGCAACGGCGATGTCCTGGCGTTCGCCTACGACGTCACGGGCACGCCTGTCCGGGGCATCGGCCTCGGGGGGCGGGCGATCACGGCCGACAACGGCGTCGGTCCGTGCATCACCGGCATGATCGACCTGACCGGGACCCCCACCCCCGGCAAGGGCCTCCTGGTCGAGGAGGGCGCCATCCCCGGCGCTCTCCGGGCCCTCATGCCCGCGGCGTTCGCCGTCGCGGCCGACATCGACGACGGCGGAACCCCCCTCGCCTTCGCCGGTCGGCTGTGGCGGCGGACGCGCGCGACCGCCGGCGCGGCCGTCGACGCCACCGGCGGGCCGGCCGACCGTTCGCTGACCTACCTGGTGATGAGCGACGACGCCTGCGACGGCGAGCTGCGCCTGGAGGGCGACCACGTGCGGGTGGAGTGGCCGGCGGTCGGCGACCTGCCCATCTTCGACCACAACGCCGACGTGCTGCGCCAGCTCACGGCCGCCATCGACGGCGAGTACGTCCCCGACCCGCTCTGGTCGCCGATGCTCCACGAGTCGCTGGTCACGGTGCACCCCCTCGGCGGCTGCGCCATGGGCGACGACGGGACGCACGGCGTCGTCGACCACCGGGGCCGGGTGTTCCGCGGCGAGGGCACGGCCGTCCACGACGGCCTGCTCGTGGCCGACGGCGCCATCGTGCCCCGGCCGCTGGCGGTCAACCCGCTGTTGACGATCTCCGCGCTCGCCGAGCGGGCCGTCGCCCTGCTGGCCGACGACCGGCGCTGGACCGTGCGCACTGGCCCGACGCCCGCGCTGAGCGCGGCGGCCGCAGCGCCGCCGGCCGGTCGGCCCGGCATCCGGTTCACCGAGCGCATGGCCGGCTGGGCCGGTCCCGCACCCGACGCGGAGCCGACCCCGGGCCATCCGACCCGGGGCGTCCCGGTCGAGGCCGCGCTCGCCGGCGCCGAGCGAGGCGAGGCCGACGGCACCCGCATCGAGTTCGTGCTCACGATCGACGTCGACGACCTGCCCGCGATGCTGGCCGACCCGGCGACGCCGGGCCGGCTCAGCGGCACGGTCATCGCGCCCGTCCTGTCCCCCCGGCGCCTGCGGGTGGTCGACGGGTCGTTCTGCCTCGCCCAGGAGGACCCGACCCACGTCGACACGTGGCACATGCGCTACTCGATGCGGCTCGTCGCCGACGACGGCCGGCGGTTCGTCTTCGACGGCACGAAGATCCTCCAGGACCGGGCCGGCCTCGACGCCTGGGGCGACACGACCACGCTCTACGTCACCCTCCGGGAGGAGGCCGGGGGGGCGATCGCGGCCGGCGTCATGCACATCTCGCCGGGCGACTTCGCGCGCCAGCTGTCGACGATGCGCATCACCGGCGTGGACGGCCGGCTCGACCGGGCGCGCTGGCTCGCCCGCTTCGGCAAGCGCTTCGCCCGGTCGCTGTGGACCGTCTACGGGTCGCTCGACGACGTGGCCCGCTTCCCCGCCCGCCCCGCGGCGCCGGTCCCCCTCGGCGGCGCGGGCCGGCGGCGGCTGCGCCTGCCGGCCCCGGAGCCTCGGTGGTGCGACGGGTCCGGCCGCTGGCACGAGGGGCCCGAGGTCGGCGGCGACGCCTGGCTGCGGCTCACCCGCTTCGAGGGCGGCCGGCGCGGCCCGGTCCTGCTGGCGGCGGGCTTCGGCATGTCGGCGACCTCGTTCCTGCTCGACACCGTGCGCACCAACCTGGCCGAGCACCTGGTCGAGGGCGGCTACGACGTCTGGCTGTTCGACTACCGGGCGAGCATCGACCTGCCGTCCTCCCAGACCGACTTCACCCTCGACGACATCGCCACCCGCGACTGGCCGGCGGCCGTCGCCGAGGTGCGGCGGGTCACCGGCGCGGGCAGCGTCCAGGTGGTCGGGCACTGCGTCGGGTCCGCATCGCTGCTGATGGCGCTGGGGGCCGGGCTGAGCGACGTGCGCTCCGCCGTGTGCATGCAGTTCCCGGCGCACCCGGCGCCGCCGTACCTGACGCTGGCCAAGTCGACCTTCAAGGTCGACCGGGCGCTGGCCTGGGCGGGGCTGCGCAAGGTGCAGCCGCTGACCGGGCTCAACGTGCCCAACACCGCACTCGACATCGCGCTACGGGCGCTGCCGATGCCCCGGGCCGAGCGCTGCGGCAAGGCGCTGTGCCGGTGGCTCAACGCCATCTACGGGTGCACCCACGCCCACGACCAGATCGACGACGCCACCCACGACCACCTCGACGACCTGTTCGGGGTGGGCAGCATGTCCGGGCTGCACCACCTGAGCCTCATGATGCAGCGCCGCCTGCTGGTCGACGCCCAGGGCCGCGAGGTCTACACCCGCCACCCCGAGCGGCTGCGGCTGCCGATCCTGCTGGTCCAGGGCGAGCGCAACTACATCTTCCACCCCGAGGGCAGCGTGCGGACGCTGCGCTGGCTCCAGACGGCCAACGAGCCGTCGCTGTACGAGCGGCTGGTGCTGCCGGGCTACGCCCACCTCGACGCGCTGATCGGGCGGGACGCGGCCGACGACGTCTTCCCCCACCTCAGCGGGCACCTGGACCGCTTCAACCACTGAGCGCCGGGTGCCGGGGCGGGAGCGCCTCGACGCCCAGCTCCGCGGCGAGCGACCGGCTCTCGGCGTCCAGCACGGCGGCACGGTCCGCGTCGCCCCGCCCGCCGCGCTCGGCCAGCACGTTGGCCAGCCACGCGCCGGACAGCGCGGCCCACGGTTGGGCGCCGATCACGCGGTGGCGCTCCAGCGCCTGTCCCAGGTGGTCGACGGCGTCGTCGGGGCGGCCGAGGACGGCGTCGAGCACGCCGACGTGGTGGTCGACCGCCCCCAGGAAGGCCGCGTGGCCCAGCACGCAGTTGCGGCCGCTGTAGGGGACCAGGGCCGCGTGCGTCGCCTCGGCCCACGCCTCGTCGCCGGCCGCCACCGCGCCGACCGCGGCGCCGACCACCGCGACCAGCCAGGTGTAGCTGCGGTCGAAGGCGGCGAGGTCCTCGGCCGGGTGGACGCGCAGCGACTCCTGGGCGCCCGCCGTGTCGCCCACGCCCGCCAGCGCCCAGGTCCGCACGGCCCACGTGTCGAGGGCGTCGGGGTCGAGCTGGATGCCGGCGTCGAGCACGGGGAGGATCTCGGGCAGACGGCCCTGGAGCCACAGCGAGACGAAGACCTGGGCGAAGTAGATCGTCAGCACCTGCGGGTGCCCGGCGCGCTCCAGGCGTCGGCGGAGCTCGTCGGCCTGGGCCTCGCCTGCGGCGAATCGGCCCTCGAGGATCGCCCACATGACCTGCCACATGGTCGCCAGCCGCAGGTGGTCGGGGTGGCGGACCGTGTCGGCCAGGCCGGCGAAGCGCTCGGCGAGGTCGCGGGCGGCGTCGTGGGCGCCCACGGTGAACAGCGCGTGGACCCGGGCCCGCGCCCCCTGAAGCACCACGTCGGCGTCGCCGGTCTGCTCGCCGATGCGGATGACCTCGGCGCCCATCTCCAGGTGGTCCTCGACGTCGTCGGGGCCGTCGACCGCCAGCATCCGCGAGCACAGCACCGAGGCCAGCACCACCGGGGCGTCGAGCCGCCGGGCCATCGCCTCGGCGTCGGCCGCCAGCACCAGGCGCTCGTCGTGGCCGGCGTCGGCGTAGATGACCTGCGCGAGCCGGGCGAGCGTGAGCGCCAGCGCCCGGCTGTCGCGGGGCGGCAGCAGCAGGCGGGCCTGTTCCAGCAGCGCCCGCGCGGTCGGGTTGGCCGGCGGCACGGCGGGCAGGCGGCCGCCGTAGCCGAGGGCGGCCCGCACGAACAGGTCGGCGCGGCCGAGGCGCTGGGCCAGGTCGGCCGCCTCCAGGTGGCGCCGGTCACGGGCGGCGAACTCGCCGGCGCGGTCGTGCGCCTCGGCCGCCTCCAGCCGGATCTCGCAGGCGGTGTCGGCGGTGGTGTCGACGTCGCGGTCGGGCGGGAACCGGTCCGAAACGTCGATGGCCCGGGTCAGGAACCAGACCGCGTTCTCGAACGCGGTCTCCCGCCGGGCGTGGTCGGCGGCCGCCCGCGCCCAGCGCACGGCACGACCCGCGGTGGCCGCGTCGGCCGAGACCAGCAGGTGGTGGGCGATCTCGGCGGCCGGTGCGCCCTCGCCGCCGTGGTTGCGGTCGGCCAGGGCCTCGCCGATGCGGCGGTGAAGGGCCAGGGCCCGGTCGGTGGCCAGCTCGTCCTGGAGGGCCCGCCGCACGACCGCGTGCGTGAACGCCACCCGGCGCTCGCCGACGTCGCGCACCACCCCGGCGCGCGTGGCGTCGTCGAGCTGGTTGCGCAGGTCGAGCGGGCGGACGTCCACGACCGCGGCCAGCACGTCCAGCGGGAACTCCTCGCCGATGAGCGAGGCCGCGCCGAGGACGTCGGTCACGCCGGGCGCCAGGCGCGACAGCCGCCAGTGGACGACGTCGTGGACCCGGGCCGGCAGGTGCTCCCGCACCTGGCGCAGCGCGGCCGCGGCATCGTCGGGGTCGAGCCCGGCCAGGATCTCGTGCACGTACAGCGGGTTGCCCGCCGTCTCTGACGCCAGCCAGCCGCTGACCTCGGCCTCGTCGTCGTCGACCGGTCGGCCGATGGCCCGCACCACGAGCTCGGTCACCGCATCGTGGTCGAGGCCCGCGACCTCGATCCGCTCGACGTCGACGCCGGCGAGCGAGCCGAGCGCGTGGAGGGGCCCGAGCTCCTCGGCGTCGCCGTCGCGGCGGGTGAGGACGACGAGCAGGGGGTCGGCCGGCGGGGCGTCGAGGATGTGGCGCAGCAGCATGAGCGACGAGCGGTCGGCCCACTGCAGGTCGTCGAGCACCAGCAGGAGCGGCCGGCGGGCCGCGATGGCCCCGAGCCATTCGCGCACGGCGTCGAACAGCCGCAGGCGCTCGGCCTCGGGATCCTCGGCCATCGGTGGCCGGACGCCGCCGATGTGGGCCGCGATCTCCGGCAGCAGCCGGGCGATCTCGTCGGCCCGGACCGACAGGTCGGCGCGCAGCAGGGCGCGCGGGCAGGCGGCCGCATAGGTGCCGAGCGCCTCGCGCAGGGCCTGGTAGGGGGCGAGACCTTCCTCGTCCCACCGGCCGTAGAGGACGATGCCGCCCCCCGCGTGGACCCGCAGCGCCAGCTCCGCGGCAACCGTCGTCTTGCCGATGCCGGGGTCGCCGGCCAGCACGACCACGCGCCGCTCGCCGGCCAGCGCCGCGGCCCAGGCGTCCGCCAGTCGGGCCAGCTGCTCCTCGCGCCCGACCATCACCCGGGTGGCGGCCCGCTGGGCCCACCCCAGGTTGGAGGCGGCCGCGTCGTCGTCCGGTCCGCGGGCGCCCGGGCCGGTGCGCAGCTCGTAGACCCGCTCGGGGCGCTGCGGGCCGAGGGCCACGACGCCCCGGTCGACCAGCTCGGCGCCCGGCGGCAGCGTGTGGTGGACCATGACCGCGGTCGAGGCGGTCATCAGCACGGCGGCCTCGCCCGCCACCTCGGCGAGGGCGTCGACGCGGTCGCGGGCCGGGCCCGAGACCTCGCCGTCCCGCGCGACGGCCTCGCCCGTCGACAGCCGCATGCGGGGCACGCCGGGCCCGGCGGACGAGGCGCCGGCCAAGCGGAGCACGGCGTTGGCCGCGTCGCTGGCGAACGGGAACGCGGCCACGACCGTCGTCGCACCGCCGTTGGTCACCGCCGTGGCGCCGGCCTCGTCGGCGACCGTGCGCAGGCGCGCGGCGTCCGGGTGGTGGGGGCCGATGTCGATACGAAGGACCGTCAGGACCTCGGGCACGGGCGTTCTCGCTGATGCGTCGGCGGCCGTGTGATGCGCCCCGGCGCACCACGCGTTGCGACTCTACGACCAGCGCTCGTGGCGCGGTGAACCCGATGTCAGATCGCGCTGGGGACGATCGCCTCGATGAGGGCCGGGCCCGGCGCGGCGCAGGGCGCGGGCGAGCTGGTCGCTCATCTCCTCGGCGGTGGTCGCCCGGGTGGCGGGCACGCCGAGGCCCTCGGCGATGGCGACGAAGTCGATGTCCGGCCGGGACAGGTCGAGCAGGTCGCGGGCCTTCGGCCCGGGCTCGTCGGCGCCGACGCGGTCGAGCTCCATGTTGAGCACCGCGTACGACCGGTTGTTGAACACGACCGTGACCACGTCGAGCGACTCGCGCGCCTGGGTCCACAGCGCCTGGATCGTGTAGAGCGCGCTGCCGTCGGCCTCCAGGCTGACCACCTTGCGGTCGGGGGCCGCGACGGCCGCGCCGGTGGCGACCGGGAGGCCCTGGCCGATGGCCCCGCCGGTCAGGCACAGCCAGTCGTGCGGCGGTGCGCCGGCGGTCATGCCCGGGGTGAACAGGCTCGACGTGTTGGCCTCGTCGGACACGATCGCGCCCTCGGGCAGCAGCGCCGCCACCGCCTGGGCCACCGCCTGGGCGTTCAGCTCGCCGGTCGGCGGGTCGGGGACGGCGGCGGGCTGGCGCGTGGCGCCGTCGGCGGGGGCACCGATGACCTCGGCCAGCGCCTCCAGCGCGGCGATCGCCTCGCCGCCGTGGCCGGCCAGCTCGTGGACCTCGCAGCCGTCCGGGACGAGGTAGCTGGCCTTGCCGGGGTAGGCGAAGAAGCTGACCGGCGCCTTGGAGTCGACCACGACCAGGTGGGCGAGCCCGGCGAGCTGGTGCTGGGCGAACTCGGCCAGGTAGGCGAGCCGGTCGATCGGCGGCAGCCCCGCGCCCCGCTGCAGCCGGGTGGGGAACGTCTCGGCCAGCATGCGGGCGCCGGTGGCGTTGGCGACGCGGCTGGCGGCCACCAGGCCCCCGGCGAGCAGCGCGGCGCCGCCCAGCAGGAAGCCGCACGGCTCGCCCGAGCGCAGCGCCTTGGCCACGGCGTCGACGGCGTCGGCGTCGACGGGGTCGGGGCCCCGCGGCGGGATCGGGTCGGCCACGACGCCGCCCGGCGACCAGCTGGCGTCGGCGGCGAGGATGAGCGTGGCGACCTCGCCCGGGGGACCGACGGCGGCTGCGACCGCCTCGGCCGCGTCCCGCCCGACGTCGGCCGGCGTGTGCGACCACCGGACCCAGGGCGACACGTTGCGCGCCACGGTCTCGATGTCCGACTCGAGCTGGGCGTCGTAGCGCTTGTGGTAGGTGGCGTGGTCGCCGACGATGTTGACGATCGGCACCCGGCCCTTGCGGGCGTTGTGCAGGTTGGCGAGGCCGTTGCCCAACCCGGGCCCGAGGTGCAGCAGCGTGGCGGCCGGCTTGCCGGCGATGCGGGCGTAGCCGTCGGCCGCCCCGGTGGCGACGCCCTCGAACAGGGCGAGGATCGCCCGCATCTGGGGCACGTCGTCGAGGGCGGCCACGAAGTGCATCTCGGAGGTGCCGGGGTTGCTGAAGCACGTGTCCACCCCGCTGGCGACGAGGGTGCGGACGAGCGAGCGGGCGCCGTTCATCTCGGTGTCGGTCACGGTTGCAGCTCCGCGGGGTCGAGGTCGGGGTCGTGGGCCGCATCGGCGCCGATGACCTTGCCGGGATTGAGGATGCCGTGGGGGTCGAACGCGGCCTTGATGCGACGCATCAGGGCGATCTTGGCCGGGTCCTCGAGCTCGAGGAAGTACTTGGCCTTCTGGCCGCCGAGGCCGTGCTCGCCGGAGATGGCGCCGCCGAGCGCCATGCCGGCGGTGAACAGCTCGCGCATGATCCGGCCCCGGGCCTCGGCGTCGCGCTGGAACACCGCCATGTGGACGTTGCCGTCCCCGGCGTGCCCGCAGCCGGCGATCCAGGCCTGGTGCTCGGACGCGATCTCGCCGACCCGGCGCATGAAGTCGGGCACCGACGCCCGGGGCACCACGATGTCGATGATGTCGTCGGCGCCGTTCGCCTTACCGACCCAGAAGGCCTTCTCCCGGGCGTCGATCAGGCCGGCGGCGGCCCCGGGCGGGAGCACGTAGACGTCGATGGCGCCCAGCTCGTGGAGCTGGGTGGCGAGGGCGTGCGTGTCGGCGTCGAGCCGGTCGGCGTGCGTGTTCTCCAGCGCCACGACCAGGTAGGCGGCGGCGGTGTCCTTGACCTCGGCGGGGATCCCGAGGTCGATGCCGACGAACGCGGTGGCCGCCGCCAGGGTCAGCATGTCGATGTACTCGAGGATCAGCGGCCCGACGCCGGAGCGCACGACGGCCGGCACCGCGCGGGTCACTTCGTCGAGCGAGGCGAACGGGGCGAGCACGGTCGAGGAGTGGGGCAGCCGGGGATAGAGCTTGAGCGTCGCCTGGGTGACGAGCGCCAGGGTCCCCTCGGAGCCGACGACGAGTTGGGTCAGGTCGTAGCCGGTCGACAGCTTGACGACCTTCCCACCACAGCGGATCACCTCGCCCGTGGGGAGCACCGCCTCCAGTCCGACGACGTGGTGACGGGTCACGCCGTACTTCACGGCCCGCATGCCGCCGGCGTTGGTGTTGACGTTGCCGCCGAGGCTGGCGCTGTACTCGCCGGGGAACACCGGGTAGACGAGCCCGAGCGGGGCGAGAGCGGCGTCGAGCTGGTCGAGCCGGACCCCGGGCTCGACGACGGCCATGAAGTTCTCGGTGTCGATCTCGACGATGCGGTCCATCCGCTCGAACGACACGACGATGCCGTCGGGCCGGGGCGTGCAGCCGCCGGACAGCCCGGTCCCGGCGCCCCGGGCGGTCACGGGGATGCGGTGCTCGTCCGCGACGCGCAGGACCGCGGCCACCTGCTCGGTCGTCTCGGGCCGGACGACCGCCAGAGGCTGGACCGCGGCGGCGCTCAGCGCCTCGTCGTGGCCGTAGTCGTCGCCGGCGGCCTCCCCCTCGCTGACGCGGTCGGCGCCGACGGCATCGGCGAACAGGCGGGCGACGTGACTGGCGTCGAGCCCCATGGCCCCGACCCTACGCCGTCGGGCGGCGACGGACCCGGGGACGCCGGCGCGCTCAGGCCGGCGGGAGGCCGAACGCCGAGACCAGGCCGCCGCCCGCGGCGACGACGATCCGGCCGCCGTCGTACCGCCGATGGGGCCGCGGGGTCAGCTCGCCGGCAGGCCGAAGGCGACCAGGTTGTTGTCGGTGGCCACGAAGATGCGGCCGCCGTCGTAGGCGAGGCCGCGGATCGGGTCGCCGACGTTGTACGAGGCGATACGCGGGCACGTGGCGGCGCCGCAGCCGGCCAGCCGCAGCGTGACGAGCGTGTTGCTCGTGGTGGCGTAGACGACGTCGCCGACGACGGTCGGTGGCCCCGTCATCGTGGTGCCGATCGTCGTCTGCCACAGCGGGGCGCAGTCGGCCTGGCCGCAGCCGGCCGCGGGGAACGCGGCGATCCGGCCGTCGCTGGCGCCGACCAGGATCGTGTCCCCGGCAACGGCCGGCGCGGTGACCGGGCCCGTGGGGCTGCCGGGGATCGTGCCGGTGAACCGCACCGCCCCGGTGGTGGCGTCGAGCACGGCGATCTGGTTGGTGTTCACGCCGTACACGACCGCATCGGTGCCGAGGGCGGCTGGTCCGGTGATGCTGGTCCCCAGCGGCGTCTGCCAGTCGGCCAGGCACGCCTGCGGCCCGTTCGGGTCATTGTTGGGGTCGGGGTTGGTGCACGTCGTGCCGTTCCAACCCAGTGCCGTGCCGGCGTTGCCCGATGCGAGATGGTCGCCGGCGACGGCGAAGCTCGACGGAGCGAACGGATCGGAATTCGTCTTCAGGCCCGTGCTGGCGAGGATGCCCCGCCAGTCGACCAGCTCGACCGCCCGGAAGAACCCGAGCCCGACGAGCGAGCTGACCTCCTTCTGCCGGACGAGCTCGCCGCGTTCCTCCGCCAGGTCCACGGTCGCCGCCGGGATCGTGTCCTCGACGAGCGGCTCGATCAGCTCGCCGGTCGCCGGCACGACGCGGGCAAGCCCTCCCGCGGCGTGGACGTCGCTGCCGGCAGAGCGGAGAACGTGCCAGCCCGCGTCGAGCTCGCCGTCGTGGTGGACGGGAGCCGAGAGGGGGACGGTGGAACCGACGGCGCCTCCGGGATCGGCGAGCGTGCGCAGGTACACGACGGCGCCGGTGCTGGCCGAGACCGTGCGCGACCGTGCCCCTGGACGACGTCACGTAGACGTCGTCGCCCAGGACGACCGGCTCGTTGAGCCTCGAGCCGGCGCCGCTCGTCCGCCACAGCTCGACGAGCTGGCCGGCGTTGGCCGGCGTGATCGGCGCGGTGCCGGCGACGAACCGGTCTCGGCCCGCGTCGAACCCCCGCTGCAACCAGCATCCCGACGCCGTCAGCGACAGCACCGCGACCGCCGCGACGGCGCGCAAAGACGGACCCCTTCGTGATCCCGGCATTCCCCTGCCTCTCTCGACGAAAGCTCGAACCGCCCCTCCACCTCCTTTCTACGCGGAATCGGTCGCCATGGCGACCGATTCCGCGTAGAAACGGCACATGACCCGACTCACCCATGACGCGGCCGAGGCCCGCCTGGTCGACGCCCCCGGGTGGGGCATCGCCGACGGGGCCCTGCACCGCGAGCTCGAGTTCCGCAACTTCGTCGAGGCCTTCGGGTTCATGGCGATGGTGGCGCTCGAGGCCGAGAAGCTGAACCATCACCCCGACTGGTCGAACTCCTGGAACCGGGTGGTGATCGACATCGCCAACCACGCCGAGGGCGGCATCTCCGACGTGTGCTTCACCCTGGCGGCGGCGATCAACCGGGCGCTGGGGGAGTAGCCGCCACCGGCAGCACCAGCCCCGCCAGGATGCGGCCCGCCGAGAACAGCCGGCGGGCGCGCTCGGCGTCGCCGTCGAGGTGGCCGAGCAGCTCGACGCCGAGGAAGGTCGCCAGGATCACGTCGGCGGCCTCCTCCACCGGAAACCCGCCGTCCAGCCCGCGGGCGGCCAGCGCCCGGCGGATCGTGGCGCAGATGAAGTCCCGCCAGGCGCCCATCGCCGCCGTCACGCCCTCGCGCAGCCGCGGCTCGGCGCCGGTCGCGCCGACCAGCTCGGTCATGGCGCCGATGTGCCCGCAGCGGACGTCGTCCTCGTGCAGCAGCTCCCAGGCGGCGAGGATCTCGCGGGGATCGTCCAGCGGCTCCAGCGCGGCGCGGTAGGCGGCGAACCGGCGCTCGTTCGAGTCGACGAGGGCGGCCACCAGCAGCTCGGCGATACCGCCGAAGTGGTAGTAGATCGACGCCTGGTTGCACCCGGCCGCCGCGGTCGCGACGCTGTTCGGCGCCGGGATCGCGCTGTCCGGCGCGCGCGACGCCTGGGCGTCACGCCCCGGCGTCAGGACGTCGACTCGTCGAGCCCCTGGAGCAGCGTGTTCCACGACAGCGTGGCGCACTTGATGCGCACGGGGAACTTCACGACGCCCCGTAGCGCCTCGAGGTCGCCGAGCTTGACCTCGGCGCCGGCCTCGGACGGCTCGCCCGAGCCGTTGCCGCCCGCGCCCTCGCCGTCGAGCGCCTGCTCGTGGATCGACATCATGCCCTTGAACGCCCGTGACAGCGCCCGGACCTCGTCGAGCGAGCGGCCCTTGACGGCGGACGACATCATCGACGCCGACGACTGGCTGATCGAGCAGCCCTGGCCGCCGATGCGGATGTCGCGCACCACGTCGCCGTCGATGTCAGGTACAGGACGATCTCGTCGCCGCACAGCGGGTTGAAGCCCTCGACCCGCGTGGCGGGCGGCGCGCTCGAGCTCGCCCCGGTTCCGGGGGTTGCGGTAGTGGTCGAGGATGATCTCTCGGTAGAGGTCTTCGAGGCCGGGCATGCGGGTCGCGATCCTATCGGCGGTCAGGACGAGCCGAAGAAGTCCCCGGCGGCGGCGATGGCGTCGCCGAGCGCATCGACGTCGGCTTCGTCGTTGTAGACGTAGAGCGAGGCCCGGGCCGTGGCCGCCACGCCCAGCTCGCGCATCAGCACTTTGGCGCAGTGGTGGCCCGCCCGCACGCACACGCCCTGCTCGTCGAACACCTGCGTGAGATCGTGGGGGTGGATGTCGCGGTAGGCCAGCGACAGCACGCCGCCCCGCTCGTCGGCCGCCGCCGGCCCGTGGATCACCAGGTCCGGGCCGAACCGCTCGCTGAGCGTGCGCAGGGCGTAGCCGGTCAGGGCCACCTCGTGGGCGCGCACCGCGGCCATCCCCAGGCCTGTCAGGTAGTCGACCGCCGCGCCCAGGCCCACGGCCTCGGCGATCGGCGGCGTGCCGGCCTCGAACTTCCACGGCAGCTCGTTGGGCGTGAAGCCCTCCTTGGTGACGTTGAGGATCATCTCGCCGCCGGTCAGGAACGGGGGCGTGGCGTCGAGGATCGTCTCGGTGCCCCACAGCACGCCGATGCCGGTGGGGCCGCACATCTTGTGGCCGGTGAAGGCCACGAAGTCGGCGCCCCACGCCTGCACGTCGGTCGCCACGTGCGGGACCCACTGGCTGGCGTCGACGACCGCGATGGCGCCGGCGTCGTGCGCCGCCCGCACCAGCCGCTCGACCGGGAGCAGCGTGCCGAGCACGTTGGACATGGCCGCGAACGACACGATCTTGGCGCCGTCGACCAGGCGGTCGAGGTCGGTCAGGTCGAGGTGGCCGTCGGGCCCGAGCGGGATCCAGCGCAGCTCGATGCCCAGCTCGGCGACCAGCTGGTGCCACGGGACGATGTTGGCGTGGTGCTCGAGCTCGGTGATCACGACCGGGTCGCCGGCCCGCAGGTTGGCCCGGCCCCACGCCTTTGCGACCAGGTTGAGCGCCTCGGTGGCGTTCTTGCCGAACACGACCTCGCGCGGCGAGCCGGCCCCGATGAAGTTGGCCACCTTGGCCCGGGCACCCTCGAGCGCGGCGGTGGCCTCCTCGGCGATGAGGTATGTGCCCCGGTGGACGTTGGCGTTGCTCTGCTCGTAGTAGCGGTCGATCGCGTCGAGCACCGCCCGGGGCTTCTGCGACGTGTTGGCCGAGTCGAGGTAGACCAGCCGGCGGCCGCGCACCACCCGTTCGAGGATGGGGAAGTCCTTCTTGATCCGCTCGACGTCGAGGGGATCGGTGGTGGCGGTCACGTCGTTGTCACC
Source organism: uncultured Acidimicrobiales bacterium (assembly GCA_963739835.1). Lineage (GTDB taxonomy): Bacteria > Actinomycetota > Acidimicrobiia > Acidimicrobiales > VFJN01 > ZC4RG19. The sequence goes on from CAVUBW010000015.1 coordinate 252,538, forward strand.
TCGGCCACTGTCGGGACCCGCCAGGCGTCGTAGCCCTCGTTCTCGAGACGCTCGGCCAGCTCGGGGCCGCCGGAGGCGACGATGCGGCCGTCGATGAGGATGTGGACGCGGTCGGGATGCAGGTAGTTGAGCAGTCGCTGGTAGTGGGTGATGGCGAGGACGCCCAGCTCGGGGCGGTCCCTGCGGACCTCATCGACACCCCGGGCCACGACCTTGAGCGCGTCGATGTCGAGGCCCGAGTCGGTCTCGTCCAGCACGGCCAGCTCGGGCTCGAGGATCGCCATCTGGAGGATCTCGTTGCGCTTCTTCTCGCCGCCGGAGAAGCCGTCGTTGAGGTAGCGGTCGGCGAAGCTCGGGTCCATGTCCAGGCGCTGCATCCACTCCATGATCGCCAGGCGCAGCTCGAGCACCGACAGGTCGATGCCCTTGCGGGCCGACAGGGCCTGGCGCAGGAAGTTGATCACGGAGACCCCGGGGATGGTCTGGGGGTACTGGAAGGCCAGGAAGACCCCGGCCTTGGCCCGGACGTCGGTGTCCCACGCCGTGATGTCGTCGCCCCGGAACAGGATGCGGCCGCCGGTGACCTCGTAGTCGGGGCTGCCGAGGAGGGTGTTGGCCAGGGTGGACTTGCCGGAGCCGTTGGGGCCCATCAGCGCGTGGACCTCGCCGGCGCCCAGGGTGAGGTCGACGCCCCGCAGGATCTCGCCCTCGACCCCCGCGGCGCGCGACGTGCAGGTCCTCGATCTGGAACAGAGGGGCGGCTGCCATGCACCCAGTCTATTCGCACTACGCGGATAGGAGAAATACCTGTCGCCCCCGAGAAGGAGAGGGATAAGGTCCCGGCGATGGTCTCCTCGGCGACGCCTCCGGGCCGCCTCGTCACGCTCGTCGAGGGAGCCAACTTCTGCGTGTCGGCCCCCGGCGGCGACGTCGACGCCGACCGTAGCGCGGGCGCCGCGGGGCTCTACGTCGCCGACCGCCGCGTGCTGTCGCGGTGCGTGCTGCGGATCAACGGGCGCACGCCCGACCCGGTCGACCACGTGCTCGACGACCCGGCGGCGGCGTGCTTCGTCAGCCGGGCGCCCGGCGGTGGGCCGATCGTCGTGCGCCGGCGCACGCTGGGCCCGGGCCTGCGCGAGGACGTCGACGTCCGCAACCCGGGCGACGAGCCCACCTACGTCGAGGTCGCGTTCGAGCTGGGGGCCGACATGGCGCCGGTGGCGGCGGCCCGGGAGGGCGGCGCCCACCTCGACCTCGACCCGGTCGAGCCGTCCGGCGAGCCGGGTGAGGTCCTGCTGGTGCGGGGCCGGGGCACCGCCCGCGTCGGGTGCCGGGTGACGGCCACGCCCCCGGCGATCACCGACGGGGCGACCCTGCGGTGGGAGGCGATCGTGCCGCCCCGCAGCTCGCGGATCCTGACCCTGGCCGTCTCGCCGATCGCCGGCGGCGCCGAGCAGGTGCCGGCGACGGTTCTCGGCGAGGCCGGGCGCAGCGAGTCGTCCCGGCGGCTGGCCCGCTGGCAGCGGACGGTCCCCCGGGTGGCGAGCGACCATCCGGGCCTGGCGGCGGCGGTCCGCGGCAGCGCGCAGGACCTGGGCGCGCTGCAGGTGCTCGACCCCGACTTCCCCGGCCGGGTGGTCGTGGCGGCCGGGGCGCCGTGGCACCTGGCGCTGGTGGGGCGGGATGCCCTGCTCAGCGGCTGGATGAGCCTGATCGTCGACCCCGAGCTCGCGCTCGGCACCCTCGAGACGCTGGCCCGCTTCCAGGGCGAGGAGGTCGACGACCGCACCGAGGAGCAGCCGGGCCGCATCCTGGCCCGCCTGCGGTTCGGGCCCGACGGCTTCGGCACGTCAGCCGGGGCCGGCACCGGCGCCGTCAGCTACGGGGCGGTCGACACCACGCCGCTGTTCGTGATGCTGCTGGGCGAGCTGCGGCGCTGGGGGCTGTCGCACGAGGTGGTCGACCGGCTGCTCGTCCACGCCGACCGGGCCCTCGACTGGATCGTGGCCCACGGCGACCGCGACGGCGACGGCTACGTCGAGTACCAGCGGGCCACCGACCGGGGCGAGCGCCACCAGGCGTGGAAGGACTCGGCGGCGCCGATCCGCTTCCCCGACGGGACGGTCGCGGGCGGACCGCTGGCGGTCGCCGAGGTGCAGGGCTACGTGTACGCGGCGTACACGGCCCGCGCCCACTTCGCGGCCGAGGTCGGCGACGAGGAGGCGGCCGAGGCCTGGCGCTTCCGGGCCGCCTCGCTCAAGGCGGCGTTCAACCGCGACTTCTGGCTCGAGCAGGCCGGCTGGTTCGCCCTGGCCCTGGACGGCGACAAGCAACAGGTCCCTTCCCCGGCGTCCAACGTCGGGCACTGCCTGTGGACCGGCATCGTCGACGAGGACAAGGCCGCGGTCGTGGTCAAGCACCTGCTCGCCGACGACCTGTTCTCGGGCTGGGGCGTCCGCACGCTGGGCGCGTCGGTCGGCGGCTTCGACCCGCTCGGGCCCCACACGGGCGCGGTGTGGCCCCACGACAACGCCATCTGCGCCGCCGGCCTGGTCCGCTACGGCTACGTCGAGGAAGCCCACCGGGTCGTGCTCGCCCAGCTGGAGGCCGGCCTGGCCGGCGGGCGGCTGCCGGTGGCGGCGGGCTTCGACCGCGAGGACGTCCGCGGCCCGATCCGCCTGCCGGACGCCTGCGACACGCGGGCGCTGTCGGCGGCGGCCCCGCTGCTTCACCTGCGGTCGCTGCTGCGGCTCGACCCGTGGGTCCCGCAGGGCAAGCTCTGGCTGTCGCCGGTGCTCCCGCCGGACATCCGCCGGCTGCGGGTCGAGCGCATCCCGCTCGTCGGCGGCACGGCGACCGTCACGGTCGAGGGGGACCGGGTCGAGGTCGAGGACCTCCCGCCCGGCCTCGACATCGTCGCCGCGCCTCGGGATCCCTGAACGACAACGAAACGACGAAACAAATGAGGCTGGTAAGGAGGCCGCCGGGGGCGGCCTCTGTCGTGATGGTGGGGCGGTCGGGTGGGCGGCTTTTTCCACTCACGGTGGGCGTGGCGAGCCCCGGTTGGGGGGTCTCCGCGTTTTGTCCCCGGAAACGGTCGTCATAGCGACCAGTTCGGGGGGCAGTTTCCCGGGCAAGGACTTTCCCGCCGAAAAACCAACGGCGTAAGGATCACCGTGAGTGTCCGCCTCCTGACCGGCCTCGTTTGCATTTCCGCCGGCCGCAGGCCGGCGGTTGGCGCATCCGGCCCCTCTCGCTAATGTTTACTTAGACAGTCGGATTAATCGGTTTAGTGGGTTGGCCGAGGAGGGGTCGTGCGGCGACTGATGGTGTTCGCTCTCGCGGGGCTCATCGGGCAGCTCGTGGACGGGGCGCTGGGGATGGCGTTCGGGGTGACCACCAGCACCGTCCTGCTCTCGAACGGGTTCTCGCCCGCAGTGGCCTCCGCCAGCGTGCACCTCGCCGAGGTCGGCACCACGTTCACCTCCGGGCTCTCGCACTGGCGGTTCGGGAACGTGTCGTGGCGGCTCGTGGGCCGGATCGGCGTGCCCGGGGCCATCGGGGCCTTCGCCGGGGCCACCGTGCTCAGCTCGCTCACCGGGCCGTGGCTGAAGCCGGCCGTCGCCGTCGTGCTGTTCGGGCTCGGCACCCTCGTGATCGTGCGGTCCTACCGGGGCGACCTGCGGGGCGAGCGACACGATCCCGGGCACCTGTCGACCCGGTTCCTGGCGCCGCTCGGGTTGTCCGCCGGGTTCCTCGACGCCGTCGGCGGGGGCGGCTGGGGACCCGTGGCCACGCCGACGCTGCTGGCCGCCGGGCGGGTGCACCCCCGCTACGTGATCGGGTCGGTGTCGGCCGCCGAGCTGCTCGTGACGCTCGCCGCCAGCGCCGGCTTCCTCTTCGGGCTCGGCACCCAGGGCATCGAGGCGCCGCTCGTGATCGCCCTGCTGATCGGGGGCGTCATCGCCGCGCCGTTCGCCGCCTTCCTGGTGCGCCACGCCGACGCCTCGGTCATGGGCGTCGTCGTCGGCACGCTCCTGCTGATCGTCAACGCCCGCACGCTGCTGATCGAGCTCGACGTGCCCGGGCCCGCTCGGCTGCCTGTCATCCTCGCCGTCGCCGCCGTGGGCGCCAGCCTGACCCTGCGGGTCCACGGGCACGGCCGCTCCCTGGCGCCGGATGTCGTCGACGAGCCGGTTCCGGTCACCCTGGTGGACTAGGCGTTTCGTCCCCTGAAACGGTCGCCATAGCGACCGTTTCCGCGTAGAAAACGCGTTCTCGCAGGATCGTGGCGGTCGCCTCGTCGGCCGGCAGGAACGCCTCCAGCCGCAGCTCGGACAGCGTCACGTCCGTGGCGGTGGCGAACGACGTCAGCGTCGTGATCAGCCGCAGCTCGCCCTCGCCGCACCGCAGCCGCAGCGGGACGGCGAAGCCCAGGTGGTCCGGGCCGGGGGCGATCGGCGGCAGGTAGCCCTCCAACTCGGCCACGAACGCGTCGAGGTCGACCGACGGGCTGCGCAGCGCCAGCGAGCGCAGGCTCTCGACGATGTGGCGGCCCCACTCCGGCAGGTTGCCGACCCGCGGGGCCATGCCGTCGGGGTGCAGCGCCAGCCGCAGCACGTTGACCGGGGGCGTGAGCAGGGCGGGGTCGGCGCCCTCGGTGAGCACCGACACGGCGGCGTTGGCGGCGACCTGCACGCCGTACGGCCGCACGACCACGGCCGGGTACGGCATGTGCCCCTCCAGGATCCGGTCGAGCGCGCCCCGCACCGCGGACAGGTCCGGGGCGCCGAGGTCGGACTCGGCGAACACGGGAGCGAACCCGGCCGCCAGCAGCAACCCGTTGCGCTCGCGCAGAGACAGCTCCAGCGACTCGGCCAGCCGGACGACCAGCGCCCGGCCCGGCCGCGACCGTCCCTGCTCGAGGTAGCTCAGGTGGCGCTGGGTCGTGCCCGCCCGCAGCGCCAGCTCCAGCTGGCTCCAGCGGCGCAGCTCCCGCCAGCGGCGCAGCTCCCGGGCGAACGTCGTGGGCTCGGCGACGAGCGTCATGCCCCGTTCGTACCCGCCCGGGCGCGGCCGCGCCATACCCGCCGGGGAATTGCCGGGCCGCGCCCTGGCGCCCAGTCTCGGGGCATGGACGACCTCCACGACTTCGCCGACCGCTATCTCGCCCTCTGGAACGAGCCCGACCCGGCCCGGCGCCGTGACCGCATCGCCGAGCTGTGGGCGCCGGGCGGCGGCCAGGTCCTCGTCGACCCGCCGGAGGAGGTGCGGGCGGTGGCCGACCACCACCGGTTCCCCGCCCCGCCGCTACCCGTGTACGGGCACGACGCCCTCGACGCCCGGGTCACGCGTGCCTACGAGCTGTGGGTTGCCCCCGGCGAGCACCGGTTCGCCGCGGCCGCCGAGCCCATCCGGCTGCTCGACCACGTGGTCGGCCTGGCCTGGACGCTGGTCTCGACGGCGGACGGCTCGCCGGCGGGCGGCGGCGTCAACGTCCTCCACCTCGACACGGACGGCCGGATCGCCACCGACTACCTGTTCATCGAGCGCTGAGCGGCGGTGCGGCGGCGTCGGCGGGCCCCGCCGCCGGGGTCGCGGCCGGGAGGCGCTCCTCGAACCGGGCCCGGGCCGCGGCGGCGTCGGTCGCCGCCCGGCCGGCCTGCGCCCACAGCTCGGCGAGCGCAGTCTCGATCCCGGCGATCCGCTGCTCGGTGCGGGCCCACTCGTTCGCCTGCCGGCCCGCCCTGTCCGCCGCGTCGCGCCGGCGCGTGTAGGCGCGGGCCGCGACCCCGCCGCCCAGGAGCCCGAGGAAGGTGCCGAACACGGTCGCGAGCGTGATGCCGAGCGCCATGCCGACCACGACCAGCAGCACCGCGACCGCGACCATCGTGACGGCGATCCGCGTGGCGCCGCGGACGTCGGGGGGCGGGTCGGCCGCCGCGGCGTCCCGGGCGGCGGCGACCGTGACCTCGTCCGCGCCGGCGGCGGTGAAGCCGATCCTGTGCCGGTTGACCCCCGCCTCGATGCGCGGCGGCAGCGGCTGGGAGGCTGCGATGGCGAAGTCGGCGGCGACCGTGGCGAGCAGCGGCGCCGCGGCCCGGGCGGCCACCGCGCGGCAGCCCGCGTCGGGCGAGTCGGCGTCGGCCAGGAGCAGGGCCTGCGGGATGTCCAGGGTCTCGTCCCAGCGCGGCGGCGCGGCCGCCCGGACGCCGCCGTCCGCCTCGATCGTGCGGCGCAGCTCCGCCATCCGCGCCAGCAGCGGCTGCTCGTCGGGCACCCCCTCGTCGACCAGCTGCCGCAGCAGCGCGTAGAGCGGATCGGCCGGGTCCTCGCCGGTCGTCTCGGGCCGGTCGGCCGGGGCCGGGTGCGCCGCCTGCTCGTACCAGGCGGCCAGGGCGTCCATCTGGTGGGCGGCCCGCAGCGGTGCGGCCAGGCCGGACAGGTCCGCGGTCGACGACGGGACCGAGGGAATGGTTCCCACGCCCGCGGGGACGGCGGCCACCGTGTCCCGCCAGGCGGAGGCGTTTGCAGCCCGGACCTCGCCGTGGAGCCCCGTGGTCAGCGCCGTCAGGCGCCCGACGACGACGTCGGGGCCGCGATCCCCGAGGCGCCCGACACCCGCGGCCAGCCACAGCTCCCGCTGGGCCCTCGTGACCGGCCGGTCCGCACGGAGGTCGAGCAGCCCCGGCAGGAGGTCGACCGCCGGTTCGGTCCGCTCGGACACCGCGAAGGCCAGGCACAGGAACAGGTCGGTGCGGGCGGCGTCGCGGCCCCTGGCCTCGGCCAGCGCCGCATCGGCTGCGGCGCGGTCGCCCCGCACTGTCGCCACGAGGCCGGCGACGGCCCGCGGCAGCCAGTAGTCCGCCAGCTCGGGCGACACGTCGGCCGCCGGCGGCAGGACGGGCTGGCCGGCCGAGCGGCCGGTCGCGATCAGCCGCTTGACGACCCGCCGGGCCCGGTTGCGGGCGTCGGCGACCGGCTCGAAGGCCCGGAGATCCTCCCGCACGTCGCACAGCTCGACGAACGCGTCGAACGCCGTCGCCAGGCGGTCCACGCGCCCCTGGAGGTCGCCCTGGACCTTCGCCAGCCGGGCCTGGAGCCGCCCGGCCTCGCTTCGCTGCTGGAAGAGCTGGCTCGACAGGCTGTCGAGCCGCTCGTTCTGCTTGCGGTCGTAGGAGGTCCGGTTGTCCCACAACCACCCGAGGTCGTCACTCACCTCACTACCCCCAACGCTCATCCGCCTAGGCGAGCGAGGGTAGCGGCGCGCGTCGCCGCGGTGGTGGCGCCCCTACCCGGCGTCCCGGAGGTCTTCCTTCCAGGTCCGGAACCGGGTGTGGCGGGCGCCGCTCGGGCCCAGGCCCTCGCCGGAGCCGTCCGCGTGGAGGCGGAACGTGTAGCGCTCGTCGAGGTCGGACACCCTGGCGACCCAGTAGCGGGCGTCGCCGCCGGAGGCCGGCCCGGCCCGCCACAGCAGCCAGGGGCCGATGCGGCGCTTGTAGTCGGCGACCGGGCGGCCCGGCAGGTCGTCGCCGAGGCGGCGCAGCTCGTCGGGCGCCTCGACCCACGCCGAGGCAGGGATGTTCCGGTCGCGGATCGGCGTTGCCGGCAGGTCGTCGGTGTGGACCGGAGTCTCGTCGTAGGGCCGCTTGTCGTAGCGCAGGGCGTCGGGCACCCGGCTCACCAGCCCCGGTCGATCCACTCCTGGAGGTGCGGCCGCTCGGTGGCGACCGTGGTCGGGTCGCCGTGGCCGGGGAGCACCCGGGTCTCGCCGGGCAGCGTGAACAGCCTGTTCTCGACCGAGACGATGATCGTCGGGAAGTCACCGCCGGGGAACGTCGTGTTGCCCGGCCCGCCGGGGAACAGCGTGTCGCCGGAGAACAGCACGGGTGCGCCCTCGATGAGGAAGCACATCGAGCCGGGGGTGTGACCGGGGGTGTGGATCGTCCGCAGCCGCAGCCGCCCGACCTGGATCACGCTGTCGTCGTCGAGGATCTGGTCGTAGGTCGGCAGCATGTCCGCGTCCTCGGCGGTGACGTGGACCTCGTAGCCGGCGTCGCGCAGCTCGGGCACGGCTTGGATGTGGTCCCAGTGGCCGTGCGTCTCCAGCACGGAGCGGACGCCGAGCGTGCGGCACAGCTCCAGGAGCCGCTCGTGCTCGTTGGCAGCGTCGACGAGGACGGCGTCGCCGGTCTCGCTGCAGCGCAGCACGTAGACGTTGTTGTCCATGGGGCCGACGACGACCTTGTGGATGTCGAAGCCGTCGCCGGCGTGGAACAGGGTGTCCATGGCGCCAGTCTGCCGGGTCCGCGGGCGCACGCACAGGTCCGGGCGGGTGGTGCGGAGTGTTTCAGTCAGATGTCGGACACAATTGCCGCGCGCGTGCTCCGGGCGCGTCCACGAACACAGGGTCCCCGCAGTGCTCGCGCGCGGCCCTTTCGGGCTGCCGAACGCGATGTGTGGCCGGGTTGTGAGGTAATCACCCTCGCGGCGGCCCCGCGACTACCGTTTGTGGCCGTTTATGCACCACTGAACGTGGTGTCAGGACGCCTTACAGAGATGTGACATATTTCACGGCATCTTGGGTCTTGTCCATCGGGCGATTTCGTGGCGAAACTGCAACCGCTCATGCCCACCGCAGAGCAACCCCGTCGGGGCGACGGGCCGACCGCCACGGCCATCGTCGCTCATGGAGGCGAGCCGGTTCCGGTCTTGGGGAGAAGCCCGGGACCGGCCGCCCCGGGGTTTCCCTCGCCGAGGCTTTCAGCCCACCGGTGAGCGCACGTCGAAGCCGAGGCCGGCCGCCGCGGGGATGTGCCGGCGGTCGAACGTGAGGTAGGTAGCGGGCCGCGGGAGCCGGTCGGCCGCCGCGAGGTGCACCGCGTCGACGGTGCGCAGCCCGTAGGTCGCGCCGACCTCGACGGCGTGGGCCAGGCACCGGTCGTCGACCGGGATGACGACGAAAGCATCCCAGTCGTCCCGGAGCCGGCCCCACATCCGCTCGTGCTGGCGAGGCGTGACGGCCAGCCGATGGAGGGCGAGCAGGGTCTCGGACCGGCACAGCGCCGACGCGCACCACTCGGAGTCGGCGCCCATCGCGTCGAGCACGAGGTCGCGCCCCGGGCCCTGGACGTAGCGCCGGACCAGAGCGGACGTGTCGACGAACAGCGTCACCGTCAGCGCCCGCCCCGCAGCTCGTCGAGCACGGCGTCGGGCCGGACGTCGACCGGCGCGTCCTCGGCCTCGGGCGCGGGCGGGCGGTCGCGGCCGGCCGGGCGGCCGGGCCAGGCCGGCGGCCACCAGGTCGTCGATGCTCGACCCCTGCGGGCGCCTCGAGCGGGCCGAGCTGCGCCACCGGCACGCCGTCGACCGTCACCACCACCCGCTCGCCGGCGGCGGCGCGGCGGACGACGGCGGCGACGTTGTTGCGCAGCTCCCGGATCCCGACCCGTTCCATGCGGGGGCACCGTAGCACGCGTGTACACATGTCCGGTGGACGAGGCGCGGCAGGTCCCCTAGCGTTCCGTCCATGAACTTCGCCTTCACCGAGGAGCAGGAAGAGCTCCGCAAGATCGTCCGGCAGTTCCTCGAGGCCAAGTCGCCCGAGGCCGCCGTCCGCGAGCTGATGGAGACCGAGGAGGGCTACGACCCCGCCGTCTGGACGCAGATGGGCGAGCAGCTGGGCCTGCAGGGCCTCGTCATCCCCGAGGAGTTCGGCGGCTCGGGCTACAGCTACGTCGAGCTGATCGTCGTGCTCGAGGAGATGGGCCGGGCGCTGCTGTGCGCGCCGTTCTTCTCGCACCGTCGTGCTCGCCGCCAACACCCTGCATCCACTCCGGCGACGACGCCGCCAAGAAGGAGCTACCTGCCGGGCATCGCCTCCGGCGAGACCATCGCCACGCTCGCCTTCACCGAGCCCAACGGCAGGTGGGACGAGTCCGGCATCGAGGCCACCGGCCACCAAGCGACGGCGACGGCTGGACGCATCAACGGCACCAAGATGTTCGTGCTCGACGGCCACACCGCCGACCTGATCATCGTGGCCGCCCGCACCGGCGCCGGCGTCAGCCTGTTCGCCGTCGACGGCGACGCCGCCGGGCCTCACCCGCACCGCCGCTGTCCACGATGGACCAGACCCGCAAGCAGGCCAAGCTCGAGTTCGCCGACGTCGCCGGCCACGCTCATCGGCACCGAGGGCGAGGGCTGGGACGTGCTCGTCGACGCGTGCTCGACCTCGCCGCCGTCGGCGCTCGCCGCCGAGCAGGTCGGCGGCGCCCAGAAGGTGCCTCGAGATGGCGGTCGAGTACGCCAAGGTCCGCGTGCAGTTCGGCCGCCCGATCGGCTCGTTCCAGGCCATCAAGCACAAGTGCGCCGACATGCTGCTCGAGGTCGAGTCGGCCAAGTCGGCCGCCTACTACGCCGGGTGGTGCGCCGCCGAGCTGAACGACGAGCTGCCCGTCGGTGGCCTCGCTGGCCAAGGCCTACTGCTCGGAGGCGTACTTCCACGCCGCCGCCGAGAACATCCAGATCCACGGCGGCATCGGCTTCACCTGGGAGCACCCGGCGCACCTGTACTTCAAGCGGGCCAAGTCGCTCCGAGCTGCTGTTCGGCGACCCGACCTACCACCGCGAGCTGCTCGCCCAGCGCATCGGCATCTGAGCCGCGAGCACGCGCGAAGCCTCGGGCGGGCCTCAGCCCGGCGCCATCGCCGCCTCATCGTGCGCATCGGCCCGCCGGTCGCCGCCGCCGGAGGACGGCCCGCCCGCCGGCGCCGGCCGCCGCGCCAGCGCCCGCCGGGCGATCCCGGGCCGCAGCAGCGCGGCCGGCGGGCGCACGAGCCCGACCACGTCGACGAGCGCGACCAGCACCGCGGGGTCGGTGCGGGCAGCGGCGGCGACCCGGTCGGTGTACCGACTGAGCGCACCGTCGGCGGTCCGACGGAGCCGCCCGCGGTCGTCGCCGGCCACGCCGCGCAGGCGCAGGTCGGTACGCGTCGCGAGGGTCCAGGCGCCGTCCGCCGCCCGGGCCACCGCCCGCTGCGCGCGGGCCGACACGCCGCTGAGGCCGCGGTGGCGGGCCAGGTGGTCGGCCAGGCAGCGGTCCAACGCCTCGGCAGCGAGAGCGGCCAGGCTCATCCCCTGCGCGTGGGCGGGGTCGAGGGCGCACAGTGCGTCGCCGACGGCCAGGAACCCGTCCAGCGGGTGCTCCAGGCGCTCGTAGCGGCGGCGCTGGTTCCGGCGTGTCCCGGCATCCGGCGATCGGCCCGAGCGGCTCGACCCGGTCGAGCAGGTCGGCGATCGCCGGTGACCGCAGGCTGCGGGCGTGGGCGGCGAATCCCGCCTCGTCGGTGGGCGGCGCGGCGTCGCCTGCGCCGGCCAGCGTGACCAGCCACCGGTCGCGTTCGAGGGGGACAAGGACGCCCGCCCGGGGCGATGCGGGCGGGCGTCCCTGCAGCAGCGCCGCCGTCCACCCGGGCGTGTCCCCGGGGGAGCGGCGCAGCACCCGGCTGGCGTAGACGAGACCGGCGTCGCTGACGGTCTCGTCTGGCACCGGGGCGCCGGCGGCGGCCAGCCAGGCCGGCGCGGGTGACCGCCGGCCACTGGCGTCCACCACCAGGTCGGCGGCGATGGTCGCCGCCGGGCCCTCGGTGCCCGCCCGCCGGGAACGCACGTCGACCCCCGCGACCCGCCCGTCGCGCACGACGAGCCCGCACACGTCGAGGCCCGAGCGCACGAGCACCTGGGGCGACTCGGTCACCCGGCGGCGGATCGTCCACTCGGTCAGCTCGCGGCTGGCCGACAGCACGACGTGGCGGTCGGCGGCTGGGCGGCGGGGGATCCACCCGGCCGGCGACAGCCACAGGACGTCGGCGGGAATCCGGACCGCGGTCGCCCCCGCCGCCCGCATCTCGGCGCCGCAGCCGGGCATGAGACGTTCGAGCGCCGCCAGCCCGCCGGGCCGGAGGACGTGGGCGTGGTGAGCCTGCGGGACCCCGGGGCGGGGGCCGGGCCGCTCGGGCAGGTCGTCGCGCTCGATGACCGTCACCCGCTCGACGTGGCCGGCCAGGGCCTGTGCGGCGGCGAGACCCGCGACCCCGGCGCCGATCACGACGGCGTGGGCCGCGACCGGCGGGCGGCTGCCCGGCGGTGCGGGGGAGCGGCGGCGGTGGAGCATCGCGGGGACTTCGCTTCGGCGGCGCGTCACCGGCGGGTGGCGCCGGCCCGGTCGGGGGCGGTGTAAGGCAGGGGCGGGTCGGCCGGCGGCGCTGCACGGCGGCGGCCGAGCACACGTCGGGCCAGCGCCGGGCGCACCAGCGACGACGGCTCGGCGACCAGCGCAAGGACGTCGTAGAGCGCGTCGGCGACCGCCGCGTCGACCGTGGCGGCCGCCACGACCCGGTCGAGGTATCGGCGGGCGATCCGGCCGGCGGAGGCGGGCGCCCGGCCGCGGGCCCGGGGGTAGCGGAGGTCCTCGCCGGCGGCCAGCCGCCAGGCGCCCCGGGTGGCTCGGGCGACCGCCCGCTGTGCCGCGTGCGAGGCACCGGCGAGGGTGCCGCGGCGGGCGAGGTGCCGCGTCAGCGCCCGGTCGAGCGCGTCGGCAGACCGGGCCGCCGCGCTCATCGCGTGGCCGTGGACGGGGCCGAGGGCGCAGGTGGCGCCGCCGACGACGACGAAGCCGGCCGGGCCCCGGAGGTCCTCGTAGTGGCGGCGCCGGCCGGCGGTCTCCCGGTGGCCCGAGATCGGCGAGACCGGCTCCAGCCGGCCCATCGCGGCGGCCAGGACCGGGGACCGGAGACCCCGGGCGAACGCCACGAAGCCGTCCTCGTCGGTGGGCGGCATGTCGCCGTCGGCGCCGGCCAGCGTCAGCAGCCAACGGTCGTCCTCGATGGGGACCATGACGCCGGTCCGCCGCGTGTCGGGGGGCCGGGCCTGGAGCCACACCGCCCGGTGCCCGGCGACCGTGTCGCCCGGCACCCGGCGGTACGTCCGCGAGGCGGTGGCGACGCCGGCATCGACGACGGTCTCGACCGGGCGCTCGAAGCCGGCGGCGGCCAGCCACCCCGGGGCACGCGACCGGCGACCGCCGGCGTCGACCACGAGGTCGGCGCCCAGGCGCTCGGTGGGCTCGGCCGGCGCCGCGCCCCGCGGCCGCAGGTCCACGCCGACGATCCTCCCGGCGTCGACGGCGAGCGCGGCCACCTCGACGCCGGTGCGCACGCGCACCGCGGGGTCGGCCAGGACCCGCCGGCGCGTCACGTGCTCGATCAGCGCCTGGCTGGCCGACACGAGCGTCCGCCGGCGGCGGGCGACCGGCGTCATCCAGCCGGCGGCCGACAGCCAGAGGACGTCGCGGGGCGCGGTCAGCGCAACGGCGCCGCGGGCGACCAGGTCGTCCCGCACGCCGGGGACCAGCCGGTCGAGCGCCGCCAGGCCGCCGGGCAGGAGGCCGTGGGCGTGGCGGCCCGCCGGGACGCCGGACCGGACGGCGGGCAGCGACGGGAGGACGTCCCGCTCGACGATCGTGACCCGCTCGACATGGCGGCGCAGCGCGGCCGCGGCGGCGAGGCCGGCGACGCCGGCGCCGACCACGACGCCATGCGCCGGCGCCGGGGGCTCGGAGCGGGGGGAGGGGGCCACGGTGCCAGCCTGCGGCCTGGGACCCCGTGGCCACATCGGCAGGATGCCCTAGGGCCCCCTTAGATCCCGCGTGGCGGACCCTCAGTCGCCGAGGAGGCCCAGGCGGCGGGCCGCGGCGGCGGCCTCGGCCCGGTTGCTGGCGCCCAGCTTGGCCAGCAGTCGGGAGACGTGGACGCTGGCCGTCTTGTCGCTGATGAACAGGACCTCGCCGATCTGGCGGTTGGTGCGGCCCTCGGCCACGAGCGCCAGGACCTCGGACTCGCGCGGCGTGAGCGGGGGGCCGCCGTCGGCGACGGCCGCCGCCGGTCCGGCGGGGGCGCCGAGGTCGATGCGGGCCCGGCGGCCGAGGCGCTCGACCGCCCCGGCGAGGGGGGCGGCACCGAGGCGCTGGGCGGCGTCCCAGGCCGCAGTCAGCTCGGTGTGGGCGGTCGGGGCGTCCCCGGCCGCCAGGGCCGCCTCGGCCCGCCGGAAGCGGGCGTAGGCGGCGCAGTAGGGGAAGCCGACGGCGTCCCAGGTGGCGGCCGCCTCCTGCCAGCGCCCGGCGTCGGAGCGGCCGGTCACCCGGCTCAGCTCGCCCTGGCCGGTCAGGAGCGACGCCCGGGCCTCCGACGAGGTCGGGGCGTGGCGCAGGACGGTCGTGGCCGCGAGCCGCTCCAGCTCGGCGACGAGGCGCCGCGCCCGGGCCTCGGGGCTGCCGTCGTCGGCGCCGCGCCGCCCGAGCAGCGGGGTCCGGCCCGCCGGGCGGCCGCCACCCCGGCGGATCGTCTCCGCCAGGTCGGCCTCGACGCGCACGCCGACCGCCGCGATCCGGGCGGCCAGCTCGGGGTCTCCCGTGTGGGCCAGCAGGTCGAGGCCGGTGTCGACCTCGCGGCGGGCGTCGTCGTAGCGCCCCTGCCACACGGCCAGCTCGGCCAGCGACCGGTGCAGCAGGCCGTTGAGCCGGCCGTCGGCGACCTGGTGGCACCAGGTGCGGGCGATCTCCAGCTCGTCCCGGGCCTGTTCGTGGTCGCCGCGGTCGACCGCCAGCGCCCCGGACACCAGGGTCCGGGCCACGGCGATCAGCCCGCCGGCCTCGGCCGCGAGCCGGGCGTCGCCGAGCAGCCGGGCGGCCTCGTCCCACCGTCCCAGCTGGTGCAGCGCGGCGGCGCCGATCGTGCCCATCAACGAGGGCGGCTGCCCGCCACCGGGCTCGCCGACGTAGGCGAACAGCAGCGCGCCGAGCTCGTCGCCCCGGCCCGCCTCGACCAGCGTGCGCCAGATGTGGACGTAGACGCCCGCCACCTCGGGCAGGTCGCCGACGCGCACGGCGATCTGGCCGGCCTCGTGCAGGGTGGCGACCGCCTGGTCGGTGCGGCCCTCGGTGGCGAGCACGAGGCCGAGCACGTGGCGGGCCTGGCCCTCGACGACGACGTCGCCGACGGACGTGGCCAGGTCGATGGCGTCGGTCGCCATGGCCCGGCCCTCGGCGTTGCGGCCGGCCCGGACCAGGGCGTGGGCCTGCTCCTGGACGACCCGGGCCCGGGCGGCGCTCGGCGGCCGGAGCGGCACGAGGTCGACCGCGAGCGCGTAGGCGTCCAACGCCTCGTCGGGGCGGCCGGAGCGGTGCAGGTACCAGCCCCGCCGCTCGTGGAGCAGGCCGGCCCGGACGGGATCGGCCGCCACCTGGGGGGTGGCGAGGGCCTCGTCGACGAGCGTGAGCGCCCGCACGATCGCCCCGCCGCGGCTGGCAGCCTCGGCCGCCCGGGCGAGCAGCACGCCCCGGTCGCATCCCGCGGCGGGCTCGGGGTCGGCGGCCCGGTCCCAGAGGCGCACGCTCCACTCGAGGTAGCGGTGGGCCTCGGGCATGGCGAACGCCCGGTCGGCGGCCCGCCCGGCGCGCACCGCGGCGCCGAGGGCGGCGTCGTAGTCGGCGGCGGCGGCCCAATGGTGGGCGAGCCGGGCCCAGTCGTCGTCGGCCGGCCCGTCGCCACCTGCCCGGGGCCGGGACGCGAGCGCGGTGGCGAACGCCGCGTGGAGCCGGGTCATCTCGCCGGGCAGCGTGTCGTCCAGGACGGCCTCGTGGACGAGGGCGTGCCGGAACCGGTAGGTCCCCGTGTGCCGGTCGGCGAGGAGCAGGCGATGGTCGACGCACGTCCGCAGCGCCCGGTCGAGGGCGATGGGGTCGACGGGCACCGTGGGCGGGTCGGCGGCGGGGGCCAGCACGGCCGCCAGGAGGTCGTGCTCGACCTGGCGCCCGCCGACGGCGCACGCCCGCAGCACGGCGGCCGCCTCGGGCGGCATGTGCTCGACCCGGGCGATGACGGCGTCCCGCAGCTGGGGCGGCATGGGCGCCTCCGGATCCTCGACCAGGGCGGCGGCCAGCTCCTCGACGAACAGGGGGTTCCCGTCGGACCGCTCGACGACGCTGGCGGTCAGCTCGGCGGTCGGCGCCGCGTCCAGCAGGGCGCCGAGCAGCTCGGCGACGTCCCCGGCCCCGAGGCGCCCGAGGGTGAGCTGAAGTGCCCCGCGCCGCCCCAGTTCGGCGGCCAACCCCCGCAGCGGGTGGCGGGGAGGCACGTCGTCGCTGCGGTAGGTGGCGACCAGCAGGACGGGCAGCGAGCGGGTGTTGGACGCCAGCAGCGAGACGAGGTCGAGCGTGGACCGGTCGGCCCAGTGCAGGTCCTCGACGACGAGCACGAGCGGCCGCGAGGCCACGAGCCGCTCGATGACGGTGAGCAGCAGCTCGAACAGCCGCGCCTGCCCGAGCGGGTTGCCGGCACCGCCGCCGGCGGCCGCCGGTGCGGGCTGCGCCCCCGGGTCGAGCAGCGCCCGCAGCGGAGCCAACGTGGCGGCCCCGTCGTCGGGCGACAGGTCGCGGCCGAGGGTACGGAGGATGTCGAGCAGGGGCGCGTAGGGCAGCCCGCCCTCCTCCAGGTCGAGGCACTGCCCCACGAGCACCCGGGCCCCCCGCCGCCGGGCGTGCGCCCCGGCCTCGCCGACGAGCCGGGACTTGCCGACCCCGGCCTCCCCGGCCACGAGCGCGGTGGTGCCCCGACCGTCGGCCGCGTCACCGAACGCCTCGACCAGGGCGGTCAGCTCGGCGGCCCGGCCGACGAACGCGGGCGTCGTGCTGCGCACGGGCACCGGAGAATCATCGCGCCCGGCGGGAGCGGCTCCCGCACCCGGCGTGCAGGCGGTCGGTGCCGGTCGGGTGCGGTCCCCTCGGGGCCCGGATCGCTACGGTGCGGCCGTGGTCTGGTTGTTCGTCGTGCTCGCCGCCGTCGCCGTGTTCGTCATCGCCGCCGTGACCGTCGGGCGGGAGACCTTCCGGCTGGGGCACCAACCGCCGCCGACCATCTTCGATCTCGACGAGGCCGTCCATCGGGTGGCCGACGCACTCGACCCCGAGGCGCAGGGTCGGCTCACGTACGACGAGGTGCGCCAGCTCATCGTCGCCGAGCTGGAGCACCTCGAGGGCAAGGGGGTGCTCGCCGAGCCCGGCCGGGACGTCGAGCTGCCCGGGGGTGACACGCCCGACGTCGTCGTGGCCGACGACGATGCCGTCGCCGTCGTGCTCGGGCGGGCCGAGGAGGCCGGGTTGGACGTGACCGACGAGGACGTCTTCCGGGTCGTGTCGGCCCTGCACGCCTACCTGGCGGAGATCGGCGCCGTCGGGCCCGCGGCGTCGGCCTGAGGCGTACCGCCACCGCCACCGCCGCCCCGCGTGTTGCCGAGCCAGCTGTCGTAGAGCGACGCGTACGTCCCGCCCGCCGCCACCAGGTCGGCGTGGGCGCCCTGCTCGACGAGCCGGCCGGCGTCGAAGACCAGCACGAGGTCGGCGGGCTCCGCCGTCGACAGCCGGTGGGCGATCGACACCATCGTGCGGCCGTCGGCCAGGCGGTCGAGCGCCTCGGTGAGCGCCCGCTCGGTCTCCGGGTCGACCGCGCTGGTGGCCTCGTCCAGGATCAGCAGGCCGGGGTCGCCCAGCTGGGCCCGGGCCAGGGCGACGAGCTGGCGCTCGCCGACCGACAGGTTGCCGCCCCGCTCGCCGACCCGGGTGTCGAGGCCCTCGGGCAGCTCGTCCAGCCACCAGCTCAGGCCGAGGGCCGCGAACGCCGAGCGGACCGCGTCGTCGTCGCTGGGCCCTCGCGGCCGCCGACCCGCACGTTCTCGGCGATCGAGGCGTCGAACAGGAACCCGTCCTGGGGCACCATCCGCACCGCCCGCCGGCGGGCGTCCGCGTCGATCCCCCGCAGGTCGAGGCCGCGATAGCGGATCGCGCCCCGGGTCGGGTCGGCGAGGCGGCACAGCAGCTTGGCGATCGTCGTCTTGCCCGACCCCGTCTCGCCGACGATCGCCACCTTCTGGCCCGGCCGATGGCCAGGTCGACGTCGCGCAGCACCGGGTCGCCGTCGCGGTAGGCGAAGTCGACGCCCTCGACCCGCACCGCGAGCGGCCCCCCGGGCAGCCGGGCGCCGCCGACCGGCTCGTGGACGTCGACCGGCGTCGCCAGGACGCCGAGCATCTTGCGCCAGCCGGCGAGCGCGGTCTGGGTCTGGTCGAGGATCTCGGTCAGCTCGGCGATCGGCGCCAGCAGCAGCTGGATCAGGAAGACGAAGGCGATGACCTCGCCGACCTGCAGCCCCCAGCCGGGTCCCCACACCACGCCCGACGGTGACCACCGCAGCCAGGGCCAGCGCCCCGAACAGGTCGCCCAGCGGGAACATGACCGCGAAGTAGCGCGCCGCCCGCATCTGGGCCCGGTACTGCTTCTGGATCGACGCGCCCAGCCGGCCCCGGGCCCGCTCCTCCAGGCCGTAGGCCTGGACCAGCGGGGCGCCGGTGACCATCTCGGACACCTCCGACAGCGTCTCGCCCACCGCCGTGCGCACCTCGTCGTAGGCGGCCAGCTGGCGGCGCTGGAGCACCGGCATCAGCACCGGCAGCGGGACGAACACGGCCAGCGCCAGGGCCGTGAGCTGCCAGGAGTAGATCGCCATCACGCCGAAGGTCGCGACGATGAGGACGCCGTCGACGATCCACGCGACCGCCCCCCACTCGGTGAACTGGGCCATCGTCTCGATGTCGCTCGTGACCCGGGCGACGAGGGCGCCCCGCCGGTGGTCGACGTGCTCGGCCATCGACAGCCGGTGGATGTGCTCGAAGGTGCGCACCCGCAGCCCGAGCAGGCTGTTCTCGGCCGCCCGCACGAGGCGCAGGAACGTGCCCGGCTGACGACGTAGAGCACGATCACCGCGACCGCCGTGACCGCGCAGGCGAGGTACACGAACCCGGGCCGGAAGCCGTCCGGCCCGAGGACGCCCCGGTCGAGGATCTGCTGGATGAGGATCGGGACCGCCAGCTTGCCGGCCGCCGTGGCGATCGCCAGCCGGCGGTGAGCACGACCCCCTGGCGGAGCTCCGGCGTGACGGCCAGGCCCCGGCGCAGCACGCCGAGGGCCCCCGCCTCGAGGATGTCGACCTCGTCCGGGGTGTCGGGCGGGTGCGGGCGGGGCTCGTCGGCGCCGGGCGGCGCGGACTCGCCCAGGACCTCGACCGCGGCGTCGTGGATGTCGGGGGCGTCGGGCCGGTCGGGCACCGGCCCCGGCGACCGGTCCGGGGCGATGGTCACGGCGCCGCCTCCTCGTAGGCCCGCACGAGCGCGTCGTAGGCCGGGACCGTCGCGGCCAGCACGGCGTGCGTGCCGTTGGCGGCGATCCGGCCGCCGTCGAGGAACAGGACCCGGTCGGCCAGCGCGATGGTCGAGACGCGGTGGGCGACGACCAGCGTGGTGGCGGAGCGACGACCGCAGGCCGTCGAGGATCTGCTGCTCGATCGTGGCGTCGACGGCCGAGGTGGCGTCGTCGAGCAGGAGCAGCCGCGGCCGGCGCAGCAGCGCCCGGGCCAGGGCGAGGCGCTGGCGCTGGCCGCCGGACAGGGTCACGCCCCGCTCGCCGAGGCTCTCGTCGAGGCCGTGGGGCAGCCTCGCCACGAATCCGTCGGCCCGGGCGCGCTCGAGCGCCCAGCGGACGTCGGCGGCGCCGACCTGCTCGCCGAGCGACAGGTTCTCGCGCACCGTGTCGGCGAACAGGAAGGTCTCCTGGAACACGAGCGCCACCCGGGCCCGGATCGAGGTCGGCTCGGCCGCGGTGACGTCGACCCCGCCGATGCGGATCGTCCCCGCACCGGGCCGGTGGAGGTGGGCGAGCAGGCTGCACAGGGTCGTCTTCCCGCTGCCGGTCGAGCCGACGAGGGCGACCACCTCGCCCGGGGCGAGCACGAGGTCGAGCCGGTCGAGCACCGGGTCGCCGCCGTAGCCGAAGCGCACCCCGCGCAGCTCGACGTCGAGCGGTCCCGACGGCAGCGGCGTGGCCGCCGCCGGGTCGGGCCGGGGCCGGGACGCCTCGGCGATGACCTCGTCGAGGCGGTCGTCGGCCACCACCGCCCGGGCCATCTCCTCCAGCAGGAACCCGACGATGCGCATCGGGAACGTCAGGATGCCGAACAGCGCCATCGCCTGCACCAGGTCGCCGGTGGAGATCACGCCGGTCGACACCCGCCACGCCCCCAGGGCGAGCAGCGCGATCGTGCCGAGGGTCGGCAGGGCGTCGAGCCCGGGCTCGAACGTCGCCCGCAGCCGCCCGACCACGAGCCGCGCGGTGCGCAGGCCGTCGGCGGCCTCGCTGAGCCGGTCGACCTCGCGCTGCTCCAGGCCCAGCGTCTTGACCACCAGCGCGCCCTCGAACGTCTCGTGGGCGACCGTCGAGACCTCGCCGAGCTTGGCCTGGGTGGTCGCCGCCGGCTCCTCGACCCGGCGCGTGTAGTAGTGGTTGAACAGGGCCAGGCTGGGGAACAGAGCCAGGCCGACCAGCATGAACAGGGGGTCGACCACCGCCAGGCTGAGGATCGACCCGACGATCAGCACGATCACGCCGAGCGAGAACGGCAGCGGCATCAGCACGTCGACCGCCCGTTCGACGTCGGCGTCGGCGTGCGCGATCAGCTCGGCCGGTCGGGTGGGTGTCGAAGTAGTCGAGCGGCACCCGCAGGTAGGTGTCGGTGACCCGCCGGAACCAGGTGCGCTGCATCCGCCGCACCGCCATCGTGCCGAAGTAGCGGCGGCCGACGACGCCGGTCGAGCGCAGGGCGGCGACGCCGAGGATCGCGGCCGCGCCCACGGCGATCGTGCCGCCGCTCACGCCACCGGGCTGGAACCCCGGGACGATCACCCGGTCGGTCACCCAGGCCAGCACCCAGGTGCCGCCCACCGACATCGAGGCGAACAGCACCGACCCGGCGATCGACACCGCGAACGGCTTGGGATGCGTCCGCACGCTGTGGATCAGCAGCCGCACGCCGCGACGGAAGACGCTCGCGGGGGCGGGCGGCGGCGCGACGGCGGGCTCGACGGCGACGGACATCGTCCGGCGAGTCTGCCCGGCCGGCAGCCGGATCCCGTAGCCGATAACGACCGCGCGGTGTTTCGGCCGCCGGGCGCCCCCGGTGTAGCTTCCGGCGCATGCAGCGCCTCGGCCGGTTCGAGCACAACAGGTTCGTGGGGGACAAGCGCAACCAGCGCGTCCACGACATCGACCACGCCGTCGACGAGGACGCCATCGCCGACCTGGTGAGGGCCGAGTCGTTCATCTGTTTCGGGCCCGACACGCTGGCCGAGGCCCGCAACCGGGGCTACCGCCTGTGCCGGTCGTGCCGCCGGGCCCGCGAGGCCGCCGGCGTCGGCGACGACGGCGCCACCGGCAACGCCGCCTGAGCGTCGTCGCCCGTGGACCAGCGGATCAGCTCCGACGGACTGTCGCTGGCCGCACACCTGGCCCGTCCCCCCGGCCGCCCGAGCGGGCCGCTGCCGGCGGTGGTGCTGTGCCACGGCTATCCATCCGCGGGCACGTCGGAGAGCGCGCCGGACACGATGCCCGAGCTGGCGGACCGCATCGCGAGCGAGATGGGCTGGGCCGCGCTGGCGTTCGCCTACCGGGGCTGTGGCGACTCGGAGGGTCAGTTCTCGCTCGCCGGGTGGCTGTCGGACATCGTCAACGCGATCGGCTATGTCGATGCCACGGTGCGGCCGCTCGGGACGTGGCTGGCCGGGTTCGGCACCGGCGGAGCCCTGGCGGTGTGCGCCGCTGCGGGCGACGAGCGGGTGCGCGGCGTGGCGGCGGTGGGGGCGCCCGGCGACTTCGACGACTGGGCGTCGCACCCCCGGCGCCTGCTCGAGCACGGCCGGGAGGTCGGCGTGATCACCGACCCCAACTTCCCGCCGTCGCTCGACGCCTGGTCGCGCGAGCTGCGCGACATCCGGGCGGTGGCGTGCGTCGGCCAGTACGCACCCCGGCCGCTGCTGGTGGTCCACGGGAGCGACGACGAGGTGGTGCCCAGCTTCGACGCCCGGGTCGTGGCCGACGCCCATGGCGCCGCCGAGCTGCGGTTCATCAACGGCGCCGGCCACAACCTGCGTCACGACCCCCGGGCCGTCGCCGTGGTGCTGGGCTGGCTCGACCGCCAGCGCCACGCCCTGCGCCGCTGACGGGCAGCGGGACCGGCCCCCGGGGCGGTGCACGGCGGCGGTCACGGCCGTACCGCCCGGCGCAGGACCGCCCGCGCCCGGTGGAGGCCACGCCGCCCGGGGCCGCGGTGCGCGGCCAGGGCGGCCCACAGGTCGACAGGGGTGGCGAGGCCCCGGCGCACGATCTCGCTGCGAGCCCTGACCAGCTCGTCGTCGCCCGCGCCGATGGCGGCGAGGTCGAGGAAGGTGCGCTCCGGCCCCGTGACCGGGACGCCGAGGTGGGCCGTCGCGCCCAGCAGGCCCGTGCTGGCGGTCTCGTGGATCTCGACGCCCGGCCGGGGCCGTGGCCGCCGGTTGCGGGCCACCGTGACGGCGATCGTCGCCGTGGGCCAGAAGCCGGCCAGCCCCCACAGGTGGGCGGCGCTGCGGTGCGACACGACCGCGCCGGGGCCGCAGGCCAGGGCCGCGGCCAGGGCCCGGCCCCGCCACGTGCGGGGGGCGTCGGCCAGGCGGTAGACACCGGGGGCCTCGAGGGTCCAGGCGCCCTGGCGGATCAGGCGCTGCACCGTGTTGCGGGACACGCCCGCCTCGCGGCACTGCCTCGCCGTCAGGAGGCCGTACTGGGTCGCGGCGAGCGCGCGGGCGCGCTCGACCGCGGGAGTGATGGGGGACATCGCTTCCTCGCGCGGATCTCGTGATCTTGGGGGGGGGAAGCGAGGGGGACTGTATCGGGGGGCTATGACAATCAACGGGGTGCGACGCCCAAGCGGGCGTCAAGGACAAGCCGGCTGCGCGGGGCTCCTTGACCCCGCCCCGACCGCCCGTTGACACTCACGGTGAGCCTTACACCGTGGCTTCCCGCGGGAAAGTCCTTGCGCGGGAAACTACCCCCGAAGTGGTCGCTATGGCGACCGTTTCGGGGGACAAAACGAAAAGACCCCAAAGCAGGGGCGAGCCACGGTCACCGTGAGTGGAAAAGGCGGTCGGGTGGGGGTCAAGGAGCCGCCGCAGGCGGCCGAGCGCAGCGAGCTTGTCCTTGACGCCCAGCCGACCGCCCCCACACTGACCCAGGAGGCCGCCCCCGGCGGCCTCCTTACAGGCCCAGGGCCAAAAGCCGCGAGCGGCAAGTGCCCACACCCCGCCCCGCGGCCACCACCGCCGGCCGCCAGCGGGGTCCGCAGGGTCAGCCCACCGGGTCGGACTTGGCGCGGCCCTGGGCCTTCATGGCCTTCTTCCAGGCCCGCACCCGGGCTAGGGACTCTGCCGAGTCGATGTCGGCGACCGAGCGCGGCTGGTCGTCCGAGAACGGGGCCGTGGCCTCCTCCCAGCCCGGGGGCCGGACGTCGAACCGCTTGGCCAGGAGGGCCGTGAAGATCTTGGCCTTCTCGCCGCCGTAGCCCGGCAGGGCGTTGACCCGGCGGACCAGCTCGCGGCCGTCGGCGGCTCCCTGCCACACCGCGGCCGCGTCGCCGCCGTAGTCGTCGACCAGGTGCTGGCACAACGCCTGGGTGCGCTTGGCCATCGATCCCGGGAACCGGTGGACGGCCGGCGGGCCCCGGAAGACCTTGTCGAGGGCGTCCGGGTCGTACGCGGCGATCTCGGCGGCGTCGAGCCGGCCGCCCAGCCGCTCCCGCAGCCGCAGCGGGCCGGCGAACGCCCACTCCATCGGGACCTGCTGGTCGAGCAGCATGCCGATCATCAGCGCCAGCGGCTCGTCGGTGAGCAGCTGATCGGCCTCGGGGTTCCCGGTCACGGGCACGACTGCGGACATGGCTCCACCGTATCGCCGGCCCCGGAGGGGCTCGCCCCCAGCTTTTGTCCTGGAAGTGGTCGCCAGGGCGACCACTTCCAGGGACAAAACGCGGGAGGGGCTTGGGCTCGGCGGGCACGCGCGTGGGTACGGTCCCGGCGTGGGACCCGGACGCTTCACCCGCCGCGCCGCGCTCCGGGCCGGGCTGGCCGGTGCCGCCGCCGCGCCCTTCGGCGCCACCGCCGCCGCGGCCGCCGCCGTGACCGGGGCCGCCCAGGAGCACGCCGCGGTCGGCGCCGGCCTGGCGGCCTCGGCCCTCGGCGCCGCCTGGTGGCGACGGCGGCACGGGTCGGGCGCCCGGGCCGACCGCTCGCCCGCGGGCGTGCTCGCCCGGGTCGGCGCCGGTGCCGCCATCGGCGTCGCCACCCGGTTCGTGTGGCCCGTCGCGCCCAAGGAACCCGCCACCGTGGCGCCGCAGCGCACCTGGGCCGCGATCGAGTCCGTCTGCGACGGGGCGGGAGTGGCCATCGTGGTCAACCCCAACGCGGGGTCCGGGGCGGTCGGGTCGGGCCTGCCGCCGACCTCCGAGCTGCGGTCCGCCCTCCCCGGCGCGGAGGTCGTCGAGCTCGACGAGGGGTCCGACCTGGCCGACCTGCTGGAGCGCATGGCCGCCGACGGCTGCCGGGCCCTCGGCGTCGCCGGCGGTGACGGGTCGATCAACACCGCCGCCGGGGTGGCCCTGCGGCACCGCCTGCCGCTCGTCGTCGTGCCGGCCGGCACCCTCAACCACCTGGCCCGGG
Organism: uncultured Acidimicrobiales bacterium; assembly: GCA_963739835.1. Classification (GTDB taxonomy): domain Bacteria; phylum Actinomycetota; class Acidimicrobiia; order Acidimicrobiales; family VFJN01; genus ZC4RG19. Next base: position 277,225 of record CAVUBW010000015.1, read on the forward strand.
ACCTCGGCGTCGAATCGGTGGCCGACGCCGTCGCCGCCGTGCGCGACGGTCATGCGGTCGAGATCGACGTCGCCCGCATCGCCGGCCGGCCGTTCCTGAACACCGCGAGCTTCGGCAGCTACGCCGAGGTGGTCGACGCCCGGGAGGGGCTGGAGGGGCGCATCGGCAAGTGGCCGGCCCTCGCCGTCGCCATCGTGCGGGTGCTGCGGGGCGGCGACACGGTCGAGGTCGAGCTGGACGGGCGCCGGCGCCGGCTGTGGATCGCGTTCGTCGGGAACTGCCGCTACCTGCCCGACGGCATGGCGCCGACCTGGCGGGAGCGGCTGGACGACGGGCGGCTCGACGTGCGGGTGGTCGACGCCGGCCACCCGTTCTGCCGGACCCGCCTCGCCCTCGCCGCCGCCACCGGGACGCTCCGGCGGAGCCGCGTGTTCGAGACGTGGGTGACCAACCGCCTGGACGTCCGCTCCGCCGACGGTCCGCTGCGCCTGGCGCGGGACGGCGAGACGTTCGACGGAACGGACGCGTTCGAGGTCGCCAAGACCGGCGAGCGGCTCGCCGTGTTCACGCCCCGCCGGGACTGAGGGGGGCAGGCGCGGCCGGCTACAGGTCGGCGGCTCGGGGGTCGGCCCGCTCGCTGTCGATGCCGTAGCGGGCGATCGCCTCGGCCACGGTCTCGGGCTTGACCTCGCCCTGCTGGCGACAGGCCGCACAGCACCGCCACCACGACGTGGCCGGTGTCGATCTCGAAGAAGTGCCGCAGCGCCTCGCGGGTGTCGGAGCGGCCCGAAGCCGTCGGTGCCGAGCGGCACGAACGGCGTCGGGCACGAACCGGGCGACCTGGTCGGGCACCGATCTTCATGAAGTCGGTGACGGCGACGATCGGGCCCGCCGCTCGTCGCCGAGCAGCTCGGTGACCACGCGGCACGCGGGGCGCCTCGGCGGGGTGCAGCCGGTTCCAGCGCTCGGCCGCCAGCGCCTCCTCGCGCAGCGCCTTGTAGCGAGGTGGCCGACCACAGCTCGACGCCGACGTCCGTAGTGCTCGGCGAGCTCGGCCTGCGCGGCGCGGGCCGCGCCCGTGCGCCGTGCCCGGAGAACAGGATCGTCGCCCGGTGCGTCGGCGCCCTCGGGCGCGTCGGCCCAGCGGTAGAGGCCCGCCGACGATGCCCGTCGCTCGGCGCCGTCGGGCAGCGGCGGCATCTGGTAGTTCTCGTTGTAGAGGGTGAGGTAGTAGAAGACGTCCTCGCTCGGTCGCTGGCGCCGTACATCCGCTGCATGCCGTGGCGCACGATGGCCGCCATCTCGTAGGCGAACGCCGGGTCGTAGGCCTGGCACCGTCGGCACGGTCGAGGCCAGCACGAGGCTGTGGCCGTCCTGGTGCTGCAGGCCCTCGCCGAGCAGCGTGGTGCGCCCGGCGGTGGCGCCGAGCAGGAAGCCCCGGGCCCGCGGCGTCGGCCGCCGGCCAGATGAGGTCGCCGACCCGCTGGAAGCCGAACATCGAGTAGAAGGTGAAGAACGGCACCATCGGCACGCCCCGGGTGGCGTAGGACGGTGCCGGCGGCGATGAAGCTGGCCATCGACGCCGGCCTCGGTGATGCCCTCCTCGAGGATCTGGCCGTCCTGGCTCTCGCGTGTAGGAGAGCAGCAGGTCGTCGTCGACCGGCTCGTAGTTCTGGCCCTGCGCGGCGTAGATCTTGAGCTCCCGGAACAGCGCGTCCATGCCGAAGGTGCGGGCCTCGTCGGGGATGATCGGCACGACCCGCGGCCCGATCGCTCGGTCGCGGGCACAGGTTCGCGCAGCAGGCGGGTGAAGGCCATGGTGGTCGACACCGCCTGGCTCGCCCGAGCCGGCGAGCGAGCTCGTCGAACGGCGTCGTCGCGCGGGCAGGGCGAGCGGCCGCGCGGTGCGCACGACCGCGCGGCGGGGCAGCGAGCCGTCGAGCGCCCGGCGCCGCTCCATCAGGTACTGGTACTCGAGCGAGTCCTCCGGCGGGCGGATAGTAGGGCGGGCTCCTCGGCCGTCGGAGCGCCTCGTCGGGGATCTCGTCGTCGAGGTGCAGGCGGTCGCGCAGCGTCGCGCAGCTGGTCGGCGGTCATCTTCTTGATCTGGTGGGTGGCGTTGCGGCCCTCGACGTCGGGGCCGAGCGTCCAGCCCTTGATCGTCTTGGCCAGGATGACCGTCGGGGCGCCCCCGCTGCTCGGTGGCGGCCTTGTAGGCGGCGTAGAGCTTGCGGTAGTCGTGGCCGCCGCGGGGCAGGTTGCGGAGCTCGTCGTCGCTCAGGTGCTCGACCATCTTGCGCAGCCGCGGGTCGGGGCCGAAGAAGTGCTCGCGGATGTAGGCGCCCGACTCGACCGCGTAGCGCTGGAACTCGCCGTCGACGGTGGTGTTCATCTTGTTGAGCAGCACGCCGTCGTCGTCCTGGGCCAGCAGCTCGTCCCACTGCGAGCCCCAGATCACCTTGATGACGTTCCAGCCGGCGCCGCGGAAGACGGCCTCGAGCTCCTGGATGATCTTGCCGTTGCCGCGCACCGGGCCGTCGAGGCGCTGGAGGTTGCAGTTGACGACCCAGATCAGGTTGTCGAGCTGCTCGCGGGCGGCCAGCGAGATCGCGCCGAGGGTCTCGGGCTCGTCGCACTCGCCGTCGCCGAGGAAGCACCACACCCGGACGCCGCTGGTGTCGTCGATGCGGCGGTTGTGCAGGTAGCGGTTGAAGCGGGCCTGGTAGATCGAGTTGATCGGGCCGAGGCCCATCGACACCGTCGGGAACTCCCAGAAGTCGGGCATGAGCCGCGGGTGCGGGTAGCTCGACAGGCCGCCGCCGCCGATCTCCGGCGGAAGTGGTCGAGGTCGTCCTCGTCGAGGCGGCCCTCGAGGAACGCCCGGGCGTAGATGCCGGGCGCGGCGTGGCCCTGGATGTAGACGTGGTCGCCGGCGAGGCCGTCGTCCTTGCCGCGGAAGAAGTGGTTGAAGCCGACCTCGTAGAGCGCGGCCGAGGTGGCGAAGGTCGAGAGGTGGCCGCCGATGCCGTCGGCGTGCTTGTTGGCCCTGACGACCATCACCGCCGCGTTCCAGCGGATGAAGGCGCGGATGCGGCGCTCGATGCTCCTCGTCGCCCGGGAACCAGGGCTCCTCCTCGGGGGGATGGTGTTGACGTAGGGCGTCGAGACCGTGGCCGGGGTGCCGACCTGGCGCTCGCGGGCCCGCTCGATGCAGCTTGGACAGGAGGAAGCGGGCCCGGGTCTTGCCGCTGGGCGTCGACGACGGCGTCGAGCGAGTCGAGCCACTCCGCGGGTCTCGGTCGGGTCGGTGTCGGGCAGCTGGTGGACGAACCCGTCGATGATCATGTGTCCATGCTGGCACCGTCTCCGGTGAAACGGAACGTTGCACCCCGTGGCCAGCCCTAGGGTGTCCCGCCGTGCCCACGATCGTGTACACCGACGGGGCCTGCTGCGGGAACCCCGGGCCGGGCGGCTGGGCCTGGGCCGTGCCCGGCGGGCGCCTTCGCCAGCGGCGCCGAGCCCCACACCACCAACCAGCGCATGGAGATCCCGGCCGCGCTGGAGGCCGTGCGGGCCCACGCCGACGGGCCGCTCGAGGTCGTGAGCGACTCGACCTACGTCGTGAACTGCTTCCGCGACCGCTGGTGGGAGGGGTGGCTGCGACGGGGCTGGCTGAACTCGGCCACGCAAGCCGGTCGCCAACCGCGACCTGTGGGAGCCGCTGATCGCCGACGTCCGGGCCCGGGGCGACGTCGACGTTCCGCTGGGTGAAGGGCCACACCGGCGACCCGATGAACGACCTCGTCGACCGCTGGCGGTCGAGGCCGCTCAGACCCAGCGGGGCCGCACGGGCACCACGGCGGCCTGAGAACGCGGGTACGAGCCGGCTCAGCGCACGAGCACGACCTTGGCGTCCAGTCCGACCAGCGCGGTGGTGGCATCGTTCCACGCGACCACCGCGGCGGTCACGCGCTCGGGGTGCAACCTCCCCGCCACGACCAGGGCCAGGACCTCGGGGATGGCCGCCCGGGCGTTCACCCGGCCGGTGTGGAGCCGGATGCCCCGCGTGTACATCTCCAGCATCGGGAGCGGCACCTCGGCGTCGAAGTGGATCGCCGTGGACGTGCAGGTGCCCTCGGGCTCGGTCGAGCGGATGGCGGTGTGGAGGCCCTCGACCGTGCCGGCGTGGTCGACCGTGACCGGGTAGCGGCCGGCCCGCCGGCCGTCGGGGCGCGCCTCGAGGGGGTGGGCCCCGACCGCCTCGGCGATCGCCAGGCGCCGCGGGTCGTCGTCGAGGTAGTCGACGTGCTCGCTGCCCAGCGCCACCGCCGCGGCGGCCGCGTACAGCCCGACCGACCCGCCGCCGCCCACGACCAGCACCGGGGCGCCCGGCCGGGCCGCCAGCGGCGCGGCCACGGCCCGCCAGCCGTCGGGGACGTTGTCGGCCACGCTGGCCACGTCCGCCGGCGCCAGCCCGGCGGGCAGCGGCACCAGCATGGCGTCGGCGTAGGGCACGCGGGCCAGGTCGCTCAGCATCCCGCCCTGCTCGCCCCGGCCGATCGGCGCCATGCCGTACGCGGCGCCCGCGCCGGCCGTCTCGCACGAGCCGGTCGCCCCCCGCCGGCAGGGGTCGCAGCGGCCGCAGCTGAGCTGGAACGGCACGATGACGCGGTCGCCGGGGGCGGCGACGGTCACGGCGGGCCCGACCTCGACGACCTCGGCGACGGCCTCGTGGCCGAAGGCGAACGGCGGCGGCAGCGGGGCGTCGGCGGACATCAGCACCGCGTCGAGGTCGCACGTCGCCACGGCGATCGGGCGGACGATCGCCTCGCCGTCGCCCTCGAGGCGGGGGGCGTCGACCTCCTGCCACTCCAGCTCTCCCGGGCCCAGCCACGTCAACTGTTGCACGGACCCGCATCCTTCCACGGGCTGGGCCGCCGGGATACGTTCCATGCCCGTGCGGGTCGGCGTCGACACCGGGGGGACGTTCACCGACCTGGTCGCCGCGGACGGTCGCGTCGCACAAGGTGCCGTCGACGCCGGACGACCCGGCGCCGGGCGATCGCCTCGGCCCTGGGCGAGGCCGGCGGCGGCGCGGCCCGACGCTGCTCGCCCACGGCACCACCGTCGCCACCAACGCCCTGCTGGAGCGGCACGGGCGCCCGCGTCGCGCTGGTGACGACCGCGGGCCTCGCCGACGTGATCGAGATCGCCCGCCAGGACCGGCCCTCGCTGTACGACCAACTCGCCGTCGCGGCCGCCGCCGCTGGTGCCCCGGGAGCTGCGCTACGAGGTCGCGCGGGCGGCTGGCGGCGCGACGGGTCCGAGCTGGCGCCGGTCGACGCCGCGCCGCCCGCCGTCGATCCGGGAGTCGGCGGCGGTCGCCGTCTGCCTGCTGCACGCCGACCTCGACGCCGGCGCACGAGCGGGCCGTGGCCGACGCGCTGGCGGCGGCCGGGCACGGCGACGTGACGTGCTCGCACGAGGTCTCGCCCGAGTTCCGCGAGTACGAGCGCACCGTCACGACCGTGGTCAACGCCGCCCTGCGGCCGCGCGTGCCGCGCCTACCTCCGCAGCGCTCGACGCCCTGGCCGACGAGGTGCTGGTGATGACGTCGGCCGGCGGGCTGCGTGCCGGCCGGCGAGGCGGCCGAGCTGCCCGGCGGCGCTGCTGCTGTCCGGCCCGGCGGGCGGGGTGCGGGCCGGGGCCGGCGGCGGCGGCGGCCAACGGGTTCCCCGACGCGGTCACCTTCGACATGGGCGGCACCTCCACCGACGTGTGCCTGGTCCAGGACGGCCTGCCGGCGCCGGCCGCCGAGCGGGAGGTGGCCGGCTACGCCGGTCCGGCTGCCGTCGCTCGACGTGCACACGATCGGCGCCGGCGGCGGCTCGATCGCCCGCATCGACCCCGGCGGCGCCCTGGTGGTCGGGCCGGCAGAGCGCGGGCGCCGATCCCGGGCCCGGCCTGCTACGGCCGCGGCGGCGACCGAGCCCGACCGTCACCGACGCCGACCTGGTGGCCGGCCGCATCCCGTCGACGGCCGCGTTCGCCGGGCTCGGCGCCTCGACCTGGACGCGGCCGGCGGCCGCCCTCGCCGGGGCGGGGGTGACGGCCGACGGCGTGATCGCGGTGGTCGACGCCGGCGATGGAGCAGGCCCTGCGGGCGGTGTCGGTCGAGCGCGGCGTCGACCCCCGGGGCCTGGCGCTGGTGGCCTTCGGCGGCGCCGGCCCGCTGCACGCCTGCGCCCTGGCCGACGCGCTCGGGCATGCCGGCGGTGATCGTCCCGGCCCGGGCCGGCGTGCTGTCCGCCGTCGGGCTGCTGACGGCGCCCACGGCAGCGCGACCTCGTGCGGTCGTGGCCGACGCCGGGCGACCACGACGGGCTGGCCGCGGCCCGCGGAGGCGCTGGCGCGGCGAGGCGGCGGCGCTGGTCGGGCGGCGGCCCCGACGTGACCGTCGGCGACGGCGGTCGACTGCCGCTACGCGGGGCCAGAGCCACGAGCTGACCGGTGCCCGGCGTGGACGAGTTCCACGACGAGCACCGGCGCCGCAACGGCTACGCCCGGCCCGGCGACCCGGTCGAGGTCGATCGCGGTCCGGGCGGCGGCCACGCGGCCCGCCGCGCCGGTCGACCCCGGCCGACCTGCCCGATCCGCCCGATCGCGATCGGCGGCCGGTCGCGGGCCCGGCGGTGATCGCCGAGCCCGACTGCACCATCTGGGTGCCGGACGGCTGGGTGGGCCGAGCCGGGCGCGCGCGGGCGCGCTCGGTCCTGCGGCGCTCGGCGGCGGGTGACGCGCCGTGACGCCTCGACCCGGCGGCGCTCCAGGTGCTGATCGCCCGGCTGACCGGCATCGCCGAGGAGATGGGCGCGGTGCTGCGGCGGGCCGCGTTCAGCCCCAACATCAAGGAGCGGGCCGACTGCTCGGCCGCGCTGTTCACGGCCGAGCGGCGAGCTGCTGGTGCAGGCCGAGCACATCCCGGTGCACCTCGGCTCGATGCCGGCGTCGGTGCGCGGCGGCGATCGACGCGTTCGGCGACCGACGCTGCGGGCCCGGGCGAGCAGGTCATCCTCAACGACCCGTTCGCCGGCGGCACCCACCTCAACGACATCACGCTGGTGGCGCCGTGCTTCGTCGGCGGCCGCGCTGGTCGGCTGGGCCGCCAACCGGGCCCACCACGCCGACGTCGGCGGCGCCGCGCCCGGCTCGATGCCGGCCGACGCCACCGAGATCTTCGCAGGAGGGCCTGCGCCTCCCGCCGGTCCTGCTCGACGACGAGCGTGCGGCGCGGTGCTGCTGGCCAACTCCCGCACGCCGGACGAGCGCGCGCGGCGACCTCGACGCCCAGGTCGGCGCCAACGCGGTCGGCGTCGAGCGCCTGGCCGGCGCTGGCCGGCGCCCCGCTCGCCGAGGTGCGTCGCCTACGGCGAGCGCCGCATGCGGGCCGCGCTGGCCGCCCTGCCCGACGGCACGTGGCGGGCCGACGACGTGCTCGACTCGACCGGGCCGGCGCCCGACCAGCAGCACCCGGCCCGCGTGCGCGGTGGCGCGTCACGGTCGGCGGGCGACGCGGTCACGTTCGACTTCACCGGCACCGACCCCCAGCGCGCCGGCAACGTCAACGCGGTCGAGGCGGTCACGGTCAGCGCCGCGGTCGTTCGCCCTGCGGTCGCGCGGTCGACCCGACGATCCCGGCCAACGGCGGCGCGCATGCGCCCGGTCCGGGTGGTCGCCCCGCCGGGCACGATCGTGGCGGCCCGCCCGCCGGCCGCGGTGGGCGCCGGCAACGTCGAGGTCAGCCAGCGGGTCGCCGACGTCTGCCTCGGCGGCGCTGGCGCTGCCGTGCGCCCGACCGGGTCGCCGGCGGCGGCCCAGGGCACGATGAACAACGTGCTCGTCGGCGGCGACGGCTGGGTCTACTACGAGACGGTCGGCCGGCGGGCAGGGCGGCCGGCCCGACGGCCGCCGGGCATGAGCGGCGTCCACACCGCCATGACCAACACCCGCAACACGCCGATCGAGGCGCTGGAGCGGACGTTCCCGCTGCGGGTGCGGCGCTACCGCCTGCGCCGGGGGAGCGGCGGCGCGGGCCGCTGCGCCGGGCGGCGAGGGCATCGAGCGCGACCTCGAGGTGCTCGACGACGCCACCGTCTCGCTGATCACCGAGCGCCGGGTCGTCGGCGCCCGTGGGGCCTCGCGGGCGGCGGCCCGGGCGCGGTGGGGGAGAACTGGCTGCTGCCCGGCGGCGACGAGGCCGCGGGCCGAGCGCCTGCCCGACAAGTGCACGATCCGGCTACGGGCCGGCGACGTCCTCCGCATGCTCACCCCGGGCGGCGGCGGCTGGGGCGAGCCGCCCCGGTGACGCGTTTTGTCCCTGGAAACGGTCGCCAGGACGACCGTTTCCAGGGACAAAACGCGGGGGTCCGCCGGACCCCAGCACGCGACGCCGGACCGTAGCGGCCGGAGCACCGCAGCGGGCCGCGGCAGCCGCCACCCGATCGGCGGCGTAGCTTCCCGCCATGCCGTTCCATGGGGATGTGGTGGTCACGCCGATCGAGCCGTCCGGTACCAGCTGGAAGCTGGTGCAGCCCTTCGACTACCAGGGGCGATTCGACCGGTTCACCGTGCCGGCAGAGTTCGACACCGACTTTGCCTCCGTGCCCCGGGTGTTCGTGTGGTTGCTGCCCCGGTACGGCGTCTGGACCCGGGCCGCGATCCTGCACGACTACCTCTGGTCGCTGGCGAGGATGCCGGCCGGCGAGCGGGTGATCGACAAGTTCGACGCGGACGGGATCTTCGTGCGGGCGATGCGGGAGCTCGGCGTGCCGTTCCTGCGGCGGTGGGTGATGTGGGCCGCCGTGCGGTGGGCCGCCGGGCCGAGGACCTGGTTCGAGCGGGGTCCCGTGCCCTTCCTCAAGATGCTGGCCATCACGATCCCGGCGATCGTCTTCGTGGCCGCACCGGTCGTGGTGATCGTCGCCACCCTGGTCGCCGGGTTCGTCGCCGAGTGGATCATGTACGTACCGCTGCGGCTGTTCCACCGGGACAAGCGCAAGGACGTCAACCCGCCCGACGGTGGCGACGTCCTGGTCACCGCCTAGGTCGTCAAACTGGTGGTCAGAGAGGAGGCGACGATGGCTGAGACCACGATCGACGTGCTGGCCCGGACCCGGGCCGGGCTGCAGCAGGTGGCGGTCCACGTGCTCGCCCGCCGCCGCCATGCGGTGACCGGACGCTTCGGCCTCCGGCCGGCGCCCGGCGGGTTCGCCACGCCGATGTTCGGCGAGGTGGGCGAGGTCGTGCGGGTGAGCGGCACCGTCCTCGTGGTCGAGAGGGGCGGCGACGCGGTGGTCGAGGAGCTGACCACGCTGGGCCGGGCCGCCGAGGTGGTCGGCGTCGACCTGGCCGCCGAGTTCTCGGCCGGCGGCGAGACGCCGCCGCTCGCCGATCCCGCCGCGCCGCTGGCGCTCGACCCGCCGGCCGCCTGGGTGCTCGCCGGCTGGTGGGCGACCGGGGCCGCTGCGCTCGACGAGGCGGTGGCCGGCTCGGCAGCGGTGTCCGCGTCGACGACCGCCCAGCTGTGGCCCGAGCACTTCGACCACGGCTGCACGGTCACGCTCGCGGGGTCCGGGGACGGGGACGACGCGCCTCGCGCCAACCTCGGCGCCTCGCCCGGCGACGGCTACGAGCCCGAGCCCTACGTCTACGTCGGCCCCTGGGGGCCGGAGCGGCCGGGCGACCCCGATTACTGGAACGCGCCGTTCGGCGCGGTGCTGCGGCGCGGCGAGCTGGCCGGCCTGGCGCACGACGATCGCCGGGCGCGCCTGGTCGAGTTCGTGCGCAGGGGCCTCGACCTGCTCGCCGTGGGCTGACGGCCGATCAGTCGCGCAGCCCCGGGTGCTGGCTGGCCAGCACCCGGGCGAGCATGTTCGCCGGCAGCAGCGGGGCGATCGTGGCGGTCGCCCGGTTGGCGACTCCGGGCACGACCTGGGCCCGGCCCAGTGCCAGCCCGTCGACCGCGGCGGTGGCCACGACCGTGGCGTCGACCCACATGAACTTGGGCAGCGCGGACTCGGCGTCCGCGGCGTCGAACCCGGCGGTATCTGCGAACTCGGTCTGCACCGGTCCGGGGCACAGCACGGTCATCGTCACGCCGGTGCCCCGCAGCTCGGCCCGCAGCGCCCGGCTGTAGGACACCACGAACGCCTTGGCGGCCCCGTAGCCGGCCTGCCCCGGCATCGGCTGGAACGCGGCGGTCGAGGCGATGTTGAGCACGGCGCCCACCCGCCGCTCGACCATCCCCGGCAGGAACAGGCTGCACAGGTGGGCGACGGCCTCGACGTCGGTGCGGATCATCGCCAGCTCGGCCTCGGCGTCGGCCTTGTGGACCGGGCCGACGGTCGACAGCCCGGCGCCGTTGACCAGGATCGACGCCACCAGCCCCCGGTCCGCCACGGCCGCGGCGACGCCCCGGCGGGCATCCGCGTCGGTGAGGTCGGCGGCGACCACCTCGACCCGCACGCCCGACGGGCCGCCCAGCTCGGCCGCCAGCTCGTCGAGGCGCTCCTTGCGCCGGGCCACCAGCGTCAGGCCCTGGCCCCGCCCGGCCAGCTCGCGGGCGATCTCCCGGCCGATGCCGGAGGACGCCCCGGTGACGACGGCGGTGCGGTCGGCTGCGGGGGTGGGGAGCGCCATGCGCGGATCGTAGGCCCCCCTCACAGGGCGATGAGCACGGCGGCCAGCGCGGCGACGCCGAGCCCGGTCCGTTGGAGGCGCGACAGCCGCTCGCCGAGCACGTACCGGGCCAGGAGCACCGTCCCCGCCGGGTAGAGCGCGGTGAGCACGGCGACGACCGACAGCAGCCCGCGGTCGAGAGCCAGCAGGAGGAAGACGTTGGCCCCGGCGTCGAGCAGCCCGCACACCACGACCGGCAGCGCCTCCCGGCGCAGCGGGAGGGCCGCCGAGGTGACCCCGGCCGCCCCGAGCAGCACGAACAGGGTGACCGACGCGATGCGGGCCCCGACCAGAGGCCAGATCCCCACGTCGTCGCCCGCCTTGCCGATCAGCACGAAGAAGAACCCGAACGCCACGCCCGCGGCCACGGCGACGGCGATCGGCAGCCAGCGCCGGCTCGACAGCTGGGCATGGTGGCCGCCCGGTTCCTCGTGGGACACGAGGACGATCGCCCCCAGCGCCAGCGCGATCCCCACGAGTGCGGCGGGCTCCGGCCGCTCGCCGGACGCCAGCCCGAACACGACCGGCACGGCCGCCGACAGCAGCGCCGCGATCGGGGCGACCACGCTCATGGCCCCGATGGCGAGGCCCCAGTAGAAAAGCGCGACCCCGGCCCCGCCCAGCACGCCTGCCGCCGCCCCCACGGCCATCGCCCGGGTCGTCGGCTCGCCGCCGACCAGCGGGGCCACGGCCAGCAGCACCACGAGGCCGGTCAGGTGCGACCACAGCACCACCGCGCTCGCCGGCTGCCGGCGGGCGGCGACGCCGCCGAAGAAGTCGCCCACGCCGTACGCGACCGCGGCGCTGAAGGCGAGCAGGGCGGCCATCGGCGGATCCTCCGGGAACGATCGGGCGGCGGGCCGGTTCACCCTAGCGACCGGTCAGTCTGATGTACCAAGCGGTTTCCTATGATGACCGCATGTCCACACCCGAGTCGGTCGCCGCAGCGGTCGCCCGCAACACTCGCCGCCTGCGCACGGCCCGGGGCTGGAGCCTCGACGAGCTGGCCAGCCGCAGCCGGGTCAGCAAGGGCATGCTCGTGCAGCTCGAGCAGGCCCGCACCAACCCGAGCCTGGGCACGCTGTGCAAGGTGGCCGAGACGCTCGGCGTGTCGCTCGCCGGCCTGGTCGAGCTGCACGAGGCCCCGGTCGTCCGGGTCGTCGACCCCGCCCAGGTCGCCCGCCTGTGGACCAGCGCCGAGGGCAGCACCGGCGACCTGCTGGCCGGCTCCGACGAGCGCGAGCACCTGGAGCTGTGGCGCTGGCGGCTCGCCCCGGGCGACGAGCACGGCTCGGACGCCCACGCGGCCGGCACGCTCGAGCTGATCTCTGTGCTGACGGGCACGCTCACGCTCGTGGTCGACGGCCGCGAGCACGCGATCGTCGCGGGCGGCGCCGCCCTGTTCCACGCCGACCGCGACCACCTGTACCGCAACCGGGGCCGGCGGCCGACCGAGCTGGTGATGGTCGTCGCCCAGCCCGACGCCGACCTGGACGAGTGGACCGCCGGCGCCGGTTCGACCCCTTGACCGGCGAGTCAATACAGTCCCCGGCATGGACCTCAACGGGATCTCCGCCATCGTCACCGGGGGCGCCTCCGGGCTCGGGGCCGCCACCGCCACCGCCCTCGCCGACCGGGGAGCGCACGTGGTCATCGCGGACCTCGAGCGCCAGGCCGACAAGGGCGAGGCCCTGGCCAAGGAGATCGGCGGAGTCTTCGCCCCCACGGACGTCACCGACACCGAGCAGATCATCGCCGCCGTCGAGGCCGCCAAGGAGATGGGCCCGCTGCGGGCCCTCGTCACCGCCGCCGGCATCGGCTGGGCGACCCGCACGATCGGCCGCGACGGCCAGTACGCCTCGGCCCACAACCTGGACATGTTCAAGACCGTCGTGGGCATCAACCTGGTCGGCACGTTCGACTGCATCCGGCTGGCCGCCACCGCCATGTCCCAGACCGAGCCGCTGGACGACGGCGAGCGGGGCGCCATCGTCACCGTCGCCTCCGTGGCGGCCTTCGACGGCCAGATCGGGCAGGCCAGCTACTCGGCGTCCAAGGGCGGCGTGGTCGGCATGACCCTGCCGGTGGCCCGCGACCTGTCCGCCGTCGGCGTGCGGGTCAACTGCATCGCCCCCGGCCTCATCGACACGCCGATCTACGGCACCGGCGACGCGAGCGAGGACTTCAAGGACCGCCTCAAGCGCGACGTGCTGTTCCCCAAGCGCCTCGGCACGGCCGGCGAGTTCGCCGGGATGGCAGTCGAGCTGCTGTCCAACAGCTACATGAACGCCGAGGTCATCCGCGTGGACGGGGGCGTCCGGATGCAGCCCAAGTGATCTCGCGGAGCCAGGTCTAAGCTCATCCTCGCGTGTCTGGCATGGGGGTAGCTGCGGCGCGGCCGGCGTCCCGGCCGGCGTCCCGGGGGATGCTCGGCGCCCCGCGCTGGCGCCGGGGCGGCCACGACCACAGCCCCGTGCCCCCGACCGCGCTGTACGTCGCGGCGGACGTCGGCGCCATGTCCGCGGCCCTGGTCGTGGCCCACCTGCTGCGCTTCGGGTTCACCTCGGCGATCCTGCCGGGGCCGGGCGTGTCGTACGTGCTCGTCAGCGTGCTCGCCGTGCCCGTGTGGCTCGGCGTGCTGGCGCTGGCCGGCTGCTACGACCGCCGCATCCTCGGGGTCGGCTCCGACGAGTACCGCCGCATCCTCAACGCCGGCGTCCACTTCCTCGCGGTGGTGGCCGTCCTGCACTTCCTCGGCCGCCTGGTGCTGGCGCGCGGCTACGTCGGCGTGCTCATCCCCGTGGCCATCGTGCTTACGCTGCTGACCCGCTTCGCGCTGCGGGGCTGGCTCGATCGCCAGCGCCGCAAGGGCCGCTACGTCCACCGCCTGCTGCTCGTCGGCACGCCCGGGAGCGTGAGCGACGTGGGCGAGCACCTGGTCCGGGCGCCGTGGTCCGGCTACGCGCTCGTCGGGGTGTGCGTCGACACGGACGTCCCCGAGCTGGCGATCGGCGGGAACGCGGTCCCGGTGGTGGGGCGCGACCGCGACCTGGCCGACGCGATCGACCGCTGCGGCGTCGACGCCGTGGCCGTGACCGGCGACTCGGCGGCGGGCGAGCTGCGGGCCCTGGTCGGGGCCCTGGCGGGCTCGGACGTCGAGCTGCTCGTCGCCCCGGCGATCGCGGACGTGGCCGGGCCCCGCACGGTGCTGCGCCAGGCCGGCGGCCTCCGGCTGCTGCACGTCGAGGAGCCGACCTTCGCCGGCCCGCAGCGGGTCGCCAAAGAGGTGTTCGACCGGCTCAGCGCCGCCGTGGCCCTTGTCGTCCTCGCCCCGGTCTTCGTGATCGTCGCCACGGCGGTGAAGCTCGACAGCCGCGGGCCGGTGTTCTTCCGCCAGACCCGGGTGGGCCGCCGGGGCCGCCGCTTCGCGATGGTCAAGTTCCGGACGATGGTGGTCGACGCGGAGCGGCTGCTCCCCGACCTGGAGCACCGTAACGAGGCCGACGGCCTGCTGTTCAAGGTGCGCGACGACCCCCGGGTGACGCGGGTCGGCCGGCTCCTGCGCCGCTACTCGCTCGACGAGCTGCCCCAGCTGCTCAACGTCGCCTGGGGCGACATGTCCCTGGTCGGGCCCCGGCCGCCGCTTCCGGGCGAGGTCGACCTGTACGAGGGGCACGTCAACCGCCGGCTGCTGGTGAAGCCGGGGATCACCGGGTTGTGGCAGGTCAGCGGGCGGTCGGACCTGTCGTGGGACGAGGCGGTCAGGCTGGACTTGTACTACGTCGACCACTGGTCGCCGACCATGGATCTGGCCATCGTCGTGCGAACGCTGTCCACGGTGGTGCGGGGGTCCGGAGCCTACTGAGCGGATGCGAAGCAGCCGCTGGTCATGACGTAGATTGACCTCTCCCATGTCGCTGGTGCTCCGCCGTCCCCTCTTCGCCACGCGTCGGTCGCGCACGATCAGCTTCGGCGTCACCGTCGCGGCGGTCGGGGTCGCAGGCGCGGTGCTGACGACGGCCGCCCCCACCGGCATGGACACGGCCGACGCGCTCTGGAGCGGCGGCCTCGTCGCCGTGCTGGCGTTCTTCGGTGCGACCTCCCGGCGGTGGACGTGGTTCCTGCCCGCAGGCGCCGCCGCGGCGCTCGCCGGCGACGGCCTGGCGCAGGCGCTCGCCGCCGCGGCCATCGTGGTCGCCTTCGTGTCGGTGCTGCGCGACACCCGCAGCCGCGCCCGGGGCGCCGCGGTGGTGGGCGTGGGCACCATCGCCCTTCTGCGGGCCGAGCCGATCGGGTTCCACGGCTTCTCGGCCCTGCTCATGGTGGCTGTGGCGCTGCCGGTCCTCGTGTCCGGCTACAGCCACGCCGGCCGGCGGGTCCAGGACCGCACCCGCCGGTGTGTGGTGATCGGCGGCGGCGTGCTCGGGCTCGTGCTGGCGGGCGCGGCGCTCGGGATCGTCTCCGTGCAGCGTGACCTGAGCGAGGGCGCCCGGGCGATCGACGGGGGCCTCGCGGCCGCCCGCAACGCCGACGACGACACGGCCGCCCAGGAGCTGGCGCTGGCCGCCCGGTCGCTCACCTCCGCCGACGACACGCTGTCGAGCTGGTTCGTGTCGCCGGCCACGACGCTCCCGATCATCGGCCCCAACATCACCGCGGTCGGATCGCTGGCCTCCCAGGCGAGCGAGGTGGCCGACGTGACCTCGCTGGCCGCCGACAACGCCGATGTCGACTCGCTGCGGTTCGTCGGTGGGCGCCTCGACCCTGCGGCCGTCGCCGCCATGCAGCAGCCGCTCGAGGACGTGCTCGCCGCGCTGAAGCGCATGGACGCGCAGGTGGCCAGGGCCCGGTCGCCGTGGCTGGTCACCCCGGTGTCCAACCGCATCGACCGGCTCGACACCCAGATCTCCGAGGCCATGCCGGACGCCAAGCTGGCGCTGGCCGGCATCGAGATCGGCCCCGGCCTGCTCGGCGCCGACGGGCCCAAGCGCTACCTCGTGCTGTTCACCACGCCGGTCGAGGCCCGGGGCCGCGTCGGATTCCCCGGCAACTACGCCGAGCTGCTGGTCCAGGACGGGAAGCTGTCGATGCCCCGGTTCGGCCGCATCTCCGAGCTGGAGCGGGAGGGCGTCCCGGCCAACGAGCGGACGCTGTCCGGCCCGGCCGACTACGTCTCCCGCTACAGCCGGTTCGACGTGGCAGCCACGTGGCGAAACATCACGATGTCGCCCGACTTCGTCGAGGTGGCCAACGTCGCGGCCGAGCTGTACCCCCAGTCGGGCGGCTCGCCGATCGACGGGGTTCTCGCCGTCGATCCCCAGGGCCTCGCGGCGATCATGCGCTACACGGGGCCGGTCCAGGTCGACGGCCTCGACCAGCCGCTGACGGCCGACAACGCGGCGCAGTTCCTGCTGTCCGATCAGTACCGCCAGTTCTCCGACACCGACCGGCGGGTCGACGTGCTCGAGGACGTGGCGCGCGCCACCTTCGATCGGCTCACGTCCGCCGACCTGCCGGGGCCCCGCGCCCTCAGCAAGCAGCTCGATCCGATCGTCGACGGGGGCCACATCCAGTTCACGGTCGTCGGCGACGACGTGCGGGCCGGCCTGGTGCTGCTCGGCGTCGGGGTGAACGGCCAGCTGTTGACGCCGAGCGACAAGCAGGACCAGATCCTGTTCACCACGGCCAACGCCGCGGCCAACAAGCTCGACTACTACCTGCACCGCAGCGAGAGCTACGACGTCCATTGGGACCCGGCGACGGGCGAGTTCGACGCGACGTGGAAGGTGCACCTCGAGAACACGGCGCCGGCGAGCGGCCTGCCCAACTACGTCATGGGCAACGCCGTCGGCCTGCCCAAGGGCTCGAACCGATCGTTCGTGTCGCTCTACACGCCCTACGAGCTGGCCGGCGCCCGCATCGGCGGCCAGGAGGCGGCGATGCAGTCCGAGACCGAGCTGGGCCGGTACGTGTACTCGACGTTCGTCGACATCCCCCCGGGCGGTGCCGTGGACATCGAGCTCGACCTCCAGGGCGCGTTGAAGGGTCGCCGCTACAGCCTCGACATGCCCGTGCAGCCGTTCTCGACCCCGGACCAGGCGGCGGTCTCGGTGACCGTGGCCGGCGGCGGGCCGGTGGCCGCCAGCGGGGGGGCCCAGGTCTCCGGCCACACCGTCACGTGGTCGACGACGCTCGACCGCACGCGGAAGCTCACGGTCACGGCACCCCGCAGCTGACGCATCGTCAGGCCGGCATGTCGCGTTGTGCTAAACCGTCCGGGCAGGCGGCCGGCGTGGCGAGGGACGCGCCGACCGCGGGCGTCGGGGGGAGAGCATGGGCAAGCGAGTCGTGGCCGCCGCGGCCGTGGCGGCCGTTGCGGGTGTGATCGGGGCGTCGCCCGCGCTCGCCCAGGCGTACCCGCCGCCGGTGAACACGATCACGGTCGACGACGCCACGCCTGCACCGGGCCAGGCCGTGACCGTGACGCTGCGGACGTGCCGCGCCGGCACCCCCGCGCTGTTCGGGCTCGACCTCGGGCTCCTCGGCTCGGCCCCCGTAGGGGCCGACGGCGTCGCCCGGGGCACGATCACGATCCCCGGGTTCACGCGCCCGGGCAGCCACGCCGTGGTCGGGGTCTGCGCCGGCGTCGACCGGCGGCTGCTGGTGCTGCACACCGACATACGGGTCACCGCGGCGAGCGCCGACTCGTCCGGGCCGAGCGGGGGCGGTCCGGGCGGGGGCGGCGGCCACAGGCGGTCGGGCCGGTCCGGCCCCGCCGCGGCCCGCCCGCCGATGCCGTCGGCGGCCGGCCTGGTGGCCGGCGCGGTCCCGGCCGATGCCACCACACTGTTCGGGACCGCCGCCGCGGCCACCGGGATCACCGGAGGGGGCGGCGACGACGGCGGCCCGCCCGCAGACGGCCGGCCGGCCGGGGACGCCGCCGGCATCAGCGACGACGGCCCCGGCACCCTGTCCACGATCGGCCGGGTTGCCCTGGGCGTGACCGCCCTGGCCGGCGTGCCGGTCGGCCTGGCGCTCAGCCGGGGCCCCGGGGGCCAGAGCCGCCGCCGCCTCGCCTGACCCCCGGGGCCGCCGCCGCTCACCCGGCGGGCGGGCCCGGGTGGGTCATCTCCTCGACGCTCACGTCCCGGACGTTCGCCGGGCGCTCGATGGCGTTCGGGACGCCGATGTCGCTGAAGCGCACCGAGATGTCGGACACCTGGGTCTCGGAGCGGGTCTGCATCGGCCCCACCTGGACGGGCCCGTCGAGCGGGATGTCGCCGGTCACGTCGCCGTAGCCGACCTCGAACGTCAGGGTGACGCCGAGGTCGATGCGGCGCACGACGTCGTCGCGATCCACCCAGATGTCGAGGTCGGTGGGCGTCCCCCCGATGCTGGTCGCCTCGCCCAGGCGGAGGCCCGACACGTCCACGTCGCCGGGCGTCGTCGCCCGCAGGTGGCGGACCTCGGCGCCGTCGATCATGTCGTCGCCCGCGAATTCGAAGCCGGCCCGGGGAGCGAGTGCCGCGAGCAGCGACCGCGGGTCGCCGGTCCAGTCCGACGTCACGGGTTGCACGCCGGTCTGGTGGAACCACGGCGCGGTGGGGTCGTCCCCGACGTGCCAGTACAGCTCACCGCCGACGATCCGCCGCTCGCCCGTCACGGGCTGGGCGAGCGGCGAGCCGAGCGTGACGGTCACGCCCACGTCGTCGCCGGCGAAGCGGTAGTCGTAGGTGTCCTCGACGCCGTTGGTCGTCACGTGCACCTCGGCCCGACCGCTGTCGAGCGCCGACTCGGACGCGGCCACCGCCAGGCGGACGACGTCCGCGGCCGACGGCTCGGTGGCACCGAACGGCCAGACCGCAATGATCCCGGCCGCCGCGGCGGCGACCGCCGCCACCGCCGCCGCCCGGGGCAGCCGGCGGCGGTGGCGTGGGGGGACCAGGATCGAGCGCAGGAGCGCCTGGTTGGCCGGTGCGTGCGGGTCGAGCAGGTCGGCGGGCGTCTCGGGCCGGGCGTCCCGCAGCCGGCGGAGCAGAGGGTCGTCGGCGACGGGCGTGTCGAGGTCAGCGGGCGTGTTCACGGTCGTCCTCCTGGGAGATGGTGGCGGCGAGACGGGCGGCCAGGCGGCGCCTGGCGCGGTGGAGCCGGGCGCGGACGGTGCCGTCCGGGCACCCGAGCGCCGCGGCGATCTGGCGGGGCGCGAGGCCGTCCCAGGCGACGAGGCGCAGGATCTCCTGGTCGTCGGGCGGCAGGTCCGCCAGCGCCCGCCGTAGGGCGGCGGCGTCGCCGTCCGGCTCGCGGGGCGGCGGTGCGGTGTCGGGTGGGGGAGCGCGACCAGCGCCGCCCGGTAGCGCCGGGCCGAGCGGGCCTGGTTGCGCCGGACGTTGCCGGCGACGGCCAGGAGCCATGGCAAGGCGTCGTCGGCCGGCACGTCGGCGAGCCGGCGCCAGGCGACGGCGAACACCTCGGCGACGAGGTCGTCGGCGTCGGCGCCCGCGATCGCCCGGTAGTGGGCGTAGCGCCGCACCGCGCCCTGGTGCGACTCGAACAGCGCCCGTAGGCGCTCGGCCGGTTCCATGTCCCGTCTCTGTCCGGGCACCCGTCAACGTTGCAATCGGACGCGCGTCGGGTGGCGTCAGGTGGAGGCGCGGCGACCGACCCACGTGGGGTGGTCGGACGCGGCGAGCAGCTCCTCGTCGCCGGCGGAGTCGCCGTAGGCCCACAGCTCGAGGTCCTCGGCGGGGCCGAACCGCTGCCCGGTCCAGGCCCGGAGGCGGGCCACCTTCTCGGGCCCGCGGGTGTTGATCTCGCCGACGACCCCGCCGGTGAGCGTCCCGCCGGCGTCGGCCACCAGCTCGACGGCGAGCGCCGCGTCGATGCCGAGGTGCGCGGCCAGCGGCCGCAGGTAGGCGCCGAGCGACGCCGACACGATCACGACCGCGTGGCCCTCGGTCCGGTGCCAGGCGATCCGCTCGACCATCTCGGGTCGAAGCTGGGTGACCAGGTCGGGGACGTACTCCCGCCCCAGCTCGTCGAGGCGGGCGGCGGACCAGCCTCGGAACAGATGCCCGACGGTGGCCACCTTGAGCGTGTCGCGGTCGCGGGTCCGCACGACGGCCCGGGCCGCCGCCACCACCAGCTGCACGTCGCCCCGGGCGCGGCGGAGGAACGGCACCAGCGTGTCCCGCCGGGCGATGGTGCCGTCGAAGTCGAACGCGGCGACGCCGGGCCGGTGCTGGCTCACTCGCTGGCCCCCAGGACCGCCGCCAGCGCCCCGCCGATCGCGGTGTGCCGGTAGGGATAGCCGGCGTCGACCAGCACCCCCGGCCGCACGCGCTGGCTGGCGAACAGCAGCTCGTCGGCCATCTCCCGGCCGAGCACCAGGCGGGGCCCGAAGGCCGGCACCGGCACGGCCGCGGGCCGGTGGAGGGCGGCGCCCAGCGCCTTGGCCAGCTCGGCGTTGGTGACGGGCTCCGGGGCGACGAGGTTCACGGGGCCGGCGATGTCGTCCCGGTCGAGCAGGAACCGGACGGCGCCGACCTCGTCGTCGAGCGCCACCCAGCTCACCCACTGGCGGCCCGAGCCGAGGCGGCCGCCCAGGAACAGCTTGAACGGCAGGGTCAACCGGGGCAGGGCGCCGCCGTGGCGGGCCAGCACGATGCCGGTGCGCAGGAAGACCGTCCGGATGCCGGCCTCGGTGGCCGGTGCCGCAGCCGCCTCCCAGGCCTGGACCAGGTCGGCGAGGAAGTCGTCGCCCGGCGGACTGTGCTCGGTGACGACCTCGTCGCCCCGGTCGCCGTAATAGCCGATGGCCGAGCCCGACAGCAGCACGGCCGGCGGCCGGTCCAGCCCGGCCAGCGTGCGGGCCAGCAGATCGGTGCCGCGGGTGCGGCTGGCGCGGATCTCGCGCTTGCGATCCTCCGACCAGCGCTTGTCGCCGATGCCGGCGCCCGCGAGGTGGACCACGGCGTCGAGGCCCTCCAGCCCGGCGGCGTCGACGGTCCCGGCGGCGGGGTCCCAGGCGACGGCGCCCTCGCCGCCGCCCCCGCTGCGCACCAGCGGGCGGACCGTGTGGCCGTCGGCGCGCAGCGCGGCGGCGAGCGCGGTGCCGATGAGGCCGCTCGCCCCCGTGATCGCGATCTGCATCGAGCCTCCTCGGGATTCCCCGCCGTCGAGCGTGGGTACCGTACGCGCTCGGCGGCGCGGACGAAGCACTGCGGAGGAGGCACGGGTGCCCGGCATCTTGAAGGAGTTCAGGGAGTTCATCTCCCGCGGGAACGTGGTCGAGCTGGCCGTGGCGGTGATCATCGGCGCGTCCTTCACGGCCGTCGTCAGCGCGGTCGTCAAGGGCCTGATCACGCCGCTCGTCGGCATGGTCGGCGGCAAGGACGTCCGCACGATGAGCTTCACGATCAACGGCAGCGTGTTCCGCTACGGGCTCGTGATCAACGCGGTGATCTACTTCGTCGCCGTCGCCGCGGTGGTGTTCTTCCTGATCGTGAAGCCGATCAACGTCCTCAACGAGCGCCGGCGCCGGGGCGAGGAGCCGGTCGACGAGGCGGAACAGTCCGACGAGGTCGTGCTGCTGACCGAGATCCGGGACCTGCTGGCGGCCCAGTCCGGCGCGGCGGCGCCGGCGGCGGGCGGCCCGGGCGACCCGCCGTCCATGACCGGGCGGTGACCGGCCTCAGCTCAGCTGCTCGCTGAGGTACATCTCCGCGCCGATGGCCTCGACCAGGCTGAGCTGGGTCTCCAGCCAGTCGACGTGCTCCTCCTCCGACACCAGCATGTCGGCGAGCATCTCGCGCGTCCCGTTGTCGCCGAGCTCGACGCTCAGTGCGATGCCCCGGTTGAACCGCTCGACTGCCTCCAGCTCCATGGCCAGGTCGAGGCGGAGCTGCTCGACCGGCTCCTCACCGAGCGTGACCGGTCCGAGGCGCTGCAGGTTGGGCATGCCCTCCAGGAAGATGATCCGCTCGATGAGGGACTCGGCGTGGCGCATCTCGTCGATCGACTCGTGCTGCGTGCGCTCGGCGAGCTTGCCGTAGCCCCAGTTCGTCTGCATCTTCGCGTGCCCGAAGTACTGGTTCACGGCCGTGAGCTCCGCGGTCAGCACCTCGTTGAGCAGCTCGATGATCTCGGGGCGTCCCTGCATGCGGGTGGACCTCCGGGGGAGCGGACGGCACCGGCGCCCGGGCCCCGGCGGGGACCGTCAGGCGGCCGGCTCTACCTGCTCCGGCGCCACGAGTGTGGCCAGGAGCACACTGATCGTAGGCCGGCACGACCCACAGCGCGAGCCTGCCCCGCAGCCGGCCGCGACCTCGTCGACGGTCGTGGCCCCGCACTCGACCTCGCGGCGGATGGCGCGGTCGTTGACGACCTCGCAGTGGCAGACGATCACTGGTCCGCCGCCGGCCCGCCATCAGCTTGGCTGCCCATAGACCGATAAGCATGCCTTACGCAGCGGGGAGCGTGTCAAGGCGAGCCTGAACGCCTGCTGACGGGGGGTGGCGAGTTCTGGGCGCGGTGGGCTGTGCGGTAGCGTCGCCCCCCATGCACGTGGTCATCGTGGGCTGTGGACGCGTCGGCTCCGGCCTCGCCCGCATCATCGAGGACAGGGGCCATTCGGTCGCCGTCGTCGACAAGGACCCGAGGGCGTTCCGGCGTCTCCACGAGGGATTCGCCGGCCAGCAGGTCGTGGGCGTCGGGTTCGACCGCGACACCCAGGAGGCGGCCGGCATCCGCAACGCGATGGCCATGGCGGCCGTCACCAGCGGCGACAACTCCAACATCCTCACCGCCCGGGTCGCCCGGGAGACCTTCGGCATCGACCGGGTCGTCGCCCGCATCTACGACCCGCGGCGGGCGGTCATCTACGAGCGGCTGGGCATCCCGACAATCGCCACCGTGCAGTGGACGATCGACCGCACGCTCCGCAAGCTGCTTCCCGACGCGACCGAGAGCGACTGGGCCGACCCCAGCGCCAAGGTCGTGCTGGTCGAGCGGTCGGTGGCGCCCAGCTGGGCCGGCCAGCCGCTCGCCGCCATCGAGATCCCCGGCGTGGCCCGGGCGGTCGCGGTCAGCCGCATGGGCGCGGCCCAGGTGCCGACGCCGGAGCTGGTCACGCAGGACGGTGACGTCGTCTACCTGGCGGTCGCGGCCGGCCGGGTCGACGACGTCGACGAGCACCTGGCCGACGCGAGCAGCGTGCGGCATGGTTGAGTCGTCCCCGCCGTCCCCGCAGGCCTCGGGAGCCCCCAGATGAAGGTCGTCATCGCCGGCGGAGGAGCCGTCGGCACGTTCATCGCCGGTGAGCTGCGCCAGGCCGGCCACGAGGTGCACATCATCGAGCAGGACGGCGACCGTGTCACCCGCATGCAGAAGGCGGGCGAGCCGGTCGGCGTCGAGTGGCACGAGGCCGACGCCTGCGAGGTCAACAGCCTCCGGGTCATCGGCCTGGCCGACGCCGACGTCGTCGCCGCGGTCACGGGCGACGACGAGGACAACCTGGTCACGAGCCTGCTGGCCAAGCAGGAGTTCGCGGTGCCCCGGGTGGTGGCCCGCGTCAACAATCCGAAGAACGAGTGGCTGTTCAACGAGAACTGGGGCGTCGACGTCGCGGTGTCCACGCCGCACCTGCTCACGGCCCTGGTCGAGGAGGCGGTCAGCGTGGGCTCGCTGGTCCGCCTGCTGTCGTTCGAGGGCGGCCGCGCCAGCCTGATCGAGGTCACGTTGGCCGGCGACAGCCCGGCGGCCGACCGCGAGGTGGTCGAGCTGGGCTTCCCGCGTGACTCGACGGTCGTGGCCGTGCTGCGCAACGACCGGGTGATCGTCCCCCGGGGCGACACGCGGCTCCAGGCGGGCGACGAGGTGCTGGTGCTCGTGACGTCCGAGAGCATCGACGAGGTCCGCGAGATCCTCACGGGCTCGTAGCCAACGTTCGCGTTTTGTCCGCGGAAACGGTCGCTCTGGCGACCAGTTCCGCGTAACAAAACGCGGTCCCTTTGGGCCGGTCAGGCGATTCGCCTGTGTAGGCGGCCTCCCAGGTAGAGGCCCGTGGGCCGGCCGCCCTCCCGCGACACGAAGACCACGTTCTCCCTCGTGCCGGACACCGGGTCGGCCATCGTGAAGACCCTGCCGCCGTCGCCCACCGGGGTGAGCGGCACCGTGGCGCTGCGGACGCCCAGGGCCTGGAGGACGCCGGACGGTTCCGTCACCATCGTCGTCGACCCCTCGTCCAGGGTCACCGTGAGGCGCTGGTGCAGGCGGTCGTAGACGCCCGCGTGGCCCGTCAGGTCCGGCACCTTGCCCGGGGGGGCGAGCGGGGTCTCCGGGCCCAGCTCCAGCAGGTCGATGGCCAGGCGGTCCAGCATGGCCTGCGCCAGTCCGCCGCCGACCGGGCTGTTGGCCAGCACGCAGATCGCCGTGCGGCGCTCCGGCAGGACCCGGAGGACCGCCCGCTGGCCGAACGTGTCGGCGTCCTGGCCGAGGACCACCAGGTCGTCCCAGCGGCGGACCGTCCAGCCGAGCGCCTGCTCCTCGCCGGGCACCGGGCCCTCGATGTGGGGGCGCTGCATGGCCTCGACGTCGGCCGGGACCAGCAGGTCGGTGCCGTCGGCCGCCCGGCCGTCGTTCAGGTGGAGGCGGGCGAACGCCAGCAGCTCGCCCGCCGGGGCCACGATGCCGCCCATCGGGCCGTTCGAGCGGGTGAGCGACCACCGGGCCTGCCGCGTCGGCTTGCCGCCGGGGACCTGGACGTGCCCGACCGCCACCCGGTGCAGCAGCACGTGCTGGGGGAGCGTGAGCGTCGACCGGCAGCCGAGCGGGCGGGTGAGGCGGCGGCGCAGGACGCGGTCGAAGTCCTCGCCCGTCGCCACCTCCAGCAGCCGGCCGGCGACCGCGTACCCGGTGTTGCAGAAGCTGTACGCCTCGTCCGTCGGGTGGATCTGGCCGAGGCCGGCCAGCGTGCTGACGTAGCGCTGGAGGGCGTCCGCGTTCCAGCCCGTGTCGATGAGGTGGTCGCCCTCGATGCCGCTCGTGTGGGTGAGCAGGTGCCGGGGCGTGATCTCGATGGTGGCGCCGGGGTCGGCGACCATGAACTCCTGGAGCTGGGCCCGGACCGGTTCGTCGAGCGACACGACGCCCGCGGCCTGGGCCTGGACGACCAGCGACGCTGTGTACACCTTGGTGATCGAGCCGATCTGGAACAGCGTGTCGGGCGTGACCGGGACGCCGGTCACCACGTTGGTCACCCCGCACGCCGCCACGATCTGCTCGTCGCCGACCAGCACCCCGCACGCGGCGCCGGGCACCCCGTGCTCGCCGGCCAGCTCGCGCAGCAGGTCGTCGAGCCGGCCCTGGTAGGCCGAGAGAGCGCCCATGGCTCCGGGACGCTAGTGGCACCGCATGCGCCCTGGGTGGGTCAGTCGGCGGCGGTCACCGCCGGCGTCGGGGTGGACGTCGGGGCCGACGGCCCGCGCCGGCGGCGCCGCCAGACCCAGACGATCGCGAGCGGCACGACCACCAGCAGGAACGGCAGCACCAGGCCCACGGTCGCCAGCGCCACCTGGCCCACGTTGACCAGCGCCACCCAGCCCCGGTGCACGTTCTCGCCGAAGCCGGGGATGTCGTCTGCCGGCTCGGGCGGCGGCGGCTCCTCGCCGAGGTTGACGGTCAGCGTGCCCAGGGCGACCTGGTCGGCGAGGACCCGCTGCTGGCCCTCCAACGCCTCCAGCTCGGTCTCGCGCCGGGCCAGCTCACCCTCCACGATCGCCAGCTGGCCGACGTCGCCGGCCCCGCCGAGCAGGCCGCGCACCCGGTCGACGCTGGCCTGGAGCGAGGCGATGCGGCTCTGGACGTCGACCATCTCGGCGGTCACGTCCTGGGCGTCCACCTGCTGGCTCTCGACCGTGCCCAGCTTGCCGATCTGGCGGCGGACGTCCTCGAACTGGTCGGCCGGGACCCGCACGGTGAGGTCGATCTGCTTGTCGGCCGCCCGGGCCTGCTCGCTGGACACGAAGCCCCCGACCCCGGTCACCAGCGTGGTGATGTCGGCGGCGGCGTCGTCGACGTCGTCGACCGTGACCTGCATCGATCCGGTGCGCACGACGTCACGGGTGGCGGCCGCCAGCTGCGCGGGGTCGGGCGCGAGCGCGACCCGCCCCGCATCTGCGCCGCTGCCCTGGGCGGTCGCCCCCTCGTCGGCGGCCGGCGGCGCGGCCGGCGCGGCCGACGACATGTCGGCCGCGGTCGTCGGCGTGACCGCCTCGCCCGCGCTGTCGTCGCTCGCGCTGGAGCACGCCGCGAGTCCGCCCACCACCAGGCCGGCGGCCAGCAGGGCCGCGCCCACCCGTCCCTTCGCTGTCATCATGCCCCTTCGACGTCGCGGGACGCCGTGCGGTTCCCGGCTAGCCTGGACCGCTCCATGAGCACCCGCCGCCTCATCATCGCCGCGCTGGCGTGCGGCCTGGCGATCCTCGTCGCCTTCGCCGTCCAGATCACCCTCCGCCCCTGATCCGCCCCGGTTCGCGGCCGGGCCTCGGCCGGTAGAGTCCCGAGGGCACGGCCCCCTGTCGATTCCCCTGGAGGTGGTCCCTACGGCCGATCACTTCGACGTCGTCGTCATCGGCGGCGGCCCCGGTGGCTACGCCGCCGCGCTCTACGGCGCCAGCGCCGGACTCAACATCGCCCTCGTGGAGAAGCGCTGGATCGGGGGCACCTGCCTCAACGTCGGCTGCATCCCGGCCAAGGAGCTGCTGGAGACGGCGCATGTGTACCGGACGGTGGCCGAGGCGGCCGCGTTCGGCATCAACGCGGGCGAGCCGCAGGTCGACTGGTCGGTCACCCAGAAGCGCAAGCAGGCCGTCGTCGACGAGCTGGTGGGCGGGGTCCGCCAGCTGCTGAAGGGCCGGAAGGTGACCGTGTACGACGGACACGGCCGGCTGCACGGCGGCCGCCGCGTGACGATCACGCCCGTGGGCGACGCCGTCGGCGAGGAGGCCGGCGAGATCGAGATCACCGGCGACGCCGTGATCATCGCCGCCGGGTCCGAGACCCGCACCATCCCCGGGTTCGACGTCGACGGCACCGTGGTCATGACGTCCGACGAGGTGCTGTCGATGCCCGAGGTGCCCGGCACCGCGGTCGTGATCGGCGGCGGGGCCATCGGCTGCGAGTTCGCTTCGATGATGTCCGACCTGGGTACGCAGGTGACCGTGCTGGAGATGCTGCCCAAGATCCTGCCCGGGTGCGACAAGGACGTGACCCAGGTGGTCGAGCGCTCGTTCAAGAAGCGGGGCATCGACGTCCGCACCGGTGTCAAGGTCACGGGCCACCACCCCGGCGACGCGGGCACGGTGGTCGACGTCGAGGGGTCCGACCCCATCAAGACCGACGTCGTCGTGGTGTCGGTCGGCCGCCGCCCCAACACGACCGGGCTGGGCCTGGACGGCACGGCGATCGAGGTCGACCAGCGGGGCTTCGTCGTGGTCGATCCCCGCTGCCGCACCGGCGAGGACGGGGTGTGGGCCGTGGGCGACTGCATCGACACGCCGGCCCTGGCGCACGTCGGGTTCTCCGAGGGCATGGTCGCCATCGACGACATCCTCGGCGAGGACCCGGTGCCGATCGACTACGGCAAGGTCCCCTGGGGCATCTACTGCCGGCCGGAGGTGGCCTACGCCGGCCACTCCGAGGAGTCGGCCAAGGAGGCCGGCTACGACGTGGTGGCGTCCAAGCACCGCTACTCGGCCAACAGCCGGGCCAAGATCGTGGGCGACACGGAGGGCCTGGTGAAGGTCATCGCCGAGAAGGGCCCGGACGGCCGGGCCGGCACCATCCTCGGCGTCCACATGGTGGGCCCGTGGGTGACCGAGCAGCTCGGCCAGGGATACCTGGCCGTCAACTGGGAAGCGACGGTCGACGAGGTCGCCGCCTTCATCCAGCCGCACCCGACCCTGTCGGAGCTGTTCGGCGACACGATCCAGGACCTCACGGGACGGAGGCTGCACTGATGGCCGACATCCAGATGCCCCAGCTCGGCGAGACCGTCACCGAGGGCACGATCACGAAGTGGTTCAAGAAGCCCGGCGACCAGGTGGCCGAGGACGAGCCCCTGTTCGAGGTGTCGACCGACAAGGTCGACTCCGAGGTGCCGTCGCCGGTGAGCGGCGTGCTGTCGGAGATCCTCGTGCCCGAGGGCGAGACGGTCGACGTCGGCGTCGTCCTGGCCCGGGTTGGCGGGGAGGCGGCGGTCGCCGCCGAGCCCACCCAGGAGGCCCCGGCCGCGGCCGAGGAGGCCCCCGCCGCCGAGCCACCGCCCGCCCCCGAAGCCGACGTCGGGGCCGAGGCCGCCCCCGCGCCCGCAGCGGAGGCCCCGCCCGAGCCGGCGGCCGAGCCCGCACCACCGGCGTCGCCCGTCCCGGCCGCGCCTGCGCCAGCCGCACCGGCGCCCGCGTCCGCCGGCGAGGGGGCGCCCGCGTCGAACGGGCGCCTGCTGTCGCCGGTCGTGCGCCGGCTCATCGCCGAGAACGACCTCGACCCGGCCGCCATCAGCGGCACCGGCCCCGGCGGCCGCATCACCCGCAACGACGTGCTGGCCGTCCTCGACCAGCCGGCGCCCGCCGCCGCCGCCGCACCCGCCGCACCGGCGCCGGCCGCCCGCCCGCCGTCGCGCCGGCCGCGGCCGCTGCGCCCGCGCCGGCGCCCGCCCCCCAGCCGCTCGCCCGGACGGGCGAGCGCGACACGGCGATCCCGCACACCAACATCCGCCGCCGCACGGCCGAGCACATGACCCGCTCGCTGGCGACGTCGGCCCACGTGTACGCCTCGATCGAGGTCGACTTCGAGGGGGTCGAGCGGGTGCGGGCCGCCAACAAGGACGCCTTCCGGGCGGCCGAGGGGTTCGGCCTCACCTACCTGCCGTTCATCAGCCGGGCGGTCGTCGACGCCATCCGCGAGTACCCCCAGCTCAACGCCAGCTTCGGCGACAACGAGCTCGTCGTGCACAACTACGTCAACCTCGGCATCGCGGTCGACCTCGACTTCAAGGGCCTCATGGTCCCGGTCATCCACGACGCGGACGGCAAGCGCCTGCGGGCGCTGGCCCGCGAGATCAGCGACCTCGCCCGCCGAGCCCGGAGCAAGCAGCTCGGCCCCGACGACATCGCCGGCGGCACGTTCACGATCACCAACCCCGGCCCGTTCGGCACCACGATGACCCTGCCGATCATCAACCAGCCCCAGGTGGCGATCGTGAGCACCGACGGCGTGAAGCGGCGCCCGGTCGTCGTCGACCTGGCCGACGGGAGCGAGGGCATCGCCATCCACTCGGTCGGCAACATCACGCTCACGTGGGACCACCGGTCCTTCGACGGCGCCTACGCGGCCTCGTTCCTTCACAAGCTGAAGGAGATCCTGGAGACCCGCGACTGGTCGGCCGAGCTCGCCTGACATGACGCTGCGCGTGCGCTGGCTGGGCCGGGTGCCCTACCGGGACGCCTGGGCTCTACAGCGCGGCCTGCACGCGCACTCGCCCGACGACCACCTGCTGCTGCTCGAGCACCCCCACGTCTACACGCTCGGGCTGCGGGCCGACCTGCGCCACGTGCTCGTGCCGCCGGCCGAAGTGGGCGCCGACCTGGTCCGCACCGACCGTGGCGGCGACGTGACCTACCACGGGCCCGGCCAGCTCGTCGGTTACCCGATCGTCTCGCTGCCCGCCAAGCACGGCAACGGCCGCTACGGCCTGGCCGACACCGTGGCTTACGTCCGCTCGGTCGAGCAGCTGCTGATCGATGCCCTGGCCGACCTGGGCCTGCCCAACGCCGGTCGCCTGCGGGAGTACCCGGGCGTGTGGGTCGATCCCGACGGCCGCGACCCCCGCAAGATCGCCGCGATCGGCGTCCGGCTGACCCGGGGCCGCTCGATGCACGGCTTCGCCCTCAACGTCGCCCCCGACATGCGCTACTGGGGCTACATCGTGCCCTGCGGCATCCCCGACAAGCGGGTGACGTCGCTGGCCGACGAGGGCCTCGATGTCGGCATGGAGCAGGTCGCCGACGCCGTGACCGCCCGCGCCGCGGCGCTGTGGGGCGGCGGCGGCGCCGCCGAGCGCCGCGACGTGGTCTGGCGCCACCGACCCGAGGACCTGTCGGCCTTCAGCCGCGGGGAGGGGCCGGGCGACGCCGTGCCGGTCCGGCTCCAGGGCCGCCTGGCGGAGGCCGGCGTCACCGAGGGCCTCCAGATCGCCTCCCGCAAGCCCGACTGGCTGCGGTCCCGGTTCCGGACCGCCCCTGGGTATCTGGGCCTCAAGCGCACGATGCGCGACCTCGGCCTGGTCACCGTGTGCGAGGAGGCCGGCTGCCCCAACATCTTCGAGTGCTGGGCCGACGGCACCGCCACCTTCATGATCAACGGCGAGCGCTGCACCCGCGCGTGCGGGTTCTGCCTGGTCGACACGCGCCACCCCGAGCCGCCCGACCCGGGCGAGCCCGACCGGGTGGCCGAGGCGGTCGCCCGGATGGGCCTGGCGTTCGCGGTGGTGACCGCAGTGGCCCGCGACGACCTGCCCGACGGCGGCGCCGCCGGGTTCGCCGCCACGATCGAGGCCATCCGGCGCCGGACGCCGGGCACCCAGGTCGAGGTGCTGATCCCCGACTGCAGGGGCGACGAGGACGCGCTCGCCGCGATCTTCGCGGCCCGCCCGGACGTGCTCAACCACAACGTCGAGACCGTCCCCCGGCTCCAGCGGGCGGTGCGGCCCTCCGCCGGCTACGCCCGCAGCCTGGCCGTCCTGGCCCGGGCCAAGGAGGCGGGGCTGCGCACCAAGTCGGGCCTGATCGTCGGCATGGGCGAGAGCGACGACGAGGTGGTCGCGACCCTGGCCGACCTCCGGGGGGTCGGCGTCGACATCGTGACGATCGGCCAGTACCTGCGCCCGACCACCCACCACCTGCCGGTGGCCCGGTGGGTCGAGCCCGCCACCTTCGCCGCTTACAGGGAGGCGGGGGAGGGGCTCGGCATCCCCCACGTCGAGTCCAGCCCGCTGACGCGATCGAGCTACCACGCCCGCCAGGCGGCCGGGGTGGCCTGAGCCCTGCGGTGAGATCGTGCAACCGATCTACCGGGTCGCCGTGCTGACGCTCCCCCGGGGCGGCTCCCGAACGGTCGGGATCACGCTGCGGCACGCGGACGGCAGCCCGGTCGAGGACCGGGACGTGAGCGGGTTCCCGCTCGGCCATCTCACGGTCGACCCCGAGGGCGACATCGGGGGGTGACCGGCGCTGGCCGTATGCTCGGGCCGATGCTGGCTGAGCGCGCCGCCCGGGTCCGGTCCCGCATGGCCGAGGTCGGAGTCGACGTCGCGCTGCTGTCCGTCGGCCCTGACCTGCCCTACCTGACCGGCTACACGGCCATGCCGCTCGAGCGGCTGACCATGCTGGTCCTGCCCCGCGACGGCGACGCCACGCTGGTCGTCCCCGAGCTGGAGGCGCCCCGTGTCACCGAGCGGCCCGACGTGTTCGCCCTGCGGCCCTGGGGCGAGACCGAAGACCCGATCGCCATCGTCGCCCGGCTGGTCGGCGCGGCCGGCCGGGTGGCGGTCGGCGACCGGACGTGGGCCCGCTTCGTGCTCGACCTCCAGGCCGCGCTGCCGGGCGCGGCGTTCGAGCGGGCCGCGGGCGTCGTCGGGCCCCTGCGGGCGGTCAAGGACGCAGCCGAGGTAGCGGCGCTGCGGCGGGCGGCCGAGGCCGTCGACCGCATCGCGGCCGACCTCCAGGCCGGCAAGATCCCGCTGGCCGGGCGCAGCGAGGCCGACGTGTCGGCCGACCTGTCCCGGCGCATCGTCGACGAGGGCCATCAGCACGTGAACTTCGCCATCGTGGCGGCCGGCCCCAACGCCGCCAGCCCCCACCACGAGCCGGGCGGCCGGGTGATCGGGCCGGGCGAGGTCGTGCTGTGCGACTTCGGCGGCACGATGCTCGACGCCGAGGGCGTCGGCTACTGCAGCGACATCACCCGCTGCGTGCACGTCGGCGAGCCGCCGGGCGAGGTCGCCGAGGCGTACGCGGTGCTGCACGACGCCCAGCGGGCCGCGGTGGCCTCGGCGGTCGTGGGCACAGCGTGCGAGCGGGTGGACGCGACCGCCCGCGACCATCATCGCGGCCGCCGGCTACGGCGAGCGCTTCATCCACCGCACCGGCCACGGCATCGGCGTCGAGGAGCACGAGGATCCCTACATCGTCGCCGGCAACCCCACGCCGCTGGCGGCCGGCCACGCCTTCTCGGTCGAGCCAGGCATCTACGTCCCCGGGCGCTTCGGCCTCCGGCTGGAGGACATCGTGGTGGCCGCGGCGGCCGGTCCCGACGAGCTGAACCGGGCCGACCACGGCCTGGCCGTCGTCGACGGCTGACCTCCTCCGCGTTTTGTCCCTCGAAGTGGTCGCCAGAGCGACCACTTCGAGGGACAAATGGCGACAGGGCTACCCTCGCTCGCCGTGATCCGCCTCGACGCCGCCACCGTGCTCCTCCAGTGGGCCGTCGGCGGGCTGCTGTTCCTCTGGGTCACGACCCGGGGCCGCGAGGTCGGGATCGGCTACGGCTGGCTGGTCCGGGGCATCTACATCCTGATGGCGCTGGGCGCGCTCGTGCTCGGCCTGTGGATCGGCCCGGTGCCGGTCCGGGAGGTGTCGTCGCTGGCGGTCGCGGCCGCCGCGTCGGTGGCGCTGGCCGTCTCGATCGTGCGGCGCAAGGCCGGCGTGGCCGGCGAGCGCGCCCGGGTCGAGGCCCGGTCCGCCCGGGTCAGCGCCATGACCGGCATCGACCGCCGGCCCGCGGGGCCGGACCCCGGCGTCCCCGAGTTCCCGCCCCGGCTGGACCTGCTGGCCCCGCTGCTCGGCCTGCCGGGCCTGGTGGCGGCGGGGATCGCGGCCGGCGACCCGGCGCTGCTGTCGGTGGCCCGCACCCTGGTGGGCGCCGCCTTCCTGGGGTCGATCTCCGACGGCATGCTGCTCGGCCACTGGTACCTGGTGCAGCCCGGCCTGGCCCGCCGCCCGCTGCTGGAGATGGTCCGCTGGACCGGGATCGTATGGCCGTTCGAGGTCGCCCTGCTGCTGTGGCCGGTGGGCATGGTGTCGGTGCTCAACGGCACGATCGACGACGGCTACGGCGGCACGTTCGGCTGGTTCTGGGTGGCCTGCGCCGTGACCACGATCGCCCTGGTGGGGGTGACCCGGGCGGCCCTGCGCGAGCGCTACTACTCGGCGGTCATGGCGGCCACCGGGCTGCTGTACCTAGCGATCCTCACCGCGTTCGGCACCGACCTCGTCGCCCGCGCCGTGCTCGCCGGCTGACCGGCGCGGCTGGAGCTTCGCCAGGAGTGCCACGCCGAGTGCGATCAGGGCCAGCGGGCCGAGGACCCCGAAGTCGTCGGTCAGCCGGCCTCCGGTGAGGGCGAGGATCCCGGCGAACACCGCGGTGACGCCGAGCACGAGTGCCACCGGGTCGAACGGATGCCTAGGCATTCTGGTCCACCTCCACCTTCACGCGGCCCACACCGGTCGACAGGTCCAGGCGGAGCTGGGCGGCGCCGGGCGGGCCCGGCAGCTCGAACGGGGCGTCGATGTCGATGCCGTCGACGCCGTCGGAGCCGTCGGCCTGGACGGGCACGTCGATCGCCCCGGCGCCCACGTGCGCATCGGCCGACAGGCCGACCGAGGACGGGACGACGACCCGGAGGCTCCCGGCACCGACATGCGCGACGACGGTCGTGGCGCCCGTGGCGGGCAGGGCGGCGTCGGTCACGATGATGTCCAATGCGCCGGCGTACAGGTCGTACGGCTGGGCCAGCTCCTCGGGGGTGTCGACCACGATCGTCCGGCTGGACATCCCGGCCCCGATCGGGACGTCGACCAGCTCGGTGGCGACGATCAGGCCCACGAGCACCACCGCCGCGAGCGGCAGCAGCCGCAGCCGCCCGCGCCAGGCCGACACGACCATCCCGGCGCCGACGACGATCAGCGCCACCGACAGGACCGTGTGGCCCGAGGTGTGGGCATCGCTCACGGTGGTCATGAGCCAGATCGCGCCGAGGGCGATCAGGACGGCGGCGAGGACGGCCAGCCCGAGGTGGGAACGGGGACGGTCGCGGCGCCGGCGCCGCTCCGGCGCCGCGACCTCGGGCCCCGGAGGCGGGGCGAACGGTGGCGGGGGGAACGGCCCGGACAGGTCGAAGGGCTCGGTCACCTCGGCGGGGCGGCCGGGTCCCCAGACCGAGCCGGGGGGAGAGAGCTCGGTCCGGGGCCCGGCGCCCTCGCTTTCGTCCATACGATCGAACGGGTCCGGCACCTGGCCTTCCGTCCTAGTAGTAGTGGTCTGTTCACGCTTCGCGTCGGATTGTTGCGAATTGATGGCGGAAGCAGCGCCGTTGTCGCCGCGATCGCGCACCAGGAGCCAGATACCGACGCACACGAGCGCCAGTCCGGCGGGGAACGGGTCGAACCACCACAGGCCGCCGACCCGGGTCAGGACGACCGCGACCGCCACGATGACGATGAGCAGCGGCGGGACCCGCCCCAGCCAGGTGCCGCAGGCCCGGACCCGGGGCTCCTCGGGGAGGCGCTCGGGCAGGGCGATGGCCGCCACCAGGTAGGCGACCACCGTCCAGGGGGCGACCAGGGCGAGCGCCACCACGACCACGCGCACGGTCGTCGAGTCGAGGCCGAGCCAGTCGGCGAGGCCGCCGCACACGCCCGCCACCCGCCGGTCCTCGGGCTCCCGCACGAGCCGCGACGTGCCCGCCGGGGGCGCGCCCTCGGTGGCCGGGGACTGCTGTTCCTGCATGGGGCCATCATCGGGGGCGCCGGCCCGGCCCTCAATCAGGGATGACCCCGAGGCCGTCCCGGAGGCGCGCCGGCGCCCGTCGGCGCCATCATGGACCCCGACATGTCCACCGCCTCCCGAACGCTGCTCGCCGGCCTGCCCGCCGGCCTCGTGCGCCGGCGTGACGGGCGCCGCATCGGCGGGGTCTGCGCCGGTGTCGCCGCGTGGCTCGGCATCGACCCGGTCGTCGTGCGGGTGGCGGCGGTGGTGCTGGCGCTGGCCAACGGGGTGGGCGTGCTCGTCTACCTGGTTCTGTGGGCGCTGCTCCCCGAGGAGGACAGCGCGGGGGAGCCCGTCGCGGCCACAGGGGAAGAGCCGGCGGCCGCGTCCCGGCGGCCCGCGGAGGTCGCGGTCGCGGTGGCCTGCATCACGCTCGGGGCCCTGCTGCTCCTGCGCTGGACCGTCCCTTACTTCCCCGACCGGCTGGTGTGGCCCGCCGCGATCGCCGGTCTCGGCGCGGGTCTGATGCTGGCCCGGGTGGGCGACGCCGACCGGGCCCGCTGGCGGGAGCTGACCACGCGGCTGCCCGGCAACCCCGCGGAGGCGCTGCGGGGCGGGCGGGGCGTCTGGCTCCGGGTGGCGGCCGGCATGTCGCTGCTGGTCATCGGGATCGGGACGTTCCTGGCCACGACCGCGGCGATGGCCGCGGTCGGCCGGATCGGCGTGGCGGTGCTGGCGACCGCGGTCGGCGTCGCCCTCGTGTTCGGCCCGTGGATCGCCCGCCTGCTCCAGGACCTGGGCCGGGAGCGGCGGGAGCGCATCCGCAGCGAGGAGCGGGCCGACATGGCGGCCCACCTGCACGACTCGGTGCTCCAGACCCTCGCGCTGATCCAGCGCCACGCAGAGGTCCCCAGCGAGACCCGTACGCTCGCCCGGCGCCAGGAGCGCGAGCTGCGCGCCTGGCTCTACGACGAGCGGCGCCGGGCCGACGACGGGGGCGCCCCCCGCACGCTGGCCGCGGCCCTCGACGCGCTGGCGGACGAGGTCGAGGCCGACCACGGCGGGGTCGAGGTGGCGGTGGTGGTGGTCGGCGACTGCCCGCTCGACCCCGGGGTGGAAGCCCTGGTCAAGGCGGTGCGGGAGGCGGTGGTCAACGCCGCCGTCCACAGCGGGGCGGCCGAGGTCTCGGTCTACGCCGAGGTGGCCGGCGGCCGGGTCGAGGCGTTCGTGCGCGACCGCGGCGTCGGCTTCGACCCGGCGGCCGTGAACGGCGACCGGCAGGGGATCACCCGGTCGATCGTCGCCCGGATGGCCCGCCACGGGGGCCGGGCCAGCCTGCACAGCGCCTCCGGCGAGGGCACCGAGGTGACGATCGAGGTGGCGACCGCCCGGGAGCCGGCGCCGTGACCGGCCCGGCGGTGCGCCCGCCGGCGGGCCCGGGCCCGGCCCGGGCCCGGGTGTTCCTGGTCGACGACCACCGGCTGTTCCTGTCCGGCGTGCGGGCCGAGCTCGCCGGCCGGGTCGAGATCGTCGGCGAGGCGGTCGACGTCGAATCCGCGGTCGAGGGGATCCGCCGCACCCAGCCCGACGTGGTCCTGCTCGACGTCCACCTCCCGGGCGGCGGCGGGCGGGCGGTCATCGAGTCGGTGCGGTCGGCACTCCCGGACGTGGTCTTCCTGGCCCTGTCCGTGAGCGACGCGGCCGAGGACGTCATCGCGGTCATCCGAGCCGGGGCGCGGGGGTACGTCACCAAGACGATCTCGTCCGACGACCTGGCGGCGGCGGTCGAGCGGGTCCGCGACGGCGACGCGGTGTTCTCGCCCCGGCTGGCCGGCTTCGTGCTCGACGCCTTCGCCGAGGACCTGCCGGCCGGCGCCCTGGCGGACCCGGAGCTCGACCTCCTCACCCCCCGCGAGCGGGACGTCCTGCGCCTGCTGGCCAGGGGCTACACGTACAAGGAGATCGCCCGCCGGCTGGAGGTGGCGGTCAAGACGG
The DNA here is from genome assembly GCA_963739835.1 of uncultured Acidimicrobiales bacterium. Lineage (GTDB taxonomy): Bacteria > Actinomycetota > Acidimicrobiia > Acidimicrobiales > VFJN01 > ZC4RG19. The sequence continues at coordinate 313,777 of CAVUBW010000015.1, forward strand.
TGGAGTCACACGTGTCGTCGGTGCTCCGGAAGCTCCAGCTGTCCAGCCGCCACGAGTTGACCCGGTGGGCGACCGACCGCCGGCTGGTGTGAGGTCCGGCGCGGCGCGTCAGTCTCCGCGCTCGGCCGCGAAGCACGCGGGCGGGGCCGTCACCGGGTCGCAGCGGGCGGGGCGGTCGCCCGGGAGGTCGACGACGTAGCCCGTGCCGAGGGCCTCGTCCGGGAACACATAGTCGGTCGACACGAACTGGGCGCCGCTGGCGAAGGCGGCGTCGCGCATGCTCGTGTCGCCGCTGCGGGCCTGGACCGTGTCGGCGTCGGCCCGGGTGCGCACGACGTAGCCCTTGTGCAGCAGGTCGCCGATCTTGGCCGCGTCGCCGATCGGGTCGTTGACGACCATGATCCCGGCGTCGGGGTCGGTGTCGGGCACGTCCACGAACATCGTGCGGTCGCCCAGGTCGGGGAACTGGGCCCGGTAGGCGTCCCGCTTGGCGCCGTGGTCGTCGAGCATGAACAGCACCCGGCCCTGCATGTCGCCGATGCGGGGCCAGCCCCGGCGCCGTAATGCCGCCCGCAGCGAGATCGCCGGGCCGCGGATGTCGCCCGGGGTCACGACCCGGTCGGGCCCGAACACCGTGGCGATCTCGTCCTGGAGCGCCGCCAGACCCGGTCCCGTCCACGGGATCGGGGTCACGAAGCCCTGGCCCGTGTCCTGGATCGGGTCGTCCTTGGCCTCGATCTGGATCGTGATCGGGAAGTGGTCGGGATGGTCGTCCGACCACTCGCGGATGTCGGTGAGGCAGGCGACCAGGGTCGGGCATGTCGAGCGGAAGTCGAGCTCCTGGACGTGGAACACCTTGATCCCCGGCTCGGCCATGGCCGGGTCGACGGGCGCCAGGCCCAGCATCGGGACCAGCTTGGGCTGGGTGTAGCGCCCGCCGCCGGGGTCGTCGAGGTACACGTCGAGCTCGAGCTGGCGCACCCCGGCGTCGAGCTCGTCCGCCAGCGGGTGGTGGGTGTACTCGAACCCGTCGGCCGCGGCCCCGAGCGTGTCGTGGAGGGCGGCGTCGAGCGCCGGCTCGGGCGCGACGTGGTAGCTGTTGTGCGACCCCAGGAACTGGACCTGGTTGAACCGGAGCAGCGCTGCCTCGCCGACCTCGTCCACAACGTCGGGGCCCGCCGGCCGCCCCCGATCCGACCCGTCGCCCCCGCACGCGGCGACCGCCACCAGGGTGGCGGCGGCGATGCCGAGGAGGCGGCGATCGGATCTCATCGCCCGCAGCATGGCCGATCGCGGCGCGCCCGTGCCCTCCCCAAGCGGGGAGGGCACGGGCGCCGGGGTACGGGAACGCGCCCGGCCGGGGCCATCGACCGAACGTGTCCCCGCGACCGCTACGACGCCGGCTCGACCTCCGGGGCGGGACGGCGACGCACTCGGGTGCCGGAGTCGTCGGCGGGTCGTCCGGTGGGGCCGGCTCGGGCCCGGGGGCGGGAGCCGCGGCGGGACCGGCCCCGTCCGCACAGGCCTCGCGGGCGGCGACGGTCTCGCTGACGAAGTCGAGCATCGTCTGCGACCAGCCGACCGACGCCGGCGGCTCGTCGCCGTACCCGTCGTCCCCGCCCTCGTCGTCGCCGGCCGGATCGGGGGCGGTTGTCGTCGGGGAGTCCGGCGCCGTGGTGGCGGTCGGGGACTCGGGGGCCGTCGTTGTCGGCGATGACGGGACCGTGGTGGGGGGCACCGCGGTGCTGGTGGGCGAGTCCGGGGTCGTCGTGGTCGGCGTGCTCGGCGCCGTGGTGGTCGGCGCCGGCGGCGCCGGCGGGGCGGGCGCCGGCGGGGCGGGCGCCGGCGGGGCGGGCGCCGGCGTCGGGGCCGGGGCGGGCGGCACGTCGCCCGGGTCGGCGTCGCCGAAGCCCTCGTCGACCGCCGTGTCGTCGAAGCCGCTGTCGTCGAACACGTCCCCGAAGCCGTCGTCGAACTCGAGGTCGTCGAAGTCGAACTCGTCGGCGCCGGACGGTCCGAAGGGGTCGTCGCCGGGTGTCGGGTCGAGGTCACCCGACTCGTAGGCGGCGGCCAGCGTCAGCACCACCCGCACGTACTCGTCGGTGTGGTTGTAGCGGCGCACCGCCTGGGCCTGGCCCATCGGGTCGCTCAGGTCGGCGCCGCCGGCGCAAAGGTAGGTCGCCGCCCCCCAGGCGGCGTCGAAGATGTTGTTGGGGTCGCGCCGGTCGTCGTCGTTGCCGTCGGCCCCGACGCCGCGCCAGGTCGACGGGATGATCTGCATCGGCCCGACGGCCCGGTCGTAGACCTCGTCGCCGTCCAGGGCGCCCCGGTCGGTGTCCCGGACGAGCGCGATGCCGGGCCGGCCGTCCAGCGGGATGCCGCGGATCGGCTTGGTGCCGTAGCCGTCGGGGCGCAGGACCGACCCGCCGAAGCGCCCGTGGTCGGACTCGACCCGGCCGATGGCGGCGAGCAGCGACCAGCGGATTCCGCACCCGGGGTCGTCGACCGCCTTGCGGTCCTCGGCCCCCGTGTAGGCGTCGAGCGCGATCTCGGGGATGCCGCTCGCGCCGAGGCGCCCGGTGATCTCGTCGTCCGAGAAGAACTCGGGGTCGGGGGCGAAGCCCGCGTCGACCACCTCGTCCGGGGTGGGCTCGTCGATGTCGAGGTCGCCGAAGAACACGTCGTCGTCGACCGACATGCCGGCGATGTCGCCCGCCAGCGACATCGGCCGGGGCGTCATCGCGCTGACCATGGCGCTGCCGGGCAGCGCGGCCACCGCCAGGGCGGCGCCCACGACCAGGATCGTGCGCCGGCGCCGGCGGCGTTCCCGCAGGTGGCGGGGGGTGTACGGCGGCACGTCGGGCCGGCCGTCTGCGTCTGGTTCTCGCGTCTCCGCCATCGCGCGTTCTCCTCCCGGGTCCGTCGGGAGGAGATTCGGGGCCGGCCCTGGGACGGATGACCCGCGTCGTCACGCGATCGTCTGTTGACAGGAGTCCAGAGAATCTTCTAGCTTCCGCGATGCATGTGACAGCCGTCACGTGCCGCGCCCGCAGGTCCCGCGGGCGACGCACATGGGGATAGGGGGCAACGTGGCTTCGACTGCGATGCGTGGCCGATGGCTCAAGAGCCTGGCGATGATCTTGACCCTCGGCCTGGTCGCCGTGGCCTGTGGCGGCGGAGGCGGCGGCGGGAACTCGGGCGGCGGAAGCGCCGCCGGCGACGAGGGCACGCCCACGCCGGGCGGCAAGATCGTCTACGGCCTCGAGGCCGAGACGGCCGACGGCTGGTGCCTGCCCGAGGCCCAGCTCGCCATCTCCGGCATCATGGTCGCCCGCACGATCTACGACACGCTGACCCGGCCCGACGCCAAGGGCAAGTACGAGCCGTGCCTCGCCGAGTCGGTCGAGCCCAACGCCGACGCCACGGTGTGGACGATCAAGGTCCGCGACGGCGTCAAGTTCCACGACGGCACCGACCTCACCGGCCAGGTCGTCAAGAACAACCTCGACGCCTACCGGGGCACCTACCCCGGGCGCAGCCCGCTGTTGTTCGCCATCACCTTCTCCAACATCGCCTCGGTCGACCTGGTCGACCCGATGACCGTCGCCGTCACGATGAAGGAGCCGTGGGTGGCGTTCGACGCCTACCTCTACGGCAGCGGCCGCGTCGGGATGATGGCCCAGAGCCAGCTCGACGACGCCCAGAGCTGCGCCGACAAGCTGGTCGGCACCGGCCCGTTCATGCTCAAGGAGTGGGTCCCCAACCAGAAGCTCGTGGCCGAGAAGAACCCCAACTACTGGGCCAAGGACGCCGAGGGCCGGCAGCTGCCCTACCTCGACGAGGTCGAGTTCCGGCCGATCGTCGAGGTCGCCCAGCGCGTCAACGCCCTCGACTCGGGCGAGATCAACGTGATGCACACGAGCGACCCGAGCACCATCGCCGACCTGCGTGACGAGGCCGACTCCGGCCAGATCAGCCTCACCGAGTCCACCGACTTCGGCGAGGTCAGCTACATCATGTTCAACTCGGGCGAGCCGCCGTTCAACAACATCAAGGCCCGCCAGGCGATCGCCTACGGCTTCAACTTCGACGACTACAACAGCATCCGGGGCAAGGGCATCCTCACCAAGGCCAACGGCCCGTTCGCGCCGGGCAGCATCGGCAACCTCGATGACACCGGCTTCCCCCAGTACAACGTCGAGAAGGCCAAGCAGCTCGTCCAGGAGTACAAGGACGAGACCGGCACGCCGCTGAAGGTGACCCTCAAGACGGTCCAGGCGGCCTCGACGATCGCCGACGCCCAGTTCTTCAAGGAGCAGGCCAACGCCATCGGCGTCGACGTGGACATCGTGACGGTCGACCAGTCGACGCTCATCGACACCGCGATCCAGAAGGACTTCCAGGCCGTCACCTGGCGGAACCACCCCGGCGGCGACCCCGACGAGCAGTACGTCTGGTGGAACTCGACGGCGCCGACCAACTTCGGCTCGATCAACGACCCGGAGATCGACCAGCTGCTCAACGACGGGCGCACCAACCCCGACCAGGCCGCCCGGAAGACGGACTACGAGGACCTCAACAAGCGGTTCGGCTCGCAGGTCTACAACCTGTGGATCTACTACACGCCGTGGTCCGTCGCGACGGCGAAGGACGTGCACGGCGTGCTCGGCGAGGGCCCGACCGACGCCAAGCCGTTCCCCGGCCTCGCGGTCGGCAACCCGGTGACCTATATGTGGGTCGACCAGTAGGAGGGAAGGAACGTTGAGCCTGCGGACGCTTCTCCGCCGCGTCGTCCACCTGCTCATCGTTCTCTTCTGCGTGACGCTGTTCGTCTCGCTGCTGACGTCGATGCTGCCGGGTGATCCGGTCGACGCCATCAGCGGGTTCGCCAGCCCGGAGCAGAAGGACGCACTGCGCACGGAACTGGGTCTCGACGACCCGGTTCCGGTGCAGTACGGCCGCTGGATCAGCGGGTTCGTGACCGGCGACCTCGGCAACTACTACAGCGTGACGGGTGGCCGCCCGGTCATGGACCGGGTCAAGGACGCGCTGCCCGTCTCGCTCCAGCTGATGATCTACGCCCAGGTGCTGGCGCTGGCCATCGCCATCCCCCTCGGCGTGCTCACCGCCTACCGGAACGGGGGCATCTTCGACAAGTCGAGCAACACGGTGGCCTTCGGCTTCATCGCGCTGCCCGGGTTCGCGCTCGCGCTGATCCTGGCGTACTACGTCGGGGTGGTGCTCGGGTGGCTCCCGGTCAGCGGCTACGTCAAACCCAGCGACAACCTCGTCGAGCACTTCCGCACGATGGCGCTGCCGACCATCAGCCTGGCGGTGGCCCAGATCGCGGTCTACATGCGCCTGCTGCGCAGCGACATGATCGCCACGCTGCAGGAGGACTTCATCACGATGGCCAAGGCGAAGGGCATCTCGCCCCGGCGGATCCTGTGGCGCCACGCCCTGCGGCCGTCGAGCCTCACGCTGCTCACCGTGGCCGGCCTCAACGTCGGCACGCTCATCGGCGGCGCCCTGATCGTCGAGGTGATCTTCGCGCTCCCCGGCATCGGCCTGTTGCTCTTCGACGCCATCATCGCCCGCCAGTACATCGCGCTGCAGAGCCTGGTGGCGATCGTCGCCATCGGCGTACGTCCTCGTCAACTTCCTCGTCGACATCCTCTACTCGGTGCTCGACCCGAGGATCCGCCATGCCCGAGCGCTGACTCGCACGACCTCGTCGACCTCGCCGACCTGCACGTCGCTCGCGCCGAGCGTCGACCGTCCTGCCGCTCGACGCCGTCGCCGCCGAGGGCGGCCAGCCGCTGTCCGGGACGAGGGCCCGCCGGGGCAAGCTCGGCGTGCTCGGCTTCGTGTCGGTCGGCTGGCTCGCCCTGATCACCCTGCTGGCGCTGCTGGCGCCGGTGCTGCCGATCGACGACCCCAACAAGCAGATCGCCTCGATCGCCCGGCAGGGTCCGGGCACGCCCGGGCACCTCCTCGGCGGCGACGGCCACGGCCGCGACATGCTCAGCCGCCTCATCTGGGGCGGGCGGGCCTCGCTGCTGCGTCGGCGTCGGCGTCGATCATGTTCGGGCTTCTGATCGGCGGGCTGCTCGGCCTGATCGCCGGCTACTTCCGGGGCGCTCGACACGGTCCTGACCGGCCTGTTCGACGTCCTGCTCTCGTTCCCCGCAGCTGATCCTCGCGCTGTCGCTCGTGACCGTCGTTCGCCACCGGCGACAACGTCAGCCAGACGCGGCGCATCGACGATCGCTGATCTTCGCCATCGGCATCGTGTCGATCCCGGTGCTCGCCCGCATCACGCGGGCCAACACGCTCGCCTGGTCGCAGCGCGAGTTCGTGCTCGCGGCGCGCGCCAGGGCGCCAAGCAACGGGCGGATCATGTTCCGCGAGGTGCTGCCCAACGTGCTGCCGGCGATGTTCTCGATCGCGCTGCTCGGCATCGCGGTCGCGATCGTCGCCGAGGGCGGCCTCAGCCTCCTCGGCGTCGGCGTGCCGCCGCCGACGCCGTCGTGGGGCAACATCATCGCCGACGGCCGGGCCGACCTGCGTCGACGCCGCCGCACATCGTGTTCGAGCCGTCGGCTCATCATCTTCTTCACCGTGCTCTCCCTGAACTTCCTCGGCGACGTCGTGCGGACCCGCTTCGACGTGCGGGAGGGCGCCCTGTGATCCGTGGACTCCGAGGACGTGGCCGTCGCCATGTGGCGACGGCGCCGGAGGCTCCACCAGGCTGCGGGTCGCCGCTGCTCGAGGTCGACGACCTGACGCACCAGTTCGCGACACCGACGCGGGCATCGTGCGCGCGGTCGACGGCGTGTCGTTCACGCTCGACCGGGGCAAGACGCTCGGCATCGTCGGCGAGTCCGGCTCGGGCAAGACCGTGCTGTCGCGCTCGATCATGGGCCTGCTGCCCAGCACGCGACGTCGTGCGCGCGGGCTCGATCCGCTTCGAGGGCGACCGACATCGACCGGCTCACGCCCGACGGCGATGCGCGACTTCTGGGGCACCGCAGATGGCGATGGTCTTCCAGGACCCGATGACCTCGCTCAACCCGGTGATGAAGATCGGCAAGCCAGATCACCGAGTCGCTCGCGCCACCACCTCGACGTCGACAACGGGCAGACGCCGGGAGACCGCGCTGGCGCCTGCTGCGCGTCGGTCGGCATCCCCGAGCCCGAGCGCCGGCTGCGACGAGTACCCGCACCAGCTGTCGGGCGGCATGCGCCAGCGCGTGTGCATCGCCATCGCGCTGGCCTGCGGCCCGAAGCTGCTGTTCGCCGACGAGCCGACCACCGCGCTCGACGTGACCGTGCAGGCCCAGATCCTCGACCTGCTCAGCGAGCAGCAGCGCGAGCGCTACATGGCGATGGTGCTCGTCACCCACGACCTCGGCGTCGTCGCCGGCCGCACCGACGAGATCGCGGTGATGTACGCCGGCCGGATCGTCGAGCAGGCGCCGACGCGCGACGCTGTTCGCCGACATGCAGATGCCCTACACCGAGGCGCTGCTGCGCGTCGATCCCGAAGCTCGACGAACCGCAGCCACACCCGGCTGTCGAGGCGATCCCCGGCCGCCCGCCGGACCTCGATCTAACCCGCCGCCGGGCTGCCAGTTCGCGCCGCGCTGCCGCTACGTGCAGGCCGCGGTGCCTCGAGGAGGAGCCGCCGCTGATCGAGGCCGACGACGCCCGGGCCACCAGTTCCGCTGCTGGTTCCCGGTCGGCACGCCCGAAGGGCGCCGAGGCGCTGGCGCGCAACCTCGAGGCCGCAGCTACCGCCAGGCCGCGGCGGCCGTCACCGGCGACGCTCGACGCGTCGGAGGCGAGCCTGATGGCCGGCACGCGGCACCGCCCACCTGCGACCCGCCGGAGCGACGCTGCTCCTGCGGGTCGAGGACCTCGTCGTCGAGTTCCCGCGTCGGCGCACGGCGCTGAAGGTCCACGCCGTCGTCGGACATCAGCCTCGACGTGCGCCGAGGGCGAGACGCTCGGGCTCGTCGGCGAGTCGGGCTGCGGCAAGTCGACGACCGGCCGGGCGATCATGCAGCTGCCCGCCGCCGACGTCGGGCACGGTGCGCCTTCGACGGCACCGAGCTCACCGACGCTGCACGGCGAGCGACGCTGCGCCGCATGCGGCCCGCAGATGCAGATGATCTTCCAGGACCCGATCTCGTCGCTGAACCCGCGCCGCACGGTCGGCGACATCGTCGCCGAGGGGCTCGACATCTGGAAGCCGGGGCAGCGACGCCGAGCGGCGGGCCAAGGTCGACGAGGTGCTCGACGCCGTCGGCATCGACCCCGACGCGGCCCGCGACCGGCGGCCGCACGAGTTCTCCGGCGGCCAGTGCCAGCGCATCTCGATCGCCCGGGCGCTCGTGCCCGAGCCCGAAGCTGATCATCTGCGACGAGCCGGTCTCGGCGCTCGACGTGTCGGTGCAGGCCCAGATCCTCAACCTGCTCGAGGACATGAAGGCGCGCTACGGGCTCACGCTGATCTTCATCGCCCACGACCTCGCGGTGGTGAAGAACGTGAGCGACCGGGTGGCGGTCATGTACCTCGGCAAGATGTGCGAGGTCGGCCCGCCCGACGAGCTCTACGCCACGCCGGCCCACCCGTACACCGCCGCGCTGCTCGTCGGCGATCCCGGTGCCCGACCCCGACGCCGCGCCCCGACCGGGCGAGCCGTGCTCGGGGGCGAGATCCCGTCGCCGGTCGCGCCCGCCGAGCGGCTGCCGCTTCCGCACCCGCTGCCCGCAGGCCGCAGGAGCGCTGCGCGGCGGAGGAGCCGCAGATGCGCGAGGTCGGCCCGGACCACTTCGTGGCCTGCCACTTCCCGCTGGTCGGGAGCGTGGCGCCGCCGCTGGGGAGCGAGACCGGGGTGTCCCTGACCATGCCTGGTGGAAATGGAGCCGGGTCCGAGACGTCGGGCGAGTCCGACAGCCCGTCCGACGCTCGGTCCGGCCTCGCCGACGTCGCGGCGCCGGCGCCATAGGCCGATGTGCGCTGCGCCCGCTCCCGCGGCGCCCGCTCGTCGGTCGCGCCTCGATCCGGAGGCCCGGCGCGCGGCAGATCGTCGAGTCGGCGGCCCAGGTCTTCCGGGGCCGCGACCCGGCGACAGTCCGGTTCGAGGAGGTCGCCCACGCCGCCGGCGTGTCGCGGTCGCTGGTGTACGCCTACTTCGGCGACCGGGGTGAGCTGATCGCCGCGGTGTACCTGCACAGCCTGTCCGACCTCGACGACGAGCTCTCGCGCCTGCTGCGGGACGTCCCCGTCGACGCGAGCCGGCTGAGCCGGGTCGTGCGGACGTTCCTGCTGCTGGCCGAGGAGAACGCGGACGCCTGGCGGCTGTTCGCGGCGGCGGGCGCGGTCGACCACGCCGCGGTCCAGGCGGCCCGCCGAGCGCGGTGCCAGCGCATCGCGGACACGTGGGGCGGCGGTCCGGCCGAGCGCCTGCTGGCCCAGGGCCTGGTCGGGATGCTGGAGGCCGCGGCCAGCGGCTGGATCGAGCACGGTGAGTGCACCCTCGACGACGCCGTGGAGCTGCTGACCCGGGCGCTGTGGGACGGCGTCGGCCACCTGCCCCGCCCGATCACGGCCTGGGCCGCCGGCGCCGGCTGACTGTCCTGTTCAATCCCCGCCCCGCGGGGGATACTTCCCGCATGCCTCGTGCAATGTGGAGCGGCGCCATCAGCTTCGGGCTGGTCAACATCCCGATCAAGTTGTTCAACGCGGTGTCGCGCAAGTCGGTGCATTTCAACCAGATCGACACCCGGACCGGGTCGCGGATCAACTACCGGAAGGTGTCGGCCGCCGACGGCGACGACGTGCCCAACGAGGCGATCGCCAAGGGGTACCAGCTCTCGTCGGGCGAGTACGTGCTCGTGGGCGACGACGAGCTGGCGGCGCTCGACCCGGTCGCCAGCCGGTCGATCGACATCGAGCAGTTCGTCGACCTCGACGAGATCGACCCGATGTTCTACGACGCCGCCTACTACGTGGCGCCCGACGCGGTCGCCCGCAAGCCCTACGCCCTGCTGACCCGGGCGATGGAGGAGCAGGGCAAGGTGGCGATCGCCCGGTTCGTCATGCGGTCCAAGCAGTACCTGGCCGCCCTGCGGCCCGCCGACGGGGTGCTCGTGATGTCGACGATGGTGTACGCCGACGAGGTCAACGACCCGGCCGAGCTGTTCGACGGCGACGAGCTGCGCGACATCGACGTGAGCGAGCGCGAGCTCAAGATGGCGACCCAGCTGGTCGAGTCGCTCACCGAGCCGTTCGAGCCCGAGCGCTACGAGGACACCCACCGCAAGCAGGTGCTCGAGCTGATCGACCGCAAGGCGTCGGGCGAGGAGATCGTCGCCGCCCCCGCCCCGGCGGCCGAGGAGAAGGTCGTCGACCTCATGGCGGCGCTCGAGGCCAGCGTCCGGGACGCCAAGGCGGCCCGCACCCGCCACCCCACCGCCAAGAGCGGCAACGGGGCCGGTGCGTCCGACGGCGCCGAGGGCGGCCGCAAGGCGGCCAAGTCCAAGGCGACCAAGCCAGCGAAGACGGCCGGTCGCCGCTCGGCGTAGCGCACGGTGGCGGGCGGCCGGGCCGCGGGCGGCATGCCGTCGATCGTCGAGATCGAGGGCCGCCGGCTGCCGCTCTCGAACCTCGACAAGGTGCTCTACCCGGCGACGGGCACGACCAAGGCCGAGGTCATCGACTACTACGCCCGGATCGCCCAGGTCATGGTGCCCCACCTCGACGACCGGGGCGTGACGCTGCGCCGCTACCCCAACGGCGTCGAGGCGGGCTCGTTCTTCGAGAAGCGTTGCCCCGGCCACCGGCCCCCCTGGGTGGACACCCGGCGGGGCCCGGGCGACCACAACGGCGACATCCAGTACTGCTGCCTGGACTCGACGCCGGCGCTGGTGTGGGCGGCCAACATGGCGGCGCTGGAGATCCACGCGCCGATGGCACGCTCGGACATCGAGACCCCGACGATGGTGGTCTTCGACCTCGACCCGGGCGAGCCGGCCACGATCGAGCACTGTGCGGACGTGGCGCTCGACATCCGCCACGTGCTCGACGGTTTCGGCCTGGCCGGCCTCCCCAAGACCTCGGGGTCCAAGGGCCTGCAGGTCTACGTCCCGCTTAACCACGCCGGCGTGACCCACGAGGCGGCCTCGGCCTTCGCCCTGGCGGTGGCCCAGCTGCTCGAGCGGGCGAGGCCGGCGGACGTGACGTCGAACATGAAGAAGACGCTGCGGGTCGGCAAGGTCCTGGTCGACTGGAGCCAGAACAGCCGCCACAAGACGACGATCGCCCCGTACTCGCTGCGGGCGAGGCCGACCCCGACGGTCTCGACCCCGGTGACCTGGGACGAGGTCGAGGAGGCGGCGGCGGGCGGCCCGCTCTCGTTCGAGGCGCCGGACGTCCTCAGCCGGGTCGCCGCCCACGGCGACCTCTTCGCCGACACCCTGACCGTCGCCCAGCGCCTCCCGGCCCATTGAGTTTCGTACGCGGAAACGGTCGCCAGGGCGACCGTTTCCGCGTAGAAAACGCGGATGGAGTCGCTCGAGCTCACCGTCCGCACCGGGGGGCAACCCGCAGTGGCCGATCTCACCGAGGAGGTCGCCCGGTTTGCGCGGGCCGGGGCGACGGCCTGGTCTCGGTCTTCGTGCCCCACGCCACCGCGGGCGTGGCGATCATCGAGGTGGGCGCGGGCAGCGACGCCGACCTGCTGGCCGCCGTGGCCGACCTGCTCCCGAGGACCGACCGCTGGCGCCACCGCCACGGCTCACCGGGCCATGGCGCCGACCACGTCCTGCCGGCATTGGTCCCCCCGAGCATCACGGTCCCGGTCCTGGACGGCCGGCCGGCCCTGGGCACCTGGCAGTCGATCGTGCTCGTCGACACCAACGTCGACAACGCGACCCGCCAGGTGCGCCTCAGCTTCCTACGAGGCTGAGGGCCCTCAGTCCGGCGCCCGGGGCATCACGTCGGTTGCGTCGGGCCCGTCGTCAGCCGGGAGGACCGAGGTGGCATCGGCGTCCGGCGGCAGGACCGACGTGGCGTCGGCATCGGGTGTCTCGGCCGGCACCGGTTGTGCGGGCGCCGGCGCCTCGGTTCCCGCTGCCGTCGCCGCAGCGGTCGGTGCCGATCCCGCGGCCGCCGGTGCCACCGAGTCGGCCCCCACTGCCGGCGGTGCCGTCGCCGTCGCCTTGTCGGTGTCGGCCGGGCCGCCGGCGACCGCCTCGACCGCCTCCGTCGGGGCGTCGGTCGTGCGCTCGACGGGCGGCATGCCCACGGCCTGGGTGGCGTCGGGGTCGGACGGGTGGGGGTCGCCCGAGACCGTCGTCATCATGTGCGTGTCCGGGTCGTCGATGCCGGCGACGACCGGGCGCATCGGCTCGCGGGGTCGGGCACGGTCGGGCTCGAAGACCGACGGGCCCGGGCGGACGATCGCCTCGCCTCCGGGGCCGGCCGTGGTCGTGGGCGCCCACCAGGGCGGCGGGGGGTCGCTGATGCGGGGCGACGCGATCGGCGTCCAGCCCTCGGTCTCGGCGGTCGGGCGGTACGCCGGGGTCGCGAGCGCCACCGCCAGCCCCACCAGCCACCCGGTCCAGAGCGCGAAGGCCGCACCGGTGTTGGCCGCCGCCACCAGGTTGTCCATGTACCTCCCCGGCACGTCGCCGTCGAGCACGACCGCGGCCGTGTACACGAACGCCGCGACGTTGGCCACCGCTGCCGCCACCAGCAGCGCCGCCCACCCGGCCAGCACAGCGGGGCCCCGGGCGCCGCGCCGGCCGGCGAGCCCCGACAGCAGGGCGGCCAGCACGACCAGCGTCCCGAGCCGGATGGCGACGCCGCCGATCACGTCGCCGGGGGCGTCGGCGACGTCCCACGACGGGATCACCGTCACCGTGTGCAGCAGCACCGAGGCGTCGGCCTCGCGGGCGGCGTCCTGTGCGGGCGGGCTTCCGAGGCCGGCCACCAGGATCACGGTCGTCGCCGCCCCCACGAGGGCAGTACGCACCGACATGGTGATCTTCTATACCCGATCTCACCCTCCGCGACCATGCACCGCCGGTCGGGAGGCGTCCCGTCAGCCGCTCGACGCGGTGCGGGGCGTCACTGGCGGTGCTCGGTCCAGCGGGCGCCGTCCCAGTAGCGCTGGTGGCCGGGCGCCTCGGAGTCCGGGTACCAGCCGGGCGGCGGGCCGGCCCGGTCCATCGGGGTCGGGCCGGGCATCCGGTAGCGGGCCGCCTCGGCGGCAAGATACGCGTTGCCCCGACCGGAGTTCTCGAGCTCCACCAGTTGGTTGCGGATCACGAACCAGTAGATGAGCCCGCCGATCCAGCCGACCAGCGCCACCACGACGATCCAGAGGATCTTCTCGCTGCCCGCCGCCTTGTACATGTAGTCGGGCCAGCGGATGGCGTCGACCAGGGCATAGATCCAGAACACAAAGCCGGCGATCCCGATCGCGATCAACGCGATGAAGAAGATCGCCGCCGCGCCTGCACCAACCATCGTCACTCTCCAGTCCGCCCTGCCGCCGTGCCGCCCGCCTCAGCGGGCGACGAAGTACTTCGCCTGCGGATGGTGGCACACCAAGGCCGACGTCGTCTGCTCAGGCTGGTACTGGAAGCCGGTCTCCTCGCTGCACTCCAGACCGATCCGCCCGCCGTCGAGCAGGGCGAGGACCGTCATGTTGTCCTCCAGGTCGGGGCAGGCCGGGTAGCCCCACGAGTAGCGGCCGCCCCGGTACTGCTGGCGGAACAGCCCGGCGAGCGACGGCCCGTCCTCGTGGGCGAAGCCCCACTCCTCTCGCATGCGGCGGTGCCAGTACTCGGCCAGCGCCTCGGCCATCTCGACCCCGAGGCCATGCAGCAGCAGGTACTCCTGGTAGCGGTCGTCGGCGAACAGCTTGGCGGTCCGCTCCGACACGGCCGGCCCCATCGTCACGATCGAGAACGCGGCGTAGTCGACGTCGTCGCCGCCGGCCGGCCGGAAGAAGTCGGCGATGCAGTAGAACGGCGCCTTCGACTGGCGAGGGAAGGCGAACCGGGCCCGCTCCTCGCGCCGGGTCTCGTCGGTCCAGACGACCAGGTCGTTGCCGTCGCCGTTGGCCGGGAAGTAGCCGTACACCACCTGCGGGATCAGCAGCCCGTCGGCCTTGGCCGAGGCCAGCTCGGCCCGCAGCTGGGGCCGGATGCGGGCCTTGAACTCGTCGTCGCTCTCGCCGCCCTCGGGCCGGAACTGCCACTGGTTGCGGAACAGCGCGGTCTCGTTGAGGTAGCCGGCGATCTCGTCGATGGGCAGGCCCTTGACCACCCGGGAGCCGAGGAAGGGCGGCGTGAACACGTCGTTGTCGGCCACCACGTCGGGCGAGCGGGCGGGGACGTCCGGCGGCGGCTCGGCGGACCGGTCGGGCAGCCCGAGCGACGCCCGCGACGGCACCCGCGACTCGGACGCCACCCGGCCCCAGTCGGGGTCGTCGGCCTCGGCACCCCGTCGTATCGCACCCAGGCGGTCCATCACCGACAGGCCCTCGAACGCATCCTTGCCGTAGAACAGCCGGCCCTCGTACAGATCGCGCAGGTCGCGCTCGACGTAGCTGCGGGTCAGCGCCGCCCCGCCCAGCAGCACCGGGATGTCGGCCAGGTCGCGGCTGTTCAGCTCTGCGAGGTTGTCGCGCATGATCAGCGTCGACTTCACCAGCAGGCCGGACATGCCGATGGCGTCGGCCTCGACCTCCGAGGCCTTCTCGATCATGTCGGCGATCGACACCTTGATGCCGAGGTTGTGCACCTCGTAGCCGTTGTTGGTGAGGATGATGTCGACCAGGTTCTTGCCGATGTCGTGGACGTCGCCCTTGACGGTCGCCAGCACGATGCGGCCCTTGCCGGCGCCGGCCGCCGAGCTGGTCCATGTGCGGTTCGAGGTGGGCGACGGCCATCTTCATCGTCTCGGCCGACTGGAGCACGAACGGCAGCTGCATCTGGCCCGAGCCGAACAGCTCGCCGACCACCTTCATCCCGGCGAGCAGGATGTCGTTGATGATGTCGAGCGCGGCCGTGCCCTCGGCCATGGCCTGGTCGAGGTCGGCGGTCAGGCCGTCGCGGTCGCCGTCGATGATGCGGGCCTTGAGCCGCTCGTCGACCGGCCAGCCCGAGCGGTCCTCCTTCTCGGCCCTGGCCACGCGTGACGTCGGCGAACACGTCGAGCAGCGTGGCGCAGCGGGTCGTAGCCGGCGGCCTCGTCGCGGCGGTCGTAGATCAGGTCGAGGCAGACCTCGGCCTGCTCCTCGGGGATCTTGTTGAGCGGCATGATCCGGGCCGCGTGCACGATCGCCGAGTCGAGCCCGGCCTCGACGCACTCGTGCAGGAACACGCGAGTTGAGCACGTGGCGGGCGGCGGGGGAGAGGCCGAAGCTGACGTTGGACACGCCGAGCGTGGTGTAGACGCCCGGCAGCTCGGCCTTGATGCGCCGGATGGCCTCGATCGTGTGCATGGCGTCGCGGCGCAGGTCCTCGTCGCCGGTCGAGAGCGGGAACGTCAGGGCGTCGAAGATGAGGTCGCCGGGGGCGAGTCCGTAGCGCTCGGTCGCCAGCTGGTGGATCCGGTGGGCGACCCGTACCTTCCACTCGCACGTCGCGGGCCTGGCCCTCCTCGTCGATGAGCAGGCAGATCACGGCGGCGCCGTAGGTGCGGGCGAGGCGTGCACACCCGGTCGAACCGGCTGCCCGCGGCCCTCGCCGTCCTCGAGGTTGGCCGAGTTGAGGATGGCCCGGCCACCGATGCGCTGGAGCCCGGCCTCGATGCACCGGGGGCTCGGTCGAGTCGAGCACCAGCGGCACGGTCACCTGGGTGGCGAACCGGCTGACCAGCTCGTCCATGTCGAGCGTGCCGTCGCGGCCGACGTAGTCGACGCAGACGTCGAGCACGTGGGCGCCCTCGCGCACCTGCTCGCGGGCCATGCGGACGCAGCCGTCCCAGTCGCCCTCCAGCATCGCGTCCCGGAACTTCTTCGACCCGTTGGCGTTGGTGCGCTCGCCGACGATGAGGAAGCTGGCGTCCTGGTGGAACGGCACGGCGTTGAACATCGACGTGGCGCCGGGCTCGGGCCGGGGCTCGCGGGCGGCGGGCGTGAGGTCCTTGGCCGCCGCGGCCAGCTGGCGGATGTGCTCGGGCGTCGAGCCGCAGCAGCCGCCGACCACCCGGACGCCCAGCTCGGTCACGAACCGCGGTCTGATGCTCGACCAGCTGGGACGGCGTGAGGTCGTAGTGCATCTTCCCGTCGACGACCGACGGGAGGCCCATGTTGGGCAGGCACGAGATCGGGATGGGGGAGTACGCCGACAGGTGGCGCAGGTGCTCGTGCATCTCCATCGGCCCGGTCGCGCAGTTGAGGCCGAACACGTCGGGCCGCAGCGCGCCGAGGGCGCCGAGCGCGGCGCCGATCTCGCTGCCGAGCAGCATCGTGCCGGTCTGCTCCATCGTCACCTGCAGCTGGAGCGGCACCTCGCGCCCGAGCGCCGCCATCGCCCGCCGGGCGCCGATGACCGCGGCCTTGGCGGCGAGCATGTCGAAGTGGGTCTCGGTGATGAGCAGGTCGGCCCCGCCCTCCAACAGGCCCCGGGCCATCGTCTCGTAGGCGTCGCGCAGCTCGGCGAAGCTGATCTGCCCGAGCGACGGCGACTTGGTGCCCGGCCCCATCGACCCGGCCACCAGCCCGCCGTAGCCGTCGGCCACCTCGCGGGCGACCCGGGCGGAGGCCAGGCTGATCTCGTGGGCCCGCCCGGGGATGCCGTACTCGCCGAGCGGCACGGCGAAGGCCCCGAAGCTGTTGGTCTCGACGACGTCGCAGCCGGCCCGGAAGAACGACTCGTGCAGGTCGGCGATGACGTCGGGCCGGGTGACCGACGAGCAGGTCGACGCATCCCTCGAACTCGGGGCCGCCGTAGTCGTCGGCGCCGAGGTCGAGCTCTTGGAGGTTGGTTCCGGTCGCCCCGTCGAAGACGACGACGCGTTCGTTGACGAGGTCGAGGAAGCGGCTCATAGGTGTCTCGCGAGGCTACCGCCGGGGCCAACCTCGGCCCGACACGGATTCGGTCGCGCCCATACTGGGCCGATGCCCGTGACCGTGCGGACCGCCACCGACGACGATCTCGACGCCGTCGCCGCCCTCACCGCGGCCCACCGCCGCCGCCTGGCGGCGTGGTCGCCGACCTGGTGGCGCGTGGCGCCCGGCGCCGACGAGGTGCACCGCCTGTGGCTCGGCTACCTGGTGGGCGCGGCGGACCGGCGGGTGCTGGTCGCCGCCGATCAGCCGTCGGGGGTCGTGGTGGGGTGCGCGGTCGTGAACCCGCAGCCGGGCCAGTGGTTCGTGGACGACCTCGCCGTCGCCGACGACCGCTGGGCCGACGCCGGCGGCGTGCTGGTCGAGGCCGTGGACGAGCGGCCGGCGCTGACCTGCCTGGCGACGCTCGACGACATCCGGGCCGCCGCCCTGCGGTCGGCCGGACTCGCGGCGGCGTCGAGCTACTGGGTCGGCCGGGCCGTTCCGGGTGGACCGCCGGAGGCGACCGGCGGGGCCGACGGCCTGCCGGACCCGCCTCCCCACACGTTCGTGGGCCTCGTGGACCCGGCCGCGCCCGACACCCTGGTCGTCGGCGACCCGGACGGCGGGATCGCCGTCGGATCGCGGTCCGTCACGGCGCCGCCGATCTATGGCCCCGGCGGCACGGTGTGCATCGTCGACCGGGTCGTCGGGGCCGACGCCGGCGCACGGGCGCGGCTCGTGGCGGCGGCGGGAGCGGCGGCCGCCGCCCGCGGCGACACCCTCGTGGCGGTGGTCGCGGGGGCCGGCGACGGCGAGCTGGGGGAGGTCCTCGCGGGTGCGGGCTACGAGCGGACCGTCGAGGTCTATGGCTGGCCGGCGGCCTAGCGCTGGGCCAGGAGGCGGGTGGTCTGGGCCGAGGGCTGCGACGCCAGCAGCGCCGTGACCAGGTCGGTCAGGTGGCTCGTGAACAGGCGGTCGTCGCTGCGGGGCTCGCTGGCGGCCCGGCGGGACATCTCGACGAACGCGAACCGGATCGCCGGGTACCGCGTGTGCAGGACCGCCCGCTCCTCCTCGGACACGAGAGGGTCGAGCAGCTTGTGCCAGCGGATGATGCTGTCGTGGGGGCCGATGATCGGCGTGCGCTTCCCCTGCTGCGAGGGGCGGCTGTAGAACTCGGCCGAGATCTGGAGGTACTCGCGGCCGCCGTCCGCGTCCGCCAGCTTGGCCGCCATCGGCGACACGAGCGCGGCGGCCAGCGTGCGCAGGTCGTGCTCGCCCGCCTCCTCGTACTGGTCGAGCAAGGCGTGCCGCCGGGGCTCGGTGTCGCGGCGGTGCTTGTCGATCAGGGCCCTGACTAGGCCGTCGCGGTCGCCGAAGTGGTACTGGACGGCGCCGGTGTTGCTCTGGCCGGCCGCGCGATTGATCTCGCGGAGCGAGACGCCGTCGATGCCGCGGGTGGCGAACAGTTGCTCCGCGGCTCGGATGATCTGCTCGCGCGTGTCCGTCTGCGTGCTAGTGCTGCTCATGCCCGCTTGTCATCCTTCCCGACTTCCATGATTACCGGGCGTGCGGTGATGGCCGCAGCGCCGGATAGGTCAGAGTTTAAGACAGCCGCTTGTGCCGGTGTTTCATCCGTCACGCTGCGTAGCGACACCGCCCGGACGGGTAGGACAGGACGATGACACTGCACGTGGGCACGTCGGGATGGCAGTACCGCGACTGGAGGGGCGTCCTCTACGAGCAGGGCGTGCCCCAGCGGGCGTGGCTGGCCCGCTACGCCCGCGAGTTCACCACGGTCGAGGTCAACAACGCGTTCTACCGGCTGCCCGAGCGGTCGACCTTCACCCGGTGGCGGGAGGAGACGCCGCCCGGGTTCCTGATGGCGGTCAAGGTCAGCCGGTACCTGACCCACGTGCGCCGGCTCCGCGACCCGGCCGAGCCGGTCGGGCGGCTCGTGGATAGGGCCGCGGGCCTCGGCGACCGCCTGGGGCCGTTCCTCTTGCAGTTGCCGCCGACGATGCGTGCAGATCCCGGCCTGCTGGACGTGGCCCTGCGGGCCTTCCCCGCCACGGCCCGGGTGGCGGTCGAGCCGCGCCACGAGACTTGGTGGACGGCGGAGGTGCGGGCCGTGCTGGAGGCCCGCGGCGCCGCACTGTGCTGGGCGGACCGCCAGGGGCGGCCGCTGACCCCCCTGTGGGCGACCGCGGCGTGGGGGTACGTGCGGCTGCACGAGGGCACGGCGACGCCGCGGCCCGCCTACGGCCGGGCGGCGTTGCGGTCGTGGCGCGGGCGCATCGCCGCCGCCTGGCCCGACGATGCGGACGTGTTCGTGTACTTCAACAACGACCGCGGCGGCGCCGCCGTCCGCAATGCCCGGGCGTTCAAACGCATGGGGCCGGTCCGCGCCGGCGCATAGCCTCCGGGTCCGTGACCGTCGGCCCGCCCCGCATCGCCGTCCTGCCCCGTGGCACCCGCAACTTCGTCGCCCCGGCCGTCGCGGCCGGCGGGGCCGAGGTCGTCGACCCCACCGACGCCGGTGCCCTGGTCTGGACCTCGACCTCCGACGCGGAGGGGCTCGCGCAGGTGCTCGACGAGTTCCCCCAGCTGGCCTGGGTGCAGCTGCCCTTCGCAGGCATCGAGCCCTACGTGGGCGTCGTGCGGGACCACGCCGAGCGGGTATGGACATGCGGGAAGGGCGTGTACGCCGAGCCCGTCGCCGAGCATGCGCTCGGCCTGGCGCTCGCCGGGATGCGGCACCTCGACCGCTACGCCCGGCGGCACACGTGGTCGCCCGCCCGGGGCCGGAACCTGCTCGGCGCCCGGGTGACGATCGTCGGCGGGGGCGGCATCGGGCAGGCGTTCCTGCGGCTGGTCGGCCCGTTCGGGTGCGACGTGACCGTGGTCCGGCGCACGCCCGATCCCGCGGGCGACGGCGTCCGGGTCGTGACGCCCGACGCCGTCGACGACGCCCTCGCCGGGGCCGACCTGGTCGTCCTGGCGCTGCCGCTGCTGCCGGAGACCGAGGGGCTCATGGACCGGCGCCGGCTCGGCCTGCTGGCCGACGGGGCGTGCCTGGTCAACGTGGCCCGGGGCAGGCACGTCGTCACCGACCACCTGGTCGACGCGCTGCGGAACGGGCCGCTCGGCAGCGCCGGGCTCGACGTCACCGATCCCGAGCCCCTGCCGGACGGGCATCCGCTGTGGACCCTGCCCAACGCGATCGTCACGCCCCACACCGCCAACACCCCCGAGATGGCGATCCCCCTGCTGTCGGCGCGGGTGACCGCCAACGTGGCGCGCTGGGGGCGGGGCGAGCCGCTCGTCGGGCTGGTCGACCCGGAGGCCGGCTATTGACGGGGATGCGCCTCGCCGACGAGTTGGCGGCGTACCGGCCCGCCAGCGACGCCGAGGCCGCCGATCTCGCCCGGCTCCGGGCGCTGGTGGCCGCCGGCGATCCCTGGTCGCGGGACCGGCTCCTCCACGTCACCGGGTCGGCGCTCGTCGTCCACCCGCCGACCCGGCGGGTGCTGCTGCGCTGGCACCAGCGGATGGGCGCGTGGCTCCAGGTCGGGGGGCACGGTGATCCGGGCGAGGCGAGCGCCCTGGCGGTCGCCCGGCGCGAGGCCGAGGAGGAGACCTCGCTGCCCGACCTCCGGCCCTGGCCCGACCTCGGCGCGCCGGCCCCGCTGCTCCACCTCGTGATCGTCCCCGTGCCCGCCGGCAACGGCGAGCCGGCACACGAGCACGGCGACCTGCGCTACCTCCTCGCCACCGACCGGCCCGACGAGGCCGTGCCCGAGTCGCCCGAGGCGCGGCTCCGGTGGCTGACGCTGGACGAGGCCCGGGCCGCCGCGGCGATGGACAACCTGGTGGTCACGCTCGACCGCCTCGAACCCCTGCTGGCCGCGGCCGGTTAGCGTCAGCGGGGTGACGCGGCTCTACACCGGCAAGGGCGACGACGGCACCACCGGCCTGCTGTTCGGCGGTCGGGTGCCCAAGGACTCGCCGCACCCCCGCGCGTGCGGCGCCGTCGACGAGGCCCAGGCCACGATCGGCGTTGCCCGGTCGCTGGCCGAGCCGGGCGGCGACCTGGACCGGGCGCTCACGCACGTGTGCCGGGACCTGTGGGTGCTCATGGCCGAGCTGGCGACCGAGCCGGCCAACCACGCCAAGCTGGTCGACGGGCAGACCCGGGTCAGCGCGGAGATGGTCGCGGCGGTCGAGGCGCTGGTCGACGGGCTGGGCGGCCGGTTCGAGCCCCCGGCCCAGTTCGTGGTGCCGGGCCAGACCCCGCTGGCCGCGCAGCTCGACCTGGCCCGCACGGTGGTCCGGCGGGCCGAGCGCGAGGCGATCGCGGCGACCGTCGACGGCTCGCACGTCCTCGCCTACCTCAACCGCCTGTCGTCGCTGCTGTGGGTGCAGGCCCGCTGGGTCGAGGGCGAGCACCTGCTCAGCCGGGACGTCTGAGCCCCGACGCCGCGTTTTGTCCCCGGAAGTGGTCGCTATGGCGACCGCCCGGGGGGACAGAACGCGATGCCACGGGGCCTCTTCTAGCCTGGCCGCCATGCCTCCCATCGCCATCGAGCTCGCCCGTGCCCTGCCCGCCGACGACGCCGCCGGCGTGATCGGGGCGGTCGGCATCGGTGTGTTCGCCGATCGGCTCGCCGCGGGCGACGTGCCCGACGGGCTCGACCGGGGGTTCCTGGAGGCCCAGGGGTTCGCCGGCAAGCCCGGCGAGACGTGCGTCATGCCCGGCGCCGACGGCCGGCTGGCGGTCGCGCTGGGGCTCGGCGACGAGGCCGACGTCACCGCCGCCACCTACCGGCGGGCGGCGGCGGGCCTGGCCCGGGCGGCGTCCAAGGCGTCGCACCTGGCAGCCGACGTGCTGGGGACCGTCCCCGAGCACCTGGCCCGGCGGGACGTCGCCGAGGCTGTCGCCGAGGGCATCGTGCTCGGCGCCTACCGCTACACCGCGCTCAAGTCCGACCCCGAGCCCAGCCACCTCGAGTCCCTGGTCGTCGTGGGCCCGGGCGGCGCCCGGGTGCAGGCCGCCCTCGAACGGGGCCGCACCGTGGCCGAGGCCGTGTGCCTGGCCCGCGACCTGGTCAACCAGCCCGGCGGCAGCCTGACGCCGGCCGCGTTCGCCACCCGGGCCGAGGAGATCGGCGCGCTGCGGGGATTCGACGTCGACGTGCTCGACCGCGCGGCCATCGAGGACGAGAAGCTGGGCGGCCTGCTCGGCGTCAACCGCGGATCGACCGAGGACCCCCGATTCATCCGGCTGTCGTGGACGCCCGAGCGGGCCCGGGGCACGGTGGCGCTGGTCGGCAAGGGCATCACGTTCGACTCCGGCGGCCTGTCGCTCAAGACGTCCGACGGGATGATCGGCATGAAGGGCGACATGGCCGGCGCCGCCGCGGTGCTCGCCACGTTCTCGGCGCTCGAAGCCGTCCGGCCGCCGGTCCGGGTACACGGCTACCTGCCGCTGACCGACAACATGCCCGGCGGTGACGCCACCCGGGTCGGGGACGTGCTGCGGATCCGCAACGGCACGACCGTCGAGGTGCTCAACACCGACGCCGAGGGCCGCCTGGTCCTGGCCGACGCCCTGTCGCTCGCCAGCGAGGACGGCCCGGACGCGGTGGTCGACCTGGCGACCCTCACCGGGGCGTGCATGGTGGCCCTCGGGACCAGGCTCGCCGGGCTGATGGGCAACGACGACGCCTGGATCGGCCAGGTCCGGGCGGCGGCCGACGCCGCCGGCGAGGCGGTCTGGCCGCTGCCGCTGCCCGCCGACATGCGCCGCCAGATCGACTCCGACGTCGCCGACCTCAAGAACGTCGCCGGCGCCCGGTGGGGCGGCGCGCTGATCGCCGGGCTGTTCCTCCAGGAGTTCGTCGGCGAGGGCATCCCGTGGGTGCACCTCGACATCGCCGGTCCCGCCGAGGCGGCCGAGGACGACGTCGAGGCCCGCAAGGGCGGCACCGGCTTCGGGGTCCGCACGTTGCTGCGGCTGCTGTCCGACTTCCGCCGGCCCCGCGCGAAGTCCGGCTGATCAGAACCCGGCGTCGCGGCGGCGGAAGCCGGCCAGCCCCGCCGCCACCAGCGCCGCGGCGACCGCGGTGAGGGCGAGGATCGGCCCGGCGGCGAAGTCCTCGGCCGGCATGTGGGGGACGTGCTGGAACGGCGACAGGTCCATGACCCACGACGGCAGCCCGAACAGCTCGCCGAACAGCCCGATGACACCGCAGGCGGCGACCGCCGCCCACGCCGCCATGGTCGCCCGGGGCCACAGCCCGAACAGCGCCAGGGTCAGCCCGGCGAGCACCCATAGCGCCGGCGTGAACGCGACGGCCGCAGCGGTCAGCCGCCCGACCTGGCCCATGTCGCCGATCGACAGGCCGTAGGTGAGGCCGGTCACGAACCCGATCGCCGCCATCAGCACGAGGCTGCCGACCAGCGAGACCGCCAGGTGCGAGGCGGCCCACCGGGGCCTCGACAGGGCGGTCGCCAGCAGCGGCTCGGCCCGCCCGCCGGTCTCCTCGCTGCGCAGGCGCAGCACGGCCGCCACGGTGAACCCGCCCGCGATCAGCGCCATCGTCAGGAAGGACGTGTAGAAGTACGAGTCGGTGAGGGCGCCGCCGCCCTGGGCGATCATTTCCTTGAGCGCGTCGCTGTCCCCGACCAGGTCGGCCACGTCCTGGCCGAGCGCGCCGTACGCGATGCCGAACACGGCCAAGCCGGCGACCCAGCCCGCCAGGCTCAGCCCCTGCAGCCGCAGCGCGAGGCCCTCGGGCCGCACCATCCAGCCTGCGGCCCGCGGCGCGCCGGGGCGGGGCTGGACGAGCCCGGCGCCGAGGTCGCGGTGGGCCGCCACCGCGTAGGCGACGGCCACGAGCAGCAGTGACGCGCCGGCCAGCAGCAGGAGCGGCCACCAGCGCTCGTCGGCGAACGGCCGCATCTGCATGGCCCAGCCCATCGGGGAGAACCACGTCAGGACGCCGTTGCCGACGTCGCCGACGGCCCGGAGCAGGTACGACGCGCCCAGCGCGGCGCCGACCATGCCGTAGGCCGTCCGGTTGTGCTCGGTGACCTGGGCCGCCACCGCGGCAACGCACGCGAACAGCACCCCGAACCCCGCCATCGCCGCCCCGTAGGCGATCGATCCCGCAGCGGGCAGGTCGTTGGCGACGAGGATCACGGTGATGACCGCGCCGAGCGCCACGAGCGCGCCGCTGGCCACCAGCAGGGCGGCCGTGACCGGGGCGTTCCGCCCCAGGACCGTGGCTCGTACCAGCTCGGATCGCCCGGACTCCTCGTCGCCCCGGGTGTGGCGGCCGACGAGGAACATGCCCATCAGCGCCATCGCCGCGTAGCCGAACGAACCCAGCTGGAAGACGACCTGCCCGCCGTAGGTGTCGATGGCGTAGGTCGGTCCCAGGAGGGCGATCACGGCCGTGTTGCCGTAATACGGCTGGGCCGCCGCGGTCAGGTCGGCCTGGGTCGGGTAGAGGCCGATGATGCTCACGGCGTTGATCAGCACCATCCAGGCGATCCCGCCGGTCCAGAGGGCCAGGCGCATGCGGTCGAGCCGGACGAAGAACCGCACCAGCCGGCCGGTGCCGACGAACGTCACGGCGCCGGTGTCGACGAGGTTGACGGCGCCGGGGCCTCGTCGTGCCGGCGGAGCAGCCGGCGTCGCCGGGCCGGCGCCCCGCCGTCGCCGCCCTCGGTGCTGTCGCCGTCGCCCCGGGCGGCCTCCAGCTCGGCGAGCTCGTCGCCGTAGTGGCGCAGGAACAGCTCCTCCAGCGTGGGCGGCTGGCTGACGAGCGAGCGGATGTCGGCCCGGCCGAGCACGGCGAGCGCCTCACCGAGCCGGGCCGTGTCGACGTCGAAGACCACGCGGTTGCCGTCGGTGCGCAGATTGTGGACCCCGGCGAGCGCGTCGAGCCCCTCGGCGGGCCGCTCGGTCTCGGCGGTGACCGACGTGCGGGTGAGGTGGCGCAGCTCGGACAGCGTGCCGCTCTCGACGGTCCGGCCCAGGCGGATGATGCTCACCCGCTCGCACAGGGCCTCGACCTCGGCGAGGATGTGGCTGGACAGCAGCACGGTCCGGTCGCCGGTGGCGGTGAGCTCGCGGACGGTGTCTTGGAAGACGGCCTCCATCAGCGGGTCGAGCCCGGAGGTGGGCTCGTCGAGCACGAGCAGCTCGGCGTCCGAGGCGAGGGCGGCCACGAGGGCGACCTTCTGCCGATTGCCCTTGGAGTAGGTGCGGGCCTTCTTCCGGGGGTCGAGGTCGAAGCGCTCGAGCAACACCTCGCGCCGCCGGGGATCGATGCCGCCCCGCAGCGCCCCGAGCAGGTCGATGACCTCGCCGCCGGTCAGGTTGGGCCACAGGTTCGTGTCACCGGGGACGTAGGCCAGCCGGCGGTGGAGCGCGACGGCGTCCCGCCAGGGGTCGCCGCCCAGCAGGCGGGTGGCCCCGGAGTCGGCGCGCAGCAGGCCGAGCAGCACCCGGATCGTGGTGGACTTGCCCGAGCCGTTCGGCCCGACGAACCCGTGCACCTCGCCGGTCTCGACCGTCAGGTCCAGGCCGTCGAGAGCGCGGGTGTGGCCGAACGTCTTGACCAGTCCCGACACGTCGATGGCGGCGGTCATGTCTCCGACGATACGGGGCCGGCCCACATATCAGGTGAAACCCCGTGCGTCGGCGAGGAACGCGTCGAGCACGCCGTCGGCGACCCGCACGTGGCCCTGCGGCCGGGTCTCGCCGGGGATCGTCGTGACCGCCGTCGCGGCAGCCGCCAGGCCGCGGGCCTCGGCCAGGTGGGCGTCGCCGCCAGCCGGGTCGCCACCCGTGCGGGCCGCCAGGCCGTCGAGCGTGGCGACGAGGGCGCGGCCCCACAGCGCGGTGGCGTCGAGCCAGGGACCGCAGTCCGCCACGAACCCGGCGTCGGCCACGCCGGCGCGGATGCGGTCGGCCGCGCCGGCGAGCCGCTCGGCCAGGGGCCGCAGCGCGGCGATCGCGCCGGCCCGGTCGCCGCCGGACCAGGTGGCGCGGAAGGCGGCCAGCTCGCCGGCCAGGGCGGGCGCCTGCGGCTGGGACAGCGTGCCGCCCCGCATCGAGGTCGGCGCCAGGTTCTCCAGGTCGAAGAAGGCCAGCAGGGCCTCGGTCGTCTCGGCGTCGCCGCCGGCGAGGTAGGCCGCCGCGGCCCGGTGCGCCCGGGCGGGGTCGTAGGCGGCGTCGTTCCAGGCGAAGTCGGCGGCCCCGACCAGCTGGACCTTGCTCGCCGCGGCCTGGTTCATCGGGTTGAGGGCGACGCCGGCGAGCTGGCCGGACAGTCCCGGCTCGCGCCGCGCGTAGGGCGCGAGGATCAGCCGGCCCTCGGTGGCCGGGAAGTCGTTGACCGGCGTGTTGTCCCACAGGTAGGGCGGCCGCCCGTAGGTGGTGGCCGCCGCCCCCGCGTCGGCCACGGTGACCTCGTCGGGCACGACGAAAGGCCCGGTCCACATGACCTGGACGGCCGGGTCGAGGCGGGCCCGCAGCCCGGCCCGGTAGTCGCTGTCGCGTAGCCCCCGGTAGTCGGTGGGCACCAGCACGAGGGGCTGCGCGCCGGGGTGTGTGTCGACGAAGCCCAGCTGGACGGCGTTGACCAGATCGGCCTGCGCCTGGGCGGCGGCGGCGAGCGAGGGCGGCCCGTAGCGTGCCCCGTCCCCGGGACAGTTCCAGCGGGTGTGGTCGATGTCGTCGAGCGCCAGCGCGAACGACCGCACGCCGACGGCGTAGAGGGCGTCGAGCTTGGCGACGAGGGCGGCGAGGTCGCCGGGATCGGCGTAGCAGATCGACACCCCGGGCGACACGGCGAATGTGAAGTCGACGTGGCTGGCGCCGGCGGCGGTGACGAGACGCGCCAGCTCGGCGAGCCGATCCGGCGGGTAGGGATCACGCCACTGGTCACGGTGATAGGGGTCGTCCTTGGGTGCGTAGATGTAGCTGTTGAGCTTGAACCTCCCGTAGAAGTCGAGCTGGTCGAGCCGCTCGTCGGTCGTCCAGGGGCTGCCGTAGAACCCCTCGACGGTGCCCCGCCGCGCCATCGCCGGTCGGTCGACGACGCCGAGCCCGGCGACGGCCCCACCGACCACCAGCTGGCGCAGGGTCTGTGCGGCGTAGAACGTCCCGGCCGGATCGACCCCCGCAAGAGCGATGGTGCCGCTGCCGTCGGTGCGCCGGAAGGCCGCCAGTGCATACCCCTCCCGGGGTAGGTCGCCGGGCACGGACACGCGGGCGTCGCCCAGCGCCGCCACCGGCTCGGCATCACCGAGTCCGCCGACGACCACGGTCAGCCCGCCCCGGCGGGGCGGTGAGCGCGGCGAACGGGGGGCGGTCGGACTGGTGCCGCCGGCCGTCTCCGTGACGGTCACGTCCTGCGCGCCGGCCGCCCGGAGTGCGTCGGTGACCACGGCGATGGTGCCCGGCTCGACCCCGGGAGCCGCCCTGACGGTGACGGCGCCGGGCACGGGGACGTCGTCCCCGAGCCAGCGCGCCTGCTGCGGCGTCGGCACGACCACGGGCACCGGATCGGCCCGGTCCCGCAGGTCGGCCGCCGCCGGCCGGGGTTCGGTCGTGGTGGTCGCAGCGGCGTCGTCATGCCCGCCGCGACCACCACCGCCCGCGTCGCCACCGGCACCGTCGCCACCGGCGCACCCGCCGGCCGAGGCCGCGGTCACGAGGACCACCGCCACCAGCCGTCCCCACGTCGTCGCCCGCAGTCGTCGGACCACCGGGCCGAGAGTACGGTCCCCGTGCCGCCGCCGCGGGATCCGCGAGGTGGTGCCGGCGGCGGTGGCCGGGTGAGGCGACCACCGCCACCGGCGATCATGGCCCGCCCCCGGCGCTCGAGGGCAGGCCGAGGCCGGTCCTGCCGGGGACGCCGAGCGCACTGGTGCGGGCCGCGTGGGCGGTGAGGGCCCACGCCGCCGCGTCGCTGGCGAGCGCGGGGTGGAAGCGCCAGCGGTGGAGCTGGCGCTCGGTGCTGCCGCCGTCCTCGCCCAGCTCGACCAGGGTGAGCGCCAGCTGGCGGGCCTGGTCGCGCAGGCCGAGCTCGGTGCCCGGTGGCGCCTGGGTGACCCAGCGGGCGTGGTCGGCCTGGAGGGCGTCCGGCAGGCGGGCGACCTGGCGGCGGGACAGGGGTGGCAGGCGGCGGCGCACCTCGAGCGTGGCCGGCCGGGCCACCCGGACTGCGCCGAATTGGCAGCACCGGGCCACCGTGCGGGGGAATGCGGCGCTCATCCCCGGTCGCCGCCCGAGGCCGAGCGCCGAGGCGCACTCGGTGATGTCGAGCTCGCAGCCGTCGGGTTGGTGGTCGAGCCGGTCGGCCAGGAGCCGCAGCAGCCAGGTGGCGCTCGGTCCGAGGATGCCGAGCCAGAACCGCTCGACGTACGCGGCCCTCGGGTCGTAGCCGACCTGGTCGACCACCGGGTCGGGCCACGGCAGCAGGTGCACCGTCGGCGTGTCCGGCAGCGTCTCATGGATTGGGAGGGGGGCATGGAGGTACATGGGATCTCCGGTAACGGATGACTGATCAAACCTAGTATGTGTCGAGCACTGGGAAAGTCGCTCATGTGTTTCCCATGCTTTCCATAGGAGCGCTATCCTGTCAAGCGTGGACGAGGACGTCGAACGGGTCCGCCGCCATGTCGGCGAGGCGGCCAGGGTCGTGGCGCTGACGGGCGCCGGCATCAGCACCGACAGCGGCATCGCAGACTTCCGGGGGCCCAACGGGGTGTGGACGCGCAACCCCGAGGCCGAGAGGCGGGCGACACTCCAGGCCTACATGGCCGATCCCGAGGTACGGCGGCACTCGTGGCAGCAGCGGCTCCACCACCCTGCGTGGGCGGCTGAGCCCAACGACGGGCACCGCGCGCTCGTCGCCCTCGAGCGAGCGCGGCAAGCTCGACACGCTCGTGACGCAGAACATCGACGGCCTCCACCAGGCCGCCGGGTCCGACCCCGGCAAGGTGGTCGAGGTGCATGGCACCATGCACGAGGTCATGTGCATGGCGTGCGGCGAGCGGGCGCCGATGGAGCGAGCGCTCGAGCGCGTGCGGGCCGGCGAGGACGATCCCGACTGCCGCACGTGTGGCGGCATCCTCAAGTCGGCGACCATCAGCTTCGGCCAGAACCTGGTGGTCGCGGACCTGGTCAGGGCCGAGGCCGCCGCCCGCCGGTGCGACCTGCTGCTGGCGGTCGGCTCGACGCTCTCGGTCTACCCGGTCGCCGACCTCGTGCCGGTCGCCCGGCAGTCCGGGGCCGTCGTGGTCATCGTCAACGGCAGCGAGACGGCGATGGACGACCTCGCCGAAACGGTCCTGCGGGGGTCGATCAGCGACCTGCTCCCGCAGGTCGTCGGCCTGTGATCTCACCCGGCGCGCGAGGGGGGAGGTGAGGGGTTTGTGCCCACGGTCACGCGATGTGAGTACCCTGCACGGTGATGGCTGCGCTGCTGGAGGCTGCGAAGCGCCGCAATCCATTGCCGACGGGCACCGCCGCGGTCGGCGCTGGATTGATGGTGGCGGGGATCTCGGCGTACGGGACCCTCTTCGTCGCGGACAAGGCGCTGAGCAAGACCCAGTACTCGCCGCTGGCTGCGCTGTGGAGCCTGGTGTTCCTGGCGGGCCCCGGCCTGTTCCTGCCGTTCGAGCAGGAGATCAGCCGGGCCCTGGCCGAACGCCGGGCCCGCCGGGTGGGCGGGGCGCCGGTGGTCCGGCGGGCTGGCACGCTCGGCGTCGGGCTCGCGCTCGCCGTGATCGTCGTGCTGATCCTGTCGTCCCGCTGGCTGGTCGAGCACCTCTTCGACGGGCAGGTCCTGCTCCTGGTCGGCCTGGCGCTCGGCATCGTCGGCGCACTCGCCGGTCACGTGACCCGGGGCTGCCTGTCCGGTACGGGCCACTTCAAGGGCTACGGCACCTACATCGGCGCCGACGGCTTCATCCGGGTGCTGGGATCCCTGGTCTGCCTGGCGGTCGGGGTCGAGGTGGCGGGGCCGTTCGGCATCGCCATCGGCATCGCCGGCCTGCTGGCCGTGCCCGTGGCGCTGGCCGTCCAGCGCCCCCACCTGGAGGAGGGGCCCGAGGCCAGCCTCAGCGAGGTGGGCAGCGCGCTCTCGCTGCTGCTGGTTGCGTCGCTGTGCGCGTTCGCGCTCATGAACATCGGCCCCGTTCTGGTCAAGCTGCTGGCGCCGGAGTCCCAGACCGCGGCCGCGGGCAACTTCGTGAACGGCGTCGTGATCGCCCGCATCCCGCTGTTCCTGTTCCAGGCGGTCCAGGCATCGTTGTTGCCCAAGCTGTCGACCCTGGCGCACTCCGGCCAGATCAACGACTTCCGGTCGGGGCTCAAGCGGCTGCTGGTGGCGGTCGGCGGGCTCGCGGTGATCGGCTCGATCGTCGGCGCGGTGCTGGGCCCGTTCATCGTCGACATCATGTTCCCGGGGTCGGGCCTCGGGGCCCGCACGATGGGCATCCTGGCCGCCGGCGCCGGCATCTACATGCTGGCGATGGCCTGCGCCCAGGCGCTGATCGCGCTCGGCGGCCACCTCGACCAGGCCATCGGCTGGATGTCGGGCTGCGTGGCGCTGGCCGTGACGGTGGCGTTCGCCTCCCACGACGTGTTCTTCCGGGTCGAGCTGGGCCTGTTCGCCGGCAGCGCGGTGTCGTTCGTCGTGATGGCGGGGCTGCTGATCCGGCGCCTCGCCCCGGCCGGCCCTGTCTTCGTCGAGCGCGGCGACCTCATCGAGGCCATGCACGAGGTCCCGATCGAGCCCTGACCGGCACGCCGGGGTCGGTCCGGGTGCTGGTCCCGCGTTTTGTCCGTGGAAACGGTCGCCAGGGCGACCGTTTCGGGGGACAGAACGCCGGGGGTCGACACGGGTGTGCCGCTTCCTGCCCTCCTGGGGTCGGTCGCCGGGGGTGGTGGCGGCGAGCCGGGAAGATCCTGCCTGGGCGGAATGTTGATCCGGTCGCTAGGCTTTTCTGCCGCACGATCGTCCCCACGCGCCGCACGAGAAGGTGCACGATGCCCAACTTCCGCGAGCTGCTCGCCGCCACCAAGACCCAGGTCCGTGAGGTCGACACCGCCACGGCCGACGAGATCCGCCAGCGGCCCGGGGCCGTGGTGCTCGACGTCCGCGAGCCCGACGAGTACGAGCAGGGCGCCATCCCCGGCGCGCTCCACATCCCCCGCGGGCACCTCGAGAGCCAGATCGAGGGCCGGATCCCGGACAAGGCGCGCGCCGGTCGTCGTGCTACTGCGCCAGCGGCGTGCGCTCGGTCTTCGCGGCCAAGACGCTGCAGCGAGCTCGGCTACACCGACGTCGTCTCGATGGCCGGCGGCTTCGACCAGTGGAAGGACGAGGGCCGCGACTGGTCGACGCCCCGCGGTGCTCGACCGCCGAGCAGCGCAACCGCTACCAGCGCCACCTCCTGCTGCCCGAGGTCGGCGAGGAGGGCCAGCACAAGCTGCTCGGCGCCAAGGTCCTGCTGCTCGGCGCCGGCGGCCTCGGCTCCCCGGCCGCGCTGTACCTGGCCGCCGCGGGCGTCGGCACGCTCGGCATCGTCGACATGGACGTGGTCGACGAGTCGAACCTGCAGCGCCAGATCCTCCACAACATGGACCGCATCGGCGAGCGCAAGGTCGACTCGGCGAAGAAGACGCTGACCGCAGCTCAACCCCGACGTCAACGTCGTCACCTACGACGTGCGCCTCGGCGCCGACAACGTGCTCGACATCCTCGACGGCTACGACGTCGTCGTCGACGGCACCGACAACTTCCCGAGCGCGCTACCTGCTCAACGACGCGTCGCTCGAAGGTCGGCATCCCGGTCGTGCACGGATCGATCTTCCGGTTCGAGGGCCAGGTCACGGTGTTCAAGCCGTACGAGGGCCCGTGCTACCGCTGCTTGCTCCCCGAGCCGCCGCCGCCGGAGCTGGCGCCGTCGTGCGCCGAGGCCGGCGTGCTCGGCGTGCTGCCCGGCATCATCGGCTCGATCCAGGCGCTCGAGGCGATCAAGCTGATCCTCGACCTCGGCGACCCGCTGTCGGGCCGGCTGCTCGCCTACGACGCGCTCGAGCAGTCGTTCCGCACGTTCAAGGTGCGCCGCGACCCCGACTGCCCGGCCTGCGTCGATCGAACGCCGGCCGACATCGTCATCGCCGAGTACGACGAGCTCTGCATGCCGCATCCGGTGCAGCCGCCGCCCGCAGCACAGCTGAGCCACCTTCGGTCGCCGGGGCGTCACGCCACCAGTCGGAGCGCGTGACGTGGTTGTCTAGTGTGCTGATGATGAATCTTGGGGAACGATTCGACTCCCGGCGGTGTCAGTAGTCGATGATCATCACCCGCACGCCGCTCCGCATCTCGATCGGGGGTGGTGGGACCGACCTGCCGTCGTACTACGGGCGCAACGGTGGCTTCGTGATCTCGGCGGCGATCAACAGGTACATCTACATCGCCATCAACGACACGTTCACGCCCGACTACGTGATCAAGTACTCGGCGCTCGAACGGGCCGACACCGTGGACGAGATCTCCCACCCGCTCGTGCGCGAGGCGCTGCGCCAGTTCCCGATCGGCGCGGCCATGGAGATCGTCAGCATCGCCGACATCCCCGCCGGCACGGGGCTGGGGTCGTCGGGGGCGTTCACCGTCGGCCTGCTGCGGGCGCTGCACGCCTACCGCCGCGAGCACGTGACCGCCGGCGCGCTGGCCGAGGAGGCCTGCCACATCGAGATCGACCTGCTGGGCGAGCCGTGCGGGAAGCAGGACCAGTACATCGCCGCCTACGGCGGGATCACCCGGTTCGACATCGATCACGACGGCAAGGTCCGTGCCTCCCCCTTGGCGATCGACAACCACACCCTCCACGACCTCGAGGAGCACCTGCTGCTCTTCTTCACCGGCTACTCGCGCCGCGCCGGCGAGATGCTCGCCGACCAGCACTCGCGCTCGACCCAGGGCGACGAGGTGATGCTGGCCGGGCTGGCCGACACCGAGGCCCTCGGCCGCCGCATCGGCGCCGCGCTCGAGGCCGGCGACACGGCCGCCTACGCCGGCCTGATGCACGAGCACTGGCTGGCCAAGCGGGCGCGCTCGTCGATCATGTCCAATCCGGACATCGACCGCTGGTACCAGCTCGGCATCGACAACGGTGCCCTGGGCGGCAAGCTGGTCGGCGCAGGCGCCGGCGGGTTCCTGCTGTTCTACGCCAAGGACCCCGCCCGGGTGCGGGAGGCCATGGCCACGGAGGGCCGGTCCGAGGTCCGGTTCTTCTTCGACCACGACGGCGCGACGATCACGACGCGGGACCGGTAGTGCAGGTCCTCGTGCTCGCCGGCGGCCTCGGTACCCGCATGCGCCCGCTGACCGACCGCATGCCCAAGGCGCTCCTGCCCGTGGCGGGGCAGGCCGTTCGCCGCTTGGCAGGTCGAGCTGCTGGCGGCGGCGGGCGTGCGCGACCTCGTGTTCTCGATCGCCTACCGCGGCCACATGATCCGGGACGCGCTCGGGGACGGCACGCGCTGGGGCGTCACCGTCCGCTACGTCGACGAGGGCGACGAGCTGCGGGGCACCGGGGGCGCGGTGCGGCTCTTCGCCGGATCGTCCGCTGGCGGACGAGCAGTTCGCGGTGCTCTACGGCGATTCCTACCTGCCGATCGACTACGAATCGGTGTGGGATGCCTACGCCGCATGCGGGCGGCCGGCGCTGATGACCGTGCTCCACAACGCCGACGTCGGCGACACGAGCAATGCCACGCTCGGCGCCGACGGCAGCGTGCGCTACCGGAAGGGTGCGGGCGCGCGCAGCGGCATGACCTACATCGACTACGGTCTACTGGTCCTCTCGCGGCATCTGGTCGTCGAGCGGATGCCGGCCGGGCTCGTGGGGGACCTGGCCGAGTTCCTCAGCGATCTGGGCGAGCGGGGCGATCTCGCAGGCTTCGAGGTCGACAGGCCGTTCTACGAGATCGGATCGGAGGCGGGGATCGGCAACCTCGAGGCGCTGTTGCGGGCGGGAGCATGACACGAATGGTCGACATAGACGTCCACCGGGCGCCATCGCCCGGCGCGCAGGCCGACGACCCCGACGTCCGGTTGCTCGTCCCCGACGGCGACGAGCCCGACCCCGAGCTGTCGATCGTCATCCCCGCGCTGAACGAGGAGCTCACGATCGGCGACTTCGTCGACTGGTGCCATCGAGGGCCTGGCCGACGCCGGCGTGCGGGGCGAGATCCTCATCGTCGACAGCTCCACCGACGCGCACCGCCGAGCTCGCGCTCGCAGGGCGGCGCCCGGGTGCTGCGCACGCCCAAGCGGGGCCTCGGCCGGGCCTACATCGACGCCCTGCCCTACGTCCGCGGCCGCTACGTGCTCATGGGCGACGCCGACTGCACCTACGACTTCCGCCAGCTCGGCGCCGTTCGTCGAGCCGCTTCCGCGACGGGCTACGAGTTCGTGATGGGCTCGCGGTGGAAGGGCTCCATCGAGACGGGCTCGATGCCGCGGCCTGCACCGCTACTTCGGCACGCCGGTCACGACCTGGATCCTCAACCGGGTGTACGCGCAGCCAGTTCTCCGACATCCACTGCGGCATGCGGGGCATCACCCGCGACGCCCTCGAGCGCATGGACATCTCAGTCGCAGTCGTGGGAGTACGCGTCGGAGATGGTGCTCAAGTCGGTGCACATGGGCCTGCGCACCACCGAGGTGCCCGGTCACGTTCCTCAAGGACCGCGAGGGGCGCGTCAGCCACCACAAGCGCTCCGGCTGGTTCTCGCCGTTCCAGGCGGCCTGGATCAACCTCCGGGCGATGTTCGTCTACGGGTCGGACTTCTTCCTGCTCAAGCCGGGTGCCCTGCTCGTCGTCCTCGGCCTGCTGCTCACGGTGCCGGTCAGCGTCGACGACCTCGACCTCGGGCCCTTCGCGCTGTCGCTCAACTGGCAGTTCCTCGGAGTCACCGTGCTGGCGGTCGGCTGGCAGGCGTTCCTCCTCGGCTGCATCGCGCAGGTCCTGTTCGACTACACCGGGCGGCACACCAGGCGCTGGCGACGGGTGTTCCCCTACACGCGGACGGTGCTCGTCTCCGCCGCCCTGGTGGCGGTCGGCCTGGCACTCTCGGTCCCGCTGCTGGTCACCTACGTCGGCGACGACTTCGCGCTCAGCACCGACGACACCGTGCAGAACCACCTGGCCGTGACGGGGCTGGCCGCAGTCATCGTGGGCGCCCAGCTCTTCCGTGTCGACGCTCGTGCTGCACGGCACGATCCTCGCCACCGGCGCGCGACCGGGGCGGACGCGGGACGGCCCGATGCCCGCTGAGCCGCCCGAGCGGCAGGGTTCGTTCGGCCAGCACGGCCGGCTCACGCCGGTCGACCGGTTCGGCATCTGGCTGTCGGGTCGCCGGATCCGCCGCCACGTCGCGCAGCTTCGGCGGCCTGCGCATCGCGGACGTCGGGTGCGGCTACGACGCCCGGTTCGTCCGGACGGTGGCGGACGAGGTTGCGTCGGCCGTGCTGCTCGACGTCGCGCTCGACCCCGACCTCAAGGCGCACCCCAAGGTCGAGATCGTCGAGGGCCTGCTGCCCGCCACGCTGGCCGGCCTGCCGGACGCCAGCTTCGACGTCGTGCTGTGCATGTCGGTGCTCGAGCACCTGTGGGAGCCGCAGCAGGCGCTCGACGAGATGCGTCGCCTGCTCGCGCCCGGCGGCGTGTGCCTGCTCAACGTGCCGTCGTGGCGAGGCAAGCGGTTCCTGGAGCTGTCGGCGTTCCGGCTCGGGCTCAGCCCGGCCGAGGAGATGAACGACCACAAGGCCTATTACGACCCCCGCGACCTGTGGCCGATGCTCGTGCGGGCCGGGTTCCGGCCGCAGGACATCGCCGTGGCCCGCCACAAGTTCGGGCTGAACACGTTCGCCGCGGCCCGGGTGCCGCCCGATCCCGAGACATCAGGATGACGACCTTCACCGAGAACTACCTGGACGAGACCCGCCAGATCCTGGACGTGCTCGACGGCGCGGCGGTCGAGGCGGTCGCCGCCGATCTCGCCGCGGTGCGGGCGCGGGGCGGGCGGCTGTTCGTGCTCGGCGTCGGCGGCTCGGCCGGCCACGCCGGCCACGCCGTGAACGACTTCCGCAAGCTGTGCGGCTTCGAGGCGTACGCCCCGACCGACAACGTGTCCGAGCTCACGGCCCGCACCAACGACGAGGGCTGGGACACGGTGTTCTCGGCCTGGCTGGAGGGCTCGCGCCTCGGGCCGGACGACGCGCGTGCTGGTCTTCTCGGTCGGCGGCGGCGACCTCGAGCGCAACGTGTCGCCCAACCTGGTCCGGGCCCTCGAGCTGGCGCGCAAGGTCGGCGCCGGCGTCCACGGCATCGTGGGCCGGGACGGCGGCTACACGGCCGCGATCGCCGACGTCGTGCGTCGTGATCCCGCCGCTGGTGGCCGAGCGCATCACGCCGCACACCGAGGGCCTGTGCGCGGTGGTCTGGCACCTGCTCGTCAGCCACCCGGCGCTGCAGCGCGAGCCCGACGAAGTGGGAGTCGGTGGCGACCGGCCAGTGAGCGCGCGGCGAGCGGTTCTTCATCGTCGGCGGCGCCGGCTTCATCGGCAGCCACTTCGTCGACCACCTGCTGGCCGAGCCCGGCGTCGGCGGCGGTCACGATCTACGACAACTTCTCGTCGGGCCGGCGCTGGCACCTCGAGCACCACGACGGCGACCCCCGGTTCCGGTCCGTCGAGGGCGAGGTGGGCGACCTGCGGCGCGGCTGCGGTCCGCGATGGACGGCCACGACGTCGTCGTCCACCTGGCGTCGAACCCCGACATCGCCGCCGCGGTGACCGACCCGGTCATCGACTTCGATCAGGGCACCGTGCTCACCAAGAACGTGGTCGAGGCGATGCGGACGTCGTCGCGCCCGCCGGCTGCTCTACGCCTCGGGCAGCGGCGTCTACGGCGACCTCGGGCACG
Source organism: uncultured Acidimicrobiales bacterium (assembly GCA_963739835.1). Lineage (GTDB taxonomy): Bacteria > Actinomycetota > Acidimicrobiia > Acidimicrobiales > VFJN01 > ZC4RG19. Next base: position 350,874 of record CAVUBW010000015.1, read on the forward strand.
CTCGAGGCGCACGAGGACCACGGGCCGCTCGTGCCGACGTCGACCTACGGCGCGAGCAAGCTCGCCGGCGAGGCGCTGATCGCGTCGTACGTCGCCATGTTCGGACTCACCGCCTGCGTGTTCCGGTTCGGCAACGTCGTCGGGGCCCGCCAGACGCACGGCGTCGGGTTCGACTTCGTGCGCCGCCTGCTCAAGGACCCCACCGGGCTGCAGATCCTCGGCGACGGGTCGCAGAGCAAGTCCTACATCGACGTCGACGACGTCGTGGCCGCGGTGCTGCTCGCCCACCGGCGCACCGCCGAGCCCTTCCAGGCGTACAACGTCGCGACCGGCGACTACATCACGGTCACCGAGATCGCCGACCTGGCGCTCGAGGTGCTCGGCCTCGACCCGGCGGCGGTCGAGCTGCGCTACACCGGCGGGGACCGGGGCTGGAAGGGCGACGTGCCGATCGTGCGGCTCAACACCGACCGGATCCGGGCGCTGGGGTGGAGCCAGCGCCACACCTCCGCGGGCGCGCTGTCGGCCGCGATGGCTGCGCTCGCCCGCGACGAGGCCGCGGGGCTGCTGTGACCGGCGGGCGCCCGGCGGTGTTCCTCGACCGGGACGGCGTGCTCAACCGGCCGGTGGTGGTCGACGGGCACGCCCACCCGCCGCCGTCGTCGCGGAGCTGGTGATGCTCCCCGGCGTCGCAGGAGGCCTGCGCCCGGCTGCGCGCCGCGGGCCTGCTGCTCGTGATGGTCACCAACCAGCCCGACGTGGCCCGGGGCACGGTCCGGCGCGAGACGGTGGACGCCATCAACGACCGCCTCCTGGCCGAGCTCGGCCTCGACGCCGTCTACGTCTGCCCCCACGACGATGCCGACGGCTGCCCGTGCCGCAAGCCCGCGCCCGGGATGCTGCTGGCGGCCGCCACCGACCTCGGGATCGACCTCGGGCGCAGCGCCATGGTCGGCGACCGCTGGCGCGACATCGAGGCCGGGGCCAGCGCCGGAGTGATGACCGTCTGGGTTCGCCACGACTACGACGAGCGGGCGCCGGTCGCTCCCGACCACGCCGTGACGGCGCTCAGCGACGCCGTCGATCTGCTCATCCAGCTCGCACCGAAGGACTGCCTACGATGATCGATGCCCGCCATCTCACGATCCGCGTGTTCGCCGACGGTGCGGACATCGCAAGCATCCGCAAGCTGGCGGAGGACCCGCTGATCGCCGGGTTCACCACCAACCCGACGCTCATGCGGGCGGCCGGCGTCGACGACTACGAGCGCTTCGCCGCCGAGGTGCTGGAGATCGTGCCGGACCGGCCGGTGTCGTTCGAGGTCTTCAGCGACGACTTCGGCGAGATGGACCGCCAGGCCCGCAAGATCGCCGCGTGGGCGCCCAACGTGTACGTGAAGATCCCGATCACCAACACCGAGGGCCGCTCCAGCGTCGATCTCGTGCGGTCGCTGAGCGGCGACGGCGTGCAGCTCAACGTGACCGCGCTGATGAGCAACGCGCAGGTCGACGCCACCGCCGAGGCGCTGGCCGGCGGAGCGCCGGCGTTCGTGTCGGTGTTCGCCGGGCGCATCGCCGACACCGGCCGCGAGCCCGAGCCCATCATGGCGGCTGCCCTCGCCACGCTGCGGCCGCTGCCGGACGCTGCGCTCATGTGGGCGAGCCCCCGCGAGGTGCTCAACATCGTGCAGGCCGATCGCATCGGCTGCGACGTGATCACGGTGACCCCGGACCTGCTCGCCAAGCTCGGGCTCTTCGGTAAGGACCTCGACGAGTTCTCGCTGGACACGGTGCGGATGTTCCACCGGGACGCCGGCGCCGCGGGGTACACGCTGTGACGGATCCGGCGGCCCGCGCCCCGGACGCCGGCGCGGACGACTGGGACAGCCACTGGGAGCACTACGCAGAGAGCGCCGAGCGCAACCCGGCCCAGGCGTTCCGCCGCCGGTTGGTCCTCGGGCTGCTGCGCTCGGTCGGGCCGCCCCGTCGCTACCTCGACATCGGAAGCGGCCAGGGCGACCTGGCGGTCGACGTGGCCACGGCGTGGCCGGACGCGGATGTCGCCGGCATCGAGCTGTCGGCGACCGGCGTGCGCGTGGCGGCCGGCAAGCTGCCTGCCGCCCGCTTCGAGCAGGTCGACCTGCTCGCCGGCGAGTCGCCCGCGGCCGGCATGCAGGAGTGGGCGACACACGCCACGTGCTCGGAGGTGCTGGAGCACCTCGACGAGCCTGCGGCGTTCCTCGTGGCGGCACGGCGGTGGCTGGCGCCCGGCGCGGCGCTGGTCGTGACCGTGCCCGGCGGCCCGATGTCCGCGTTCGACCACCACATCGGCCATCGCCGCCACTACACCCCGACCGACCTGGCGGCTCTGCTGGAGAGCGCCGGCTTCCAGGTCGGCGACCGCGGCGGCGCCGGCTTCCCGCTGTTCAACCTGTACCGGCGCGCGGTGATCTCGCGGGGCGAGCGGCTCATCGCGGACGTCGACGACGACGGCGGCGTCCCGTGGATCGGCCGGGCGGTGATGGCGGGCTTCGCCGGGCTGCTGCGCGTCAGCCCGACGCGGGGCCGGAGGGGCTGGCAGCTCTACGCCACGGCTACGGTGGCCGGGAACGAGCGCTGAGCCGCGATGCAGACGATCGACGACACCGACGCGAGACCGGAGTCGGGTACGGCGCCGATCGCCGCCCCGGAGCCGGCGCCACCGCCGCCGGTCGAGGATCCGGTCCGGGCGCCCGATCCGACGATCGCGCGGCTCGTCGTACCTGGCCGGCTCGGCGGTCGTGGCGTTGGGCGTCGCCGTCGGGCTCAACGTCAAGTTCTTCTCCGACAAGCCGCTCGACGTCCGCACCGACGTGGTCGGCTACCCGGTGTTCGGGGGCTACAACTACCGCCACTACCTGCAGATGTTCCTGCTGGCGGTGGCCGTCTTCCCGGTCGTGCTGACGGCGACGTACCTCCTGTTCGACCGTGTCGTCCCCCGGCTCGTCGCGCGGATCCCCTCGGCGCGGCCCGTGGTGGTGGCGGGCGTCGCCGGGCGGATCGCCGTGCCCGGCGTGGCGTTCGGGCTGGCGGGGGCGATCGCCGTGCAGGCCATGCGTGTGGGCCTCGTCGCGTGCCTCGCTGCCGGCGTCGCCGGCGCCGCGGTGGCCGTCGTGGTCGGATCGTCGCTCCTCGGCCTCGTGCGGCCGCGGCTGCCGTGGGCCCAGCGCCTGTCGATCGTCAACGCGCTGCTGACGCCTCTCACGGTCCTGACCGTGCTCGTCGTCTCCGCGGCCAACACGGTCGCGGTGGTCGAGACGGGGGAGGTGCAGGGTCACCCGTTCCTGCCATGGCCCGTGGCGGTGGCCGCGACGCTGGCCGTGGCCGCGGTGGTCGCGCTCGGGCTGCGGCGGGTCGCGTGGGGCTCGATCGACGACCTCCGGCGGTTCGAGTTCTCGACCGTCGCGCTGGTCGCGGGGTCCGCGATCGTGTTCATGCTGACGGCTCGCGTGCCCGGGGCGCTCACCTCGTTCGACGCCTTCCATGACGGCGAGGGGCTCGGCACCGCGACCTTGCTGCGCCACGGCTACTTCCCCTGGCGCGACGTGCTGTTCATCCACGGTCCCCTGAACGACGGCCTGTGGCCGTGGCTGGGTCTCAGCGTCATCGACAACTCGCGCTGGGCGTCAGCGCGATGGTGCAGATGCTCGTCGCTGCCGATCGGATTCGTGATGTTCTGGGTCCTCGCGGTGTGGGGCGCCCGCCGCAACTGGGCCGTGCTCGCCGGGCTCGTCGTGATGCTCGCGGCGAGCAACGACTTCTTCGGCGGCCTCGTGCCGTTCTTCGTCTCGCCCCGCTGGGTGCTCCTGCCGCTCGTGCTCATCACGCTCGGCTCGGCCCTGCATTCTGGATCGCACCCGCTGTCCGCGTTCCTCGGCGCATTGCTGGTGGTGGCCTTCGTGCTGTCACCCGAGTTCTCGTTCGCCGTCCTCTCCATCGGTCTCGCCCTCGTGGGCTACGAGATCGTCGACGGCCGGGGACGACCCTGGCTGCGGCGGTTCCCCCGCACGCTGTGGTGCGCGGCCGGCGCCACGGCGGCGACCGGCCTGTTCGTCGCCTGGCTGGCGGCCAACGGCGCGGTCGACGACTTCATCTTCTACTTCCGCACGTTCGCGCCGGACCACGCGCTCGACGGGCGCCTACCCGCTCTCCTTCGCCGACGCCAACGCCCCGTTCTGGTTCGTCTTCGTCCTGCCGTTCGTGCTGGCGGTGCTGACCGCCGCGTTCTTCGTGTGGAGCATCACCCGGCGGGTGAACCCCCGGCCGACCGACTGGGCGATGGGCAGCCTCGCCCTGCTCGGGATCCTCTTCTATCCGAAGGGCCTCGAACGTGCCGACATGGCGCACCTCGCGGGCAGCCTGGTCTTCGCCGTCCCGCTGCTCGTGTACGTGGCCGTGCGCATCCTCGACCCGGGGATCGGCGGGTCGCCACGCTCGCGCCCGGACGTGCCCCCCGCCACATCTTCTCGGTGGTGGTCCTGGGCGCGCTGATGGCGACGGGCGTGCCCGCCTCGATGCGCAACGTCGCGACGCTTCCCGACAACTTCACCCCGGAGGTCGCGTACCGCGCCGACCGATCCCCTGACCGGCTACGCCGAGCCGAACGCCGTTCCGGGATCCGTGGTGCCGGACCTCCGGGCGGCCCTCGCCGCCGTCGGCCCGCACACGCGGCTCTACGACTTCGCCAACGAACCCGCCCTCACGTACTACCTGCTGGGCCTGCGTTCGCCGACCCGGTACTTCCACGTCAGCATGGCGATGCACGAGGCGAACCAGCGCGACCTCCTCGACGAGCTGGCCAAGGACCCGCCCGAGACGGTCCTGTACTGGGGCGACCTCGGGTTGGCCCAATGGGACGGGATCGTGAACCCGGTCCGGCACTACGACGTCAGCCAGTGGCTGCTCGAGCACTACCGCCCGTGGGTCGCCCTCGACCACCAGGTCCTCTACCTGCGCAACGACATCGAGCAACCAGACGTCGGTCGGCTGGCCCAGGACGTGGGCGGCGAGCCGATCACCGGCGACCGGTTGCGCTACGAGCTACCCGTCTGCAACTGGGGCCTGGCCCCGGCGTTCCTCGACAGCGCGGACCAGGTCGAGGCGGAGGGTGACAGCCTGGCGTCGACTCCGGTCGAGCAGATCATCGCCTTCACGGGGCGGACCGGCCCGGTCGCCGGGGCGCCGGCGCAGGTCGTCCTGGCCGTCGGCCCGGGTGGCCACGTGCTCGGCGAGTCCTTCGTCAGCGCGAACCCCGCCGACCCGGACGGGACCGTCGGGTTCTCCACGCAGGTCGGGCTGGTCGCGGGGGAGCGCCCGGAGGACGTCAGCTTCGTGGCGGTGGCGGCGGACGGCACGGCCGTGCCCGTGGGCGCCGGCCCGGCGCTCGCGCCCGGGACCCACCTGCGCTACTCGTCGGGCCGCGTGGCCGTCGTCGCGGCCGCGCCGGCCGCGTCGGTCGCCCCGGTGACGGCCGAGCCCCAGAACGTCCTGGTCGACGGCGCGCGCATCGACCGCCTGGATCTGCCGAGCGGCGCCAGCGCGGACAACGACTGGCTGGAGCTCGACGCCGCAGGGACGCTGCCCGCGGCGTCGTTCACGCTCACGCCGTTCCTCGACGGCGGCCCGTCCCGGGCGATCCAGTTCCGGACGACCGGCCGGCCGATCGACCGCTACGTCGTCCAGGTGGCGAGCTGCCCACAATGGCACGCGACGACAGGGACGACGACGTACCTGTACTCCGAGGGCGCGGGCCAGGTCAGCGTGAGCCTCCACCGCCCCGTCGCACCCCTCGTCGGCGCCGCCCCCTGAGTGTCCGGTCCACGACTGGCGGGCGCGGAAGACGCTACGGTAACCTCGAACGCCTTGTCTCGAAATCGTAACGGTTGATTGGCGCGCGTCAGATGGCAGTTGTTACCGATGTCTGGAGCTACCGGGGGCTGATCGGCAACCTGGCTCAGCGGGAGCTCAAGAGCAAATACAAGCGCAGCATTCTCGGATGGCTATGGTCGCTGATCAACCCCGCGTCCACGCTGCTCATCTACTCGGTGGTCTTTGGCATGGTGCTGAAGGTTGCGCCACCGACGGCCGGCAACGGCACGCTCGTGTCGTTTGCGTTGTACCTGTTCAGCGCCTTGATCATCTGGAACTTCTTCAGCGGTGTGATAACCGGCTCGATGGGTGCGCTGATCGGTGCGGGTCCGCTGTTGAAAAAGGTGTATTTCCCGCCTGAATGCCCTGCGATCGCGACCGTCCTGACCATCCTTACGCAAACAGTGATCGAGTCCTTGATCCTCGTCGTGGTCATGCTCATCGTCGGAAATGCGTCCTGGACATTTCTGCTGTTCCCGTACGTGTTGGTGCTGCTGGCGATGTTCTCACTGGGCATCGGGCTGGTGCTGAGCCTTTTCAATGTCTACCTGCGAGATGTCAACTATCTTGTGACGATCGGCTTGAGCCTTCTCTTCTATGGCACCCCGATCGTCTATCCCTATAGCCTGGTCGCCCAGAACGCTCCGTCCTGGGTGGCGGAGCTGGTCCGGCTCAACCCGTTGACACAGTTCGTGGGGGCGTCGCAGCAGATCTTCTACCTGCTCGAGATGCCGAGCCCGGCGCGCCTGGGGGGGCTCACCGTCATCTCGGTGGTTACGTTTGCGGCAGGCTGGATGCTCTTCTCCGCCAAGAGCAAGGACGTGAGCGAAGAGCTGTGACGCTGCTCCTTCCCGACCGACAGACCCAGGTAGGCGCCGAACCGGCCGTCGTCGTCGACGACGTGTCCAAGCGCTTCCGCCTCTACAAGGACAAGACCACGAGCCTGAAGGAACGGGTCACCCGCCTGAAGCGCTCGACCTACAACGAGTATTGGGCGCTGCGGGACGTGTCCCTGTCGGTCCCGAAGGGCACCACCTACGGCCTCATCGGCCACAACGGCTCGGGCAAGTCGACGCTCCTGCGGCTGATGGCCGGCATCCACCGGCCCACCTCCGGTCGCATCACCGTGGACGGACGCGTGTCGGCCCTGCTCGAGCTGGGCGCGGGCTTCCATCCGGAGCTGACCGGCCGCGAGAACGTCTACCTCAACGGCTCGATCCTCGGGCTTGGCCGCAAGGCGATCGACGCCAAGATCGACGACATCGTCGACTTCGCCGGGCTCGGCGAGTTCATCGACTCGCCGGTGAAGATCTACTCGAGCGGCATGTACGTGCGGCTCGGCTTCTCGGTGGCGGTGCACGTCGAGCCCGAGATCCTGATCATCGACGAGGTCATCGCCGTCGGCGACGAGGAGTTCCAGCGGCGCTGCTTCGACCACCTCTACCGGCTGCGCACGAGCGGGGCGACGATCGTCCTCGTCACCCACAGCCTGAACCTCGTGCAGACGATGTGCGACCATGCGGCCTGGCTCGACCACGGCAACCTCAAGGCCGAGGGTCCGGCCCCCGAGGTCGTCCACCAGTACCTCGACCAGGTGAACGTCGTCGAGGCCGAGCGCATCGGATCCGGCCACGACGGCGCCCGGGTCGACTCGCTGGCCCCGCGTTCGAGCCACGGGCTGCTCACGATCGACGACGTCGAGTTCCTCGGCGCGGACGGCAAGCCGACCCAGGTCGCCGAGCCGCTCCAGCCGCTCACGGTCCGCATGCACTGGTCGAGCCGGGAGCCGGTCGACGAGCCGCTGTTCTCGTTCGCGGTCGAGAGCGAGGCCGGCGTCTACGTCGCCAACCCCGGGATGCGCACCACGCCGCGGCCCCCGACGATCTCCGGCGAGGGCTACGTCGACTACCGGATCGCCGAGCTGGCGCTCGGGCCGGGGGAGTACACGTTGAGCGTGGCCGCCCATGACCACTCCGGGACGACGGTGTTCGACAAGCGGGAGCGGTTCATGACGCTACGGGTCCAGCCCGGATCGCACCTCGTCTACGGCCTCGTCGACATGCTCGGCGACTGGCAGCCGCCGGTGAGCCGCGACGGCGGTGAGCCGTGACCGCCGGCGATCTCGAGGGCGCCGGCAGCCCGCCCGCCTCCGGCGACGCGCCGATCGACGCCGGTGGCCAGGACGCGGCCGACGCAACCGCGCCGGTGGCCGACGGGATGCTCGGCCTGCGCGGCCGGACCCGGCACGCCGTCGAGCGGATGGCGCCGCCCGGCTCCTCGGCGCGCGGCGTGCTGCGGCTGGCCCGCCAGGTCGCCAAGGACGGCATCCGCTACGGCGACCGGCTGCGCCGGAGCTGGGCCCTCGCCCGGGCCACCGAGGGCGCCGAGCCGGGCTACCGGCGCTGGCTCCAAGACCACCGCCCGACCGTCGACGCGCTCGTGCTCCAGACCGACTCGGCCATCGGCCGGCGTATACGGACGCGGCTCGACGTCGTCGTACTCGGCGGCGAGGGCGCCGGAGCCACGCTCGACTCGCTGAGCGCGCAGACGTTCCGGGGCTGGACCGCCACCGTCGTCGGCGCCGACATCGGCGGCCGCGACGACCGGGTGAGCGCTGCGCCCGACCGCACCGCCGCCGAGGTGCTGGCGGCTGTGGCAGGCGAGGGCGATCCCGACGACATGGTCGTCGTGCTCGAAGCCGGCGACCGGCTCGAGCCCGACTTCGCGTTCAACGTCGCCGCCCGTGCGTGGGACAACCCGTTCGCCGTCCTGGTCGGGTGGGACGACGACCTCACCGAGGCCGCCCGGCTGGTGGGCGACCCGCGATTCCGCCCGTCCTGGTCGCCGGAGATGCTGCTGGGCGCCAACTACCTCGGGCGGTCCTTCGCCATCCGCCGGGGCCGGCTCGCCGCCGCCGGCGGCCTGCGCACCGAGGACGGCGACGCGGCGTGGTGGGACCTGCTGCTGCGCCTCGACCTGGGCGACGACCACGTGGTGCGGATCCCTCGCGTGCTGCACCACCTGGTGCGCCGCCCCGAGGTGGGACCCGAGCGCGCCGTCGAGGTGGTGCGCGCCCACCTCGCCCGCACCGGCCGCGCCGGCGAGGTGAGCGCAACGGCGGCGGGCGCCCGGGTCCGGTGGGCGCTGCCCGACCCGCCACACGTCACGATCGTCATCCCCACCCGGCACAACCGGGAGATGCTCTCGGTCTGCCTGCCCAGCCTGGCCAAGACCGACTACCCGTCGTTCGACGTGCATCGTCGTCGACAACGGCGGGCGCACGCCCGACAACGAGGCCTGGTACGGAGACGGCCGGCCGGCCTCGACCTCGACGTGCGGTGGTGGGACGAGCCGTTCAACTACTCCGCCGTCAACAACCGGGCGGCCGCCGGCGCGCGCGGCGACGTGCTCGTCTTCCTCAACGACGACACCGAGCTCCTCGACCCGGGCTGGCTCCGCGAGCTGGTGTCGTGGGTGCGGCAGCCCGACATCGGACTGGTGGGCGTGCAGCTCATCGGGCCGGACGGCGAGATCCAGCACGGCGGCGTGATGCTCGGCCTGAACGGCTTCGCCGACCACCTCTTCGAGGGCCTCCGTCCCGGTGACGACGCCTCATCGGCTCCACGACGTGGTACCGCAACTGCTGTCGGTCACGGCCGCGTGCCTGGCCGTCGACGCCGCGCTGTTCGAGGAGGTCGGGGGCTTCGACGAGCGGTTCCGCCTGTGCGGCAGCGACGTCGTGCTCGGGCTCGACGCCGCGCTTCCGGGGCCTCCGCAACGTGGTCACGCCGTTCGCGGGCGTCCGCCACCTCGAGTCGGCCACCCGCGGCTCGACCTCCGTCGAGGACGACTTCTTCGCCAGCTACTGGCGCTACCAGCGTTGGTCTTCGGGGCGGCGATCCCTACTTCTCGCCGAACCTGTCGCTGCGCAGCACCGTGCCCCAGCTGCGGAGGCTCGACGAGCCCGATCCCCTGGTCGCGGTCGGTGGCGCCCTGGGGCGTGACTTCCGGGTGTTCCGCCAGCGGACGGACGAGGCCGAGTCGCTGTGGCTCGCCGACCTGTGCCGGGCAGACGAGCGGGTCCGCCCCGCGGTCGACGCGCAGCACCGGGCCGAGCGCAAGCCGTTCCCGGTCCGGACCGTCAACTGGTTCCTCCCCGACATCGACAGCCCGTTCTACGGCGGCATCAACACTGCGTTCCGGATGGCCGACCACCTGGCCCGCACGCACGACGTCCAGAACCGGTTCGTGGTCATGGCCGCGCCGAACGAGACGTTCATCCGCTCGGCGCTGTCGGCGGCGTTCCCCGGCCTGGGCGACTCGGCGATCGAGTTCTACGAGGCGGGTCGAAGGGTCTCGACGCCGTGTCCCGGGCGGACGTGTCGATCGCCACGCTGTGGGTCACGGCCTATTCGGTGGCCCACTTCGCGAGGACGCGGCGGCACTTCTACCTGATCCAGGACTTCGAGCCGATGTTCTACCCCGCGGGCACGAAGTACGCGCTCGCCGAGGAGACCTACCAGCTCGGTCTGTACGGCCTCTGCAACACCGAGCAGCTGCTCGACATCTACCGGCGGGACTACGGCGGCGCGGGCACGGCGTTCATGCCCGCCGTCGACCCCACGGTGTTCCACGCCCGGGACCGCCGGCCGCTCGACCACGACGGTCCGGTCACCGTCTTCCTGTACGCCCGGCCCGGCCACTGGCGCAACTGCTGGGAGCTGGCGTCGCTGGCCCTCGACCAGGTCAAGGACCGCCTCGGCGACCGCGTCCGCATCGTCACCGCAGGGTCGTGGGCGCGGCCCGACGAGCTGGGCCGCGGCATCGAGCACCTCGGCCTGCTCGATTACCGGGAGACCGGCGCGCTGTACCGCACCTGTGACGTCGGCATCGCGCTGACTCTTTCGGCACACCCCTCCTACCTGCCGCTCGAGCTGATGGCGTGCGGCACGCCGGTCGTCGCCTTCGACAACCCGGCCGGCGACTGGATCCTGCACCACGAGCAGAACTCGCTACGCTGCCCCCGAACGGTCGACGGTCTCGCCGATGCGCTGGAGCGCATCGCCGTCGACGGGTCGTTGCGCCGACGACTCGGCGAGACGGCCCTGGCCGACATCACAGCCAGCCACGGCGACTGGGATGCGGCCTTTGCCGGTGTCTACGGGTTCCTGTGTGACCCGGACTTGGGGGGGAATGGCACGTGAAGGAGTACCCGCGGGAGTTCGGTGAGAGCGGCTCGCACGGCCACTGTCACCGGCTGCTCGAGCGCGCCGGCGTCACGTCCGGCGTCGTCCTCGACCTCGGCTGCGCGGCGGGCCCACTCGCCGAGCCGGTCCGGGACCTCGGCTTCGACTACGTCGGCGCGGACCTCGACGAGGGCGCGATCGCCCGGCTGAGCGAGCGGGGGTTCGAGGGCCACGTCATCGACCTGCGGGCGTCCGAGGACGACCTGGTCGCCACCCTGGACGGCATCCTCGGCGACCGGCCGCTCGCGGCCGTGCTCCTGCTCGACGTGGTGGAGCACCTCGTCGACCCGGGCCCGCTGCTGCGGGCGGTCCGTCGGGTCGACGCCGCGCGGGAGGGCGCCGGGCTGATCGTCAGCATCCCGAACGCCACCCACGTGGACGTGGGGATCAAGCTGCTGCTCGGCCGGTGGGACATGACCGACATCGGCCTGCTCGACAACACCCACCTGCGGTTCTACAACGAACGAGGCGTGCTGCGGACCCTCGGGGAGGCCGGGTGGGCGGAGGCCGACGCCGACGACGTGGTCAACGCCTTCAGCGACCAGCTCTTCCCCGCGGACGCCCCGGCGCTGCGGCCCGGGGCGCCGCTCCGGCAGATCCTGTGGCGCGTCCGCATGACGGCGGCGCCGCACGGCGAGACCTACCAGTTCGTCCGGCGCTTCACCCGGGCCGCCCCCGCGGCCGCAACCCCCCTCGACGAACCGGCCGGGCCGGGGCTCGGCGAGGTCGAGAATGCGCCGTTCCTGACGGTCGTGGTCGACGCCGCGCCGGACGCCGCCGACGCCGACGCGCTGGTCCGCGACCTGGCGGCGCAGACCAGCGGCGACTTCGAGGTGCTCGTCCACGACGGCGCCGGCGACCTGGAGCGCTGGGCGTCGGCCCTCGCCGACGGCCGCAGCCGGGGCGTGCGCGGGATGCCGGCCGGTGCCGGCGACGACTGGCGCAACGCCGCCGCCGCGGCGGCCCGTGGTCGCTATGTCGCCTTCGTCGCCGCCACGACCCGGCTGGCCCCGCGCTACGTCGAAGCGGTGGCGGCGGCCGTCGAGGCCCTCCCGGCGCGTCTCGTCCAGGTGACGGCCGGCGCCGGCGACGCGGCGGACCTGGCCGCGGCCCGCGACCGTACCGGCGCGGAGGCGGTGGCCGACGCGGACCCGCTGCGCCTGGAGCCGCTCGACCTCGTGGGCACCACGCCCTTCGGGACGGTGGTCCTCGACGCCCACGCCGCGCCCCGGCGGGCGTTCCGGACGAACGGGCTGCGCTTCACCGCCGACGATCCGGCCGGCCAGGCGCTCTTCCTGCTCCGGGCGATCGAGATGTGCGGCATCGTGCGCACCGACGAGCGGCTGTGTGCTGTCCCGGCCGACGCCGGCATCGATCTGGCGGCCCAGATCGACCTCGTGGTGAAGGAGCTCGACCAGGCCCCGATGGTCATCGCGGAGGGCGCGGCGTCGCAGCTCTTCACGCTCCGGGCGACGTTCCTCAGCGAGACCGCCCAGCGGGCGGACCTGGCCGAGCAGCTCGCCGGCGCCGAGCAGCGGATCGCCACGCTCACCGACCTGCTGCACGAGAAGGAGCAGGAGCTGGTCCAGGCGCAGCGGGAGGCCGACGGACCGCGGGGCGGCCTCCGCAAGCTGGCCGGCCGGGCCAAGCGCCGCCTCGGCGGGCGCTGCGTCGCATCTGAGGCGGCGCAGGGACGATGACGGCCGCTCCCGGTCCGGTCCGGGCCCCGGCGCCGCGGGTGCGGCTCGTCGTCCTCAACTACAACGGCGGCGAGGACGTCGTCCGCAGCGTGGAGGCGCTGGCGGCGCTCGACTGGCCGGCGGACCGGCGGGAGATCGTCGTCGTCGACAACGCGTCGGGTGACGGCAGCGATCGGGAGGTCGCCCGCCGGGTCCCCGAAGCGCGGCTGATCCGCAACGCCCGCAACACCGGGTTCCCCGCCAACAACCTGGCGCTGCGGGACCTGGACGGCATCGACTACGTCGGCCTCGTCAATCTCGACGCGGTCGTGTCGCCCGGGTGGCTGGTGCCGCTGGTGGCGGCACTCGAGGCGGATCCGGGCCTGGGCGCCGCATCGGCCCGGCTGCTCTTCACCGCCCCCTACGTCGACGTGACCGTGACGAGCCCGACGTCCCGGGCAGGCCGGCTCGACGCCCGGCGGCTCGGCGTCCTCGTCAGCGGGGCCCGGGTCGGCGACCGGGACGTCTGGCGGGACGTCCATGCGGTCGAGGGCACGTGGGGGATCGAGCACGGGGACAGCGGCCACGAGTGGTGGACCTCGGACCGGGCGGTCCTGCGCCTCCCGGTGTCCGCCGACTGCCCGGGCTCCCGGCCGCGGGGCGTGCTCCGCCTGGCGGCCCCGTCGACCAAGCCGGTCACGCTGCGCTCGGGCGACGCCGAGGTCACCGTCACGGTCGGCGCCGATCCGGGCTGGTTCGACGTGCCGCTGGCGGGGGAGGCCCGCGACATCCTCAACAACGCGGGCACGGTCGTGTTCGCGGACGGCTACGGGGCCGACCGGGGCTTCCTGGAACCGGCGGCCGGACGCTACGTCGAGCCCGACGAGGTGTTCGCGTGGAGTGGCGGCAGCGTGCTGCTGCGCCCGGCCTACCTGGCGGACGTCGGCCTGTTCGACGAGCGGTTCTTCCTCTACTACGAGGACACGGATCTGTCGTGGCGAGGCAGGCGCCGGGGGTGGCGCTACCGCTACGTCCCGGCCGCCGAGGTCCGCCACGGCCTGGCGACGTCGTCCGGGGTGGCGACGCCGACGTTCCAGCACTACACGGAGCGCAACCGCCTGGCGATGCTCGCCAAGAACGCCCCCGCCCCGATGCTGGCTCGGGCGATCGTCCGCTACGCCCTGGTCACGCTGTCGTATGCCCGCCGGGACCTGGTGGCCCCGGTCCTCGGCGGCCGCCGCCCCCGGCCCGAGCAGGTGCGGCGCCGGCTGCGGTCGTTCGCCGGGTTCGCCCGCCTGGCGCCGGCGCTGTGGCGCGAGCGGCGGCGGCTGGCCCGGGCGGCCACCGTCCCCGAGGCCGAGGTCACCCGGGGCCTGACGCCGCGCTGACCGCGTCCGGCCGGGCCCTCCCCGCCACGCTCCTCGCCTCGCGGGCGAGCTTGCCGGCGATCCGCCGCCCGAGCGGCACCGGGACGATCCGGTTGGGCGAGCGGCGGTCGAAGTTTGGGTTGTCGAACGGGTCGACGGCGGTCACCGACTGCCACCGGTCGCGGAACAGGTCGGCCTCCCAGGTGGCGACCGCCGTGTCGCGGCTGGCCGACTCGAAGTGCACCATCGTCGTGCCGGGGTCGTAGACGGTCCGCAGCCCGGCGGCGTGGACCTTGAGGCAGTAGTCGGTGTCGTTGTAGTTGAGCGGGAGCCGCTCGCACAGGCCGCCGACCCGGTCGAAGATGGCGCGGGAGGTCATGAGGCAGGCGCCGGTGACCGCCAGGTAGTTGCCCGCGACCAGCACGTCGTTGGCGTAGCCGCCGAAGCCGGCGGGGTAGCCGTGGTAGAGGTGGCTCGGCAGCCCCGCCCGGTGCAGGACCCCCGCGTGCTGCAGTCGCCCGTCCGGGTAGAGCAGGCGGGCGCCGACGGCGCCGACGCCGGCGGACCCCGAGTACATGACCAGCCGCTCGATCCAGTCCGGCGTCGCCACCTCGATGTCGTCGTTGAGCATGACCACGTGGTCGCCGTCGCTGCGCAGGACCCCGAGGTTGACCTTCTCCGAGTAGTTGAACGGCGCGTCGTAGGCCACGACGGTGAGGCGGTCGCCGGCGATCGCCCGCATCTCGCGGACGACCTCCTCGTCGACCCCGGGGTCGGCCACGCACACGACCTCGTAGTCGGGGTAGGTCGAGCGGTCCGACGATGCCGCGCAGGCAGTGGGTGATGAGCCGGGTCGGCGTGCCGCCGACGTCGCGCACCGTGCCGGCCGTGGGGATCACGATGCTCACCGTGGGCCGGGCGGGCAGGCGGGGCGTCAGGCGGTACACGCCGGGGTGGTCGACGTCGTGGTCGACGACCGCCGGGAAGCCGGTGCGGTCGCAGTGGGCCTGCAGCGCCCGGGTGCCGGCGTCGTACGCCCACGGCTTGGCCGCGATCCCGGCGCCGGCCGTGGACGTGTCCAGCGTGCGCCAGTGGTAGAGCACCCGGGGGACGTGCACCACCGACCGCGCCCGCTCGGTCACGCGCAGCACCAGGTCCCAGTCCTGGGCGCCGTCGAAGTCGGCGTGGAACCCGCCCACCTCCTCGACGAGCGAGCGGCGCAGGACGCTCAGGTGGCACGTGTACATCTGCGTCCGGAACCGGTCGGGCGCCCAGTCCGGCTTGTAGAACGGGCCGTAGCGGCGGCCGCCCTGGTCGATCTTGTCCTCGTCGGTGTAGACGTAGTCGACCTCGGGGTCGGACCGGACGACCGCCGCGACCTCGGCCAGCGCGTCCGGGTGGAGCTCGTCGTCGTGGTCGAGCAGGGCGACGAACGTCGCCCCGGGCCATGGCCAGGGCGTCGTTGGACGCGGCCACGATCCCGCCGTTGGCCGGGCGGCGGACCAGCCGGACGCGGGGATCGCCCGCCGCGGCCCGCTGGAGCGCCGCCACCACCTCGGGGGACGGCGAGCCGTCGTCGACCAGGCACAGCTCCCAGTCGGGCTCGCGCTGGCGGCGCACGGAGGCGAGCATCGCCCCGAGCACCGGCAGCGGCGGGTCGTACACCGGGGTCACGATCGAGAACAGCGGCTGGGTGGCCATGCGCGGACCTCAGCCGCCGGGGGCCTTGCCGTCGCGGCCCCGGACCCGGCGGCCGGCTCGCGCCAGGCGCCGGGCACCGGACCGCAGGCGGGCGGCGGTGATCGACCCGATCGCGGCCACGTGGCCCCGGATGCCCGCGTAGTGGGACACGACGTCGGCCAGCTCCTCGGCCCGGGCGGCGGCCGTGGCCAGCTCGGCCTGCTGGCCCGCCAGCTCGTCGCGCAGCCGCAGCACCTCGTGGCGGAGCGCGAGCAGTTCGTCCTCCGTGGTGCGGCCGGGCATAGGTCGGTCAGTCTATGGGTCCGGGGCCACCCGTCTGGGACCCCCCCGCGGGTCTCCGTCGCCGCCGTCGGCCGCCTCGTCGGGCTCGGCCATCCCGTGGGCGGCCAGCAGCTCCTGGGCCGCGGTCGTGGGCGACACCCGCCCGGCCCGGACCGCGGCGTCGACCTCGTCCCACCGCCGGGCGACGGCCGAGTCGGCCCGGAACGACTCGACCAGGCGCTCGCGGATCTCGTCCCACATCCACGCCGCGGCCTGGGCCGACCGCAGCGCATCGAGGGCGCCGCTGTCCCGCAGGTGGGCGGACAGCTTCTCGACCTCGGCCCACGCGTCGTCGATCCCCGTGCCCTGGAGGGCCGAGACGGCCACGACCGGCGGCGACCAGCCCGTGTACTTGGGGCGCTGGAGGTGCAGCGCCTGGCGGTAGTCGGCGACGGCCCGGCGGGCGGCGGGGAGCAGGTCGCCGTCGGCCTTGTTGACCACGACCACGTCGGCCAGCTCCATGATCCCCCGCTTGATGCCCTGGAGCTCGTCGCCGCCGCCGGGCGCGGCCACGATGAGGAAGCAGTCGACCATGTCGGCGACCGCGGTCTCGGACTGGCCGACGCCCACGGTCTCGATCACGACGACGTCGAACCCGGCCGCCTCGCACACCAGCGCGGCCTCGCGGGTCCGACGGGCGACGCCGCCGAGCGAGCCGCCCGACGGCGAGGGGCGGATGAACGCCTGCGGGTCGCGGGCCAGACGCTCCATGCGGGTCTTGTCGCCCATGATCGAGCCGCCGCTGCGCCGGCTGGAGGGGTCGACGGCCAGCACCGCCACCCGGTGTCCGGCGGCCGTCAGGCGGGTACCCAACTCATCGATGAACGTCGACTTGCCCGAGCCGGGCGTGCCGCTGACGCCGACCCGCACGGCGTCGCCGGTGGCGGGCAGCACCGCGTCGACCAGCGCGGCGGCCGCGGCCCGCCGGTCGGGCCGGGTCGACTCGACCAGCGTGATCGACCGGGCCAGGGCGCGCCGGTCCCCGGCGCGGACGCGCTCGGCGAGGTGGGTCACCCCCTGCATCGCGCGGAGTCTACGGTTGACGTGAACCCACCCGGAGTACGACGGCGCACCATGAAGCTCATCATCCAGATCCCCTGCCTCAACGAGGAGGACCAGCTCCCCGCGACGCTGGCCGACCTCCCCCGCGAGGTGCCCGGCATCGACATCGTCGAGTGGCTGGTGGTCGACGACGGCTCCACCGACCGCACGATCGAGGTCGCCCGGGCCCACGGCGTCGACCACATCGTCAAGCTGACCAACAACAAGGGCCTGGCGTCGGCCTTCCAGGCCGGCATCGACGCCGCCCTCAAGCTGGGCGCGGACGTGATCGTCAACACCGACGCCGACAACCAGTACGCCGCCGGTGACATCGCCGCCCTGGTGGCGCCAGTCGTGGCCGGCGAGGCCGACATGGTGATCGGCGACCGCAACGTGGCCGAGATCGAGCACTTCTCGCCCACGAAGAAGCGGCTGCAGCACATGGGCAGCTGGGTGGTGCGCCAGGCGTCCGGGACCGACGTCCCCGATGCCACCTCCGGGTTCCGGGCCTACAACCGCGAGGCCGCGCTGGGGCTGACGGTGGTGTCGACGTTCACCTACACGCTCGAGTCGTTGATCCAGGCGGGCAAGAGCCTCACCGCGGTCGACCACGTGCGGGTGAGCACCAACCCAAAGATGCGGGAGTCCCGCCTGTTCACGTCGACCGCCGGCTACGTGCGGCGCAACATGGTGGCGATCTTCCGCATCTACACGGGCTACGAGCCGCTCCAGGTGTTCACCCTGCTGGCGGTGGTGCTGAGCGTGGGGGCCATGGCGGCGTGGAGCCCGTGGGTCTACGACTGGATCGTGCACGGCGACCGCTCGGGCCACCTGCAGTCGCTGGTGCTCGGCGGCGTGCTGCTGGTCGCCGCGTTCCAGGTGTTCGCGCTCGGGGTGCTGGCCGACCTCATCGCCACCCAGCGGGTGATCAGCCAGCGGACGCTCGAACGGGTCCGGCGCATCGAGCTGGAGCTGGGCGTCGCGCCGTCGCACTACCTGCCGCCCTCGGCGGCGGTCCCGGCGGCCGGTCAGGCGCCGACGGCCGAGGCCGACCCGGCGTCGCTGGACTCCGTCGAGGTCTGAGCGGGGGGAGCGACGCCGGCGCCACCAGCGTCGCCCGCGTCGATCGGGTCGATCGGAGCCGGGGACCCGCCGCGGCGGCGGTGCCACGGCGCGGTCAGGGCGGCGCCGGCGACGTCGACGGTCAGGAACACGAGCCGGCTGCCGATGGCGATCGTGGCGCCGATCCCGGCCGGGAGCCCGGACGAGGCCACGAACACCGCCTCCCGCACGCCCGCGCCGGCGGGGACGGGCACGGCGGCGAAGCCGGCCGTCCACGACAGCGTGGTTGCGATCCCGATGCGCAGCACCGGCGGGTCGGGGAGGATCGCCCGGGCGGTGCACCACGTCGCCGCCCAGATGAAGATCCAGGCGGGCACGTAGCTGAGGACGACGGCGACGGTCGCGCCCCACGGGGGTATCGCGATCTCGGCGCCCCGCCCGGTGAACCGGACGAGCAGGCTGCGGGCCCAGCCGAGCACCTTGGGGTGCAGGGCGAGGATGCCGGCGGGCAGGAGCAGCAGCAGCGCTAGGGCGGCGGGCGACTCGGCCTGCTTGGCGAGGTCGAGGGGCACGAGGACGGTGGCCAGCACGAGCGCCGCGAGGTAGAGCGCAGCGAGCGACAGGCCCACGCTCGGGTAGGCCCGGTGCCGCGGCAGCCCGCCGCGCCGGGCCAGCTCCCCCCGCCCGAGCACCGGCCACACCCCGCCGGGCACGTACTTGCCGATTTCGCCGGCGAAGTACCACGCGATCGTGTGCCGCCGCGCCGGCGGCGGTCCGAGCAGCGCGATCGCCCGCCGCCAGCACGCGGCGATCCAGGCCATCCCGGCGGCGGCGGAGAGCAGTGCGAGCACGATCCAGACGATCTCGGCATCGGCCACCTGGTCGCGCACCTCGGACCACTGCTGGGTCATGCGCCCGACCACGAACACGATGCAGGTGCCGCCCACCAGCACCCCGACGAGCGCGGGCAGCGCCACGGCCCGGGCCCGCACCCTGCCCCGCCCGGGTGGGGCGGCGGCGGGTGCCGACGCGTCCGGTGCGGGTAGGTCGGGCGGGGCGTCGGGCATCGTTCCCCATTCTGGCCGAGGCGGCGTCGCCATCCGGAATGTGAACATCCGGTGTCGTGCCGGTGGTGGCATGATCGTGCGGCTACCGCGTGGTAGGCCAGACTGATGCGGTCCGCCCGCCTGGGCGGGCGCGCCCCCGCTCCACCGACAGCCTCAGGAGCACCAGCCGTGACCACGGTCGTCCCGACCGGCAACACCTACGACAAGTACGCGTCGACGAACCCGATCGAGCGCCGGCTCATGGCCGGCTTCTTCGACGCGCTCGACGACGCCCTGCCCGGCACGCCCCCCGCCGCCGTCCTCGAGGTCGGCGTGGGTGAGGGCGAGGTGAGCGGGCGGTTGCGCGCCCGCTACCCCGACGCGTCCTTCGTCGGCGTCGACCTGCCCGACGACGACCTGGCCAGCGAGTGGGCCGGGCACGATTTCGCCGGCCTGTTCGGCGACATCGCCCGGCTGCCGTTCCCGCCGGACACGTTCGACCTCGTGCTCGCGATCGAGGTGCTCGAGCACGTGCCCGACCCGGATGCTGCCCTGGCCGAGATCGCCCGGGTCGCCCGCGACCGGGTGGTGCTGTCGGTGCCCCGCGAGCCGATCTGGCGCGCCGCCAACATGGCGCGGGGCAAGTACCTCGGCGCGCTGGGCAACACGCCGGGCCACATCCAGCACTGGTCGAAGCGGGGCTTCGCCCGGCTGGTCGGCGAGCGCTTCGACGTCCTGCGCGTGCGCTCGCCGCTGCCGTGGACCCTGGTCTCCGCGCGGCGGCGATGACCGCCACCGTCGCCCCGCCCGACCAACAGCAGCCGGACCTCGCCGCTCCGGACGCGCCGCGCCGCATCGGCGTGCGGGCGCGGGCACGTGCGTCGTCGCCCCGGCGGCGCCGGGTGCTGCTGCTCGTCGCGGCCCTCGCCGTCGGCTTCGCCCTGCGGGTCGCCATCGCCGCCACCGACAACGCCCCGGCGACCGACGAGACCGCCTACCTGCGCTCGGGGATCTCGCTCGTCGAGGGCCACGGGTTCGCCCGCAACGGACGGCCCGAGCTGCACTTCCCGCCGTTCGTGCCGTTCCTGCTCGGGGTGTCGGCCAAGGTGTTCGACGACCCCCACACCGGCACGGTCGTCCTCACCTGCCTGACGAGCACGGCGCTGATCCTGCCGCTGGCGCTGCTGTCCCGCCGCCTGGCCGGACCGACGGCCGCCGTGGCGACCGCCTGGGTGGCGGCCCTGGCGCCGGGCCTGTCGACCACGCTGACCAACCGGGGTGCGGGGACGGAGGCCGAGTACACGCTGCTGGTCGTGTCGGCCGTGTGGCTGGTGGTGTCCGGCCTCGACCGGGGCGGCACCGCCCGGCTCGTCCGACTGGCGGCCGCCGGGCTGCTGGTGGGCCTGGCGTACCTGACGCGGCCGGAGGGCCTGTTCTTCGCGGTCCCGCTGGGCCTGGCGATCCTGTTCTTCTGCGCCCGGCGCCGGCCCGCACCGCCGCCGAGCGCCACTGGCGACGGCGAGGGCGACGGTGCCGGCATCCCCGCTCGCGGCGGCTGGCGCCCGCTCACCGCGGTCGTGCCCACGGTGGCGTTCTCGCTGCCGATCCTGCTGTGCGTCGCGCCCTACGCCGGCTACCTGCACGCCCACACGGGCTCATGGCAGCTCAGCGCGAAGACCCAGGACGTCTCGATCGAGGCGTGGCGGGCGGTGGCCCGCAGCCACCGGGAGGCGCGGGACCAGATCCTGTGGGGCCTCGACGACACCGGCCTGCACTTCCCGACCGAGCGGCGCTCCCTGGTGACGCTGGCCCGGCAGGACACCCACGGCTACGTCGGCATCGTCGGCACGAACGTCGAGATGCTGGGCGAGCAGCTGTTCATGCCCGAGGACGGCCACCCGGTCGAGTGGCTGCTGCTGCCCCTGCCGGTGTGGCTGGTCGCGTTCGTCGGCGCCTGGCGCTGGCGACGGTCGTGGCTGGCCCGGCTGCTCCTGGCGGTATGCGCGCTGCCGGTGGCGACCACGCTCGCGTTCTTCGTCCAGCCCCGCTACCTGGTGGTGCTGGTCGCGTTGGCCACGGTGTTCGCCGGCGCCGGACTGGCCACCATGTCCCAGCGGTGGCGGCGCCCGGTGTGCGCGGTCGTGCTGCTGGCGCTCGCCGTCTCGTCGATCCAGGGATTCCACGGCGCCGCGGGCGGCTGGTGGCATCCGACGGACGGCAGCGACCAGCGGGCCGCGGGGGAGTGGATCGCCGCCCACACCCAACCCGACGACCGGGTGATGACCCGCAGCATGGTGGTGGAGTACTACTCGCACCGGCAGTCGATGGCGATGCCGTACGCGGACCTGCCCGACATCATCGCCTACGCCCGCTACTACGGCGCCCAGTACCTGGTGGCCGACTGGTACACCGTCGACCGCCTGCGCCCCCAGCTCCGGGTCCTGCGCGACCCGGCGGCGCGCGACGGCCTGCGACTGGTCCACGAGCTGCGGGCCGAGGGCCGCATCACCCGCATCTTCGCCGTCGACCCCGCGCCGCCCCACGACCGCCCACCGGCGCCGCCGCTGGGGTTCGTCGGGGACGGGTAGGCCAGGCGTCAGCGGTCCCGGCGCGCCAGCGCCGGCGCCAGGGCCGTCCACGCCGTCGCCAGCGCCACGGCCAGCAGCGCTGCGGCCACGACCAGGACCGCGGCCGTGGGCCACGGGCTCCAGGCCAGCATGCCGCGGACCGGTCCCAGCGAGCCCGGTCCGGACCACGAGCCGCTGATCACCTCGTGCAGCACCCATGTCTGGAGCGTGGCCGCGGCGACCAGGACCGCCGCCGGGGCCCAGCGGCCGAGCAGCTTGGTCGCGCCGAACGCGATCGCCGCGCCGGCGGCGACCATCGCGCAGAACAGGTAGCGGCCCTGGAGGAACGCGAAGCGGCCATTGGTGGTGTAGAGGCTCCAGGCCCGGCGGGCGACGAAGACGCCGACCAGGGCGACCGGGAGCCAGGCGAGGGCCACGTCCCAGCGGCGGGGGCCCTTGTCGGTCGTGCGCCCCGGGACGCGGCGAACCAGGCGACCACCGCGGCGACGAGCACCGCGAGCGTCGCCACGATCACCGTCCGATGGGGTAGCTCGAACTTGGGGTTGCCGAAGCCGATCCACGCCCACGTGTGGGGCACCATGCGCCTGGCGAACGTCGACAGGAACTCGCCGGGGTGGGCCACGAAGCTGCCTGGCGCCTGCGACGACGTGCGGGTCAGCGTCTCGGTCGTGGGGGCCGGCTGGCCGTAGCGGATCCAGTTGGCGACCCACCACCAGCCGCCGACCACGGCGCTCACCACGCCCGCCACCGCCAGGCCGGCGGCGGCCGCCCGGCGGCGCCCGGTGGTCCAGGCGCAGGCCACGTACGCCACCGCCACCCACGGGATCAACATCAGCGCGAACGCCTTGGTCAGCAGGGCGAGGCCCAGGACGACCCCGACCGCCACGTCCACGCCGCGGCTGCGCTGGCCCCGGGTCACCCCGACGACCAGCACCGCCAGGCCGGCGCACAGCAGGTTGAGCAGGTTGTCGTTGTTGACCACGCCGCCGATGTAGGTCAGCTGGGGCAGGCACAGCGGGAGCAGCGAGGCCACCGCCGCGGCCCGGTCGCCCGCGCCGAGGCGGCGGGCCGTGGCCCACGCCAGGAGCGGCAGGGGCAGGATCAGCGCCACGTTCGCCAGGCGCAGCAGGCCGATCTCGCGGGACAGGCTCGGCAGGTCCGATCCCGGCGTCAGCCAGCGCTCCACCCGCACCAGGAGCGCCATGGCCTCGTGGTAGAGCGGCGGGTGCTGGGGCATCTGGTTGTAGACGTACGGGTAGCCCGCCCGTCGGATCGAGCCGTGGCGGGCCTGGGCGTCGGGCGTCGTGCCGCCGAGGTCGTCCACGCTCGGGCGCCCGTCGCGAGGCGGCGCGTCGCCGGCGTCGAACACCGGCCACGGCACCGTCGGGTCGATCAGGTAGCGGTGGGACTCGAACTGGGTCTCCTCGCCGAAGTAGCGCCCGTCGAAGCGGGGGTAGGCGTGCCCCCCGGCCAGGTACATGATCAGGTCGACGTGCGCCGGCTCATCGGGCGCCCGGAACTCGGGCACCGCCACACCCCACAGGGTCGTGAGCAGCCCGAACAGCAGGGTCGCCAGCCACACGAGGCGCGGCGGCCGCCACGCCGCCCACCGGCCGCCGGCAGATGCGGGCGCGGAACCGGGGGACTCGCTGTCGTCGATCTCGGCTTCGGCGTGCGGTGCGAGCGCGTCGGTGGAAGCGAGCGAGGTGTCCATGGTTCGACCGCCGAGTGTAGGACCGGGGCCCGAGCCCGGGGGACGCCTCAGCCCTCGGCCGAGAACCGCTGCACGGTGTCGACCCGGCAGGTGAAGTCGGTGCCGGTGGGGGCCGTGGCGCTGTTGGCGGTGGCGGTGCCCGTGGCGCCGGGCGCGAGGTTGTTGAGGAACGTCGGCGTGTTGGTGGTCACGCTCCCGCTCTCGCTGAACGACACGTCGAGGATGTAGTTGGAGCTCTTGGACGTGTGGTTCAGGATCTCGACGTCGGCGACCATGAACCCGCTGGCGTCGACGTGGCAGTCGATGGTGCCGACATCGCGGCGCTCGGACTCGGTTTCGTCGGCGATGTCGTTGGCCACGTGACGGCCCAAGGTGACGGCGGCCACGCAGCCCCCGATCAGGAGCACGACCGCGACCGCCAGCCCGATCAGGAACGCCTTCAGGCACCCGCTCATCGGTTGGCGGGCGGGGGGCGGGCCCATCGGATACGGCGCCGGCCCCGGCGGGTAGTAGCCACCGGGCTGCGGCGCGCCGGGCGGCGGCATGCCGGGCGCCGGCGAGCCGGGGTAGGGCGCCCCGGGGTAGGGCGTGCCGGGCGCCGGCGCGCTCGGGATCCGGTGCCGGGGCCGCGTCCGCCGCGGGCGGCCACTGGGGGCGCGTCTCCGGCGGGTACCACTTGCCGTCGGATGCCTGCCACCAGCCCGGACCGGCCGGTGTGTCGCTCATGGCGGGGAACGCTAGTGCGGCTACGCAGCCGGGCGGCGCGACCGCAGCAGGTCGATGACCTCGCGGGCGGCGGCCGGGATGTTGGTGCCCGGGCCGAAGATCGCGGCCACGCCGGCCGCCCGCAGCGCGTCGTGGTCCTGGGGCGGGATCACCCCGCCACAGACCACCACCACGTCCTCGGCGCCCGGCCGCGCGCAGCTCGTCGATCAGCTGGGGCACCAGCGTCTGGTGGCCCGCCGCCTGGCTCGACACGCCGACCACGTGGACGTCGTTGTCGACCGCGTCGCGTGCGGCCTCGGCCGGGCGTCTGGAACAGCGGGCCGACGTCGACGTCGAAGCCCAGGTCGGCGAACGCCGTGGCGATCACCTTCGCCCCGCGGTCGTGGCCGTCCTGGCCCAGCTTGACCACGAGCATCCGCGGGCGCCGGCCCTCCGCGGCGGCGAACGCCTCGACGTCGGCCTGGACCGCGGCGAACTCCTCGTCGCCCTCGTACGCCGAGCCGTACACGCCGTGGATCGAGCGGATCTCGGCCTTGTGCCGGCCGAACACCGTCTCCATGGCGTCGCTCATCTCGCCGACCGTCGCCCGGGCCCGGGCTGCGTCGACGCACAGCGCCAGCAGGTTGCCGTCGCCGGCCGCGCCCTCGGTCAGGCGGGCGAGCGCGGCCTTGCACGCCGCCGGATCCCGCTCGGCCCGCACCCGCTCCAGCCGGGCGATCTGCTGGCGGCGGACCTCGCTGTTGTCGATCGCCAGGATGTCCACGTGGTCGGGGTCGCTCGGACCGGTACTTGTTGACGCCGACGATGACCTCGTCGCCCCGATCGATCGCGGCCTGGCGGCGGGCGGCCGACTCCTCGATGCGCAGCTTGGGCATGCCCGACTCGACCGCCTTGGTCATGCCGCCCAGCTCCTCGACCTCCTCGATCAGCGCCCAGGCGCGCGTCGGCCAGGTCGTGGGTCAGCGCCTCGACGTAGTAGCTGCCGGCCAGCGGGTCGACGACGTGGGGGATCGCCGGTCTCCTCGGCCAGGATCAGCTGGGTGTTGCGGGCGATGCGTGCCGAGAAGTCGGTCGGCAGCGCCGAGCGCCTCGTCGAAGCGAGTTGGTGTGCAGGCTCTGCGTGCCGCCGAGCACCGCGGCCATGGCCTCGACCGCCGTGCGCACGACGTTGTTGTACGGGTCCTGCTCGGTGAGCGACACGCCGCGACGTCTGGCAGTGGGTGCGCAGCATCAGCGAGCGCGGGTTCTTGCGGGTCGAACCGGCTGCATCACCCGGTGCCACAGCAGCCGGGCCGCCCGCAGCTTGGCCACCTCCATGAAGAAGTTCATGCCGATGGCGAAGAAGAACGACAGCCGCCCGGCGAACGGTCGATGTCGAGGCCCCGGTCGAGCGCGTGGCGCACGTACTCGAGCCCGTCGGCGATGCGTGAACGCCAGCTCCTGGACGGCCGTCGCCCCCGCCTCCTGCATGTGGTAGCCGGAGATCGAGATCGAGTTGAAGCGGGGCATGTGCTCGGCCGTGTACTCGATGATGTCGGCCACGATCCGCATGCTCGGCTCGGGCGGGTAGATGTAGGTGTTGCGGACCATGAACTCCTTGAGGATGTCGTTCTGGATGGTGCCGTTGAGCTGGGCCTGGTCGCACGCCCTGCTCCTCGCCCGCGACGATGAAGCGCGGCGAGCACGGGCAGCACCGCGCCGTTCATCGTCATCGACACCGACATCTTCTCGAGCGGGATCCCGTCGAAGAGGATCTTCATGTCCTCGACCGAGTCGATCGCCACCCCGGCCTTGCCGACGTCGCCCACGACCCGGGGGTGGTCGGAGTCGTAGCCCCGGTGGGTGGCCAGGTCGAACGCCACCGACAGGCCCATCTGCCCGGCGGCGAGGTTGCGCCGGTAGAAGGCGTTGGACTCCTCGGCGGTCGAGAAGCCGGCGTACTGGCGGATCGTCCAGGGCCGGTTGGCGTACATCGTCGCCCGCACGCCCCGGGTGAACGGGGCGAAGCCGGGCAGCGAGTCGACGGCCTCGAGCCCCTCGAGGTCGGCCGCGGTGTAGAGCGGCTTGACCGCGATGCCCTCGGGCGTGTGCCAGACCAGCGTCTCCGGGTCGGCGCCACGCAGGTCCTTGGAAGCCAGGTCCCGCCAATCGTCGAGGTTCGGCTGATCGGTCACGCCATCGATGCTACGGACCCCCGGGCGGCTCGACGGAATCCGCACCGGGCGGGGGCGTGCTCTACGATCGCGCGGCCCGACCGCCGCTGGAGGACCGCACCGTGGCCGATGCCCATCCCTGCCTGTCGGTCGTGATCCCCTGCTACAACGAGCGGGCGACGATCGACGACCGTCGTCGACCAGGTCCTCGCGTCGCCGTGGACGGCCGAGGTGATCATCGTCGACGACGGCTCGACCGACGGCACCCGCGACATCCTCGCGCGGCTGCGACGACCCGCGCGTCGCGGGTGTTCCTCCAGCCGCGCAACCAGGGCAAGGGCGCCGCGCTGCGCCGCGGCTTCGCGCGAGGCCACCGGCGACATCGTCGATCGTCCAGGACGCCGACCTCGAGTACGACCCGCGCCGAGTACCGCGGCCTGCTCGCAGCCGCTCCTCGACGGGCAAGGCCGACGTCGTCTACGGCTCGCGCTTCCTCGGCGGCCGGCGCCCACCGCGTCCTCTACTTCTGGCACTCGGTCGGCAACCGGTTCCTGACCACGCTGTCGAACATGTTCACCAACCTGAACCTCACCGACATGGAGACCTGCTACAAGGTCTTCCGCCGCGAGGTCATCCAGTCGCATCGACGCTCGAGGAGGACCGCTTCGGCTTCGAGCCCGAGATCACCGCCAAGGTCGCGCCGGCCGGCTGGCGCGATCTACGAGGTCGGGCATCTCGCTACTACGGCCGCACCTACGCCGAGGGCAAGAAGATCGGCTGGCAGGACGGCGTGCGGGCCGTCTGGTGCATCCTCAAGTTCTCCCGCACGGGCGACCGGGTGCGGGGTCTGCTCGGCGACACCCCCGGCGGGACGCAGGCTGCCCCGGCGCCCGCCGACGAGATCACCACCTCCGTGGCGGTGGCCGGCAATGGCGCGCACCGAGGCGACCCCGATCGCACCCGCTGAGCCGGGCGCGGGCGACGCCCCGCTGTTCGACGTCGACCACGTCAGCCTGGACATCGACGGCACGACGGTCCTCGACGGCGTGACGCTCGCGGTCCCGGACCGCGGGATCACGGTCGTGGTCGGCCCGTCGGGCGCCGGCAAGTCGATGCTGCTGCGCCTGCTCAACAGGCTGGAGGTCCCGACCGGGGGCGAGATCCGGTTCCGGGGCCGGCCGACCGCCGGGCTCGACCCCCTGGCCCTGCGCCGCCAGGTGGGGATGGTGTTCCAGCGCCCGGCCCCGTTCCCCGGAACGGTGCGCGACAACCTGCTCGTGGCCGACCCCGAGGCCGGCGACGGCGCCCTCGCCGCCGCCCTGGCCGACGCCGGCCTGGACACCGGGTTCCTCGACCGCACGGCGGACGAGCTGTCCGGCGGCGAGTCCCAGCGCATGTGTCTGGCCCGCACGCTGGTGACGCGGCCGGACGCCCTGCTCATGGACGAGCCGACGTCGGCCCTCGACCCCGGCGCCGTCCGCCGGCTGGAGCGCACCGCCCTGCGCCTGGCCGACGCCGGCCGGCCGCTCGTGTGGGTGACCCACGACCTCGCCCAGTGCCGGCGGCTGGCGGACCAGGTCGTCGTGCTGATCGCCGGCCGGGTGGCGGGGGACGCGGACCGGGCCCGGTTCCTGGCCGGCCGCGACCACGACGACGAGGACGACGAGGAGGCAGGAGATGGATAGCGGCGCAGTCGGCTGGAGCGGGTTGGTCCTGTCGTTCAGCCTGGTGGCGGTGGCCATCGGCCTGTCGATGTGGCAGGGCCTGCGCCTCGAGCGCGAGATGCTGTGGGCGACCGGCCGGGCGCTGGTTCAGCTCCTCGCCGTCGGCTACCTGTTGCTGTTCGTGGTCGACCCGGACACGCCGATCGTGTGGGCCTGGGTGTGGGTCGTGGTGATGATCGGCGTGGCCGCGCTCACCGCCAGGCGGCGGGCGCCCGAGGTGCCGGGCATCACCGGCCTCACGCTGGTGGCCGTGGGGGCGTCGGCGGCGCTGAGCCTGTTCGTCGTGTTCGGCCTGGGCGTCTACCCGGTCGTGGGCCGGGCCGTCGTGCCGATCGCCGGGATGATGATCGGCAACTCGATCGGCAGCATCGTCGTGGCGTGCCGGCGGATCCTGGGCGAGCTGGCCGACCACCGGCCGGAGGTCGAGGCCCGCCTTGCGCTCGGCCAGCCCTGGCCGGAGGCGTCCAAGCCGTTCGTCCGCTCGGCCCTGCGGACGGCGCTCACGTCCCAGATCGAGAGCACCAAGGCGGTGGGGCTGGTGTTCCTGCCCGGGGCGATGACCGGCCTGATCCTGGCGGGCGCCGACCCGGTCGACGCCGTGCTGGTGCAGGCGGCGATCATGTACCTGATCCTCGGGTGCGTGGCCACCAACGTCGTGGTCATCGGGCTGGGCCTCACCCGCAAGCTCTTTACGCCGGACCACCGCCTGGTCCGCCTGGCCCGGGCCTCGTCCTAGCCCGCCCTTCGCGCTGTACGCGGAAACGGTCGCCAGGGCGACCGTTTCCGCGTACAAAACGCGTGAGGGGGGCGGGTCAGGACCGGAGCCGGCTCCGCAGCCGCGCGCCCACCACGCCGGCCACGGCGGCGGCCGCCACCACGCCGAACGCCAGCCAGGCCCAGCCCACGTCGACCACCTGGACGAGGCCGATCAGGGCGATCACCAGCACGAGCAGCATCTCCCGCAGCTCCTTGGTGAGCTGGTCGCGGCGGCTGGCCCGGACCCGGACGACCGCCAGGTGGGGCTGCGCGAGCCCGAGCCGGCTGCGCAGGGCCCGGTCGATGAAGATCCACGGGAGGTCGGGGTGGACGCCGAGCGTGTCGCGGGCCGACGGGAAGCGGTGCTGGTAGCCGCCGCCGGTCAGCCGCTCCCGGCGCTCGACCGTCTCGTCGGGGGCCTCGAACGCCCGCACGGTCACGTGCGCCAGCTGGCCGCCGGGCTCCCGGGGCAGGCCCTCGATGACGACCCGGTCGCCGGATTCGACGCCGACGAGTTCGAGGCCCAGCCGGGTCAGCAGGGCCGCGGGCCGCTCGGACGTGACCATCTCGGCCGCCTGGACCCGGCACAGCAGCGTCTGGGGCGTGCCGAGACAGGGCGTCTGCCACCAGGTGGCGGTCGACGTCGGCCGGCTCCAGCGTGACGTACTCCCCGATCTCGACCCCGAGCCCGTTGCGGATGCTCTGGTCGACCTGCACCTCGTCGCCGGTCGCCGGCTCCAGCACGCGGCCGACCGCGGCCGGCGCCTGCGGGTCCATCGCCGAGCGCACGACCACGTGGCTGGGCTGGCCGAGGCCCTGCCACCGCGCTGTCGGGCAGGACCACGGCCTGCTCGCCGCCCCGGTCGACGCTGTCGGGGGTCGGGGCGACCTGGACGGCACCGGCCACCCCGGCCGGCGGGGCGAGGCCGCCGCGTCCGGCGTCGTAGGTGGCCAGCTCGCCGGCCCGGGTCGGGGTCGGCGGGTTGAGCACCGCGATGCCCGCCGAGCCCCGCAGCGCCTCGACCAGGCGGGCCCGGCCCTCGCGGTCGGTGGCGGCGCGCAGGAAGCCGGGCACGCCCCGGCCGGCCAGGACCCGCAGGCCGCGGTCGCCCCGGGCCAGCAGCTGGCGGATCAGCTCCTCCTGGCCGGGAAGGTCCATCGGCCGCCGGCCGTCGGAGTCGGCCAACACGCCGCTCGTGGACACGTAGATCCCGAACGTGCACAGCCGCTCGCCGGACTCCAGCTGGACCCGGGTGTCGTCGCCGTCGTCGACCAGCCGGCGCTCGTAGCCGGTCTCGGTCTCGTCGAGCGCCCGCAGCTGCTCGGGGTCGAGCCAGTTCACCGCCAGGCGGGTGGTGACCCCGGGCTCGAACACCGGCGCGGCCGGGATGTAGCCCCAGCGGCTGACGATCGCCGCGGCACCGACCCGGATGCCGGTCACCCGGGCCCAGGTCAGCGGCATGGCGCACGAGATGCCCGCCGCCTGGAACTTGGCCTGCATCTGGGCGATCGCCGCGTTCGAGCCGACGGCCAGCACCGGCACCCGGGCCTCGATCGGCACCGCGTTGAGCGCCAGCAGCGCGTAGCCGAGCGACACCCGGGAGATGCCGACCGCCAGCGCGGCCGGCCGGTCGGCGCCGAGCACCACCCGCGCCTGGGCCAGCCGCCGGCCGGGGAGCGGCTCGACGGGCAGGTAGGGCCCGTCGGTCACCAGCCCCGACGTCGGCGGGGTGTGGCCCGGGTAGATCAGCGGCGCCTCGCGGGGCGACGGGCCGAACGTGGCCATCGGCGACGTCCTCGTTCCTGGGTCCGGTCGGTCGGGGTGGGGGGTGAGGCTAGAGCGTGGCCGCCGTAACCTGGTGACGTGCCCCTGCGCTTCGTCATCATCGGCGGCGGTCCCGCCGGCAACACGGCCGCCACCACCGCGGCGCGCCTCGGCGCCGAGGTCACGCTGGTCGAGCGCGACATCGTCGGCGGCGCCGCCCACCTGCTGGGACTGCATCCCGTCCAAGGCCATGATCGCCACCGGCGGGCGCGCTGGCGCGACGTGGACGCCAGCGCCGGCATGGGCCTCGCCGTGTCCGACGCCAGCTCGACCTCGAGGCGCCTGCGCGAGCGCATCAAGTCGATCGAGGACCGCCTCGAGCACTACGATCGTCGACCTGCTCGACCAGCCAGGGCGTGCGGCATGGTGCACGGGCACCGCCCGGCTCAAGGGCCCGCACCACGTCGTGGTCGACACGGCCGAGGGCGTGTCGCGAGATCGAGGCCGACGCCATCCTGCTGTCCACCGGGCAGCCGGCCCCGCATCCCCGACTGGGCCGACGCCCGACGGCGACCGCATCCTCACGACCCGCGACGCCTACCCGCCCCGAGATGCCCGAGCACCTCGTCGTGATCGGCTCGGGCGTCACCGGCGTCGAGTTCGTCCACATGTTCTCGTCGCTCGGCTGCGAGGTGACGCTGATCGTCAGCCGCCAGCAGGTGCTGCCGCAGAAGGACCCCGAGGTCGCGGCGGTGCTCGAGGACGAGTTCCTCGCGCCGGGGCGTGCAGCTGCTCAAGGGCGCCCGCGCCGAGCGGCATCGACCGCACCGACGACGGCGGCGTGGCCGTGCGCTGCGACGACGGCCGCGTGGTCGACGGCTCGCCACGCGCTGCTCGCCATCGGCTCGATCCCCAACACCGAGGACCTCGGGCCTCGACGCCGCCGGCGTCGAGGTCGACGCGGCCGGCTACGTGCCGGTCAACCACCACTGCGTGTCCAACGTGCCGCACATCTACGCGGCCGGCGACGTGTCGGGGAAGCTGCCGCTGTCGTCGGTGGCGGCGATGCAGGGCCGCAAGATCGCCGAGCACGTGATGGGCCTGCACACCCGGGCGCACCGCCACCTCGACTACGACAAGGCGGCGTCGGCGATCTTCACCGAGCCCGAGATCGCCGACGTCGGCCTGGCCGAGGCCGACGCGTTCGCCGAGGGCCGCAAGATCCGGGTGACCAAGGTGCCGTTCTCGGCCGACGCCAAGGCGCTCATCAACGGCGACGCCACGCGGCTTCGTGAAGATCATCTCCGACCCGGCCACCGGCGTCGTGCTCGGCGGCTCGATCGTCGGCCGGCACGCGGCCGAGCTGATCTCGGTGCATCGCGGTGGCGGTCACCAACGGCCTGCGGGTCAACGACATCGTCGAGTCCCTGCTCGTGCACCCGTCGCTGGCCGAGGCGCTGGCCGACGCCGCCGAGTGACGCCCACCGGGTCCCGGTGCTGACGGCCGCCGTCGGCGCGGCCGCGCTGCTGCTCCTGGCGGCGGGCGCGGCCAAGGTGGCCGACCCGTCGCGCACGGCGGGCGCCCTGGCGGCCGTGCTGGGCCGGCCCGTCCCGGCCGCATCGGCGGTCATCCGGGCGGGCGCGCTCGCCGAGGCGGCGCTCGGCGCGGCGACGCTGGTCGCCGGCGGCCGGCTGGCGTCGGCCCTGGTCGGGCTCAGCTACACGGGATTCGCCGCGTTCGTGGCCGCGGCGCTGCGGACGGGCGCCCCGGTGGGCACCTGCGGCTGCTTCGGACGCCCGGACACCCCACCCCGCCCGCTCCACGTGGCGCTGGATGCCGCCTTCGCCGTCGCGGGCCTGGCGGGCGCGGTGGTCGGGCTGGACCCGCTGCTGTCGGCGTCGCCGGCGGCGATCGTCGCGGCGGTGGCGCTGGCCGGGGCGGGCTACATGGCCCTGACCTCCTCGGCGGCCCGCCACGCCCCGGACTGACGGACCGAACGCCGAACGGACCCTACGCGCTACGTAGCGTGCGTTTGCCAGATGTAACACTGGACCACGCCCTGACGTAGGAGGATGATATTACCACGCCTAGTGGTGGGTGGCGGCGCTCACCACAGGAGCAGACCTCCCATGCGCCTGAGACAGCGTGCTGCCGCGTCCATCGTTCTGATGGTCTCTGGCCTGCTCGTCACGGTCGTCCGCACCCCCGAGCCGGTGGCTTCGGACCCACCCCGGTGCCGGACCACGACGACAACCTCGGACACGATGGCCAGACGCTGTCATGGGACCACCACGTCGTCCACGGACCCGTCGACCACCACGTCCACGACGGAACCCACCACGACCACGACGCAGCCGCCTGCGCCCGGGCCGTACCCGACCGAGGCCACGACGGGTGTGCCGGCCGGCTGGACCCCAGCGCAGACCCTCAGCAGCGACCTCATCATCACCACGCCGGGAACGGTGGTCGAGGACGTTCGTATCGTGAACGCCAACATCTGGGTCCGCGCCGCCAACGTGACGATCCGGCGCGTCCACATGCAGGGTGGCCGCATCGACAACTCGTGCTGCATCAACCAGCCCTACGACGGGCAGTACGCCGGCACGTCGGCGCCGGGGATGCTGGTCGAGGACGTGTCGTTCACCAACCCACCGGGCGTGGCCCACACGAGCGACGTCTACTACCGGCTGGGCGACAGCAACTACACCGCACGCCGGGTCGCGATCCTCGACCAGCTCGAAGGCTTCCGCAGCGGGGCCGGCGACCTCCCGGGCGCGGGCGAGGTGACCATCGAGGACTCCTACGTGCGCCTCGACACGACGACGATCGGCAACCCGGGCTGCGGTGGGCATCCCGACGGCGTCCAGGGCTACGTCGGCTACCACGCCACCATCCGCCACAACACGATCGACCTGGCGACGACAGGAGGCTCCTGCGAGAACGGCGCCATCTTCATCGCGGACGCCAGCCGCGGGGCCGACATCGTGAACAACCTGCTGCTCGGCGGGGCCTTCACGCTCCGGCCCCATGACGGTCCGTTCCGGCTGATCGACAACGTGATCGCCGACGGCCTCTGGCAGTACGGACCGCTGGCCTGTGGCGGAGGGGTCGGCTACTCGATCGTCGCCCAGAGCGGGAACCGGCGGCGCTCGTGTCGGCCGGCTACGTCGTGGGTGCCACCGTCAGATCGGTGGCGTGCTGACGCGTCATCACTCGATGACGACGAGGACGTCGCCGGTGCCGACCGGTGTCGCCGGCCTCGACCTGGATCTCCCGGACCGTGCCGGCCGGCTCGGCGTTGATGTGGTTCTCCATCTTCATCGCCTCGAGCACGAGGACCGCCTGACCGACCTCGACCGCGTCGCCCTCGGCGACGAGCACCTTCACGATCGTGCCCTGCATCGGCGCGGCGATCGTGCCGCTGCCCGCCGCGCCGGCCGCCGCGGCCGGCCGCGCGGCGCGGGCGGCGGGCGACCTGCGCGCCGCCGCCGCCGGCGACGACCGCGCCGGCCGCGACTCGGGCAGCCAGAGCCGTGACCGCGAAGCGCTTGCCGTTGACCTCGACGCGCACGTCGCGCTCGACCCGGGGCTC
Source organism: uncultured Acidimicrobiales bacterium (assembly GCA_963739835.1). Taxonomy (GTDB): domain Bacteria; phylum Actinomycetota; class Acidimicrobiia; order Acidimicrobiales; family VFJN01; genus ZC4RG19. The sequence continues at coordinate 385,262 of CAVUBW010000015.1, forward strand.
GGCGGCTCGTCGCCGTCGCGCCGCAGGCGTCGGCCGGGGCCGGCGCGTCGACGCTCGGACAGGTCGAGCGTCGTCCTCGACCCACTTCGTCGAGTGCTCGCCGGCGGCGAAGTCGGGGTGGCGCGAGGAGCGCCAGGTCGGCCGGGATCGTCGTGGCGATGCCCCGATCTCGAGCTCGCTCGAGCGCCCGGAGCATGCGGTGCGATGGCGACGTCGCGGTCGCGCGCCCCACACGACGAGCTTGCCGACGAGGTTGTCGTAGTACTGCGAGATCGTGTCGCCCTCGTCGTAGCCGCCGTCCCAGCGCACGCCGGGCCCGCCGGGCACCCGCAGCGCGGTGATCGTGCCGGGCGACGGCAGGAAGCGGCCGCCGGCCGGGTCCTCGGCGTTGATGCGGCACTCGATCGCGTGGCCGCGGCGCTCGATGTCGTCCTGGGTGAACGACAGCGGCTCGCCCGACGGCGACCCGGATCTGCTCGGCGACGAGGTCGAGCCGCGTGACCATCTCGGTGACGCAGTGCTCGACCTGGAGGCGGGTGTTCATCTCGAGGAAGCAGAACTCGCCGTCCTGGTAGAGCATCTCGACGGTGCCGGCGTTGACGTAGCCGCACGCCTGGGCGACCTTCACCGCGGCCTCGCCCATCGCCTGCGCGGATCTCGTCGTCGAACGCCGGCGCCGGGCGTCTCCTCGATCAGCTTCTGGTGGCGGCGCTGCGTCGAGCAGTCGCGCTCGCCGAGCCAGACGGCGTTGCCGTGCGTGTCGGCGAAGACCTGGATCTCGATGTGGCGCGGCCGGGTGAGGTAGCGCTCGAGGTAGCACTCGGAGCGACCGAAGTACGCCTGCGCCTCGCGGCTGCGCCGACTCGAACGCCGCCTCGGCCTCGTCGGCGCCGTCGCACGACCTTCATGCCCCTGCCGCCGCCGCCGTACGCGGCCTTGATCGCGACCGGCCAGCCGTGCTCGTCGCCGAACGCGACGATCTCGGCGACGTCGGCGATCGGCTCGAGCGTGCCGGGCACCGCCGTCGACGCCGGCCGCCGCGGCGGCCTTCCGCGACGAGATCTTGTCGCCCATGACCTCGATCGCCTCGGGCGGCGGGCCGATCCACGTCGACGCCCGCGGTCGGTGATCGCCCGGGCGAAGTCGGCGTTCTCGGCGAAGAACCCGTAGCCGGGGTGGACGCCGTCGGCGCCGCGAGCGCTCGATCGACCTCGAGGATCGCGCTCGGTGTTGAGGTAGCTCTCGGCCGCGGTCTGGCCGCCGAGCGCGTACGCCTCGTCGGCGTAGCGCACGTGCAGCGCGTCGCGGTCGAGGTCGGAGTACACGGCGACGGTGGCGATGCCGAGCTCGCGGCAGGTGCGCATGACGCGGACCGCGATCTCGCCGCGGTTGGCGATCAGGATCTTCGAGAGCACGCCATATGTTTACGGGGATGCCGGAGGGTGGTGCCACATCGTCCACCGCCCGGGCCGAGCGCCGGGCCCGGGAGGGGCTGGCCGGCGGCCGGTTCGCCGACGTCCGGTGGTCGGCCGAGACCGGGTCGACCAACACCGACGCTGCTCGACGCAGGCCCGCGACGGCGCGCCCGAGGGGCTCGTCGTGGTGGCCGACCACCAGACCGCCGGCCGGGGCCGCCGGTCCCGCACGTGGGAGGCCCCGCCGGGCGCGTCGCTGCTGGTCTCGGTGCTGCTGCGGCCGCCGGTGACGGTCGCCGGCGCCGCGGTCATGGCGACGGCGGTCGCCCTGGCCGAGGCGGTCGAGGCGGTCGCCGGCGTCGCGCCCGGACTGAAGTGGCCCAACGACCTGGTGGTCGACGACCGCAAGCTCGCCGGCATCCTCGCCGAGGCCGACTGGCCGACCGGCACGACGATCTCGGCCGGCTACCGCATCTCGCGGCCCTACGACCGGGCGGCGCTGGTGGTCGGCGTGGGCATCAACGTCGTGTGGCCGACCGACCTCGCCGGCGACGGCGACCTGGCGGCGCTGGCGGAGACGGCGACCGCCCTGAACTGGGTCGCGCCCGAGGTCGACCGGGTCGACCTGCTGGTGGCGTTCCTCCGCCGGCTCGAGCCTCGCTACAGCGCCCTCGTCGCCGACGGCGCGGCGCCGGTGCTGGCCGAGTGGCGCCGGCGGTCGGCGACGCTCGGGCGCCGCGTCCGGGTCGATCTCGGCGCCGACGACGTCGAGGGCACGGCCACCGACGTGACCGACGAGGGCCACCTGGTCGTCGAGACGGTCGAGGGCGACCGCCGCGTCCTGGCGGTGGGCGACGTGGTGCACCTCCGCCCGGCCTGACGGGCGGAGGCGGCGCACTAATGGGCGGGCACCCCCGGCAGCGCCGCGCCCCGGGTGAGCGCGGTGTCGACCACCTCGGGCAGGTCGCGCGGCAGGATGAAGCCCCGCAGCGTCTGGGCCAGGCCGGCCAGGGCGTAGCGGAATTCGTAGTGCACCTGTGTGGGGTACAGGTCGGCCAGCACCGGCTCGGGCGTCGGCGAGGGATCGAGGGCCGGCTGGCCGTCCCAGGTGTCGGCATCGCCGTTCCAGGGGTCGGTGGCGCCCCCGAGGACGCAGAACAGGTTCGGCAGCGGCGACGGGCGGACGCCGGTCAGCGTGCGGTCGGGGACCGACAGGTCGGGCAGCCGGACGCCGCCGACGGCCAGCCCGGTGGCCGGGTCGCGGTCGACGGCGCCGCTCGTGGTCGAGATACGGCCGGCCCGCGGCGCCGCCAGGAACGGGATGCGCACCCAGCGATCGAGGTCGTGGATCGCCGCCCGCAGCGCCCAGGTCTGGGGGGCGTCGTTGATCGGGGCGCCGCCACAGTCGGGCGTGCCGAGCAGGAACTGGTCGACGTGCGACGTGCCGGCGACCTCCCACAGGCGGAAGCGGGTGCTGTCGGGCTGGGTGTGGATGGCGCTCGTCGGGCGCACGTCGGTCTCGGTGTTGAACACCAGCACCGGCGCCCGCCCGTCGGTGCGCAGCACCTGGAGGGGCCGGACCGCGGGCACCGTCGGCGTGGTCGGCGACCCGGCCGGGCTGGGCTGCGACAGCGGCGCGCCCCCGTTGGTGCTGTGGATCAGGAAGCCGTCGAACTGGCCGGTCAGCGGCTGGACGGCGTTGACGTAGGTGAACATCCGGCCGGCCGACTGGGACTCGCCGTCGGCGATGACCCGGCGGACATGGCCGGCGAGGTCGGCGCCGAGGGGCTGGGGGCCGCCGGGTGCGGGGGACTCGACCGCCTGGGCCGCCTGGCTGAACATGTCGTACGAGAACGCGTCGCCCGGGTGGGAGAGGCCGGCGTAGCGGGGGAAGTTGCGCAGGAAGTTGACGCCCACCGCCTGGGCGCTCACGCCGACGTACGCGTAGCCGCCGCGCAGCAGCTCGGTCTGCGTCCACAGCCAGTCGGGGTCGGCGTCGAGGCCCGCGCTCACGTTGAGCCACTCGACCACGACCGTGCCGTTGAACTGGGCCGGGTCGACCGGCCGGCGGACGAAGATGCGGGTGGTGTACGGGGCCACGGCGTCGGGGTTGGGCCTGGCGTTCCAGCGGCCGTCGTCGGCCCACGGCCCGTCGTCGAGGTAGGCCTGGGCGGTGCCGGCCAGGAAGAACTCGTCCTGGCGGTAGCCGGCGGCTTCCAGGGTCGCGGTCGACGACGTGAACGCCGCGCCGGCCACGGGCCCGGTCACGGTCGGGGACGGCACCGCGGCCACGGCCGCGGGAGCGGCGCCGGCCGGCGCCGGTGTCGCCGCCAGCGGAAGGCCGGCGACGGCGAGCGCGGCCACCACCGTGGCCGCGCGGAACAGGCGAGCAGGACAGATGCGCATGGGTTCCCCTCCGCCCCTGTTTCTACCCCGAAACGCGCTCAGGGATCGTCGTCGCGGGCCTGGAGGTCGACCATCGCCGCCCGCGCCCGCCGGCCCACCGGGCCGTCGACGCCCGGCAGCGGCCGGCCGTCGAGCGCCCGGAGCGGCTGGACGTCGCGGGTCGACGACGTGAGCAGCACCTCCTCGGCCCCGGCGAGGGCGGCCATCGGGATGGTCTCCTCGTCCGCGTCCGGCAGCAGCTCCAGCACCAGCTCGCGGGTCACGCCGGCCAGGCAGCCGGAGAGCAGCGGAGGAGTGAGCAGGCGGCCGCCGAACACGACGAACACGTTCGTCCCGGTGCCCTCGCAGAGGTCGCCGGCGGTGTTGGGCATGATCGCCTCGCCGGCGCCGACCTTGCGGGCCTCGGCCAGGGCGACCACGTTCTCCGCGAACGACGTGGTCTTGGCCCCGGCCACGGCCGAGCGCTCGTTGCGGGGCCAGGGGACGGTCACCGCGGTGGTCTCGGCCGGCCACGGCCCCAGGGGGCCGGCGGCCACGACCAGGGTCGGCGCCGCGCCCGCCCGGCCCGAGCCGAGCGGCGTGACCCCGGCGGTGACCGTGATCCGCAGCCGGGCCTCGATCAGCCCCGCCGCGGCCAGCACCTCGGCGACGACGGCGCGGAGGGCGGCGTCGCCGACCGGGACCACGAGCCCGAGGCGGTCGGCCGAGCGGTGCAGCCGGGCCAGGTGGCGCCGGAGGGCGAAGGGCCGGCCGGCGATCACCCGCACGGTCTCGAACACCCCGTCGCCCACGGTGAACCCGTGGTCGAACACCGAGACGCGGGCGGCGTCGGGGGCCACCAGCCCGCCGTCGATCCAGACCGTGGCGTCGGCCATCAGAGCCCGGCCCCCGGTCCCGCCCCGGCGCCGGCGCCCACCACCGGGCGGCCGGCGGCGACCGCCAGCAGGCGCCGGGCCTTCAGCTCGGTCTCGGCCCACTCGCCGGCCGGGGTCGAGTCCCACGTGATCCCGCCGCCGGTGCCGAGGTGGAGGCGGCCGTCCTCGACCCAGAACGTGCGGATCGCCACGTTCAGCTCGCCCCGCGCCCGGTCGGCGTCGACCCAGCCGACAGCGCCGCAGTACACGCCCCGGGGGGCGGTCTCCAGGCGGGCGATGTGGTCGAGCGCCGCCAGCTTCGGCGCCCCGGTGACCGACCCCGGTGGGAACGTCGCCGCCACGATGTCGCCCCAGCCCATGCCCGGGCGCAGGCGGCCGGTCACCGTGCGACACCAGGTGGACCAGGCCGGGGTGGTGCTCGACCGCGGCACAGGTGCGGCACCGCCACCGAGCCCCACTCGCACACCCGGCCCAGGTCGTTGCGGACCAGGTCGACGATCATGACGTTCTCGGCCCGGTCCTTGGGCAGGAAGCCCGACGGGTCGGCGGCCGTGCCCTTGATCGGCGACGACGCCACCCGGTCGCCGTCCCGTCGCAGGAACCGCTCGGGCGACGCCGAGGCCACCTCGCAGCCGACGGCCGGCAGCCGCACGACCGCCGAGTACGGCGCCGGGTTGCCGGCGCCGAGCGCCGCGCCCAGCGCGGCCACGTCCGCGCCGGCCGGCAGCGGCGCCGACAGCCGGCGGGTGAGGTTGACCTGGTAGACGTCGCCCGCGGCGATGGCGGCCCGGATGGCGTCGACGCCGGCGCAGAAGGCCGCGCGGTCGAGCGACGTGGTCCACTCCCGGACCTCGGGGCCGCGCCACGGCCGCCCGGGCCACGGCCGGGCCGGCCGGGACTGGGCGAAGCGGGCCAGCACCGGGTCGCCGGCGAACGGCAGCACCACCGCCCACAGCCCCTCGCCGTCGAGCGCGGCGAGGTCCGAGGTCACGTCGAGCAGCCCGGTCAGCACCCGGCCCCCGACCACGGCCAGCGGAACGGCGGTCACCGGCGCCACCCTAGGGCCGGCCGTTACCAGCCCGGCCACGCGTTCTGGTCTGCCAAGTGGTGGGGAGACAACCACTCGGCAGACCAGAACGCTCCTTCCCTCTCAGCCAGGGGCGGCGGACGCAAGCGCACCCCGCGGAGAGACACGGGACCCGCCCGGTCGGGGGGCCGGTGGGCGTCCCGCCTCCCACCGCTCCCCCGATCGCCTGTCGCCCTCGCGCCCGCCGCCCTGCCTGTCACGACTGAGTGTCGATCAACGGGCGCCGGCGATGAAGGGGGGCGCCTTCCCTTCTGTGCAGGTGGGAACGGGTAGGGCTGGCCTCCCCCGATCGGTAGGGCTGCCCGGGGGCGGGGTGGGGCCCTTCCGCCGTACCCTCGTCGCATATGTCGCTGCGGGTCGTGTTGGCCGAGGACAACCTGCTGGTGCGCGAGGGTGTCGCCAGCCTGCTGTCCACGTACGCCGACGTCGACCTCGTGGCCGCGTGCAGCAACCCCGACGAGCTCTACGCCGCGGTCGAGGCCCATGCGCCCGACGTCGTGCTCACCGACATCCGCATGCCGCCGACCCACACCGACGAGGGGATCCGGGCGGCCCGGCGCCTGCGGCACATCGCGCCCGACGTCGGGGTGGTCGTGCTGTCGCAGTTCGTGGAGCCGGCCTACGCGCTCGACCTGTTCTCCGAGGGCAGCCGGGGGCGGGGGTATGTGCTCAAGGACCACATCGACGACGTCGAGCGGCTCGTGGCGGCGGTCAGCACCGTGGCGTCGGGCGGGTCGTACATCGACGACGACGTCGTCGACGCCCTCGTCCGGGCCCGGCGGCGTGCGCTGGACTCGCCGCTGGCCTCGCTGTCCACCCGCGAGGCCGACGTCCTGGCCGAGCTGGCCAGCGGCGCCTCCAACGCCGCCATCGCCCGGGCGCTCGGCGTGTCCGAGCACAGCGTCGAGAAGCACACCGGCGTCATCTTCGCCAAGCTCGGGCTGAGCGGCGACAGCGACGTCAACCGCCGGGTCATGGCGGTGCTGATGTTCCTCGCCGGGCGCGACGACCACGCCGCGGCGCTCGAGCAGCGCTAGCCGCGCGCGTCCGTCGGCCCCCGCTGGGCCTCTAACCTGGCCACGGCGGGTTTGTGGGCACGGGCCGCGAGGGGAGGCGATGGCGACGGAGCAGACCGGGGCGCAGCACATCCCGTTTTCGACCGACGAGCGGGACCGGCTGCGGACGTTCATCCGCTATGACGTCATCACCTCGGTGACCGGCGTCGTCGTGATCGTCGCGGCCTACCTGGTCGTCGACCGCAACGAATGGCTGCCGGTCCTCGCCGCCCTGGTTGCTGCGGCCGGCGGGATCCTCGCCCTCGGCTACCGGCCCGCCGGGCGGGGCGACCTGGAGGGCGGGGTGCGCTTCGTGGCCGCGGGCAACTGGTTCATCGCGCTCGCCGTGCCGGTCATCGCCACGTTCGCCTGGCCGGTGCTGACCATGGCCGCGCTGCTGCCGGCCGTCGTCGCCCCGCCGTACGTCCCCCGCCAGCGGCTCGGCCGCTACCTGGTCGTGTCGGTGGCGGTGGCGGTCGGGGCAGCGGCGATCGGGGTCCTGACGGACGTCACCGGCTTCACCGACGAGCTGCCGTCGTGGCTGCCGTCGGCCGTGCTCATCTTCTTCACCCCGTTCATCGCCTGGATGATGGTGGAGATCTCGCTCCAGAACAGCACCCGGCTCCAGGCGGCGCTGGAGGAGCAGGCGGCCCAGGCGGTTTCCCTGCAGGCGTCGCGGGTCCGCCTGGTCGAGGCGACCGACCGGATCCGACGGCAGGTCGAGCGCGACCTCCACGACGGGGCCCAGCAGCGGCTGGTCGCCCTCGGCCTCGCCCTGCGCCTCGCCGAGGACCAGTGCGTGCGCGACCCGACCGGCACCGCGGCCACGCTCGCGACCCTGCGCGACGAGGTGCACGCGGCCCGCACCGAGCTGCGCGACCTGGCGCACGGCGTGTACCCCTCGGTGCTGAGCCAGCACGGGCTGGCCGACGCCCTGGCCGCAGCCGCGGACCGCAGCCCGGTCCCCGTGCGGCTGCGGGCCCTCGACGCCAGCCGCTATCCGCCGCCGGTCGAGGCCGCGGTCTACTTCTGCTGCGTCGAGGCGCTCCAGAACGCGGCCAAGCACGCCGGCGACCACGCCCGCATCGAGCTGACGCTCGCCCGCGACGGCGACCGGCTGCGCTTCGCCATCGCCGACGACGGCGCCGGCTTCGACGCGGACCTGCGGCCCAACGGCGACGGGTTCGACAACATGCGCGACCGGCTGGGCGCCGCGGGTGGGACGCTGGCCGTCGACTCGCGGCTCGGTTCCGGGACCACGGTGGCCGGCTGGCTGCCGGTCGCCCCGATCCTCGGCCGTTAGCCTCGGGGACGTGCCCCCGGAGTTCACCGACGAGCAGGACTCGCTGCGCAAGGTGGTCCGCGACTTCGCGGAGCGCGAGATCGCCCCCCACGCCGAGCGCTGGGACGCGGAGCACACGTTCCCGACCGACGTCGTGCTGGCCATGGGCGAGCTGGGGCTGTTCGGCATCCCGTTCCCCGAGGAGTACGGCGGCGCGGGCGGCGACCTCACGTCGCTGTGCATCGCCATCGAGGAGCTGGGCCGCGTCGACCAGTCGCTGGCCATCACGCTGGAGGCCGGCGTCGGCCTCGGGGCCAACCCGATCTTCCGGTTCGGCACCGAGGAGCAGCGCCAGACCTGGCTGCCCGACCTGTGCGCCGGCCGCAGCGCTGGCCGCGTTCGGGCTGACCGAGCCCGACGCCGGCAGCGACGCCGGCGGCACCCGCACCTCGGCCCGGCTGGAGGGCGACGAGGCGCCGGCGAGTGGGTGATCGACGGCGAGAAGGCGTTCATCACCAACTCCGGGACGCCGATCACGTCGCTGATCACGGTCACCGCCCGCACCGGAGCCGGCGGCGCCGGGCCGCCGGAGATCTCGTCGATCCTGGTGCCGGCGGGCACGCCGGGCCTCACGGTCCAGCCGCCCTACCGCAAGATGGGCTGGCACGCGTCCGACACCCACGGCCTGAGCTTCGCGGGCTGCCGGGTGCCGGCCGCCAACCTGCTCGGCGGGCGGGGCCGGGGCCTCGCGCCAGTTCCTCCAGGTGCTCGACGAGGGCCGCATCGCGATCGCCGCCCTGGCCGTCGGCGTCATCCGCTGCTGCGCCGAGTCCGCCGACGGCCTACGCCGGTGAGCGCCAGGCGTTCGGGCGGCCGATCGGGGCCAACCAGGCGGTGGCCTTCACCTGCGCCGACCTCAGCGTGATGGCCGAGGCGGCCAGCCTGCTCGTCTACCAGGCGGCGTGGCGCCGCGACACGGGCCGGCCGTTCACCCGCGAGGCGGCCATGGCCAAGCTGTACGCCACCGAGTCGGCGGTCACCGCCACCCGGATGGCGACGCAGGTGTTCGGCGGCTACGGATTCATGGACGAGACTCCGGTGTCCCGCCAGTACCGCGACGCCAAGATCCTGGAGATCGGCGAGGGGACGAGCGAGATCCAGCGCCTCGTCATCGCCCGCGACCTCGGCCTGCCCCTCAGCTGACCGCCACGGGGTGTGCCCCGCGGGCCCCTGGCCTGTAACAATGTACGTCCCGTGAAGGGTCTCATCCTCTCCGGCGGCGCCGGCACGCGCCTGCGCCCGATCACCCACACGAGCGCCAAGCAGCTCGTGCCGATCGCCAACAAGCCGATCCTGTTCTACGGGATCGAGGACATGGTCGAGGCCGGCATCACCGAGATCGGCATCGTCGTCGGCGAGACCGGCGCCGAGATCATGGCCGCGGTGGGCGACGGCTCGCGCTGGGGCGTCGAGGTCACCTACATCCCCCAGGACGCGCCCGCTCGGCCTGGCCCACTGCGTGCTGATCGCCCGCGACTTCCTCGGCGACGACGACTTCGTCATGTACCTCGGCGACAACATGCTCCAGCAGGGCCTGGTCGAGTTCGTCGAGCGCTTCGAGGCCGACCGCGCACGCGGCCTCGGCCGCACCCTGCGACGGCGACGCGGCGCCGCCCGCGGCCCAGATCCTGCTGGCCCAGGTCGCCGACCCGCAGCCAGTTCGGCGTGGCCGAGCTCGACGCCGACGGCGAGGTCGTGCGCCTGGTCGAGAAGCCCGAGCCGACCCGCCGTCCGACCTGGCGCTCGTCGGCGTCTACCTGTTCGACCGCCGCATCCACGAGGCGGTGGCGGCCATCGAGCCGTCGCGCCCGCGGCGAGCTCGAGATCACCGACGCCATCCAGTGGCTGATCGACCACGGCCACCGGGTCCGCCACGAGGTGCTCGACGGCTGGTGGATCGACACCGGCAAGAAGGACCCGCTGCTCGAGTGCAACCGCCTCGTGCTCGAGACGCTCGAGGCCCGCGATCGACGGCACCGTCGACGACGGCGTCGGCCATCGAGGGCCGGGTCGTGGTCGAGGCCGGGGCCGAGATCGTCAACAGCCGCGGTCCGGGGCCCGGCCATCATCGGCGCCGGCACCCGCATCGTGAACAGCTACATCGGCCCGTTCACCTCGATCGCCGCCGACTGCGAGATCATCGACTCCGAGATCGAGCACTCGGTCGTGCTCGAGCGCAGCCGCATCGTCGACATCCCCCGGCTCACCGACTCGCTCATCGGCCGGGAGGTCGAGGTCACCCGCTCGGCCCGGCGCCCCCGGGCGCCCCGCCTGATGCTCGGCGACCACTCGCGTCGTCGACCTGCGAGTGAAGGAGACCTGATGGCCACCATCGACCCCGTCCGACGTCATCGACGGCGTCGTCATCGTCGAGCCCGACAGTCCACGGCGACGAGCGGGGCTTCTTCGTCGAGACCTACCGGCGCGCAGTGGTTCCCCGGCGGCCGCGAGATGATCCAGGGCAACCGCGGCGACCGCCAGCGCCGGCTGCCATCGTCGGGCCTGCACTACCACCTGCACCAGGCCGACTACTGGTACGTGCCCTACGGCACGGCCCGGGTCGTGCTGCACGACCTGCGCGACGGGCTCGCCCACCGACGGCACCACCCTGATGCTCGACCTCGGCGAGCGCCGACGGCGGCACCAACGACCACCGCGGCGTCTACATCCCGCCCGGCGTGGCCCACGGCTTCGCCGCGCTCACCGACATGACCATCACCTACCTGGTCGACGGCTACTACAACCCGGCCGACGAGCTGGGCGTGGCCTGGGACGACCCCGACGATCGCCGCCGACTGGGGCGTGACGCGACCCGATCCTGTCGGACCGCGACCAGGCCAACCCGCGCCGGGCGCGACCTGCCCGCGGGCGCCGGCCCCACGCCTGCGCTGCGGACAGGCTGAGGACGACCCGATGCGACTGTTCGTCACCGGCGGCGCCGGGTTCATCGGCTCGAACTACGTCCGCCACGTGCTCGCCACCACCGACGACGAGGTCACCGTCTTCGACGCCCTGACCTACGCCGGCAACCTGTCGACAACCTGCGCCGACGTCGACGACGACCCCCGCTTCCGCTTCGTCAAGGGCGACATCTGCGACCGCGGCACGCTCGGCGACGCCATGGCCGGCCACGACGCGGTCGTGCACTTCGCGGCCGAGAGCCACGTCGACCGCTCGATCGCCGACCCCGACGACTTCGTGCAGCACCAACTGCGTCGGCACCAACGTGCATGTGCGACATCGCCCGCCAGCGTCGAGGTCGAGCGGTTCCTGCACATCTCCACCGACGAGGTGTACGGCTCGATCGAGGAGGGCTCGTTCACCGAGACCGACCCGCTCGCGCCCCGGTCGCCCTACTCGGCGTCGAAGGCCGGCTCCGACCTGATCGCGCTCGTCGTACCACGAGACCTACGGCCTGCCGGTGCGTCGTCACCCGGTCGCTCCAACAACTTCGGGCCGTACCAGTTCCCGGAGAAGGTCATCCCGCTCTTCGTCACCAACCTGCTCGACGGCGCGCAAGGTGCCGCTCTACGGCGACGGGCTCAACGTCCGCGACTGGCTGCTTCGTCGACGACAACTGCGCGGGCGTCGACCTCGTGCTGCGCCAGGGCGACGTCGGGCGAGATCTACAACATCGGCGCCGGCAACGAGACGCACCAACCGGGAGCTGACCGACCAGCTGCTCGGCGCTGCTCGGGCACGGACGAGTCGAGCTGATCGAGCTACGTCGCCGACCGCCTCGGCCACGACCGCCGCTACTCGATCGACATCGCACAAGGTCGCCGGCGCTCGGCTGGCGCACGCCGCCGCACGCTCGACGAGGCGCTCGAGGAGACCGTCGCCTGGTACCGCGGACAACCGCGTGGTGGTGGGAGCCCGCTGAAGGCGCGCGTGAGGGCCGCTGACCGTGCGGGTCCTCGTCACCGGCGCCGGCGGCCAGGTCGGCACGCGAGCTGCGTCGCACTGCGCGGCGCCGGCCGACGAGGTCGCTCGGCCGTCGACCACGCCGACGCTCGACGTCGGCCGACCGCGACGCGGTGCTCGGCGCGATCACCGTCGCTGCAGCCCGACGCCGTCGTCCACGCCGCGGCCTGCACCGCGGTCGACGCCTGCGAGAGCCGAGCCCGACCGGCCTACCGCGGTCAACGCGCTCGGCACCCGCTGCGTGGCCGACGCCGCCCGCCGGGTCGGCGCCCACGTCGTGCTACGTGTCGACCGACTACGTCTTCGACGGCACCAAGGCCGACCCCTACGTCGAGTGGGACCGCGCCGAACCCGCAGTCGGTGTACGGCCGCATCCAAGCTGGGCGGCGAGCAGGAGCTCGGCCCCGGCCGGCGCCGATCGTGCGCACGTCGTGGGTGTGCGGCGAGCACGGCGACAACATGGTCAAGACGATCCTGCGGCTGGCCGGCCGAGCCCGACACGCTGCGCTTCGTCGACGACCAGCGGGGCCACCCGACCTTCGCCGCCGACCTGGCCGCGATGCTCGCGCCGCCTGGCCGTCGAGCGCGCGCCCGGGCATGTTCCACGTCACCAACCAGGGCGCGGTGCAGCTGGTACGAGTTCGCCCGCGACGGTGCTGGCCGCCGCCGGGCACGACCCGGACCGGGTGCGCGCCGATCACCACCGCCGACCTCGACCCGCCCCGGCCCGCGCCCCGGCCCGCCAACTCGGTGCTCGACAACGCCGCGCTGCGGCTGGCGGGCGTCCCGCTGCTGCCGCCGTACGAGGAGAGCCTCGACCGGCTGGTCGCCCGGTTGCAGGGATAAACGACAAACGACCAAACGACAAATGAGGCTGGTAAGGAGGCCGCCGGGGGCGGCCTCTGTTGTGATTGTGGGGCGGGCGGGTGGGCGTCAAGGACAAGCTCGCTGCGCTCGGCCGCCTGCGGCGGCTCCTTGACCCCCACCCGACCGCCTTTTTCCACGCACGGTGGGCGTGGGTCGCCTCTGTTCTGGGGTCTTTTCGTTCTGGGTCGCGAAAGTGGTTGATAACCAACCACTTTCGACGGCCAGTTGCCCGCGCAACGACTTCCCCCCGGTGAAACCAACGGTGTAAGGGTCACCGTGAGTGTCAAACGGGCGGTCGGGGCGGGGTCAAGGAGCCCCGGAGGGGCCCGGCGCAGCCGGCTTGTCCTTGACGCCGACCCGAGCGCCCCCACAATCCCCAAGAGGCCGCCCCCGGCGGCCTCCTAACCGGCCTCGTTGTCGTTTGGTCGTTTGCGTTTCGCCGGCCGCCGGCGCCGGGTCAGCCCAGCAGGTTGAGCCGCCGCGCCAGGTCGCTGGCCAGGCGCCGGTCCGGGTCGAGCCGGTCGCGGCATCGCCCGCCACTCGTCGAGTCGGGGGTACATGGCGGGCAGCAGCTCCGGCCGCAGGCGGCTGTCCTTGGCCAGGTAGATCCGGCCGCCGGCCTCGGCGACCCGCGTCGTCCAGCCGGTCGAGCAGCGGGCCGAGGTCGCCGTCCGCCGGCGGGGACGTCGAGCGCCAGCGTCCAGCCCGGGCCCGGGAACGACAGCGGGCCCGGGTCGGCCTCGCCGAAGCGCTTGAGCACCGCCAGGAAGCGAGGTGCGCGGTGGCTCGGACAGCGCCTCGACGACCGTCGCGCAGCACGTCCTCGGCGCCGAACGGGCACCACGCACTGCCACTGGAGGAAGCCCCGCGGGGCCGTAGATCCGGTTCCAGCCGCTCGACCATGTCGAGCGGGTGGAAGAACTTGGCGATCGTCTGGAGCTCGCCCGCGCCGGCGCGGGGCGCCTTGCGGATACCACAGCTCGTTGAACGCCGCGACGCGTCAGCCGGTTGAGCACGCCGCGCGGCACGCAGCGGCGGGCGTCGGGCAGCGTGGCCATGGGCGCGTACGCCAGCGGGTCGTCGCGGCGGCGGCCCGGCTTGGGGAGGTCGTCGAGCGTGGCGAAGTCGCCCTGGTTGAGCACCGATCGGCCCAGCGATCGGCCCCGCGCCAGGAGGTCGACCCAGGCGACCGAGTAGCGGTGGTCGCGGCCGCCCTCCACCAGCATCGCCAGCAGCGTGTCGAGGTCGGCGGACCCGGTCGGTGTCGACCTTGAGCAGGCTCGTCTCGATGCGGGTGGAGGTCGATCGTGGCGTCGATCACCGTCCCCGGTGAGGCCCATGCCGCCGCGGTGGCCCAGAACTCGCTGCGGGTCGTCGGTCGGGTACGAGCGTGCGACGGGTGCCGTCGGGCAGTGCCAGCACCATCGAGCGGACGTGGGCGCCGAAGCTGCCGGTGGCGTGGTGGTTCTTGCCGTGGACGTCGGCGGCGATGGCACCGCCGATGGTCACGTAGCGCGTGCCGGGGGTCACCGGGACGAACCAGCCCTGGGGGACGATGTCGCGCAGCAGCGAGTCGATCGACGTGCCCGCCAGGACCCGGGCCGTGCCGGCGCCGTGGTCGAGCTCGAGCAGGCCCGACACACCGGTGGACTGGACGACGATGCCGCCGGCGTTCATGCGCGCGAGTCGCCGTAGGCCCGGCCGAGCCCCCGGGCGATCGCGCCCCGCGGGCCGGCGTGCTTGACGGCCATGGCCAGCTCGTCGGGGCTGGTGGGCCGGGCCACGTCGGCGACGCGGACGTCGGGTTACGGCCCCAGCCCGAGACCATCTCCAGCCGGCCGGGCGCCGGCTCGGACGGCGTCGGCGACGGCGTCGAGGACGGCTCGGCGTCGCTCATGCCGTGTACACCCCGATGCGCGAACACGATCGCCCAGGCGATACCGATGAGCTGCAACGGGCGGTCGCGCAGGACGATCTCCTCGGGCGCGGAGCCCCGCGCCCTGGTCGAGCACCAGCGCGTAGCGCAGCACGGCCATGACGAAGGGCAGGATCGAGAGGTGGTACCAGGGGACGGCGGGGGGGTTCAGCGAGTCGGCGGCCTTCTCGAACGCCCACATGCAGTAGGCCACCAGCATGCCGCCCGAGGTCACCGCCCGCAGGTAGGCCGTGTAGCTGGTGGAGTACGCCGCCAGCACCGAGCGGAACTCGCTGGCGTCGTCGCCCATCTCCGCGGCCTCGGCCGCCCGCTTGCCGGAGATCATGAACAGGGCGCCGAAGCTGGTCACGATGAAGAACCACTGCGACACCGGCACGCCGGTCGCCGCCGCCCCGGCCACGGCCCGCAGGACGAACCCCGCGGCCACGGCCACGAGGTCGACGACCGCCACGTGCTTGAGGATCGACGAGTAGGCCGTGGTCAGCGCCACGTAGCCGCCCACGGTCAGGGCCAGGTTGACGTTGACGGCCAGGGCCAGCGCCAGCGCCCCCGCCAGCAGCACGACCGCCCCGGCGTAGGCCACCCCCAGCGGCACCAGGCCGGACGGCGACCGGCCGCTGGCGCTTGACCGGGTGGAGCCGGTCGGCCTCGACATCGCGCGCGTCGTTCAGGTAGTAGGTGCCGGCCGCGGCCAGGCAGAAGCACACGAAGGCGAGCAGCGTCTCGCCGAGCGCCTCGCGGTTGTCGAGCACCCCGGCCGCTGCGGGCGCCGCGAACACGAGCACGTTCTTGGCCCACTGCTTGGGCCGGGCCAGGCGCACCAGCCCGACGAGCATCGAGCCCCGCCGCCGCCCGCGGGCCCCGTCGGCCGGCGCCGCCGCGGCGTCCGCCGGGGTGGCGGTGCGCTCGCCGGCGGGTGCCGCCGGCCCCGGCGTCGACTGGGACGTGGTGCTCATGACCAGACCGGCCTACATCCTGGCGGACAGCCGGCGCCACACGGGTCGGGGCAGGTGGCGGAAGGCGGACATGACGAAGCGGAACGTGGCCGGCACCCAGACCGTGTGCCGGCCCGGCGACCGGCGCGTCGGCCACCGCGTCGGCGACCGCGTCGGGGGTGGTGGACAGCGGCGGGGTCTCCCGGCCCTCGGTCATCGCCGAGTGGACGAAGCCGGGCCGCACGACCAGCACGTCGACGCCGGTGCCGACCAGCGAGTCGCCCAGGCCCTGGGCGAAGCCGTCGAGCCCGGCCTTGGACGAGCCGTAGACGAAGTTCGAGCGTCGGACGCGCTCGCCGGCCACCGAGCTGAGCACCACGATCGTGCCGTGGCCCTGCTCGCGCAGGCGCTGGGAGGCGTGCAGCAGGGTGGACACCGGGCCGGTGAAGTTGGTCGTGACCAGGTCGGCGGCGGCAGCCGGGTCGTCGCTGAGGTGGTCCTGGTCGCCGAGCACGCCGGCCGCCAGCACGACGGCAGTCGACGTCGCCCCCGCCCGGCACCGCGTCCCAGGCGGCCTTGACCGCGTCGGCGTGGCTGCCGATGTCGTTGGCGTCCCAGGCCGTGATCGCCACGTCGGCCCCGCCAGCCCGCAGCCGCTCGGCGACCCGGTCCATCGCCTCGGGGTGCCGCCCTGCCAGCACGATCCGGCGGCAGCCGCCGGGGACCAGGCGGGTCGGCGATCGCGGCCCCGATGTCGGACGACCCGCCGAGGACCACGAGCGATTGGATGGCCCCGAGGGCATTGCGCACGGCGAACCTCTCTCCGAGACGGGTCTCTGGCAGGTGGACGGCACGTCGCAGGAACTGACTACCCCAGAATCGCCGGCGGCGTGCCTTCCGCCGGCCGCCCAGGACGTCGCGAAAGGCTAGCCGATGACGGTCGCGCCGATCGATGGCGTGGACGGGTCTCACGGCCGCTAGCGTGTTCGCTCGTACGGCCGTGCACGGGTGTGGCGGCGAGTGGACGGGCAGGCCGCGAGGAGGTCTCACAGTGGCGCAGATCGCCGTCATCGGTACGGGCTACGTCGGGCTCACCACCGGCGCCTGCTTCGCCCACCTCGGCCACGACGTGCGTCTGCGCCGACATCGACGCGGACAAGGTCGAGCGCCTGCAGCCGGGGCGAGATCCCGATCCTCGAGGCCGGCCTCGACGACGCTGGTCGCGCGAGGGCCTCGCAGTCGGGCCGCCTGCGCTTCGTCGTCGGCGCCGCCGACGGCGGTCGGCGACGCCGAGTTCGTCTACCTGTGCGTGCCCACCCCGCAGGGCGACGACGGCTCCGCCGACCTGTCCTACATCGAGGCCGCGGCCGCGCGAGATCGCGCCCGGTGCTGCCGCCCGAGGCCGATCGTGGTCAACAAGTCGACCGTGCCGGTCGGCTCGACCCGGCGTCGTCGAGCGGGCGCTCGGCCGCGCCGACGTGCACGTCGTGTCGAACCCCGAGTTCCTCCGCGAGGGCTCGGCGGTCCACGACTTCCTGAACCCCGACCGCGTCGTCATCGGCGCGACGACCAGGCGGCCGCCATCCGCGTCGCCGCGCTCTACCTCGGCGTGCCGGCGCCGCTCATGGTCACCGACCCGGCGTCGGCCGAGACCATCAAGTACGCCTCGCAACGCCTTCCTCGCCACCAAGATCTCGCTTCGTCAACGCCATCGCCACCGTGTGCGAGGCGGTCGGCGCCGACGTCAACGACGTCGTGCTCGGCATGGGCTACGACAAGCGCATCGGCCACGAGTTCCTCAGCCCGGGCCCGGGCTGGGGCGGGTCGCTGCTTCCCGAAGGACATCGCGGGCGCTCGTCCACATCGCCGAGGACGGCGGGCTACGACTTCGACCTGCTCGACGGCGTCATCGACGGTCAACGAGCGAGCAGTTCGACCGGGTCGTCGACAAGGTCGCGACGCTGGCCGGCGGCGTCGCTCGACGGCGTCAACGATCGCGCGTGTGGGGCCTCACGTTCAAGGCCAACACCGACGACCTGCCGCGACTCGCCGGCGCTGCACGATCGTCGACCGGCTGCTCGCCGCGCGGCGCCGAGCGTCGCGGGCCTACGACCCCGCGGTCGACGGGCCCGCTCGCCGAGCTGCCCGAGCTCGAGGTCGTCGCCGACCCGTACGCCGCCGTGCGACGGCGCCGACGTGCTCGTCGTGCTCACCGAGTGGGACGAGTTCCGCTGGCTCGACCTCGACAAGGTGGCCGGCCGTCATGGCGCGCCGCCGCGGTCGTCGACGCCCGCAACCTGCTCGACCGCGGCCGTCGCTGCGCGGCGCGGGCTTCGAGCTACGACGGCATCGGCCGCCGCTGATGGCCCGCGTCGTCGTCACCGGCGGCGCCGGCTTCCTCGGCTCGCACCTCTGCGACGCGCTGCTCGCCCGGGGCGACGAGGTCGTCGCCGTCGACAACCTGCTCACCGGCTCGGTCGCCAACATCGCGCACCTGTTCGGCCAGCCGGGCTTCACGTTCGTCGAGCCACGACGTCAGCCGAGCTACATCTGGGTGCCCGGGCGACGGTCGACGCCGTGCTGCACTTCGCCAGCCCGGCGTCGCCCGCCCGACTACCTCGACGCATGCCCATCCAGACCCTGAAGGTCGGCAGCCTCGGCACCCACAACGCGCTCGGGCCTGGCCAAGGCCAAGGGCGCCCGGTTCTTGCTCGCCTCGACCAGCGAGGTCTACGGCGACCCGCAGGTGCACCCGCAGCCCGAGACCTACTGGGGCAACGTGAACCCGATCGGCCCCCGCGGCGTCTACGACGAGGCCAAGCGCTTCGCCGAGGCGATGACGATGGCGTACCACCGCGCCCACGGCCTCGACGTCCGCATCGTGCGCATCTTCAACACCTACGGCCCCCGGATGCGGCCCGACGACGGCCGGGTGGTGTCGAACTTCCTCGTGCCAGGCGCTGCAGGGCGAGCCGCTCACGATCTACGGCGACGGCACCCAGACCCGCAGCTTCTGCTACGTCGACGACGAGGTGCGGGGCTTCCTCGCCCTGCTCGACGGCGACATCGACCGGCCCGATCAACATCGGCAACCCCGGCGAGTTCACGATCGCTCGAGCTGGCCGAGCTGGTGCTCGAGGTCACCGGCTCGCCGCTCGGAGATCGTGTTCGAGCCGCTGCCCGGTCGACGACCCGACCCAGCGCCAGCCCGACATCACCCTGGCCCGCGAGCCGCCTCGGCTGGGAGCCGGAGGTCGGCCTCCGCGAGGGCCTCGACGCGCACCGCCGACTGGTTCCGCACGGCTCATCGAGCTGACGCAGCCCGACGAGCCGACGGCCGGTCAGACCGGGCGGGCCTCGGCCTCGCCGCGGTGGGCCAGGTACCAGTCGACGGTGCGGCGCAGGCCCTCGTCGAAGGGCGTGCTCGGCCTTGAAGCCGAACGCGCTCGCGGCCCGGCCGGCGTCGACGCCGCGGCGGGGCTGGCCGTCGGGCTTGGACGTGTCCCACCGGATCTCGCCCGTCGAAGCCGACGAGCCTCGGCGATGAGCTCGACGAGCTCGCGGATCGGCAGCTCCTCGTCGGTCGCCGAGGTTGACCGGCTCGCCGCCGTCGTAGCGCTCGGCGGCGAGCACGATGCCCTCGGCGGCGTCGTCGACGTAGAGGAACTCGCGGCTGGCCGCTGCCGGTGCCCCACACCTCGATGTGGTCGGCGCCGCGCCTCCTTGGCGTCGACGCACTTCTTGATGAGCGCGGGGATGACGTGGGAGACGCGCGGGGTGGAACTTGTCGCCCGGGCCGTAGAGGTTGGTCGGCATCAGGTAGACGACGTTCTGGCCGTACTGCGCCCGGTTGGCCTGGGCCTGCACGAGCTGGGCCAGCTTGGCGATGCCGTACGGGGCGTTGGTCTCCTCGGGGTAGCCCTGCCAGAGCGAGTCCTCGCTGAACGGCACCGGCGTGAACTTCGGGTACGAGCAGATCGTGCCCGATCATCACCGTCTTGGGCGTGCCGCGGCGGCGGGCCTCGTCGAGGACGTAGGTGCCCATGAGCAGGTTGTCGAGGTAGAGGTCGGCCGGGGCGCGCCATGTTGGCGCCGATGCCGCCGACCCGGGCCGCCAGGTGGATCACGAGGTCGGGCTCGACGTCGGCGAACAGGCGGGCGACGGCGTCCGGGCGCGCGCAGGTCGTACTCGGCGCGACGCCGGCGTCACCAGCCGCACGGCGCCGCGCTGGCGCCAGGCGCGCGCGAGCACGGCCCGGCCGAGGAAGCCGGAGCCGCCGGTGACCAGCACGCGTGCGATCGGACCAGACATCGGACATGGCAGGTCATCGTATCCACCGCATGTGGCGCACCCCGGGACACCGGCAGGGTGAGCGGTCCCGCCCGCAACTCGCTGTGCGTGCTGGCCGACCGCGTCGCGTGACAGCTTGTCGCCGACTCGTGGCCGCGTGCCAGGATGCCCGCCGTGCGGGTCGCGGTCACCCTCGAGCAGTGCTGGCACCGCGTGCCCGGCGGCACCGCCAGCGCGGCCCTCGACCAGATCGCGGCCGTCGCCGGCCACCGACCGAGGTCGACCTGGTCGGCGTGGCCGCCCGCCACGCCGATCCGCCGCCCGGCCGCCTGGGCGCCGGCGCTCCCGGTGCGCCACCTCCCGCTGCCCCGCCAGGCGCTCTACGAGTCGTGGCACCTGGCTCCGGCGGCCGGCGGTCGAGCGGGCGACCGGGCCGGTCGACGTCGTCCACGCCACCGGCATCGCCATCCCGCCCCGGTCGGCGCCGCTCGTCGTGACCGTCCACGACCTGGCGTTCCTCCGCGACCCGCGGACGTTCACCCGCAACGGGGTCCGCTTCTTCGAGCGGGCCCTCGAGCTGCACGATCCGCGACGCCGACCTCGTGCTGTGCCCGTCGCAGGCCACGCTCGAGGACTGCGCGACCGCACGGCTTCGACGCGCGACCGGCTGCGGCTCGTGCCGTGGGGCATCGACCGCCCTCGACGTCGACGAGGCCGACGTGGCGGCCGTGCGCGACGCGCTACGGGCTGACCGGGCGCTACGTCCTGTGCGGTCGGGCACGCTCGAGCCCCGCAAGAACCTGCGCCGCGCTGCTCGACGCCTTCGCGCGCCTCGACCACGACGACGTGACGCTGGTGCTCGTCGGTCCCGAGGGCTGGAACGAGGACCTGGCCGCGCCGGCCGAGACGCTCGCGCGACCGCGTGCGGCTGTCGGCTTCGTGCCCCGGCCGAGCTGGCGCCGCTCTACGCCGGCGCGGCGGTGTTCTGCTACCCGAGCCTGCGGGAGGGCTTCGGCCTGCCGGTGCTCGAGGCGATGGCCCAGGGCACCCCGGTCGTCACGTCGGCGGGCACGGCCACCGAGGAGTGGTGGCCGGCGACGCCGGGCTGCCGTCGACCCGCCGACGATCGCCGGCGCCATCGCCGAGGCCATCGCCCGCGTGCTCGACGACCCGGGCCTGCGCCGACCGGCTGCGGCGCCGCCGGGCGGGCGCGGGCGGCCGAGCGTTCACCTGGGCCCGCGACGGCGGAGCTGACGATCGCCGCGTACCGAGGAGGCCGTGGCGGCCGGATGACGGGTCGGCGTGCAACCTGCTGTGGCTGGTCCCCGGCGTGGTCGGGGGGAGCGAGGACGGCCACGGTCGGCGTGCTCCGCCAGTTCGCCGCCGAGCCGCCGGACGACCTCGACGTGTCGCTGTACGCGCTCGCAGGGTTCGGCGACGCCCACCCGGACCTGGCGGCCACGTTCCCGATCGAGACCGTCCCGCTCAGCGGGCGACTCAAGCCCCTGCGGGTCGCGGCCGAGACCACCTGGCTGCCCCGCCGGACCCGCGACCGGGTCGACCTCATGCACCACATGGGCGGCGTGCTCCCGCCGGCCGGCACACCCCCTCGGTGCTCACGCTCCACGACCTCCAGCCGTTCGACCTGCCCGAGCAACTTCCACACCGGCAAGCGGATCTACCTCCAGCGGACGATCCCCCGGTCGGTGCGCCGGGCGCGGGTGGTGCTGACCGCCAGCGAGTTCGTCCGCCAGGGGGTCATCGACCGGTTCGGGGTGGCGCCGGACCGCGTGCGGGTGGCCCGCTTCGGCATGCGAGCCGCCCAGCACCGACGTGAGCGTCGCCCAGGCCCAGGCCCGCTACCGGCTGCCCCGGCGCTGGTTCGTGTTCCCGTCGATCACCTACCCGCACAAGGACCACGCCCTGCTGGTCCAGGCGTTCGCCCAGGTGGCGGCGCACAACCACGACGTCGTGCTGGTGCTCACCGGCGGCGCCGGGCCGGCCGAGTCGGTGCTGGCCGACGTCATCTCGCGGGTCGGGCTGAGCGACCGCGTGCGCCGCACCGGGCTGATCCCCCGCGAGGACGTGCTCGCGATCGTGCGGGGCGCCGTGGCGATGGTCTACCCGTCGCGCTACGAGGGCTTCGGGCTGCCGGTGCTCGAGGCGATGAGCCTCGGCACGCCGGTGCTCGCGGCCGACGCCACCGTCGCTGCCCGAGGTGGTCGGCGACGCCGGGATGCTGCTGCCGCCCGGCGACGCCGACGCCTGGGCCCGGGCCATGACCGCCATGCTCGGCGACGAGGACGAGCGACGGCGTATGAGCGACGCCGGCCGGGCGCGGGTGGCGGGCATGACCTGGAAGGCCACGGCCGACGCGAGCGTGGACGCATACCGAGCCGCACTCGCCGGGCCCGCGATTGAGGGCAAGCTGGACGTCGCGGCCGCCGACGACGCGGCCGCGGCCCAGACCGCTACGGACGACGACGGAGTCGCCTCGTGAGACTGCTCGTGCTCTGCCCCCACTTCGCCCCGGACATCGCCCCGACCGGCGAGGTGATGACCAGCATCGGCAGCGAGCTCGTCGCCCGCGGGCCACGAGCTCCACGTCGTCACGTCGCTGCCCTGGTACCAGCACCACGCGCATCGAGCCCGGCTGGGACGGCCGCCCGGTGCGCCACGAGGACACCGACTGGGGGCGCATCACCCGGGTCCACCCGTTCCCGACCGACAAGCGCAACATCCCCGCCCGGGCGGCTGGCGTTCGCCGGCTTCACCGTGCTGTCGACCGCCGTGGGGCTGCGGCCGGCCCGGTGCCCGGCCCGACGCCGTGCTCGCCATGTCGCCGCCGCTCACCCTCGGCCTCGCCGGGCTGGCTGGCCGCGCGGCGGTCGGCGGCGTGCCGTTCGTGTTCAACATCCAGGACGTGTTCCCCGACGTCGCCGTCGAGCTCGGGCGCGATCACCGGACGCCGAGCGTGATCCGCGCGGCGTCGGCGGCTCGAGCGCTGCGACCTACCGGCGGGCCGACGCGGTCACCGTGCTGTCCGACGACCTGCGCGACAACGTGCGTCGCCAAGATCCGGCGGACCGTCGCGCCGACGCCGACGACCGGGTGCGGGTGATCCCCAACTTCGTCGACACCGACCGCATCCGCCCGGCCGACCGCGAGAACGGCGCTACCGCGGCGAGTTCGGCCTCGAGCGGCCGCCGGGTCGTGATGTACGCCGGCAACGTCGGGCTTCTCGCAGTCGCTCGACCTCGTGCTGCGCGGCCGCCCGCACGCTGCGCCGACCGGCCCGACGTCGTGCTTCGTGATCAACGGCGGCGGCTCGGCCCGCGCCGACGCTCGAGGCCGAGGCCGCCGGCCTGCGGCAACGTGCGCTTCGTCGACTATCCAGCCCACGGAGCGCCTGCCCGAGGTGCTGGCCGCCGGCCGACGTCCACGTCGTGCCCGCTGCGCCGGGGCCTGGCCCGCTCCAGCGTGCCGTCGAAGCTGTACTCGATCCTCGCCGCCGGCCGGCCCGTGCGTGGCCAGCGTCGACGAGGGCACCGAGGTGGCCCGGACGGTCGAGCGGGCCGGGGCGGGCCTCGCGGTCCCGCCCGACGATCCCGACGCGTTCACCGCGGCCGTCGGCCGCGCTGCTCGACGACCCGGCCCGGGCCTCGGCGATGGGCGCGGGCGGGGCGGCGCTTCGTCGAGCGCTGGGCCTCGCCGGCCGCGGTCGCCGAGCGCTACGAGGCCGCTGTTCCAGGAGCTGCGCGACCGCCGCTCGTGAGGCCCACCGGCCGGGCCGGCCCGGTTCGGTCATCGGTGCGCGGGCACGATACGGTCTGAACCCTCATGGGCAAGGCCTCCTCGTCGAAGAAGGTCGCGCGGGCCGCACGTGCCGGCGGTCGCCGGCCTTCGGGCGGCAGGCAGCGTGACCTGCTGTTCCCTGGGGTCATCGGGGCGATCGTCGTGCTCGGGCGTCGGCCTGATCGCGTTCGCCGCCAACGACCGCAAGTCGAGCGCCGCGGTCGAGCCGATCGCGTTCCAGACCACTGGCACGCGGCGTACGGCATCTACGTCTGCGGCGCGTTGCAGCCGCCGATCCCCGACCTTCGAGCAGCCCAACGGCATCCACACCCACGGCGACGGCGTCATCCACATCCACCCGTTCGTCGGGCGCGGCGGGCAAGAACGCCAAGCTGGGCGTCTTCCTCGACGGCGCCGGCGTCAAGCTCACCGACACCAAGCTCACCGATCGGCGACCAGAGCTGGGAGGAGGGCAAGCGACCAGTGCGACGGCAAGGACGCCGAGCTGGTCGTCGCCCAGTGGAACAACGTCGAGACCACCAAGGAGAAGCCCGCGCTGATCCGGCGCGACTTCGGCAACATCCGCTTCACCGAGGACGGGCAGGGCTTCACGATCGCCTTCGTGCCCGAGGGCACCACCGACATCCCCAAGCCCGAGTCGGCGGCCAACCTGTCCACGCTCGGCGCGGCCGACACCGGCGGGGCGACGTCGACGACGCTGCCCGGCGAGACCACGCTGCCGGCCGACCCCGCACGGCCGGCCGCCGACCGACGCCGTGCCGGCCGACCCCAACGCCACCACGGCACCGCCTGACACCACGGGCGGCTGAGTGCGCGCCGTCGTCCTGGTCGGGGGCTTCGGCACGCGCCTGCGGCCGCTGACCCTGACGCGGCCCGAAGCAGATGCTGCCGGTCGTCGACCGGCCGATGATCGAGCACGTCGTCGGCCACCTCGCCGTCCACGGCGTCGACGACGTCGTGCTGTCGCTCGGCTACCGCCCGGACGCGTTCCGGCGAGGCCTATCCCGACGGACGGTGCGCCGGTGCGACGCTGCACTACGCCGTCGAGCCCGAGCCGCTCGACACGGCCGGCGCCATCCGCTTCGCCGCCCGCGACGCCGGCATCGACCGAGCGGTTCCTGGTGCTCAACGGCGACGTGCTCACCGACCTCGACATCGGTCGGCTCGTCGCCTTCCACGAGCGGGCGGGCGCCGAGGGCACGATCGCCCTCCACCCGGTCGACGACCCGTCGCGCTACGGCGTCGTCCCGATCGACGGCGACGGCCAGGTGCAGGCCTTCGTCGAGAAGCCGGCGCCCGGCGACGGCCCCGACCAACCGGATCAACGCCGGCACGTACGTGCTCGAGCCGTCGGTGCTCGACCGCATCCCCGACGGCCGGAAGGTGTCGATCGAGCGCGAGACGTTCCCCGGCATGGTGGCGGACGGCACGCTCTACGCGCTCGACGACGACGCCTACTGGATCGACACCGGCACGCCCCAGGAGTACGTGCAGGCCCAGCTCGACCTGCTCGACGGGCTGCGGGGCCCGCCGCTCGACGGCGTCGACCCGACCGCCTGGGTCGACCACGACGCCAGCGTGAAGCGCTCGGTGATCGGCGCGGGGGCGTGGGTGGCGGCCGGCGCGCGCATCGAGGGCGCGGTCCTGCTTCCCGGCACCCGCATCGGCCCCGATGCGGTCGTCGACGGCTCGATCGTGGGGGAGCGGGCCACCGTGGGCGCCGGTGCGGTGATCGCCGGGTGCAGCGTCGTCGGCGACGGCCAGGAGGTGGCGGCCGGCGAGCGGCTCGATGGTGTCCGCTGGCCCGAGGCCGGCGGGTGAGCGTCCACCTGTGAGGACGGTCGTCACCGGGGGGGCGGGGTTCATCGGATCGACGCTCGTCGACCGCCTGCTGGCAGAGGACCACGAGGTCGAGGTGCTCGACGACCTGACGACCGGCTCGCTCGCCAACCTGGCCGAGGCGCGGGCCGACCGCAGCCACCGGGTGGGGTTCCACCAGCTCGACATCCGCGACCCGCAGGTCGTCGACGTCATCGCCCGGCGGGCGCCGGAGCTGATCTTCCACCTGGCCGGCCAGCCTGACGACCGGACGGGCGTCGCCCGCCCGGTGTACGACGCCGAGGTCAACCTGATCGGCACGCTGAACGTGCTGGAGGGCGCCCGGGTGGCGGGCACCCGCAAGATCGTGTTCGCCTCGTCGGGCAGCGATCTACGGCGAGGTGCCGGCGCGGGACCTGCCGGTGCGCGAGTCGCACCCGGGCGGCTCCGGTGTCGCCGGGCGGCGGTCACGCGGCGGGCGGTCGTCGACTACCTCAACGTCTACCGGCGGGTGCACGGCCTCGAGTTCACGGCGCTGGCGCTGGCCAACGTGTACGGGCCCCGCCAGGACCCCCGGGGCACCGGCGGGGTGGTGGCCATCTTCGCCGCCGCACTGGCGGCGGGCGAGCGCGTGCACGATCTACGGCGACGGCGAGCAGACCCGGGACTTCCTCTACGTGGACGACTGCGTCGACGCGCTGGTGCGGTCGGTCGAGCGCGGCGACGGGCTGCTGATCAACGTCGGTACGGGCGTCGAGACGTCGATCAACGCGCTGTACGCGGCGATGGCCGCGGCGGCCGGGGTCGACCTCCCGGCCCGCCAGGCGGCCGCCCGCCCGGGCGAGCCGGCCCGGGCCGCGCTCGATCCCGGCCGGGCCGCGATGCAGTTGGGGTGGCGGCCCTGGACCGACCTGGCCGATGGCATCGCCCGCGTGACCGACTGGGTCAAGCACCAGGCGGGCTGAGGTTGCGTTTTGTCCCCGGAAACGGTCGCTGGGGCGACCGTTTCCGGGGACAAAACGCGAGCCTTGGGGAGACACGTGGTATTTCAGGGTATGCTGATGACCATGAGTGCCGTGCCGTTCCCGGTGACCGCGCGCCTGATCGACGACCGCCGTCGTCTCGGAATCGACAAGCGCGACGAGTGCTGGGCTGGGGAGTGGCACCTGGTGAACCCGCCGAAACGATGGCATGCCGAGCTGGGCGGCGACCTCTACCTGGTGCTGGCCCCACTGGCCAAGGCCCGGGGCCTCCGGGCGGCCCCCGAGGCCGGCGGCGTCTTCGGCGGCGCCGACGACTGGCGGGTGCCCGACCAGGTCTACGCCCGGGCCGAGGACGGCGTCGACGAGGGCTACGTGTCCGCGGAGCTGGTGGTCGAGATCCGATCGCCGGGCGACGACTCCTACCGCAAGCTCGGGTTCTACGCGGCCCGCGGCGTTGGCGAGGTGCTGATCGTGCACGAGGACCGGCGCGTCGAGCTGTTCCGGCTCGACGCCGATGGCGTCCTCGCGCCAGTGACGCCTGGCGACGGCGGCACGGTGTGCTGCGAGGCGCTGGGGGTGACGTTTACGACCGTGACCGGCCCCCGCCTGCGGGTCGCCTGGGACGGCGGTTGCGCCGAGGTCTGACCCGCCGTCCGGGAGCTAGCGGAACAGGTCGTCGGCCGGGGCTCGGACCACCTCGGCTCGGACCTCGCCGCGGCCCAGCCATGTCGGGTCGACGCCCCGAACGATGGCGGCGCAATTGCCCGTCGCCTTGCCCATGACCAGCTCGGCCGCTGCCGCCAGCTCGTCGACCACGCACACCTCCGTGGCCACCAGCTCGCGGCCCAGGGCGTCTTCCGTGCCTCGGAGGTCGACCACCGCCCGGATGCCCGCGCAACCTATCGCCACGTCCGTCAGCCCCCGGCGCCAGGCTCGGCCGAAGGTGTCGCTGATGATCACTGCGACCTCGACGCCCGTGCCGCGCGGATGCCGTCCCGCAGCCTGCGCGCCGAGCGGTCCGGGTCGTCGGGGAGGAGCGCCGCCCAGCCTTCCTCGACGTTCGACAGGTCGACGCCGGCGTTGGCGCAGACGAAACCGTGCCTCGTCTCGCTGATCACCAGGTCGCCCCGGCGGCGCAGGATGCGGACCGACTCGCCCTCCACGATCCTGGTCTTGCTCGCCGGGTCCCGCGGGTCGATCGGCACCAGCTGGGCCTCGGCCTTCGACACCACCTTCTGGGTCACCACCAGCACGTCGCCGTCGGCGACGTCGGCGGCCTGGGCGAGCAGGCGTGAAAGGTCCGCGCCCGGTCGCACCTCGCCGATGCCCTCCACCGGGATGATCTGCAGTCCGCTCACCCGTCCCCCTCCTTGCCAGCGGCCGCGCCGAGCACGACCCGGCACAGGGCGGCCGCCGCGTCCGGGTCACGCATGATCGTGTCGGTCACGACGCAGCGCAAGCCCTCGGCCCGCACCGCGTCGGCCAGCGCCCGGTCGGCCTCGTCGACCACCAGCGTGCCGGCGAACGGGGCGTACAGCCGGGCGACGCCGACCACCGAGTCCTCGTGGCCCAGCTCCCGCATCAGCCGGTCCGCCGGGCCCTTGAGCGCCCGGCCCCCGACCAGCGGCGACACCGCCACCACCGACGACCGGCGGGCCGCCACCGCGTCCCGGACGCCCGGCACCGCCAGCACCGGCCCGATCGACACGATCGGGTTGGACGGCGCGACCACGACCGCGTCCGCCCCCGCCAGCGCCTCCAGCACCCCGGGCGCGGGACGGGCCGACCCGGCGCCCGCGAAGCGGACCCCCGACACCGCCACGGCGTGCTGCCGGCGCACGAAGTAGTCCTGGAACGCCACCTCCTCGCCGCCCTCCGCCAGCGTCAGCAGCGTGCGCACCGGGTCGTCGCTCGCCGGCACCAGCGCCAGGTCGAGCCCCCAGCCCCGGGCGATCTCGCCGGTCACGACCGACAGCGGGGCGCCCTCGGACAGCCGCTGCGTCCGGTACAGGTGCGTGCCCAGGTCGCGGTCGCCGAGCCGGAACCACGCCGCCCCGCCGTAGCGCTCCAGCGTGGCCATCGCCTGCCAGGTCTCGTCCGCCAGCCCCCACCCCCGCTCGGGGTCGATCGCGCCCGCGAGCGTGTAGGTGACCGTGTCGAGGTCGGGGCTGATCGCCAGCCCGTGCAGCACGGTGTCGTCGCCGACGTTGACGACGGCGGTGACGCCGGCCGGCGGCACGGCCCGGACCAGGCCGGCCAGCAGGCGGGCGGCGCCGACGCCCCCCGCCAGGACGGCGACCGTCGATGCCATGGCGCGCGGCAGCCGGTCAGGCGATGCCGTTGAGCCGGCCCTCGAGCAGGGCCACGTCGGCGTCGACCATCAGGTTGACCAGGTCGCTCGAAGGTGGTCTTCGGCTCCCAGCCCAGGACCCGCCTGGCCTTGCTGGCGTCGCCGACGAGGAGGTCGACCTCGGCCGGCCGGAAGAAGCGCTCGTCGATCACGACGTACTTCTCCCAGTCGAGGCCGACGTGGCCGAAGGCCAGCTCGCAGAACTCGCGCACCGAGTGGGTCTCGCCGGTGGCGACGACGTAGTCGTCGGGCTCGTCCTGCTGGAGCATGAGCCACATCGCCTCGACGTAGTCGCCGGCGAAGCCCCAGTCGCGCTTGGCCTCGAGGTTGCCGAGCCGCAGCTCGTCGCGCAGGCCCGAGCTTGATGCGGGCCACGCCGTCGGTGATCTTGCGGGTGACGAACTCGAGCCCGCGGCGCGGGCGACTCGTGGTTGAACAGGATGCCGCGACAGGCGTAGCAGGTCGTAGCTCTCGCGGTAGTTGACCGTGATCCAGTGGCCGTAGACCTTGGCCACGCCGTACGGGCTGCGCGGGATAGAACGGCGTGCTCTCGCGTCTGCGGCATCTCGCGCACCTTGCCGAACATCTCGCTGCGACGACGCCTGGTAGAAGCGGATGCCCGGGTCGACGATGCGGATCGCGTCGAGCATGCGGGTGACGCCGAGGGCGGTGAACTCGCCGGTCAGCACCGGCTGCTGCCAGCGACGTCGGCACGAACGACTGGGCCGCCAGGTTGTAGACCTCGTCCGGCCGGTGCTCCTGGAGGATCGTCGATGAGCGAGACCTGGTCGAGCAGGTCGCCCTGCACGAACGTGATGCGGTCCTGGAGGTGGTCGATGCGCTCGAAGTTGACGGTGCTGGAGCGGCGGACCATGCCCGAGCACCTCGTAGCCCTTGTCCAGCAGCAGCTCGGCCAGGTAGGAGCCGTCCTGCCCGGTGATGCCGGTGATGAGCGCTCGCTTGGTCACGATGGGGTCTCCTCCCGCAGGGCGCGCCGCACCCCTGCCTCAGCGTCACATCCTCCCAGGTGTGGAAGCACGCGGGCGCAGCGCGCCAGGTTGTCAGCAGCCAAGCCGGCTGCGCCAGTCGGTCAGGACGTCGGCCAGCGTCTTCTCGAGCGGGATCGTCGGCTCCCAGCCGGTGGCGAGCCGCAGCGCGGTGTTGTCGCCGACCAGGACCGGGATGTCGACCGGCCGCTGCAGCGCCGGGTCGGACACCAGGTGCATCGGCCGGGCGGCCATGCCCAGCAGCATCTCCGCGATCTCCTTCACGGACACCGCTGAGCCCCGGCACACGTTGTAGACCTCGCCCGGCTCGCCGGCGGTCATCAGCAGGCGGTACGCACGGACCACGTCGCGGACGTCGGTGACGTCGCGCCGCGGGGTCAGGTTGCCGATCGGGACCTCGTCGCCGCCGTCGCGCTCGTTGCGGGCGATGCGAGCGGCCAGCGAGGGCGCCACGAACCGGTCGCTCTGGCCGGGACCGAGGTGGTTGAACGCCCGCACGCGCACGACCGGGAGCCGGTGGCCGAGCCACGCCTGCTGGGCGAGGGCGTCGGCGGCCACCTTGGAGGCGGCGTAGGGCGACACCGGCCGCAGCGGCTGGCGCTCGTTGAGCGGCAGCTCGTCCTCGGTCACCCGCCCGTAGACGTCGGCGCTGGTCACGGCCAGCACGCGGTCGGCGCCGGCGGCTCGGCTGGCCTCCAGCACGTTGAGCGTGCCGAGGGCGTTGGCCAGGAAGGTCTCGTGCGGCGCGGTCCAGCTACCACCGACGTCGGCCGCGCCGGCCAGGTGGTACACGACCTCCGGCTTGGCCTCGGTCACGGCCTCGGTCAGCGGCTCGACGTCCGCGATGTCGATGCCGTCGACGTTGCGCTCCAGCTCGATGACCTCGTCGCCCTGCTCCAGCAGATGGCGGACCAGGTGTGTCCCGACGAAGCCCCCGGCTCCCGTCACCAGCGCTCTCACGGCCGATCATCGTATGCCGCCGGCGGCTCTCCTCGTGAATCAGGTCACGTGACGGATGTCGCAACCCGGTGCAGCAGCCCGGCGAACCGCTCGGCCGTGGACGACCAGTCGTAGCCCGCGGCCACCCGCCGACCCCGGGCGACCAGGTCCTCACGGTGGCCCGGATCCTCGAGCACCCGGCCCAGCGCCGCGGCGAGCGCGTCGACGTCGCCGACGGGGACGAGGTCGGCGCCGTCGCCGCACACCTCGGGCAGCGCGCCCGCCCGGGTGGCCACGACGGGCACCCCGGCGCCCATGGCCTCGATCGGCGGCAGCCCGAAGCCCTCGTATACCGAGGGGTACGCGAACACGGCCGCGCCCGCCACCAGCGCCGCCCGGGTGGGGTCGTCGACCCACCCGAGCCGGACGACGCGGTCGGCATGGCGGGCCCGGCCGACGGCGGCGGTGAGCGCCTCGGCACCCCAGCCGTCCTGGCCGGCGATCACCAGCCGGAGGCCGGGGTCGCCGGCGGCCACCGCGTCGAACGCGGCCACCAGTCCCGGCAGGTCCTTGCGGGGCTCGACGGTGCCCACGGCGAGGACGTAGCGGTCACCGGCCGCGGTCGGCACCGCGCCGTCGCCGCCGTCCCGGGTGCGGGGCGCCCGGACGCCGTGGGGGATGGCGACCACCCGCTCGGGGTCGACCGCGAACTCGGCGATCACCTCGTCCCGGACGAAGGCGGACGGCGTGTGGACCCAGCGCACCCCGCGCGATCGCCCGGCGGATCAGCGCCGGGTAGGCCCGGGTCGGGCCGTCGGCCAGCTCGGGGAAGCGCAGCGTGGTCAGGTCGTGGACGGTCATCAGGCTCGGCGCCCGGGTCGGCGGGGCCACGAAGTTCGGGCCCCAGACCACGTCGTGGCGGCCGATCCACCGGTCGACGAGCGGGTGGTCGGACCGCGCCCACAGCTCGTGCAGGGGCCGGGCGGCCATCGGCCGGTCGGCGACCGCCACCGAGGCGGGGAGCAGGCCCGCCAACCGGCCCCGCCCCCGCCAGGTGACGGCGAACGCGGTCAGCGCGAGGTCGTCGCGCTCGGCCAGGCGCCGCACCAGCTCGTCGGCGAACACGCCGACGCCGGTCAGCGGGCCGAGCAGCGACGTGACGTCGACCGCGACCCGGCGGGCGGGGAGCGACACCGGCGCGGTCAGCCGCGGGCGGCGGGCCGGTCGGGCCGCTCCGTGACCTGCCGGACGACCGCGTCGACCGACCGGGCGAGCTGGCGCCGCTGGACCTGAAGGTGCTGGAAGCCGAGGATGCCGAGCCCGACGGCCGTGTAGAGCGTGTTCTCGACCCGCCGGGTGAGGTCGTCGACGGAGATCGCTTGCATGCAGGCCTCCCGGGTGCGGCGACGACCCTACACCGGCGCGGCGGCGGTCCCCGGGGGTCCGCGGTCGGGGGGCGGCCCGACGCTACGGTGCTCGCGTCGTGGAGCCGGAAGAGCACCCCGCGCCGCCTCCCGTCGTGGCGGTGGTCGTCACCCACGATCCGCCCGCCGAGCGGTTCGACGCACTCCTGGCCGCGTTCGCGGCCCAGGACTACCCCAATCTCGACGTCCTGGTGGTCGACACCGGGGAGGCCGAGGAGGGTGAGGACGGCATCGCGGCGCGGGTGGCGGAGGTGCTCCCTGCGGCCGTTCTCCGGCGCGTCGAGGGCAACCCCGGCTTCGGGGCGGCCGCCAACAGCGCGTTCGACCTCGTGTCGGGGGCCGAGTTCTACCTGTTCAGCCACGATGACGTGGCGCCGGACCCGGGTGCGGTCACGGCGCTGGTCGACGCCGCGCAACGCTGGGAGGCCGACGTCGTCGGCCCCAAGCTCGTGGACTGGGACGACGACCACCGGCTCCTCCAGTTCGGGCTCGCGGCCGACCGGCTCGGGGTGGCGCTGCCCTACGTGGAGCACGGCGAGCGGGACCAGGGCCAGCACGACGGGCTGCGGGGGGTGTTCGCCGTGCCCGGGGCGTTCACGCTGGTCCGCGAGTCGCGGTTCCGGGAGATCGGTGGGTTCGACGAGGCGATCGACTTCCTGGGCGACGACCTCAGCCTGTCGTGGCGGACCCGCGTGGCCGGCGGGCGGGTGCTGGTCACCTCCGCGTCCCGCGTGCGCCACGCCGAGGCGTTCGCCGGCCGGCCGGAGGGCGGCATGCGGCCGCACCTCGCCGCCCGCCACCGGCTGCGGGTGCTGCTGACCAGCTACGGGACGGCGAGCCTGGTGGCGATCGTGCCCCAGGCACTGGTCCTCACATTGCTCGAGGCCGTCGGCGCGCTGATCACCGGCCGTCCCGGCCGGGCCCGGGCCGCATTGGGGGCGTGGCCGTGGAACCTGGCCCGCCTGCCGTCGCTGCGGGCCGCCCGGGCGGCCGTCGCCGGGTTCCGGGCCGTGCCCGACCGGACCGTGCGCCGCTACCAGGTCCGGGGCCTGGTCGGGCCCCGGCTCCAGCGGCTGCGGGTCGAGCGCGGCAGACGCGGCGGTGGCGGCGGTGCCCGAGCGCGGGCACATGGAGGTCGACCCGACCGCCTGGTCGCCCGGCACCGTGGCGGTGGCGGCGACGCTGGCGGCGGTGCTGGCGTTCGGGTCCCGCCACCTGGTCACCCGGTCGGTGCCGGTGATCGGCGAGATGGTGGGCTTCGGGGGTGGCGCCGGCGACCTGCTGCGCGACTGGTCGGGCGGGTGGCGCGCGGTGGGCGTCGGTGCGGCGGTCCCGCCGCCGCTGCTGGTCGGCGTGGCCGGGACGCTGACCGGCCTGGTCGCGGGGCACGCCGGCCTGGCCCGGACGCTGTTGACCGTCGGCCTCCTGCCGCTCGGAGTGGTGGGCGCCCACCGGATGGCCGCGCCGCTCGGCTCGAAGCGGGGGCAGGTGGCGGCGGCCATCGCGTACGCCGCCGTGCCGCTGCCCTACGACGCGCTGGCCGTGGGCCGGTGGTCGGCCCTCGGGATGTACGCGGCCGCCCCGTGGCTCGTCGGCCGGTTGGCGCGGGCATCCGGCGCGCCGCCGTTCGCGTCCCGGCCCGGCGGGACCGCGGCGCGGGCCGTCCCGTCGGGGTTGGGCCAGCACGTGGCCGCGACCGGAGCGGTCACCGCCCTGGCGGCGCTCCTCGTGCCCCAGGCGCCCCTGCTGGTGGTGCTCATGGGCGCGGGGCTGGCCGCCGGTTGCCTGCTGACGGGCGCGTGGCGCGCCGCGCTCCGGACCGCGCTCGCGGCCGCCGGGGGGGCGGCTATCGCGGCGCTGGCGCACCTGCCCACCACGCTCCAGCTCGCGGGATCGCCCGCAGCCCGGTCTGCGTGGCTGGGCGGCGTTCGGGCCGACGCGCTGTCGGGGCTCGACGTCCTCGCCCTGCGGACCGGGCCCGCGCTCGCCGGATGGGCCACGGCCGCCGTGCTGGGCGCGGCGGCGGTCCCGCTGCTGATCGGCCGGCGCTGGCGTCTCGGCTGGGCCGTGCGGGCCTGGGCGCTGGCGCTGGCGTGCGGGGGCCTGGTGTGGGCGCGGGCGGACGGACTGCTCACGCTCCGGCTCCCCCCGGCGGGCGTCGTGCTGGCCCCGGCCGCCGCGGGGCTCGCCCTGGCCGTGGCGCTCGGGCTGGCGGCGGTCGACCGGGACGTCAGGGGCCGCTCGTGGCGGTTCGGGATCCGCCGGATCGTCGTCGGGCTCGGCGTGCTCGCCCTGATGGTCGCGGCCGCGCCCGCGGTGGCGGCGTCGGTCGACGGCCGCTGGTCGGCGCCGAGGGACGACTACGCGGGGCTGCTCGGCGTGCTGGCGCGGGACACGGCGAGAGCGTCGTCCCGGGTGCTCTGGGTCGGTGACCCCGACCTGGTGCCGGGCGGCCAGGCATGGCAGCTCGACGGCGGGCTGACCTACACGTCGGTGCCCGCCGCGGTGCCGGCGGTGGGCGACCTGTGGCCGGCGACGGGCGACGACGCCGGCGCCGCCCGCCTGGGCCGGGTGCTCGACGACGCCATCGGCGGGCGCACGAGCCGGCTGGGTGAACGGCTGGCCCCGCTCGGCGTCGAGTTCGTCGCCGTGCCCCGCCGGCTGGCGCCCTCCGCAACGGGCGCGCTGTCGACCGCGCCGTCCGAGCTGCTGGGCGTGCTGGCCGAGCAGCTCGACCTGGCCCGGGTCCAGGTCGATCCCGGCCTGATCGTCTACCGCAACACCGCCTTCGACCCGGACCGCGACGGCGGCGCGGGGCTCGCAGGCCCGCGGGACGGGGGCGCATCCTCGCCGGCCGCGCTCGCGGTCCAGGTCGCCGTCTGGCTGGCGCTGGCCGCGGTGGCCATCCGCATGCGCTTCGGCGCCTCGACCCCGTCCCCGCCGCGGGGCGGGGACGCGGCCGACGCGCACCGAGCCGCCGCCCGAGCCGGAGCCGCAGGAGGCGGAGCCGGGCGCCGAGGCGTCCGACGTGCCGGTTGCGGTCGGGGTCGGCCGGTGAGCGAGCGGAGCGAGGCGGACGATCCGGTCGATCCGGAGCATCGCCCGGCGCACCGGCGGGGCCGGGGGTCGCGGCCGGCCCGCACGGCGTCCGGCCGCCGCGTGCTGATCCTGCGCATCCCGCTCGTGCTGGGGCTGGCGGCGCTGCTGGCGGGCGCGGTCGTCCTCGACCGCCGCGACGGCGGTGACGACGTCGCCGCCGGGCGGGTGCCGGAGTCCGGGGACGCCCGGCTGATGCCGGCCGCCCGGCCCGCGACCGCCGGGTCGAGCACGTGGTACTGCGCGGCCGGGACCGCCGAGGCGGACGGCTTCGCCGACCATCGCGTGGCGATCGTCAACACGGGCGACGAGGACCGGACCGCGACGCTCACGATCGTGACCGGCGCCATCCGGCGCCCGGACGGCCCAGAGGGCGGCGCCGCGGAGGCCGGCGGCCCGCCGGTCACCCGGGAGGTCGCCGTGCCCGCCGGCCAGCGGGTCGAGGTGCGGCTCGGCGACGTGGTGGCCGCGGGGCTGGCGGCGGCGGTGGTCGAGGTCGACGGCGGCGGCGTCGCGGTCGAGCACCAGGTCAGCGGGCCGCACGGCGAGGACGTCGGGCCGTGTGCGACATTCGCGGGATCGACCTGGCACCTGGCCTGGGGGGCGACCACCCGGGACGCCCGCGACGTGGTCGTGCTGTTCAACCCGTTCCCCAGCCCGGCCACGGTCGACGGCACGTTCGTCACCGAGGACGGCGGCCGGGAGCCGGTCCGCTTCCAGGGCTTCCCTGTCCCGGCGGGCGGGGTGGTCGGGGTCGACCTCGGCGACGACGTGACCCGGAGCCAGCAGGTGGCGGCCACGTTCCGCGCCCGCAGCGGGCGGATCGTCGTCGAGCGGATCCAGCAGTTCGACGGCAGCCTCGGCGCCGAGGGGCTGTCCCTCGACCTCGCGGTGCCGTCGGCCGGCACGACGTGGGTGTTCGCCGACGGGGAGGCGACGGTGCCTGCGCCGGTCCCGCCCGCGCCGGGCGAGGAGGACGAGGCCACGCCCGCCGGCGGCGACGACGAGGACGGGTCGAGCAGCGAGAGGATCGTCGTCTACAACCCGAGCCGGGACCGGGCCCGGGTCGAGGTGCGGGTGCTGCCCGGCGGCGACGACCCGGGACCGGAGCCCGAGCCGTTCCGGCTGAGCGTGCCGGCGGGCGCCTACGAGGTGATCGACTACGGCGACCAGGCCCGGATCGTTGCGGGTGAGCCACACGCCACGGTCGTGCACGTGACGAACGGGACGAGGGTGGTGGCCCAACGGGTCACGGTCGATGCCGGCCCGCCGCCGTCGTCCCGGCGGCCGCCGACGGGCGAGGTGACAGCCGCCCCCGGCGCCCGCCTGGCCGCGCCGAACTGGACGTTCCCGTCGCTGGCGGCGGGGGACGACGAGACGGCCGCGTTCGTGGTGTTCAACCCGGACCCGACGAAGGCGGTCCGGGTGCGCCTCGAGGTGCCGGGGCCGGGCCGCGACCGCGACGGCGCGGGCGGATCGACGGAGGTCCCGCCCGGCGGCCGCGTGGCTCTCGACTCGCCCGCCGATGCGGGCGAGTCGGGTGTGGTCGTGATCGCCGCCGGCCCGGTGGTCGCCGAGCGGGTCGTGCGCGCCGCCGACGGGCGCCGGGCGGCCCTGCGCCCCGGGCGTGCCGCTGCTCACGGGCGGCGAGGTCCTCGACGCCCTCGCTGCCGCCGGTCGGCTCGCCGGCGCCGGCTAGCCGGCGGGGCGGGGCGGGCGCGACGATCGGGGCGATGGAACGGCTCGCGCTCGCGGCGGTGCTGGTGGTGGTGGCCGTCGCCGCCGCGTGGGTGATCGACCGGCGCCGCCGGCCCGCCGCCCCGACCGTGGCCGGCCACGTATTGCCCGCCCGGGTCGAGCGCGGAGACTTCACGGCGCCGGAGGCGCCGTGGCTGGTGGCGGTGTTCACGTCGGCGACCTGCGCGTCGTGCGCCGGCGTGTGGGAGCGGGCGCGGCACCTCGCCAGCGGGCAGGTCGCGGTGCAGGAGGTGGAGGTCTCGGCCGCCCGGCCCCTGCACGAGCGCTACGCGATCACGGCCGTGCCCGCCGTCCTGGTCGCCGACGCCGCGGGCGACGTGCGGGCGACGTTCCTCGGTCCCGTCACCGCCACCGACCTGTGGGCCACGGTGGCCGAGCTGCGGGAACCGGGCACCCTGCCGGCCGCCGGGTGCGCCCACGGGGTCGAGGAGCCGGCGGGTCCGAGCTAGTGCCCGAGGGCACTAGGTCGGCGGCGCCGGGGGTGGCGGTGACGGCGGCCGGGAGCCGCCCGTCAGCGCGTCGCTCGGCTCGGGGGTCGGGGCGTCGGGGCCCCGGCCGGGGCCGATGTCGATGCCGCGATCGCTGATGCGGTCCTGCACGCGGTCGGCCGGGGTGCCGCCGTTGCCGGCGGGGGACGTCGTGCCCGCGCCGACCGCGATCAGGCGGGTGACCTCGGCGCCGTCGATCGTCTCGTGCTCGAGCAGGGCCCGCGCCACGAGGTCGAGGCCGTTGCGGTGCTCGGCGAGCACCCCGCGGCAGCGGTCCTCCTGCTCGCGCAGGATGCGCTCGACCTCCTCGTCGATGACCCGGGCGGTCTCGTCGGAGTAGTCGCGGGTGTGCATGAGGTCCTCGCCCAGGAACACCTGGCCCTGGCTGCCCCAGGCCATCGGGCCCGATCCGCGTCGACATGCCCCACTCGCGGACCATCTTGCGGGCCAGCTCGGTCGAGCCGACGAGGTCGTTCTTGGCGCCGGTCGAGATCACGCCGAAGACCAGCTCCTCGGCGCAGCGGCCGCCCATGCGGACCACCAGGGTGTCCTCGATGTAGTCCTGGCGGTAGATGTGGCGCTCCTCGACCGGGAGCTGCTGGGTGACGCCCAGCGCCATGCCGATCGGCAGGATCGTCACCTTGTGCACCGGGTCGGCGTGGTCGAGCACGCACGCGCAGCACGGCGTGGCCGGCCTCGTGGTAGGCGATGACCTCCTTCTCGTCCTCGGAGAGCGCCATCGACTCGCGCCG
This sequence comes from uncultured Acidimicrobiales bacterium, assembly GCA_963739835.1. Lineage (GTDB taxonomy): Bacteria > Actinomycetota > Acidimicrobiia > Acidimicrobiales > VFJN01 > ZC4RG19. The sequence continues at coordinate 423,826 of CAVUBW010000015.1, forward strand.
CTGGCCCATCAGCACCCGGTCGCGGGCCTGCTCGAAGTCGGCGTTGCGGATCTCGTCCTGACCCGCGCCGCACCGCGAACAGCGCGGCCTCGTTGACGAGGTTGGCCAGGTCGGCGCCGCTCATGCCCGGCGTGCCGCGGGCCACGACGTCGAGGTCGACGTCGGCGGCCAGATCGCTTGTGACTTGGCGTGCACCGCGCAGGATCGCCCGGCGCTCGTCCGAGCTCGGGCAGCGGCACGACGATCTGGCGGTCGAAGCGGCCCGGGCGCAGCAGCGCGGGGTCGAGGATGTCGGGCCGGTTGGTGGCCGCCATCATCACGATGCCCTCGGTGGCCTCGAAGCCGTCCATCTCCGAGAGCATCTGGTTGAGCGTCTGCTCGCGCTCGTCGTGGCCGCCGCCGAGGCCGGCGCCGCGCTTGCGGCCGATCGAGTCGATCTCGTCGACGAAGATGATGGCCCGGCCCTGCTTGCGGGCGGTCTGGAACAGGTCGCGCACCCGGCTGGCGCCGACGCCGACGAACATCTCCATGAAGTCGGAGCCGGTCACCGACAGGAACGGCACGCCGGCCTCGCCGGCGACCGCCCGGGCGATGAGGGTCTTGCCGGTGCCCGGCGGGCCGACGAGCAGGACGCCCTTCGGGATGCGGGCGCCGATCTCCGCGAACTGCTCGGGGTACTTCAGGAAGTCGACGACCTCGGTGATCTCCTGCTTGACCCCGTCGTAGCCGGCGACGTCGTCGAACGTCGTGCTCGGGCTGCTCGGTCGAGTAGATCTTGGCCCGGCTGCGCCCGATGGACATGATGCCGCCCATCTGGCTCTGCGCCCGGCGCTGGAGGAACCAGAAGATGCCGACGAACAGGGCGACCGGGATGAGCAGCGGCGCCAGCGCCGCGAAGAGGCTGGGCTGCGGGTTCTCGAAGGTCACCTCGACGTCGTGCTCGCGGAACAGCGCCATGTCCTCCTCGGTGGGCGTGTTGGCGCCGTGCGAGCTGAACGACTCGCCGGTCTTGAGCTTGCCGCTGATGGCCCCGCCGTTGTTGGACCAGGTGATCGACTCGACCTTGTCTTTCGCGACCTGCGACTGCAGCTCGGTGTAGGCGATCTCCTTGCCCTTGTCGCGCGGGATCAGCGACGGGAGCAGGAAGATCGACAGCACGGCCGCGGCCAGCACCCAGATCGCCCACCGGGGCATCTGCTGCTCACGTCCGCCCATGCCCTGGCCGCGCGGCGAGCGCCCCGAGGGCGGGGGCGGCGGCGGCGGAGGCGGGGGCTGACTCATGCTGGACAGGATACGGGCCGATCGCGAGCCTCATGCCATCGTCGTGCGGTGGCTCCCACCTCGCGATCCGTCGTGGACCCGGAATATCCACGGGCACCGGCCGGTCGCGCGGCTCGGATAGCTTGTCCGCCCGTGACCCGAGCCTGCGCCCGCCCCGGTTGCGCCGATGCCGCCACGGCGACGTTCGTGTACGACTACCAGGAGCGCACCACCTGGCTCGACCGCCTCGCGGGCGAGCGCCACCCGATGGCCTACGACCTGTGCACGGCCCACGCCGACGCGTTCAGCGTGCCCCGCGGCTGGCGGCTGGTCGACCGGCGCGCGGGCGCGCGGTCCGCTCCGAGCTCGCCTCGTAGCGTGTGCCTTCGGCGCGGAGCGGGCGGGCACGTAGCCTGGGGCGGTGGCCGAGCCGAACCAGACCGCGACCGCGCTCGACGACCGCGTGCCGCCGCGCTGGGGATTCGGCGACGTGCTCCTCGGCCTGGCGGTCGCCGTCCTCGGTAGCGGGCTCACCTCCGCTCTCGCCCTCGCCGCCAGCGGCACCCCCGCCGGCAAGCCCGACCAGCTGCCCCTCGCCTGGCTGGCGGTCGCCCAGCTCGGCCTCTGGTTCGGCCTGCTCGGCGCGCCGTGGCTCGCCGCCAGGTTCAAGGGCAACGGCATGCGGACCGACTTCGGCCTCGAGGCCCGGTGGAGCGACGTGCCGGTCGGCGTCCTCAGCGGGTTCGTCGCCCAGGTCGCCATCGTCTCGATCATCTACCTGCCCATCCAGATGTTCACCGACGTCACCGCCAAGGACATCTCCGAGCCGGCCCAGAACCTCACCGACCGGGCGGCCGGCCCCCTCGGGGTGATCCTGCTCGTGCTGATCGTCGGCATCGGCGCGCCGATCGTGGAGGAGATCTTCTACCGGGGCCTGGCCCAGCGCTCGCTCGATCCGCCGGTTCGGGCCGGTGTGGGGCATCGTGCTGTCGTCGATCCTGTTCGCCGGCAGCCACCTCGAGCTGCTCCAGTTCCCGGCACTGGTGGCGGCGGGCGCGGTGTTCGGCGTGCTGGCCTACCGCTTCGACCGGCTCGGACCGGCCATCGCCGCCCACATGGTGTTCAACATGTCGGCCGTCGTGGCCCTGCTGCTGTGACGATGGCGCGCAGCATGGACGTCCGCGAACTGCCGGCCGAGGTGGGCGCCCCGCCCGGGCCCGCGGGCTGGGGCGACGGGGGCGACGGCGCCGCCGACGACTGGGACGGCGAGCGCGAGGCGGCCCGCGCCGACCAGCAGCGGGTGCTGCGCCTGGTGGTCGACATGCTGGTCGTCGGGGCCTGCGTGGTGTTCGTCGTGTGGCACCTCCAGGCGAGCCTGCTCGTCCAGAACACGACCCCCGCCGGCGGCGACATGGGCGCCCACGTGTGGGGCCCGGCGTACCTGCGCGACCACCTGTTGCCCCACGGGCAGGTCGCAGGCTGGACGCCCGACTGGTACGCCGGCTTCCCCGCCTACCAGTTCTACATGGTGCTGCCGTCGCTGGTGATCGTCCTGCTCAACGCCGGCGTACACGGCTGGGGCGCCCTCGTCCCGCTGGCCGTCGCCGCCGGCCTCGGCGGCCTGGCGGTGCTGCGCTGGCCCGACCGCCGGGTCCGCACCGCCGCGCTCGTGGGGGTCGGCGTGGCGCTGGCCTGCGTCGGCCTGCCCTACGGGGTCGCCTTCAAGCTCGTGTCGGTCAGCGGCGTCGTGACGCTGCCCGTCTCGGCCTACGCCTTCGGCCGGCTGTCGGGGCTGCGCTACCCGACCCCGGCGGTGCTGGCGGTGGCGACGCTGCCGTTCCTGTTCTACCGGGGCTTCACGATCTACGGCGGCAACATCCCGTCGACGCTGGCCGGCGAGTTCGCGTTCTCGATGTCGCTCAGCCTGGCGCTCGTCTACCTGGGCGTCGTGTTCAAGGGCCTGGAGACCGGCCGCTACCGGGCGCTCGGGGCCGTGCTGCTGGCGCTGACCGGCCTGTGCCATCTCATCCCGGCGTTCTTCGCGCTGGGCTGCACCGCGATCATCCTGCTCCTCCGCTTCCGGCGGTCGTCGGCGCCGGCCGCCCGGTGGGCGCCGCTGCTCGGCGGCGGTGCGGTCCTCGCGCTCGCCGGACTCGCGCTCGGCGGCCCCCTGGGCAAGCTGGTCGCCCTGCTGGGCGTGCTCGCCGTGGCGGCCGGGCTGTGGCTGGCGTCCGACAGCGTGCGCTGGCTCACTCCGACGATGCTGGTCGGTGGGCTGCTCGCGGCCTGGTGGGTCGGGCCGTTCTACCTGCGCAGCACGTACCTCAACGACATGGGCTGGGAGAAGCTGCCCTACACCAACACCGACCCGCCCCAGACGATCTGGCAGTACCTGTTCCCGACCAAGACCCCCGACGTCGACCTGCGCTGGGCCTTCGCGCTGGCTCTGGTGGGTGCCGGCGTCAGCGTGGCGCTGTGGCTGCGGCCGGGGATCTTCCTGCTGCTCGTCACGGTGGCGGGGGGCGTGGCGTTCGTCGTCATGCCCGAGGGGCGGCTGTGGAACGGCCGGCTGCTGCCGTTCTTCTACCTGACCGTCATCCTGCTCGCCGGCGTGGCGGTGTCGGAGACGTCCCGGACCATCATGCAGCTCGTGCGGGACGGCCGCGCCGGCCCGGTCGGCACCGGCACGCCGATACTGCTCCTGACGCTGGCCGTCACCGTCCTGTTCGTCGGCGTGCCGCTCGGGCAGCTGCCGGGCACCGAGCACCTCGAGGGCGCCAACGCCTGGCCCCGCGGCTTCCCGTTCCAGCTGCACGCCTCGCCGGTGAGCTTCGTGCCGTCGTGGGCCCGCTGGAATTACAGCGGCTACGAGGGCAAGGACGCCTACCGCGAGTACCACGACATCGTCGAGACGATGCGCCAGGTCGGCCAGGAGGAGGGCTGCGGGCGGGCGTTCTGGGAGTACGAGAAGGAGCTCGACCGCTACGGCACCCCGATGGCGCTGATGCTCCTGCCGCACTGGACCGACGGCTGCATCGGCTCGATGGAGGGCCTGTACTTCGAGGCGTCGGCCACGACCCCGTACCACTTCATCATGCAGGACGAGCTGTCCACGGCCCCGAGCCGGGCCCAGCGGGACATGCCCTACGACGGCTTCAACATGACCGAGGGCGTCCGGCACATGCAGATGATGGGCGTGAAGTACTACATGGCGACCTCCCAGAACGCCATCGACCAGGCCCGCCAGCAGCCCGCCCTGCGGGAGATCGCCCGCTCCGGCCCGTGGGTCGTGTTCGAGGTCGCGGACAGCGAGCTGGTCACGCCATTGGCCAACGAACCGGCGGTCGTCGCGGGCATCGACGACACCCAGCGGCTGTGGCTGGAGGAGCCCCGCGACACCTCCGGGCGCTTCGACGGGCCGTCGGTGCGGTGGTTCAAGGACGCCACCGCCGCGCGCGTCGCGCTGGCCTCGTCCGGGCCGGACTCGTGGCAGCGGGTGAAGGTGGGCGAGGTGCCCGAGGCCCGGCCCGTGCCCGAGGTGCAGGTCAGCAACGTCGTGACCGGCGACGAAGGCATCAGCTTCGACGTCGACCGGGTCGGGACCCCGGTTCTCGTCAAGGTGTCGTACTTCCCCAACTGGAAGGCGTCGGGCGCCGAGGGCCCCTACCGGGTCGCGCCGAACCTGATGGTGGTGGTGCCGACCGACAAGCACGTGTCGCTGAAGTACGGCCGGACCGGCGTCGAGTACCTGTCCTACACGCTGACCCTCATCGGCCTCGTCGGACTCGTGCTGCTGATCCGCCGCCCGGTCATGCGGTTCTCCGGCGACGAGGCGCGCGCCGCGGCGGCGGCCGCGGGGAACGGGCACGGTCCCGACGGGCCGGACGACGCCCCCTCCTGGGCAGCTGGGCCCTGGGCGCTCGGGCCGCCACCGGGGACGCCGCCGCCGGCGACCTGGGCGCCGGAGGACGCGGGCCCCGCGCCGCCCCCGACCGCGCCGCCCCGGGTGTGGCCGCCGCCCGGGGAGACGTGACCGAGCGAAGCGAGGTCGATGAGCACAGTCGGGTTGTCGCCACGACGTGGCGATCCCGGTCGCTGGTGCGCCCGGGGGTGCACCAGTGACCGGGCGCCTCCGCCGGCTCGCCGCGGTGGCGTTGGTGCCGACGCTCGTCGACATCGGCCTGCTGGTGCTGCTGCGCCAGCGCTTCGGCTGGATCCTGGTCGTGGCGGACCTGGTGGCGATCGCCGCGGCGAGCGTCGTGTCGTACCTGCTGCACCGGACGGTCACGTTCCGCAGCGACCCCTACGTGCGCTGGGTCGAGGTGCCGACCGCCTTCCTGGGCGTCGCGGTCGTGGCGGCGCTGGTCGACGTGGTCGTGCTGCGGGCCCTGTTCGCCGGTACCGGGTTCAGCTCGACCCGGGCGCTGGTCGAGGCCAAGATCGTGGCCCTGGTGGCCGCCGGTGCGGTCCGCCTCGTCGGCTACCGGTGGGCGCTGCTCGGCGAGCTGACACGGGCCCGGTCGGTGCGCTGGTCGCGCCCCGAGCCGCCCGGGGACCTGCGGCTGAGCGTCGTGGTGCCGGCCTATGGCGAGGCCGACCGGATCGGCGACACCGTGCGCCGGCTGGGGGACCACCTGGCGGACGTCGCCGCCGACGGCGGGGTCGAGGTCGTGGTCGTCGACGACGGCTCGCCCGACGCCACCGCCGACGCCGCGCTCGCGGCCGGGGCCGCGCAGGTGGTCGTCCAGCCCCGCAACCGGGGCAAGGGGGCGGCCGTGCGGGCCGGCGTGGCCGCGGCCCGGGGCCGGACGGTGGTGTTCATCGACGCCGACCTCGCCTACGGGCCCGACCAGATCCGCCCGGTCCTGGCCGCGATCGAGGACGGCTGGGACGTGGCGATCGGCGACCGCCGCCACCCCGACTCGACGACGCTGGCGCCATCGTCGCGCCTGCGGGCGTGGGGCAGCCGGGCGGTCAACTGGTGGGGCTACGCGGTGTTGCTCGGCAGCTTCCGCGACACGCAGTGCGGGCTCAAGGGGTTCCGGTCCGACGTCGCCCGGTTCCTCGCCGACCGGGCCCGGGTCGACGGCTTCGCCTTCGACATCGAGCTGCTCCACCTGGTCGAACGGCATCAGCTGTCGCTGGTCGAGCTGCCGGTGTCCGTCACGAACTCGTCCCGCTCGACGGTGAGGATGGCCCGCGACACCGCCCGGCTCGGCCGCGACCTGCTGCGCATCCGCCACTGGTCCGCGGTCGGCGCCTACGAGGCCGACGGCGACCTGCCGATGATGCCCGCGCCGCTCGGCGCCCATCCCGGTGCCCCCGGCCCGGTCCACTAGGTTTGGGCCCTCATGGCGGAGCTCGCGGATCTCGACGCCCTCTTCAAGGCCTACGACGTGCGGGGCATCGTCCCAGACCAGCTCGACGCGGCGCTGTGCGAGCGCATCGGGGCCGGCTTCGCCCGCTTCGTGTCCGACAACGGCGGGGCCGAGCGGGTGCTGCTGGCGCGGGACATGCGGCCCAGCGGGGTGCAGCTCGCGGCCGCCTTCGCCGCCGGGGTCCAGCGCATGGGGCTCGATGTGGTCGACCTCGGGCTGGCGTCCACCGACCTCGTGTACTTCGCCGCCGGCCACCTCGGCGCCCCCGGGGCGATGTTCACGGCGTCGCACAACCCCGCCCAGTACAACGGCATCAAGCTGTGCCTGGCGGGCGCCCGGCCGGTCGGCGAGGACACCGGGCTCGGCGAGATAAAGCGCCACGCCGCGGTCGGGGTCGAGACGCCGCCCACCACGCCGGGCCGGATGGAGTCGCTGAACCTGCTGGACGCCTTCGCCGCCCACGTGCGCAGCTTCGTGGACGTCGCCGCCCTGGCCCCGCTGAAGGTGGTGGCCGACACGGCCAACGGCATGGGTGGCCTGGTCGTGCCCGCGCGTGTTCGAGACGCTGCCGGTCGACCTCGAGATCCTCTACGGCGAGCTCGACGGCACGTTCCCCAACCACCCGGCCGACCCGATCCAGCCCGAGAACCTGCGCGACCTGCAGGCCCGGGTGCGCGAGGTCGGGGCGGACGTGGGGCTGGCGTTCGACGGCGACGCCGACCGGGTGTTCCTGGTCGACGACCAGGGCGAGCCGCTCTCGGGCTCCACCACCACCGCCATCGTCGCCAAGGGCATCCTCGAGCGCGAGCCCGGCGCCACCATCCTCTACAACCTCATCTGCTCCCGGGCCGTGCCCGAGGTCGTGCGCGAGAACGGCGGCACCCCGGTGCGCACCCGGGTGGGCCACTCGTTCATCAAGGCGGTGATGGCCGAGACCGGCGCCGCCTTCGGGGGCGAGCACTCGGCCCACTACTACTTCCGCGACAACTTTCGGGCCGACTCCGGCAGCATCGCCGCCTTGGTGGTGCTGGAGCAGATCAGCAAGGCCGGCGTGCCGCTGTCGGCCCTGCGCAAGCCCTTCGACCGCTACGCCGCCTCCGGCGAGATCAACACCGCCGTGTCCGACCCGGCGGCCGTGATCGAGCGGGTGGCCGAGGCCTTCGCCGCCTTCCCCCAGGACCGGGTGGACGGCCTCACCGTCGACGCCGGCGACTGGTGGTTCAACCTCCGCCCGTCGAACACCGAGCCGCTGCTGCGGCTCAACCTCGAAGCTCCCGATCCCGAAGCCTGCGCCGCGCACGTCGCGGAGGTGCGGGCGCTCATCACCTGACAAGGTTCACGCCATGGCACTCGACTCCCAGCTCCTCGAGATCCTCGCCTGCCCGGAGGACAAGGGCCCGCTCCTCTACTTCGAGGACGAGGACGCGCTCTACAACCCCCGCCTCAAGCGGCGCTACGCGATCCGCGAGGACATCCCCATCATGCTGGTCGACGAGGCCGAGACGGTCGACGACGCCGAGCACGAGCGGCTGATGGCCAAGGCCGAGGCGCAGGGCATCACGCCCACGTTCGAGGGCTGACACCGCCGATGGCCCCGGCCCTGCTCGACAGCCTCGACATGTTCGGGCTCGCGGCCCGGTTCCCCGAGCAGGTGGCCGCCGCCGCCGTCGCGGCGCGGGGGGTCGAGGGCCTCCCGCCCGGCGACAGCATCGACAACGTGGTCGTGCTGGGCGTGGGCGCGAGCGGCACCGCGGGCGACGTGCTCGCCGCCATCGCGGGCCCGTTCGTACCGGTCCCGCTGGTCGTGGCCAAGGGCTACGCGCCACCGGCGTTCGTGGGCCCCGGCACGCTGTGCTTCGCGGTGTCGTGGTCGGGCGACACCGAGGAGACCGTCGAGTCGGCCCAGGCGGCCGCGGTCGGCGGGCGCCCGCATGGTCGTCGTGTCCCGCGGCGGCGAGCTGGCCCAGCTGGCCCGGTCGTGGCAGGCGCCGCTGGTGCCCGTGCCCGACGACATCCCCACGGCCCGCGGCGCGCTCGGGGCCCTGTCCGTGCCGCTGATCGTGCTGCTCGAACGGGTCGGCCTGTTCCCCGGGGCGTCGGGGTGGGTCGACGCCGCCGTCGAGCAGCTGGAGGTGCGGCGCGATGCCGTGACCACCGGCGGGGGTGCGGCGGCGATCGCCCGCACGATCGGGCGCACGATCCCGCTCGTCATCGGGGCCGGCCCGCTCGGTGGGGTGGCGGCCTGGCGGTGGAAGACGCAGGTCAACGAGAACGCGAAGGCCCCGGCGTTCGCGGCGACGGTCCCGGAGCTGTGCCACAACGAGGTCGCGGGCTGGGGCCAGCACGGCGACGTCACCCGCCAGGTCTTCACGCTGGTCGAGCTGCGCCACGACGAGGAGCACCCCCAGGAGCTGGTGCGCTTCGAGCAGGTGCGGGAGATGCTGGCCGAGGTGGTCCACGAGGTCGTCGAGGTGCGGGCGCTGGGCGACGGATCGCTGGCCCAGCTGTTCGACCTGGTGCTCATGGGCGACGTCGTGTCGCTGCACCTGGCGGCCCAGGAGGGGATCGATCCCGGTCCGGTCCCGGCGACGGCGGGCATGCGCGGATGAGCGACGACAGGGGAGGATCAGCACCGATGACCGGTCGCGACGTGCTCAAGCTCCCGCCGGAGGAGTACAGCGAGACGCGTCCGTGGGGCCGCTTCCGGCGCCTGGTCCACGACGAGCCGTGCACGGTGAAGCTGATCACGGTCTCGCCGGGCGAGCGGCTGTCGCTCCAGAGCCACCGCCTGCGGTCGGAGCTGTGGGTCTTCCTCGACCCGGGCGGCATCGTGGAGATCGACGGCGACGAGTGGCGCCCGGCCGTCGAGGACGCGGTCTTCATCGCCTGCGGTGCCCGCCACCGCCTCGCAGCCGCCGCCGACGCGCCGTCCCCGGTCCGGGTCATGGAGATGGGGTTCGGCACCTTCGACGAGGACGACATCGTCCGCTACGACGACCAGTACGGTAGGGCATGACCATCGCCGCCCCCCGCACCGCCTTCCGCACCTGCCCGCTCTGCGAGGCCGGCTGCGGGCTGGAGATCGACTGGCTCCGATGGGGTCGACGGCGAGCGGGTGACCCGCATCCGCGGCGACCGCGACGACGTGTTCAGCCACGGGTTCATCTGCCCCAAGGGCTCGACGCTCAAGCAGCTCCACGAGGACCCCGACCGGCTGCGCCGGCCGCTCGTGCGGCGGGACGGCGGCTGGTCGAGGTCGAGCTGGGACGAGGCGTTCGCCGAGATCGAGCGGCGGCTGATGCCGGTCGTCGAGCGAGCACGGCGGCGACGCCGTCGCGCGTCTACCTCGGCAACCCGAACGCCCACACCTCGTCGGGCCTGCTGTACCTCCGGCCGCTGCTCCAGGCGCTCGGCACCACGCAACGTGTTCTCCGCCAGCACCGTCGACCAGATGCCCAAGCAGGTGTCGTCGGGCTGATGTTCGGCGACGGCGCTGACGGTCCCGGTGCCCGACCTCGACCGCACCGACTACCTGCTGATGCTCGGCGCCAACCCGTACGAGTCCAACGGCAGCCTGTGCACCGCGCCCGACTTCCCGGGCGGCTCGAGGCGATCCGCGCCCGGGGCGGCACGGCTCGTCGTGGTCGACCCCCGCCGCAGCCGGACCGCCGAGGAGGCCGACGGGCACCTGGCGATCCGGCCCGGCACCGACGCGTACCTGCTGTTGGCGCATGGTCAACGTGCTGGTCGCCGACGGCCTCGTCGACCCGGGCGCGGCGGGCGAGTACGTCGCCGGCGTCGACGAGCGTCGCTGGCGCGCTGGCCGCGCCGTTCACCCCCGAGGCGGCCGCGGACCGTCACCGGGCTCGACGCCGGCGACGATCCGGCGCGCTCGCCCGCGAGCTCGCCGCCGCGCCGACGCGCCGCGCGTCTACGGCCGCATCGGCACGCACGACGGCCCGAGTTCGGCACCCTCGCGTCGTGGCTGGTCGACGTCCTCAACGTGCTCACCGGCAACCTCGACCGCCCGGGCGGCGCCATGTTCCGCCGGCCCGCGGCCGGCGGCGCCAACACCCGGGGCGAGCCCCGCGTCGGGCGCGGCGTCCACCTCGGCCGGCGCCACAGCCGGGTCCGGGGGTCTCCCCGAGGCGCTGGGCGAGCTGCCCGGTCGCGTGCCTGGCCGAGGAGATCGACACGCCGGGCGAGGGCCAGATCCGGGCGCTGGTCACGGTGGCCGGCAACCCGGTGCTGTCGACGCCCAACGCCGCCCGGCTCGACGCGGCGCTCGGCGCGCTCGACTTCTGGTGGCGGTCGACCTCTACCTGAACGAGACCACCCGCCACGCCGACGTGATCCTGCCGCCGCCCTCGCCCGCTGCAGAAGAGCCACTACGACCTCGCGCTTCTCCAGCTGGCGGTGCGCAACGTCGCCAACTACTCGCCCGCCGGTTCTGCCGCTCGACGACGGCCAGCTCGACGAGTGGCGAGATCCTGGCCCGCCTCGCGCTCGCTGCTCCAGGGGCTCGGGGCCGACGCCGACCCCGACGCGCTCGACGACGTGCATGGCGCGCTCGCTGGCGGCGAGCGCGGTGGGCGACGAGCCCGGACCGCTGCACGGGCGCGACGCCGACGAGATCGTCGCCGCCCTCGGCGACCGTCACCGGGCCCGAGCGGCTGCTCGACCTGATGCTCCGCACCGGCCCGTACGGCGACGGTTCGGCGCCGGCCCGGACGGGCTCTCCCTCGACGTGCTCGAGGCCACCCCCCACGGCGTCGACCTCGGCCCGCTGGAGCCCCGCCTGCCGGAGGTGCTGCGGACGCCGTCGGGCAGGTCGAGCTGGCCCCCGAGCCGATCGTCGCCGACCTCGCCCGCCTGCGGGCGGCGCTGGCCGAGCTGGCGGACCCCGACGCGATGGTGCTGGTCGGCCGGCGCGACCTGCGGTCGAACAACTCGTGGATGCACAACGTCGAGGTGCTGGTGAAGGGCCGGCCCCGCTGCACGCTGCAGGTCCACCCCGACGACGCCGCCCGGCTCGGCCTCGCCGACGGCGGCCGCGGCCGCGGTCACGTCGCCGCGCGGGCTCGGTCGACGATCCCGGTCGAGGTCACCGACGCGATCCGGCCGGGCGTGGTCAGCCTCCCCCACGGCTGGGGCCACGACGTCGCCGGCGTCGAGCTGAGCGTGGCCCGCCGCCACGCCGGGCGTGAACTCCAACCTGCTGACCGACGACGGAGCTGATCGACCCGCTGTCGGGCAACGCCGTGCTCAACGGCATCCCCGTCAGCGTGGTGCCGGCCTAGAGGTAGCGCGGAGAACCGGGCCGGCAGGGCGCAGTGGACCAGGTCCGGGAGAGGTGGCTCACCGCCCGGTGTGGGTGGCGCCGACGTCATGGCAGGGTCGATGCGAAACCGGACGCAGGGAACAGCTCGGGGTACGCGAACACGGTGATCTCCGAGATCGCGGCATCGGACGGTCCCAGGACGACGAACCCGAAGCTTCGATACGTGCTGTCTCCCCAAGCTCTCAGATAAGCGGCCGCCGCTGGCTGCCGGTTGGCGCGGGTCGGCACGAGCCGCCAATCACCTGTCCGGTCGCGACCCCACCCGCGACGGAACTCAGCGACGACCGCGTCCCGCCCCTCGAACCACACCGCCCGCGGCGACATCGTGAAGCGCGCCGTGTCGGCGAGCAGGTGGGCGAGAGCGTCGACATCGGCGGCTTCGTGGGCGGCGATGTAGCGCCCGAGCAGCCGGTCCTCCTGCGCGGTCGACGGTTGCGCGGACCAGTCGTGGCGGTCGTCGAGCGTGTTGCGCTGCAGGGATGCGCGAGCTCGCTATAGCGCACTGTTCGACGGCCGCTACCGAGCAGTCGAGCACCGCGGCGATCTCGGGGCCGGTCCACCCCAACGCCTCGCGCAGGAGCAGGACCGCGCGTTGCCGGGGCGTGAGCAGCTGGATGGCAGCGAGGAAGGCGAGCGACACGGTCTCCTTCGCGATCATCAGGCTCTCGGGATCGGCCTCATCGAGGAGCGCGTCGGGGTACGGCTGGAGCCAGGCGACGTCCGGGTACTCGGGACCGTCGGTCTCGCCTGGACGCTGCAGCTGATACGGGAGCACTCTGCGCCGACTCCGCCGGAGGTGGTCGAGGCAGGTGTTTGTTGCGATCGCGTACAGCCACGCACGAAACGTCGAGCGACGCGCGAACGAGCACCGACCGTGCCACGCTCGCAGGAGCGTCTCCTGTACCAGGTCCTCGGCGGAGATCGGAGGTGAAGTCATGATCCATCGCGGTGCCTATCCGCGCGTTCTCTTAGGCCACCTCGACCACCCGCCCCGCGTCGAGGACGACCACCCGGTCGGCCCGGTCGAGCACGTGCGCACGGTGGCTGACCAGCAGCGCGGTCTCGAACCCGCCGCCGGCGACCCGGTCCCACACCCGGGCCTCGGTCTCGACGTCGAGCGCGCTCGACAAGTCGTCGACCACGAGCAGCTGGGGGCGGCGGACCAGCGCCCGGGCCGCGCCGGCCCGCTGGATCTGGCCGCCGGACAGGCGCAGGCCGCGGGGGCCGATGACCGTCGACGTCCCGTCGGGCATGGTCTCCAGGTCCTCGTCGAGGCAGGTGAGCCAGAGCGCGTCGGCCAAGCCGTCGGCCGCCTCGCCCAGCAGCACGGTGTCGGCCAGGGCCTCGCTGAACAGGCGGGGCACCTGCGGCAGGTAGGCCACACGGGGCGGGACCATCATCGTCGACAGGTCGGCGACCGGCGCGCCGTTCCACCGGACCGTCCCGGCGTCTGCGGCGACGAGGCCCAGCAGGGCGCGCAGCAGCGTCGTCTTCCCCGCGCCGACCGGGCCCGTGACCACGATCAACTCGCCCCGCCGGACGACGAGGTCGATGCCCTCGATGCCCCGCCCCGACCCGGGGTGGGCCACGGTCAGCCCCTCTGCCCGCAGTTCGCGGAGCTGCCGGGCCGCGTCGTCGCCAGGCTCGCGGGTCGGCGGCGCCAGCGGCGGCGGCCCGGTGCGCAGCCACGTGCGCACCGGGCCGACCACCGCCCGCCGCGAGGGCGCGGGCAGCAGCTCGGCCAACCTGTCGGCCGAGACGTCGGCCTGGCGGTGGTACACGCCGGCCCTGCCCGCCCACTTGGGCAGGTCGGCGATGATCGCCGCGTACGCGGCGAACAGGCCCAGGTCGCCGACGGTGAGGCCGCCGTGGGTGAAGCTGCTCGCCGCCACGACCAGCGCGATGCCGGCCGCCACCTCGCCGGTGCCGTAGCCGAGCGACCGCACGACCTCGCCGCCGACCTGGTCGCGGCGCCCGACGGTGGCCCGGGCGGCGTTGAGCGCCGCGAACCGCTCGCCGACGGCCCGCTCGGCCCCGCCGGCCTGCACCGCCAGCACCGCGCCGAACGTGTCGCCGATGAAGCCGGTGACCCGGCCGGTGGCCTCGCGGGCCTGGCGCCGCCACACCCGCAGCCGGGGGCCGAGCCAGGACGTGATGCCGATCGCCAACCCCACCGGCACGACGACGGCCAGTGCCACCCACGGGTCGATCGACAGCAGCACGACGAGCGCCACCGACCCGGCGACGACGGACCCCGACAGGTCGAGCCACACGTCGAGGACCATTGCGAGGTCCTGCACGTCGTCGCGGAACCGGCTCACGGCCTCGCCGGGCGAGCCGGGCAGCCGGCCGGCCGCGGGACCGGGGTCGGCGACCAGCGACCGGAGCAGGTTCACCCGGGGCACGGTCTGCCAGCCGACCCAGCAGCCGTGCCACTGCACGGCGACCCCGATCAGCATGCTCCACCGGGCGGCCTCGATCCCCACGACCGCGGCGAGCAGCGCCCAGGGCGCGCCACCCGACGGGTCGGCGACCCGGTCGAGCACGACCTTGACCAGCAGGCCGGTCAGCAGCGGAACGCTGTAGAAGACGACCCAGTTGAGCCAGCACTGGGCCCAGGCGACCGGCTCGTTGCGCGCCAGCCGCCAAGCGACCCGGACGATCCCGGCGGGGCGCCCACCTGAGTCGCCGGTCATGCCGTCGCCTCGTCGGGTACGAGCCCCGCCGCACCGGACGCCGCCAGCAGGCGGGCGTAGCGGCCGCCCGGCCACGCGGCGAGCGCGGCCCGGGGGCCGTGCTCGACCAGCCGGCCGCGGTCGAGCACCGCGATTTCGTCCATCTCGGCCAGCGTGTCGAGGCGATGGGCGATGACGACGGCGGTCCGCCCCTCCAGCAGGGAGCGCATGGCCGCGGCGATGCGCGCCTCGGTGCCGGGGTCGAGACGGCTGGATGCCTCGTCCAGCACCACGAGGTCGGGGTCGGCCAGGAACGCCCGGGCGAACGCGACCAGCTGGCCCTCGCCCGCCGACAGCCCGCCGCCGCCCTCGATCGGCGTGTCGAGCCCCTCGGCCAGGCTCGCGGTCCACGGCCCGAGGCCGACGCGGTCGAGCACCGAGCGCAGCTCGCGGTCGCGGGCCGGGTGCACGCCGAACAGGGTGAGGTTGTCGCGCAGCGACGCGCGGAACAGGTCGACGTCCTGGGTCACGACCGCGACCCGGCGGCGCAGGGCGGCGATCTGCAGGTCGCGCACGTCGACCCCGCCGACCGTGACCGCGCCGGCATCGACGTCCCAGATCCGCGCCAGCAGCCGGCCGACGGTCGTCTTGCCGCTGCCCGTCCGGCCGACCAGGCCGAGATGGGTGCCCGGGGCGAGGTGGAGGTCGAGGCCCGCGACCGCCACCCGGCGGCTGTCGTACGAGAACGTCACGCCGTCGAGGTCGATCGCCAGCGGCCCGGCGGGCAGCCCCCTGCCGTCGTCGGGGCCGTCGACGACCGCCGGTTCGGTGGCGAGCAGGGTCGAGGCCCGGCGGGCGCCGGCCATCGCCTTCTGGAACTGCTTGAACTGCTCGGCGATCTGCTCCAGCGGCCGCCGCAGCATGTCGCCGTAGCGATAGAGCGCCAGGACGGCGCCGACCGTGATCACACCCCGCTGGTGCAGGACGATCCCCACCGCCAGCGTGACGGCCGAGCCCGCGGCGAACACGATCGCCGCGATCGCGTAGGCGCTGTCGCTCCGCAGCGAGGCGGAGCGGGCGGTCGCCCACGACCGCGAACTGTGGGCGTGGAGCCGGTGCACCGCGTAGTCGCCCGCGCCGTTGGCCCGGAGGTCCTCCAGGCCGCCGAGCCGCTCCTCCAGGTCGCCGTAGAGCACGGCGTTCGCCTCGCGCTCGGCCTCGCGGGCGGTGACGGCGGCCACGCGCAGGCGGATCATCACCGCCGCGCCGACCGCGGCGGTGGCGGTCAGGGCGGCCCCGGTCCACGGGTCGATCACGGTGGCGACGACGAGCATCCCCACGATCAGCACCGCGTTGCCGGTCGCCCGCACGGCGATGTCGGCGAAGAACAGGGCCATCGACTCGACGTCGCCGTCGATCCGCTCGATGAGCTGCCCCGGCGAGTGGCGGGCGTGCCAGGCCTGCTCCAGCCGCAGGGCGTGCGCCGCCAGCCGCTCGCGCAGCCGGTTGCCCGCCCGCCACGAGACCCGGGCCGACCACCAGACGGTGACCAGCTCGGCGAGCGCGGTGACGAGGGCGATCACGACGTAGACGCCCGCGAGCCGCGCCAGGTGGCCGGCGTCGGCCCCGGCCAGGGCGTCGTCGGCGAACTTTCCCAGCGTCAGCGGCAGCGCCAGCCGGAGCGCCATCGCCCCGCTCAGGAGCGCGACGATGCCCGTGAGTTGCGCTGCCTCGGGACGCAGCGCGGTGGCGAGCAACCTCGTCGCCCGCCCGTCGGCATGGGGGTGTTGGCGCGACACAGGGGTCGCGACCTTAGGCCGGCGCTCGCGCGTCCTCCGAGCGATTTTCGCCACCGGTCCGGGCCGGTAGGCTCGACGGTCCTCGGGCTGACATGGGTGGTGCTGGATGCACCCAGCCCGATGACGGACATCCCCGGCCGAGCGGACCCCGCCGGCCGGTTCGACCACGTCATCAGGGAGCACCCATGCCCACGCTCAACCCGGGCGACTTCAAGGTCGCCGATCTGTCCCTCGCCGGCTGGGGCCGCAAGGAGATCGAGCTCGCCGAGCTCGAGATGCCCGGCCTCATGGCCCTGCGCGCCGAGTTCGCCGACGCCCGCCCGCTGGCCGGCGCCCGCATCATGGGCTCGCTGCACATGACCATCCAGACCGCGGTGCTCATCGAGACGCTGACCGTGCTCGGCGCCGACGTCCGCTGGGTCTCGTGCAACATCTTCTCGACCCAGGACCACGCGGCGGCCGCCGTGGTCGTCGGGCCGCAACGGCACCCTGGACGCCCCGCAGGGCGTGCCGGTCTACGCCTGGAAGGGCGAGACGCTCGAGGAGTACTGGTGGTGCACCGACCAGGCGCTGCGCTGGCCCGACGGCGGCGGCCCCAACATGATCCTCGACGACGGCGGCGACGCCACGCTGCTGGTCCACAAGGGCGTCGAGTTCGAGAAGGCCGGCGCGGTGCCCGAGGCCAGCGACGGACGACCCCGACGAGTGGCACGTCATCCTCGACCTGCTGCGCTCGACGATCGCCGAGCGCCCCGGCCGCTGGACCGAGACCGCCGCCGCCATCACGGGCGTCACCGAGGAGACCACCACCGGCGTGCACCGCCTCTACCAGATGTTCGAGGCCGGCCAGCTGCTGTTCCCGGCGATCAACGTCAACGACTCGGTCACCAAGTCCAAGTTCGACAACCTCTACGGCTGCCGCCACAGCCTGATCGACGGCATCAACCGGGCCACCGACGTGATGCTCGGCGGCAAGGTGGCGCTCGTGTGCGGCTACGGCGAGGTCGGCAAGGGCTGCGCCCAGTCGCTGCGGGGCCAGGGCTGCCGGGTGGTCGTGAGCGAGGTCGACCCGATCTGCGCCCTCCAGGCGGTGATGGAGGGCTACGAGGTCAACACCCTCGACGCCATGGTGGACAAGGCGGACATCTTCGTCACCGCCACCGGCAACAAGGGGATCATCTCCGCCGAGCACATGGCCCGGATGAAGCACAACGCCATCGTCGGCAACATCGGCCACTTCGACAACGAGATGGACATGGCCGGCCTGGCACGGATGAGCGACGTGCGCAAGGTCGAGATCAAGCCCCAGGTCCACGAGTTCGTGTTCCCGGACGGGCACTCGATCATCGTGCTGGCCGAGGGCCGGCTGCTGAACCTGGGCTGCGCGACGGGCCATCCGAGCTTCGTGATGTCGATGAGCTTCACCAACCAGGTGCTGGCCCAGATCGAGCTGTTCGGCAAGACCGACAACTACCCGCTCGGCGTGTACGTGCTGCCAAAGCAGCTCGACGAGAAGGTGGCCCGGCTCCACCTCGACGCGCTCGGGGTGAAGCTGACGAAGCTGACGACCGAGCAGGCCGACTACATCGGCGTGCCGGCCGAGGGCCCGTACAAGCCCGACCACTACCGCTACTGAGCACCAGGTCGCGGCCAGAACCGGTCGGGGATCGGCCATCATGGCGGGATGGGCCCTGTCCAGGCGACCGCGCGAGGCGGTCGAGCAGGTGGTCGTCCACGACCGGTTCTGGATGCTCTGGAACACGCTGCTGGCGCTCGTGCCGGCCGTGCTGGCGGTCCCGGTGCTCGGCCACCGGGGCCGGCGCACGCCGGCCTGGTGGTGCGGCGCGGCGCTGATCCTGTTGTTCCTGCCCAACGCCCCGTACGTGGTCACCGACCTCGTGCACCTGCGGGGCGACGTGCTGGCGACCGACAGCGAGCTGGGCGTCGTGACCGGGATCCTGCCGATCTATGCGGCGTTCATCGCGGTCGGGTTCGGCGCGTACGCGTTCGTCGTCTGGGCGGGCGGCCGCTACCTGGTGGCCGCCGGCCTGGGCCGCTGGCGCCCCGCCGCCGAGCTGGCGGTGCACGCGCTGTGCGCGGTCGGCATTCTGCTCGGCAGGGTGGCGCGGCTGAACTCGTGGGAGCCGGTCACCGAGCCCCACACGACGGCCTGGCGCATCGTCGACACGATGACGTGGCGGGGCACCCCGGTGGCCGTGGCGGTGCTGTTCGTGATCGTCTGGTCGGGCCACGCCCTGGTCGTCGGCGTGACCCGCTCGGCCGTGCGGACCCTGGGCACGTGGGGGACCCGGATCCTCGCCGCACTGGGCTAGCGCTCTCGCGTTTTGTCCGCGGAAACGGTCGCCAGGGCGACCGTTTCCAGGGACAAGAAGCATGGAGCGGCACGTGCACCTCCGGTGCCCGGCAACCGTCGTTCTGGCGCCCGCGCCGTCCGTTGGGTGATTGTGGCCGTGCCGTCACCGCCCGGCCCCACGGCGGTCCCTTGGCTGTCATACCCCCGTCGTACCGTGACGGGCGTGTTGCTCGACCTGCTCCTGCCCGCGCGCTGCCCCGGCTGCGGGTCCGCGGGCCCCTCGCCCTGCGGGCCGTGCGTCGCCGGGCTGCGCCCGCCGCCCGCCGGGCCGGCGCCGGTCGGGCTCGATGCGTGCCACTCGCTGTTCGCCTACGAGGCGGTGGGGCGCCTGATCGTGACCGCGCTGAAGTACCGGCTCGACCGGGCCGCGCTCGGCTGGCTGGCCGACGGCCTGGCGGGGCTCGTCGAGCCGCCGCCGGGGGCGGTCGTCACGTGGGCCCCGACCACCTCGGCCCGGCGGCGGCAGCGGGGCTTCGACCAGTCCGAGCTGCTCGCACGGGCCCTCGGGCGGCGGTGGGGGGTGGCCTGCCGCCCGCTGCTGGCCCGCAAGGCCGGGCCGCCGCAGACCGGACGGTCGCTCGCCGACAGGCTGGAGGGGCCCATCCTGCTCGCCCGGGCCGGCTCCCGGTCGGCCGCGGCGGGCGTGCCGGTCGTCGTGGTCGACGACGTCCTCACCACCGGCGCCACGCTCACCGCTGCGGCCCGCGCTCTGCGTGCGGTCGATGTGGCCGCGGTCGTCGGGTTGACCGCCGCCGCGCACGCCGCGGCGCGTCAGTTCGCCCCCCTCCGTGTTCTCGCTACCACCAATTGTCCAAGAAATTGCTCAAGTTGCCGGCGCGACCGGCCGATGACGTGCGGTGATGCAGGTCTCTCGCCGGCAGGCCTCCCGTGCGTTCGCCGCGGTGCGCCGCACGCACCGTCGTGCCACCACGGTGCCGCGGCGCCGGGCCCGGCCCCGGGCGGGCGTGTCCCCGCGGACCATCGAGCTGGCGCTGCAGCACATCGACGACCTCCCGCCCGTGCGGGTCGAGGTCGTGGCGGCGGCCTCCGCGCGCCTCGCCGTGGGCGACCGGCCAACGCCGGAGGCGATCGCCGACGCCACCCTGCGCCGGGCCACCTGCGACCGGCTGCGCTGACCCGCTGCCCGCGCGTCAGCCCGTCGTCCAGGGCCGGAGCTTCTCGGGGTTCCGTACTGCCCAGATGTGCTTGATCCGGTCGCCGGCGACCTCGAACGCGAACACCGTCACGGTGACGCCGTCCTGCTGAGCCGACCAGACCGGGCTGACCGTTGACGGTGCGCTCCAGGATCGTCACGTCGGGCGTCCGGCCGGCGACGTCGACGCACGAGCGCGCGATCTGCTCGCCGCCTTCGATCGGGCGGAGCTCGGCGCTGACGAGGCCGCCGCCGTCGGCGATCGCGGTGGCGTCGGGGTCGAGCAGGCCGATGAGGGCGTCGATGTCCTTGGCCTCCCATGCCTGCTTGAAGTCCCTGACGATGCCGGCCTGGTCGGCCGCCGGGGCCGCGGGCGCCTGCGACGCGCGGATGCGGCGGCGGGCCGACGAGGCCAGCTGGCGGCATGCCGCCGGCGTACGGCCGACGATCTCGGCGACTTCGGCGAAGGGGTAGCGGAAGACGTCGTGGAGGATGAACGCGACGCGCTCGGCCGGGGTCATCGATTCGAGCACGACGAGGAAGGCCATGTTGACCGACTCGTCGAGGGTGACCCGGTCGGCCGGGTCGACGGTGGCGCCGCCGGACCGCCCGCTGATCCACTCCGCAGGCTCGGGCAGCGGCTCGGGGATCCATTCGCCCACGTAGCGCTCCCGCCGGGCCCGGGCCGAGCCGAGCAGGTCGAGGCAGATGCGGCTGGCGACCGTCGTCAGCCAGGCGCCGGGGGACTCGATGGCGTCCTGCTGCGGTCGGGACATGGCGTACCAGCGGGCGTAGGTCTCCTGGACGACGTCCTCGGCCTCGGCCAGCGAGCCGAGGAGCCGGTAGGCGAGATTGATCAGCTGACGCCGCTCGCTCATGATCGCGCTCAGGCCCGGATCGGGCCGGCCGTGTCCTGGCTCGGATCGGGTGGTCATGGTGTCGTCGGCTCCCTCGGTCGCATCCGTCCACTGGTTCGACGAGATAGCGCACCGAACTGTGAGGTCGGTGCGTCGCCTCACATTCCGCGGGGTCGTCTCGTCGGAGAAGCGACGGGCTCAGCACACCACCACCGGAACAGGAGCATCGCGATGATCAGGATCGGCATCATCCTCGGCAGCACCCGCCCCAACCGCAACGGCGCACAGGTCGCCGAGTGGGTCCACGCGACGGCGTCGCGCCGCAGCGACGCCGACGTTCGAGTTGCTCGACCTGCGTGACTTCCCGCTGCCGCACCTGGAGGAGCCGCCGGGTCTCACCCGCGGCGTGCCTCGGCCGTCGTATGCCCGGGCCTGGGCGGACAAGATCGCGTCGTTCGACGGGTTCGTCGTGGTCACCCCCGAGTACAACCACGCCACGACCGGGGTGCTCAAGAACGCCCTCGACCACCTGTACGCCGAGTGGAACGACAAGGCGGTCGGGTTCGTCTCCTACGGCGGCGTCGGCGGGGCCCGGGCGGCCGAGCAGCTGCGGCTGATCTGCGGGGCGCTTCAGATGGCCGACGTGAGCCAGCAGGTCACGTTGTCGCTCCAGACCGAGTTCGAGGACTTCACGGTGTTCGCGCCCGGCGAGTACAACGCCGCGGCGCTGGACACGATGCTGGACCAGGTCGTCGCCTGGAGCACCGCGCTCGCGCCGCTGCGCGCCGCGTCCGCAGCCGCCGCCTGAACGGCCGGAGGCACGGGCGACCCCCTGCGCCGGGGCGCCTGCCGGCGTAGCCTGTCCGCAAGGGCGGGCGCCGTCGCACTCGGTCCCAAGGGGGGTCGCCCGTGAGCACCTACCTGGTCGTCGCCCACCGCACGCTGGTGGAGGACCACCTGATCGACCACGTCCGGGACCTGGCTGCCCGGGAGGGGTGCCGGTTCCACCTGGTCGTGCCCGTGACCCACCCGGCCGGGCCGTGGTCGGACGGCGAGGTCACTGCCGCCGCCGAGCGGCGGGTGGCCGAGGGGATCGCCGCCTTCGCCGCGGTCGACGCGCTCGCCACCGGAGAGGTCGGCGACGCCAACCCGGTGTACGCGGTGGCCACCGCGCTGCGGACCTCCGACATCGACGACTGGGCCGGGATCATCGTCTCCACCCTTCCGCCCGGGGTGTCACGGTGGCTGGGGCTCGACGCGGTCAGCCGCATCTCCCGCGAGTTCGACCTGCCGGTGACCCACCTGGTCGCCAACCGCACGCCGGCCGAGGCCTGAGAGTCGCCCCGCGCCGGGGCACCGTTAGACTCGACATCCGCATGAGTGTGCTCGATCGCTTCCTCCGCGCCGGTGAGGGCAAGAAGGTCCGGGCGCTCCAGTCGTTGGTGCCGGACATCGGCGCGCTGGAGCGCGACATGCAGGCCCTGTCCGACGACGCGCTGCGGGCCAAGACCGGCGAGTTCCGCCAGCGCCTCGACCGGGGCGAATCGCTCGACGACCTCCTGATCGAGGCGTTCGCGGCCGTCCGCGAGGCCGGCACCCGGGTGCTCGGCCAGCGGCACTACGACGTCCAGCTGATGGGCGGCGCCGCCCTGCACTTCGGCTGGGTCGCCGAGATGAAGACCGGCGAGGGCAAGACCCTCGTCTCGACCCTGCCCGCCTACCTGAACGGCCTGTCGGGCAGGGGCGTGCACCTGGTCACGGTCAACGACTACCTGGCCACCCGCGACCGCGAGTGGATGGGCCGCCTCCACACGTGGATGGGGCTCACGATCGGCCTGATCATCCCCGGCAACCAGGACACGGCCGTCAAGCGCGAGCAGTACGCCGCCGACATCACCTACGGCACCAACAACGAGTTCGGCTTCGACTACCTCCGCGACAACATGGCCAGCTCCCGGTCCGCCCAGGTCCAGCGGGGCCACGCCTACGCCATCGTCGACGAGGTCGACTCGATCCTCATCGACGAGGCCCGCACGCCGCTCATCATCTCGGGCCGGGTCGCGGACGCCGCCCAGCTCTACTACAAGTTCGCCGTCGATCGTCCGGGGCCTCCAGCGCGACGTCGACTACGAGGTCGACGAGGAGAAGCGCACGGTCGTCCCCACTCGACGACGGCATCGAGAGGGTCGAGCGCCAGCTCGACATCGAGAACCTCTACGACGGCGTCGCCCAGAACCTCGTCCACCAGCTCCAGGCCGCGCTCAAGGCCAAGGAGCTGTTCAAGCGCGACAAGGACTACGTGGTCGCCGGCGGCGAGGTGAAGATCGTCGACGAGTTCACCGGCCGCATCCTCGAGGGCCGGCGCTGGTCCGAGGGCCTGCACCAGGCGGTCGAGGCCAAGGAGGGCGTGCGGATCAAGGAGGAGAACCAGACCCTCGCCACCGTCACCCTCCAGAACTACTTCCGCATGTACGACAAGCTCGCGGGCATGACCGGCACGGCGCAGACCGAGGCCGCCGAGCTGGCCGCCACCTACGAGCTCGCAGGTCGTCCCCATCCCCACGAACCGGCCGATGATCCGCAAGGACCAGGCCGACCTCATCTACAAGACCGAGGACGCGAAGTTCGACGCCGTCGTCGACGACCTCGTCGAGCGCTACGAGGCCGGGCAGCCGGTGCTGGTGGGCACGATCTCGGTCGAGAAGTCCGAGAAGCTGTCCCGGCTGCTGGAGAAGCAGGGCATCCGCCACGAGGTGCTGAACGCCAAGGCGGCCAGCACTTCCGGGAGGGCGAGATCATCGCCCAGGCCGGCCGGCTGCAGGCCGTCACCGTGGCCACCAACATGGCCGGCCGCGGCGTCGACATCATCCTCGGCGGCAACCCCGAGGGACTGGCCAAGCGCGACCTGCGGGCCGAGGGCCTCGATCCCGACGACGACGAGAACCGGCCCGGCTCCAGGAGCTGGCGGCCAAGCACGAGCGCGAGACCAAGGCCGAGGGCGACCAGGTCCGCGAGCTGGGCGGCCTCTACGTGCTCGGCACCGAGCGCCACGACTCCCGCCGCATCGACAACCAGCTCCGGGGCCGGTCCGGCCGGCAGGGCGACCCGGGCGAGAGCCGCTTCTACCTGTCAGCCTCGACGACGACCTCATGCGGCTGTTCGCGACCGGCGCCGTGAACTGGGTCATGAGCAAGACGCTGCCCGACGACGTGCCGATCGAGGCCAAGATGGTCACCAAGGCCATCGAGCGGGCGCAGACCACCGTCGAGCAGCGCAACGCCGAGATCCGCAAGAACGTCCTCAAGTACGACGAGGTCATGAACGAGCAGCGCAAGGTGATCTACGCCCGCCGCGACCAGATCCTCGACCATGCCGACCTGCGCGAGCGCATCGTCGGCGAGGCGCTGCGCCGACGCGGTCGAGCACGCTGGTCGAGACCCACTGCGTCAGCGAGTACAACGAGGAGTGGGACGTCGAGGGCCTGGCGGCCGAGACCCGGACCTTCTGGCCGTCGACCCTGTCGAGCGAGCAGATCCACATGGCGACCTCGACCAACGAGGTCTACGAGATGCTCATGGACGAGGCGCTGGCCCACTACGAGAAGCGCGAGTCCGAGCTCGGCCCCGAGATCATGCGCCAGGTCGAGCTGCAGGTGATGCTGCGGGTGATCGACCAGCGCTGGCGGGAGCACCTCTACGAGATGGACTACCTGCGCGAGGGCATCGACCTGCGGGCGATGGGCCAGAAGCGACCCGCTGGTCGAGTGGCAGCGCGAGGGCTACGACATGTTCGGCCAGATGATGCACGGCGTCTGGCAGGACTTCGTCCGCTACGTCATGCACGTGGACGTCAAGATCAACCAGCCCGCGGCGCCCCAGGATGCGGCCGTCGGCCAGGCCAACGGCGGCGGCGCTACCGGCAACGGCGGGGACGGCCAGGTCCAGGACGCCCAGGTCCAGGACGCCGTCGAGGACACGGCGCTGCGCAACGTCCAGTACTCGTCGCCCGAGGACCCCGCCACGTCCGGCGGCGCGGCCAGCATGGCCGCCGCGGCCCGGGCCGGGCGACGAGCGGCGGCAACGGCGGCGGGGCCGCGCCGGCGCCCGCACCGGCGGCGACCAACACGCCGACGGTCCGGTCCGACTGGGACAAGACGCCGCGCAACGCCCCCTGCCCGTGCGGGTCGGGCAAGAAGTACAAGCTCTGTCACGGTCGGTAGCGGTCCGCGAGCGATGCGGGACCTCTCCGACGACCTGAAGGCGCTGTCGGCGCCGCCTCGCCGAGGCCGAGAGCTACCTGCGCGATCGACGAGCTGCGGGCCCGCCGGCCCCAGCTCGAGACCGAGGCCTCGCGCCCCGACCTGTGGGACGACCCGGCCCGTGCCCGGCAGGTCACCGGCGAGCTGTCGGCGGTCAGCGACGACATCGACGCTCTACGACGCGCCTGACGTCCCGCCTCGACGACGCCGAGACGCTGCACGAGCTGGCGCCGGCGAGGAGCGACGACGACGTCGCTCGGCCGAGATCGAGCGAGTCGCTGGGCGGCCTCGATGCGGAGCTTCGCCGAGCTCGAGCTGCGCTCGCTGTTCACCGGCGAGTACGACGAGCGGCGACGCCCTGGTCACGATCCAGTCCGGCGAGGGCGGCACCGACGCCCAGGACTGGGCCGAGATGCTGCTGCGCATGTACCCGCGCTGGGCCGAGCGCCGCGGGTTCGACGTCGAGGTCGACGAGGTCACCGAGGGCACCGAGGCCGGCATCTCCTCGGCCACGTTCGTGGTCAAGGGCCGCTACGCCTACGGGCTAGCTCCAGGCCGAGCAGGGCGTCCACCGCCTGGTGCGCATGTCGCCCGTTCGACGCCCAGGGCAAGCGCCAGACGGCGTTCGCCGCCCTCAAGGTCGTGCCGATGCTCGACGAGGGCGACGACGTCGAGATCGACGAGAAGGACCTCGCATCGACATCTACCGGTCGTCGGGCGCCGGCGGCCAGCACGTCAACGTGACCGACTCGGCGGTGCGCATCACCCACCTCCCGACCGGCATCGTCGTGTCGTGCCAGAACGAGCGCAGCCAGCACCAGAACAAGGACCGGGCGATGCAGATGCTCAAGGCCAAGCTCGCCGACCTGCGAGCGGCAGGAGCGCGAGGCCGAGCTGGACGACGATCCGCGGCGACCAGCAGCGGGTCGGGCTTCGGCAGCCAGATCCGCTCCTACGTGCTGCAGCCGTACCAGATGGTCAAGGACCTGCGGACCGAGCACGAGACCGGCAACGTCGCACGCCGTGCTCGACGGCGAGCTCGACCCGTTCATGGAGGCCTACCTGCGGTGGCGGCGCGGCCGGCGCCGATGAGGTCCTGACCATCCGTGTGCGCCGACCCGGAGGAGGGCTACCGTCGAGAGGCGATGTCCACGGTACCGCGCGGTATCTGTAACCTCATCGCAATAGCTGGGGACGCACGCCACACCGCTTCACCGTTCCCGCGTGGACGAGCGGGCTGAGGAACATGATCACGCTCGAGAACGTCACCAAGATCTACAAGGGTCACGTCGACGCCCTCCGGGACGCGTCGGCCGACCATCGAGAAGGGCGAGTTCGTCTTCCTCGTCGGCCCCTCGGGCTCCGGGCAAGTCGACGTTGCTCCGGCTGCTCAACCGGGAGGAGACCGCCGACAAGGGCCGGATCTTCGTGGCCGGCAAGGACATCGCCCGCCTGTCGACGTGGAAGGTGCCCTACCTGCGCCGCAACATCGGCTGCATCTTCCAGGACTACAAGCTCCTGACCAACAAGACGGTCTACGAGAACGTGGCGTTCGCCCTCGAGGTGATCGGGCGGCCACGCCACGTGGTCAAGGCGCAGGTCCCGGCGATCCTCGAGCTGGTCGGGCTCGAGTCGAAGACGTCGAACCTGCCCGACGGAGCTGTCCGGCGGCGAGCAGCAGCGGGTGTCGATCGCCCGGGCGTTCGTCAACCGGCCGCTGATCCTCCTCGCCGACGAGCCGACCGGCAACCTCGACCCGGGCACGTCGGTGGGCATCATGCGGCTGCTCGACCGCATCAACCGCACCGGCACCACGGTGGTCATGGCCACCCACGACCGGTCGATCGTCGACACGATGCAGCGCCGCGTCATCGAATTGGACCAGGGAGAGATCATCCGGGACCAGGTCCGGGGGGTGTACCAGTGAAGTTCGACTACATCGCGCGCGAGACCACCACCAACCTCCGCCGCAACATCACGCTGACCATCGCCGCCATCGTGACGGTGGCCGTGTCGTTGGCCCTGTTCGGGTCGACGTTGTTGCTCAGCCAGGGCGTCGACAACGTGTCCGCGCGGTGGTCGGACGGCATCGAGGTGATCGCCTTCCTCAAGAGCGACATCACGCCCGAGCAGCGCGACGCGATCGAGAAGTCCATCGACGACAGTCCCGACGTGGGCAAGTGGCACTACGTCGACCTGGAGAAGAGCAAGCAGGAGGCGCTGCGGCTGTTCGACCGCAACGAGGCCATGCGGACCAAGATCGAGAACGGCGCCCGCATCCCCGACTCCTACCGGCTCTCGCCTAAGTCGAAGGACGTCAACCTGATGAAGACGCTCGGCGATCAGCTCGGCGCCGAGCCCGGGGTGCTGACCGTGACCGACGAGACCGAGAGCGTCAAGACGGTCACGGCGGTGTCGCACTTCGCCCAGACGGCCATGGTTGTGGTCGGCGGCGGCCTGCTGGTGGCGGCGTTGTTGCTGATCCTCAACACCATCCGCATGGCGATGTTCGCCCGCCGGCGCGAGATCGAGGTCATGAAGCTGGTCGGCGCCACCAACTGGTTCATCCGGGTGCCGTTCATGCTGGAGGGCATCTTCCAGGGCCTGATCGGCGCGCTGATCGCGCTCGGCGCGGTGTTCGCCCTCGACCGGGCGATGACCAGCGCGGCCCGGTCCGACGACTACCGGGCGATCATGGAGGGCTTCGTGGCGTCGTCGTTCGAGTTCCGGCTCACGGCGCTCGTGGTCCTGCTGCTCGGCATCACGATCGGCGCCGCCGGCTCGGGCTGGGCGCTCAGCCGCTTCCTCAAGGTGTGAGCGCCACCGGCATGTTGTCGAGGCCCCGCAGGACGATCCGGCCGTTCCAGGCCGGCTCGTCGGTGGCCAGCTCCATCTCCGGGAACCGGCGCACCAGGGCCGGCACGGCCTCGGACGCCTCCAGCCGGGCGAGCGCGGAGCCGAGGCAGTGGTGGATGCCGCTGCCGAACGACAGGTGCCCGCTGGCGCCCTCGCGGGTCAGGTCGAGCCGGTCGGCGGCCGGGCCCCAGTGGCCCTCGTCGCGGTT
Source organism: uncultured Acidimicrobiales bacterium (assembly GCA_963739835.1). Taxonomy (GTDB): domain Bacteria; phylum Actinomycetota; class Acidimicrobiia; order Acidimicrobiales; family VFJN01; genus ZC4RG19. The sequence continues at coordinate 451,985 of CAVUBW010000015.1, forward strand.
GGCCGATCCCAGGAGCGTGATGACGATCTCGCCGGGCTCGACCATCTCGCCGCCGACCTCCATCTCGGTCATGACGATGCGGCGGGAGACCTGGACGGGGCTGTCGTAGCGCAGCAGCTCGTCGACGGCGGCGGTGTCGATCTCCGGGGTGGTGCGCAGCAGCTCGAACTGGTCGCGGTTGCGCAGCAGGGCCATCGTGCCGTTGCCGATGAGGTTGACCGTCGTCTCGTGCCCGGCGATGTACAGCAGCAGCGCCTGCTGCTCCAGCTCCTCCGCGGTGAGCCGGTCGCCGTCCTCCTCGGCGGCGATGAGGGCGCTGAGCAGGTCGTCGGCCGGGTTGCGCCGCTTCCACTCGATGGCGTCGGCCAGGTGGGCGAGCATGTTGTCGGCGGCGTCGAGCGCCCGCGACAGGGTGTCCTCGTCGATGATCGGCTCGAGGGTGCGGGTCATCAGCTGCGACCACGACCGGAGCTCGATCCGGTCGGCCTCGGGCATGCCGAGCAGCTCGCTGATCACGACGAACGGCAGCGGGAAGGCGAACCCGGCGATGAGGTCGACGGGCTCGCCGGTCGCCGCGTGCTCGGCGGCGACGTCGGCCAGCAGGCCGTCGACCAGCTCGCGGACGCGGGGCCGCAGCTGCTCGACCCGGCGGACGGTGAACGCGCTCGACACCAGGCGGCGGAGCCGGGTGTGGTCGGGCGGGTCGAGCGTGAGGATCGAGCGCCGCTCCTCGTCGCGCCGCTCCTGCAGCTCGACGGGCATGGTCGGCCGCAGCTCGGGCTTGACGTTGCGATCGTCCACGCTCGTGCCGGGCTGGCGCAGGAGGGCGAAGCAGTCGTCGTAGTGCGAGGCCACGAGGATGCCGAGGATGCTGCGCTGGGTGCGCCCCGCGGCACGGACGGCGGCGTATTGCTCGTAGGGGCTGGCGGCGAACCCGGGGTCGAAGGGGTTGAAGATCCCCTCGCCGGGCATCGGGGCGGGCGCGGGGCTCACGTCGGCATCCACACGCTCAGGTTTTCGCACGTGGGGTGCAAAGGCAAGCAGTTCACGCGACGCAGTGCGGCGTCCCGGCCGGCTAGAACACGGCGGTGAGCGCTGAGGGCGACACGGCGGGATCCGATGCGTTCCGCGCGCGCCTGGTGGGCGCCGGGCTGGCCGCGCGGGCCGACGGGATCGTGGCGCTGGATCGCCACACGGTGCAGCTGCGGTCGGATCCCGAGATCGGGCCGCCGCAGGTGGGCGTGAGCAGGCTGGGCGGGGAGCCCGACCTCCCGGCGTCCGCGCCCTGGCCCGAGTGGCGCGGGACGCCGCTGTCGTTCGTCGCGCAGATCGCCCTCGGCGAGATGCCCCGCGTCCCCGACCAGCGGCTGCCCGAGGCCGGGCTGCTGTCGTTCTTCACCGACCCGTTGCAGCGCGCCTGGGGCTTCGATCCGGCGGACCGGGGATCGTGGTGCGTGCGCTGGACGGCCCCCGACGAGGCGCTCGCACGGCGGGCGATCCCGCGCGGCGTCCCCCCGTCCGCCCGGTTCGGCGCCCGCCGGCTCACGGGCACGACCGTCGTCACCCACGTGCCGGCCGAGTCGGCCGAGCTGGAACGGCTCGGCCTGTGGCCCGGCGAGGGGCAGGAGGACTGGTTCCGCTACGGCGGCGTCGTCCTCGACCGGCCGCCGGTCCCGAACCACCGGCTCCTCGGCCACCCGGACCCGATCCAGGGCGACATGCAGCACGAGTGCCAGCTGGCGTCCCACGGGGTGTACTGCGGGGGTCGGGCAGAGCGCCCGCCGGAGCTGCGCGCGGGGGCCGTCGACTGGCGGCTCCTGCTCCAGGTCGACACCGACGACGACGCGGGGATGATGTGGGGCGACTGTGGCCGGCTGTTCTTCTGGATGCCCCGGGACGCTCTCGACCAGCGCGACTGGTCGTCGGCGTGGATGGTCCTGCAGTCGTCCTGACGGGGTGACGGCCGTCAGCCGCGCAGTGCGGCGGCGAGCGCCTCGGAGAGACATGGCGGGCGATGGTCCGGGGCCCGCACGACCCGACGGACGTCCCGGCGGCCACGCGCCCGGCCAGGTCGAGCATCCTCGGTCCGAGGGCGGCCAGCAGGAGGGGACAGTCGCCGCCGGCGATCGAGAGCCGGCCCCGGGCGACGACCTGTTCGCCGGCCACGTCGGCGGCCTCGCCGGCGAGCAGCGGCACCAGGGCGTCGAGGTACTCGGACACCCGGGCGAACGGCTGCGCCCACCGCTCGCCGTAGAACCCCTCGACCACGACCTGGTGCGAGGGCCCGACGCCGAGCGTGAACCGGCCCGGCGAGCGCGCTCTGCGCGGTGCACGCCTGCGCGGCCAACGCCAACGGGTGCCGCCCGGCCAGCGGCACGACCGAGGTCCCCAGCTCGGCCAGCTCGGCACCGGCATCGCCGACGGCGGCCAGGGCGACGATCGGGTCCACGCCGAACACCTGCGACACCCAGAAGCTGTCGAACCCGGCCCCCGCGGCCCAGGCGGCCTCCTCCCGCACCTGCGCCACGCTGGCCATGCCGGTCCCGGCGCCGTACCCGATCCGCACCCCCAGCCTCTCCCGCACGTCCGGCAAGGTACTGCGCGAGGCTGGCCCCTCCGCCATGGCCCTTCCCCACCGGACCTCCGATCCCCGGACCAGGCCCGGGCCGCCGCCCGTGGACCTGGGGCTGCTGGCCGTGGCGGTGGTGGCGGTATCGACCGCGGCGCCGCTCGTGCGGGTGGCCGATGCGCCCGCCCTGGCCATCGCCTTCTGGCGCAACGCCCTCGCGCTGCCTGTGCTGATCCTGCTGGCGTGGTGGCGCGTGCCGGCCGCTCGGCGGCGGCTCAGCCGGCGGGAGCGGCGCCTGTCGCTGATCGCCGGAGCGTTCCTCGCCGCCCACTTCGCCACCTGGGTGCCGAGCCTCTCGTACACCACGGTGGCCTCGTCCGTCGCCCTCGTCGCCACGCAGCCGGTGTGGGCGGCGCTCATCGCCCGGGCCCGGGGTGAGCCCGTCCCCGCCCGCATGTGGTGGGGGATCGGGCTCGCGGTCGCCGGGGCGGTCGTGCTGTCCGGGGTGGACCTGCAGGTGGCGCCCCGGGCCCTGTTCGGCGACATGCTGGCGCTGGCCGGCGGGATGCTGGCCGCCGCCTACGTCACCGTGGGCGCGGAGGTGCGGGTCACCGTGCCCACGACCGTGTACGCCACCGTGTGCTACGGCACGGCGGCGGGGCTGCTGCTGGCCGTGTGCGTGGCCGGGCGACAGCAGCTGGCCGGCTACGACGCCGGGACCTGGTGGGCCCTGCTCGCCCTCGTCGCCGGGCCGCAGCTGCTCGGGCACACCCTGGTCAACCGGGTGCTGCGCACGACCAGCCCGACGGTCGTGTCCGTCGCGATCCTCTTCGAGATCGTCGGCGCCGCGCTGATCGCCTGGCTGGCGTTCGGCGAGGTGCCGCCGCCCTCCGCCCTGCCCGCGGGGGTGCTGATCGCCGCCGGCGTCGTCGTTGTCGTGCGGGCGGGCGCGGGCGAGCCCGCGGTCGGTGGTGCGCCGGCCCTGGAGTGAGGCAGTACCGTGCCGCAGCGTGCCCACCCGTGTGCTGTGGATCGTCGTGACCATCGCCGTCGTAGTCGCGCTCGCCGCCCTGACGACCACCTGCACCGGGCCGCGGCCCGAGCCGACCGGTCAGACGATCCAGCCGGGCGTGACGGCGACGACGGTGCCGGGCCAGTCGGTGCCTCCCGAAACCGGCTGACGGGCTGGCGGGCGCTCAGCCGGCGGCGACGGGCAGGTCGCCGACCATGCCCGGCCGGTAGTGGACGAGCGTGTCCTTGCCGGCGCGCTTGCCGGCGTACATGGCGACGTCCGCGCGGTGCATGAGCTCGTCGGCCGACGGGTCCTCACCGGCCGCGGGTTGGACGATCCCCAGGCTCGCGGTGACGCGGGCGCTGGCGCCGTCGATCTCGAACGGCTGGCGCAGGGCCGCCAGCAGCCGCCGGCCGACCTGGGCCGGGGCCTCGCCGGACCCGTCGATCAGGACGGCGAACTCGTCGCCGCCCGGTCGGGCCACCGTGTCGCCCGCCCGGACGCAGCCGCCGAGCCGCTCGCCGACCGCGTGCAGCACCCGGTCGCCGGCACGATGGCCGAGGCTGTCGTTGACATCCTTGAAGTCGTCGAGGTCGATCATGATCAGGGCGAACGGCCGGGCCTCGCTGCGGTGGCGCTCGACCGCGAGCCGGAGCCGCTCGGCGAGGAGGGCCCGGTTGGCGAGGCCGGTCAGCGGGTCGTGGTGGGCGCGGTGCGCCAGCTCGTGCTGGGCCGCCGACATCTGGATCGAGGCGATCACCTGGCGGACCAGGAACACGGCGATCACCGCGTAGGCGCACGCCGCCTCGACCGGGTCGACGCGGAGCCCGAGCGCGTTCTGGGTGGCGACGAAGGCGCCTGCCACCGCCACCAGCACGATCGGCAGGAGCAGGCGGGCGAGGTCGCCCCGCCGGCGGGCCCGCACGCCGTCGACCGGCGGCGGGGCGCCCGCGGGGGCGAGCGCGGCCAGGGCGATCGCCAGCGGCCCGGCGATGAACCCGGCGTTGGTCAGCGGCGGCATCTCCCCGGCACCGGTGCTGACCAGGTAGGCGAAGATGCTGTCGGACACCGACAGGGCCACCAGCCCGGCGCCGAGCAACGCGAGCTGGACCCGCAGCGGGCCGGGGACCCGGCGGGTCACCGCCAGCAGCACGACCACGCCGACCAGGAGGAGGTCGGTGACCGGGTAGGCGATGGCGACCACGTAGGCCAGGCCGCTCGGGGCGTCCTCGTGGACCGCCGCGCCGAGCGCGGTCGCCCACGTGAGCACGAACAGCGACCCGAGCACCACGAACCCGTCGAGCATGAGGACCATCGACCGGCGCCGGGCGTCCCCGGCCCGGCGGCCGGCGGCCAGGGCGACGAACGCCGGCAGCGCGAGGACCGGCAGCGTGAGGTAGCCGACATCGGCCCACGACGGCGAGGGCAGCGGCGTGTCGGCGACGATCTGGTACCACGACCAGACGGCCTGGCCGAGCGTCCAACCGGCCATCCCCACGGCCATGCAGCGCCGCCAGGTGCGGCCGGACCCGGTCCGGCTGCGTGCCGTCCACCAGCACGCGGCGGTGGCGGCGGCACCGGCGGCGAGCTGGGCGCCGTCGTCCACCACGATCGCCAGGTCCTTGGACAGCAGCGGCGAGCTGTCGAGTGCGACGACGGCAGCGACCAGCCCCGCCAGGCCCGCGCATGCCACCCACAGCCGTCTCGTCGTCATCGGCCCTCCCCGCCGGATATCGCTCAGGGTAGTTCCAGCAACACCGCCCGGTGCATCGTACGTAACGCGCTGTAGCAGTTGAGCCGCGTGGGCGAAACTTCACGGCATGGAGACCGGTCAGCAGCAGACGAGGCGGCGGTCGCGGCGGGTCCTGTTCGACACCGTCGCCGATGATTACGACCAGGTGCGCCAGGGCTACCCCGGCGAGATCGTCGGGTTCATGCTCGCCACCGCCGGTGTCGGCCCGGGCGACCCGGTGCTGGAGGTCGGGTGCGGGACGGGCCAGCTCACCCGGGGGCTCGCGCCGAGCGGTGCCGCGCTCACGGCCATCGACCTCGGGCCGTCGATGGTCGCGCTGGCCCGCCGCAACCTCGCCGGCGCCGACGTGCGGTTCGTGGTCACGCCGTTCGAGGACTTCGCCGCGCCCGACGCCTCGTTCTGCCTGGTCGTCTCGGCGACCGCCTTCCACTGGATCGACCCGGACGTCGGCTGGGCGAAGGCCGCCCGGCTGCTGCGCCCGGGCGGCTGGCTGGCCCTGCTCCGCACCGGCGAACGCTACGACCCGCCGTTCGGGCCCGCCCTGCGGGACGTCTGGATGCGCCACGGCGGCGAGCGAGGGTGGGCTCACCGGCCGTCGTTCACCGCGTGGCTCGCCGAGACCGGCCTGTTCGACCCGGCCGTGATGCGCGAGCACCGTGAGCACCGGAGCATCGCCGCGGCCGACGTGGTCACGCTCGAGCACACCCGGGCGACCAGCCTCGGCTACCCGGACGAGGTGCGGGCGGCGTTCGGCGCCGACCTGCGGGCGCTGCTCGCCGCGACGCCCGAGGTCGGCGTGGAGCAGTACACCGAGCTGGCGATGGCCCGGTTGGTCGACCGCCCGGGCAGCGACGGCTAGCCGCGGCGGGCGCGGGCCCGGCGCTTGCCCTCGTGCATGGCCTGCACCCGGGCGACCGGGATGGCGTGGCCCTCCTCGATCAGCGCTCGCTGGAGGCGCTGGGGCGCGGGCATCTGCGTCGGTCCACGACGCCGCGGCGCCGGACGCGAGCCGATCCAGCGCCGTGTGGACCGTGAAGTCGGCGGGGGAGACGTCGTCGAGGTCGTCCCAGCGCACCGGGAACGACACCGGCATGCCGGGCCGGACCCGCGGGCTGTACGCCGCCACCACCGTCGCCCCGCCGACCCGGGTCGAGTCGACGAACACCCGGCCGCCCCGGTCCTCCTTGATGAACGCGGTGGTCGCGATCGGCGGGATCGAGGCGCTCGGCCCGGGCGGCGATGGCCCGGGTGGCGGCGGCCGCGTCCTCGGGCGGCGGGTGGTCGTCGATCGGGACGAAGACGTGCACGCCCTTGGCGCCGCTGGTCTTGACCGCCCCGCCGAGGCCCAGCGTCGGTCGAGCACCTCCCGGACCAGCCGGGCGGCCGCGACCGCCATGGCGAACCCGTCGCCCTCGGGCGGATCGAGGTCGAGCACCAGGTGGGTCACCCGGTCGGGCCGGTCGGCCCGCGTCAGCGTCGGGTGGTACTCGACCGCCCGCTGGTTGGCGAACCACAGCAGGGTGCGCCGGTCGTTGCACAGCGCGTACGACACCTCGCGCTTGGACGACTCGGCCCACAGCCGCACGGTCGGCACCCAGTCCGGCGTGTACTTGGGGACGTTCTTCTGCATGAACGCCTCCTGGCCCCGGTGCACCCGGATCACCGACAGCGGGCGGTCCCGCAGCTCGGGCAGGATCCGGTCGGCCACGCCGTCGAGGTAGTCGACCAGGTCGCGCTTGGTGGCGCCGGCGCCGTCGAACAGCGGCTGGTCGAGGTTGGTCAGGGCGACGCCGTCCCGGGACTCGTCCTCCTTGGCGGCCATGCGCCCGACGCTACCGAGATCGGCGGTGCCGGTGTCGCCCGCGTATCAGCGACCGCGGGCCCCGCTCCCCACGGGGTGGGCGCGCGCAGATCGCCGGGCCCGATCCCCCTGAAGGAGCGACACATGGGCAAGGAACTCAAGCCGGAGCTGAAGGAGCTGTCCGGGAGCAGATCGCCCTGGCGGCGACGCCGGAGGTCGTGAACGTGCAGGTCCCGCTCAACGTGCTGTGGGACTTCGACAGCCTCACCGGCATCAAGAAGGACATCCTCGGCCGCCTCGGCTGCCTGTCGTGCACGTCCGGGTTCGACATCCGCTGGAAGGGCGCCCGGGAGTTCGTCGTGAACCCCGCGCTCGAGGTCAGCGAGGTCGTGCGGTGAGTCGGCTCGACCTCGGGGTCGGTCTGGCGCTCATGCCCGGCCTGGTCGACGACCTCGACCGGGTGGGCGATCTCGTCGACTGCCTCGAGGTCGAGCCCCAGACGTTCTGGGAGGAGACCGGGGACCCGGCGGCCCCGTTCCGCTTCGACCGCGGCGAGGCGCTGCGGGTGGCGCGGCGGTTCGACGCCGTGCTCGCCCACGGGGTGAGCTCGCCGATCGGCGGGTCGCGGCCGCCGTCCGCGGCGATGGCCGGGCTGTTCGCCGAGACCGTCGGGCTGCTCGGCGCCCGGCTGGCGAGCGAGCACCTGGCGTTCAACGAGGCGCCGCGGGGGTCAGCGGCGTTCAGCTCGGCGTTCTTCCTGCCGCCGCGCCAGACCCCGGCGGGGGTCGAGGCCGCCGGGGAGGCCATCGCCGTGCTGCGGGCGGGGCTCACAGTGCCGTTCAGCGTCGAGACGCCGGTCAGCTACCTGCGGCCGCGGCCGGACGAGATGGACGACGGCGCGTTCGTGGCCGCCGTCGCCGAGCGGGCGGGCTGCGGCATCCTGCTGGACCTCCACAACATCTGGGCCAACCAGCGCAACGGCCGCCAGGACGTGCGCGCCTACCTGAGTCAGCTCCCCCTCGACCGGGTGTGGGAGGTCCACCTCGCGGGCGGGCTCGACCGCCGCGGCTACTGGCTGGACGCTCACAGTGGCGGGCTCGACCCCGAGCTGCTTGCCCTGGCGGCGGACGTCCTGCCCCGCCTGCCGGAGCTGCGGGCGGTGGTGTACGAGATCATGCCCGAGTTCGTGTCGCTCGACGGCCGCGACGTGCTCCGCCCGGACCTGGAGGCGGTCCAGCGGCTGGTGGCGGAGGCCCGCACCCACCGGACTCGGCGAGAGCGCCGGTGGCGACCCCGCCGAGTGGGAAGGGGCGCTCGCGTCGCTGGCCATCGGGCGGCCCCCGGAGCCGTCCGACCCGCTGGCGGTCGAGCTGGCGGCCGACCCGGGCATCGAGCTGCTGCGCGAGCTGGTGCACGCCGGGCGGTGCGGGCGGGTGGCGTCCAGCCTGCCGCTCACGGTTGAGCTGCTGGTGGCCCGGCTCGGCGTCGCCGGCATGGACACGGTGTTCACCGAGTACGCCGCCGCCGGCGACCCCGCGCTGTGGGGTTCGGACGAGGGCCGGCGGTTCGCGGCGTGGGCCGCGGCCCGCTTCCCCGGTGACGGCCTGGTCGGCGCTGCCCTCGGCCTCGACCTGGCGGGGCTCGACCACGTGCGCACCGGGCAGCCCCAGACCGTGGCCCTCGGCGTCGATCCCCGGGCGCTGATCGCCGCCGTCCACGCCCGCCGCGACCCCGCGGACGTGCCCACCGGCCGCTACCTCGCCACCGTCGGGTGACATCTGACGCGAAGATGGGGCGATGGATACCGACGTGCCCGAGCCGGCCCGCGACGACGTGCGGGCGGAGGCGGCGGCGTGGGTCGCGGCGCACTGGGACCCCGACCGGGCGCTGGTCGACTGGCGGCGGGACCTGTTCGCCGGCGGCTGGGCCGCGCCGTCGTGGCCTGAGCGCTGGGGCGGCCGCGGCCTGCCGCGGTGGGCCGACGACGAGGTGGCCCGCGCCCTCGCCGGCGCGGGGGCGGTCGGGCTGCCGCTCGGCGTGGGGCCCGCCCTGGCGGCGCCGACGATCCTGGCCCACGGCCCCGACGACCTGCGGGAGCGGCTGCTGCGGCCGACGCTCACCGGCGAGCTCACGTGGTGCCAGCTGTTCAGCGAGCCGGGCGCCGGCTCCGACCTCGCGGGCCTGACGACGACCGCCCGGCGCGACGGCGACGAGTGGGTCGTGAGCGGGCAGAAGGTGTGGAACACCAGCGCCCACCACGCCGACCTCGGGCTGCTGCTGGCCCGCACCGACTGGGACGTCCCCAAGCACCGGGGCATCACGTACTTCGTGCTACCCATGCGCCAGGCGGGCGTCGAGGTCCGGCCGCTGCGGCAGATGAACGACCACCGCTCGTTCAACGAGGTGTTCCTGACCGAGGCCCGGGTGCCGGCCGGCGACGTCGTCGGCGAGGTGGGCGACGGCTGGCGGGCGGCGCTCACGACGCTCGCCCACGAGCGCCGGTTCGGGGCGATGGGCCGCCCGGCGTTCGCGGCGGCGGGCGGCCGTGCGGTCGACGAGGCGCGGGCCGAGGCGGCCGCCTACTTCGAGACCTACGCCTGGTACCCGCAGCGCGCCGGGCGCCCCGACCTGGTGGTCGACCGGGCCCGGGCGACCGGCGCGGCGGACGACCCGCGGGTGCGCCAGGAGATCGCCCGCCTGCTGTCGCTCCAGCGGGCCAGCCGGTGGACTGCCGACCGGGCGCGGGCGGCGCTGGCGCTGGGCCGGACCCCGGGCGCGGAGGGGTCGATCGGCAAGCTCGCCGCCAGCCACGTCGCCCGCCAGGCGGCCCGGGTCCACGCCCAGATCGCGGGCGCGGACGGCCTGCTCACCGGGTCCGACAGCCCGCTCGACGGCGTGGTCGCCGAGGTGATCGTGTCGGTCCCCGCCCAGTCGATCGCCGGCGGGACCGACGAGATCCAGCGCAACATCCTGGGGGAGAAGGCCCTCGGCCTGCCCCGGGAGCCGGCGCCCGACCGCAGCGCCCCGTTCCGGGACCTGCCGCGCAACGGGTGAGGGCGGGCTACGTTCGGAAGCCGTGGGTGACGGAGCCGGGGACGTGAGCGAGGTCGGCGCGGCCGACGAGGTCGCCGTCGAAATCGGTGACGACCACGTGGCCACCGTCGAGATCCGCCGCCCGCCCAACAACTTCTTCGACGCCGCCCTGATCGGCCGCCTGGCCGACGTGCTCGACGACCTGGCGGCCGACGACGACGTGACCCGGGCGGTCGTCCTGTGCAGCGAGGGCCGCCACTTCTGCGCCGGCGCCAACTTCGGTGCCGGCGGCCGGGGCGAGCGTGACGCGGTGACGCTCTACGAGCAGGCGGTCCGCATCTTCCGCCAGCCGCTGCCGATCGTGGCCGCGGTCCAGGGCGCGGCGGTCGGCGGGGGCCTGGGCCTGGCGCTGGCGGCCGACTTCCGGGTGGCCGCCCCGGAGGCCCGCTTCTCGGCCAACTTCGCCCTGCTCGGCTTCCACCAGGGCTTCGGCATCTCGGTCACCCTGCCCCGGGTCGTCGGCCCCCAGGCGGCGCTCGAGCTGCTGACGACCGGCCGCCGGATCGGCGGCGAGGAGGCGCTGCGGATCGGCCTCGCGGACCAGCTGGTGACAGCGGACGAGCTGCGTGCCCAGGCCCGTGGCCTGGCCGCGGAGATCGCGGCGTCGGCGCCGCTGGCGGTGCGATCGATCCGGGCGACGCTGCGGGCCGGGCTGGCCGACGAGGTGGCCGCCGCGGTGCAGCACGAGCGGGCCGAGCAGGAGCGGCTCATGCGCACCGCCGACTTCCGTGAAGGGCTGGCCGCCGTGTCCGAGCGGCGCCCCGGGCGCTTCACCGGGCATTAGTGGTTTCGTCCGTGGAAGTGGTCGCTCTGGCGACCACTTCCAGGGACAAAACGCGAGGCGGGTGGAGCTGGGGGGAATCGGTGTCGGTGCTGGTCACGGCAACCGCCGGGAGCAACAGCGGGAGAGGCCTCACGACGCAGCGGCACTCCGAGCTCGGGAGCAGCCGGCATGGCGGCCGGTCGCTCCCGAGCTCGGTCGAGCTACGGCGTTGCCGCTGCCAGGTCAGGCAGCAGGTGCGCGGCGTTTGGAGTGCCGAGGCCGGTGGTCGGGTCCCACCCGGGCGATGCGGAGAACCCGGCGATGTCAGGGTTGGCCTGGTTGTTGCCCACCGTGACGTCGTGGAAGTCAGCCGTGTAGCGGGACGGATCGGAGGCGATCTCGTACAGAGCCGGGTTGATCGGCCCGAGGCCGTGGCCTTTGATCTGGGCCGCGATCGCGATCAGGCCCGCCCACTCCGGCGTCGCCAGCGAAGTGCCGCCGATGTCGTACCAGCCGGTGCTGCACGGGGCGCTCCCACACGCCATGCCTCCGTTGCCATCGGGCGGCAACGACAGGAAGACGAGCGCACCGGTGCGCGGGCTCGCCTGCATGCCGATGTCCGGCACACCGCGAGCGGTCGACGGGATCGGCGTGCTGCCAGCGGGAAGCGCGCTCTGGTAGTCGGGGCGCGAGAAGAGCTGGCTGAAACCGCCGCCCGTCGCGATTCCGCGCGACAGCTCACCCCAGACGATCTCGGCCTGACCCGACGCGGCCGGGTCCTGGCAGGCCGCGGGTGGGTTGGCGTTGTCGACCACCCGGTTGACCGTCTCGGTCGCGCTCGTGCATAGCGCGGTACCACCAACCCCGGTCACCAGCGGGTCGGAGGCCGGCCACTCGACGGTCTGGCCAGGGAGCGTCGAGCCGCCCTTGCCGACCGGCGACTTGCGGTCGTTGGCCGTTCCGGTGTCGCCAGCCGCGGCCACCACCGTCACGCCGTTATCCGCTGCGGCCTTGAACGCGTAGCGAAGGTTCTCGAGCGACTGAGGGCTGTTGAAGGCGCCCTCGGCGGATGCGAGGCTCATCGAGACCACATCGGCGAGGTGGTTGTCGACGACGTACTTGATGGCCGACATCATCTGCGGGAAGCCCTGCACACCCAGCGTCTCCGCCGTCGGCGTGTGGACCAGCAAGACGTTCGCCCCCGGTGCGATGGAGTGGCTGATCTCAACATCGAGCGCGACCTCGAGCGCCCACGCGCTCTTGTCCTCCTGACCCGTGCCGTTGCTCGTCGGCGGCGGTGCCTTCGTCGCCGGCGATCCCTGCAGCGAGAGCTGGCTGAACGTGGGCATGCCGGTCGTACAGGTGACGCCCTCCTCGCCGCACATCGGCGACAGGCCGAACGCGGTGTTGAACACGTGCAGGTCGTGCGCCATCGTGTCGCTGCCGTAGGAGTCGACGATCGCGATCGTGTGGCCGCGGCCGTCGTTGCCGGCGGCGTAGAGCGGGTTCAGGTTGTATGCCGCCCGCAACGCTTGCGGCGAGAAGCAGCGCCGAGGGATCGACGCCTTTGTGGCGCAATCCTGCGGCGTCGGCGGAGTATCGGACGTCGACACCTGTTCGTAGTCACTGATCATCGGGTGCGGCAGAGGCAGCGGATCGTCTGCCCGGGTGCCGCCGGTGGGCGCGATAAGGACCCACCCGAGTGCCACGACCGCGACCGTGCCCGTCACGAGCGGCCTCCTGAGCGTTCCTTGTCCCATCAGGGTCCCCTTCCCCGGTCCTTCGGTGAACTCCGGATTGGCGCCCACCAGGCCCGGAGTTCACCGTACTGACAGAACGCTCGCCCGTCACGGGGTCCTGGTGCGTGAGTCTGAGGCGGCGTGCAGGAGGCCTGAGACATCGGCAGCACATTCTCGAGACCGCCCACCAGGCCCTCGGACGCTACGGGCAACCCCGTGCGCCGTGCGGCCCACCCTCTATCAGGGCAGTCTGTGCGCATGAGGGCGAAGCCGATTACCCGATTCACCGAGGTCGGTGGGGACCAGATCGCCTTCCAGATCGTCGGAGATGGCGACCGTGATCTGTTGTGGTTCTGGGGCTTGAGCAACCTTGATCTTCAGTGGACGGAGCCCCCGATTGCCCGGGCGCTGGAGCGTCTGTCGCGTTATGGCCGACTGCTTCTCTTCGATCGGCGCGGCACGGGGATCTCGGACCACCTCTCGAGCGGCCAGCTTCCGACCTGGGAGGACTGGGCTGAAGACGTCACCGCCGTGCTCGATGCCGCCGGATCGAAGCAGGCCGCCATCTGTGCGGTTGGTGATGGTGGACCGTTGGGGATCTTGTTCGCCGCGCTGCATCCAGAGCGTGTGAATGCGCTGGTCCTACATAACACGACGGCGCGGTATCTGGTCGCCGACGACTATCCAATCGGCAGGTCGGCCGCAACGGTCGAGCGCTTGCTAGGCGGCTTTGAGCAGTTGTGGGGCACCGAAGACTGGGCGCGTGTGGTGGAAGGGCGTGAGGGCGAGGAGGCGCTGCGCTGGGTGGCGGCGTTCACGAGAGGAATTGCCCCGCAGCGCGAAAGCCCAGTGGCGGTACCTGTTGATGGACATGGATGTCCGGTCGGCTTTGCCCCTGGTGCAGGCGCCAACGCTCGTTCGCCACGACTCAGAAGCCATTTTCCCGGTGTCACACGGGCGGTTCATCGCCGATCGGATACCGAATGCCGAGTTCCAGGAGACCACTCGTCGCGTTGACCTCGGTTCGCTCGCGGACCCAGAGGTGATCCTGGAGTGGTTGACCGGTGAACATCACCCGGTCGAGGTGGACCGTGTGCTCACAGCTGTCCTGTTCACGGACATCGTCGGGTCCACCGAGGTAGCGGCTGGGCTCGGTGATCGCCGGTGGGGCGAACTGCTCGATCGACACGACCAGCTCGTCCGCCATGCACTGCAGCGCTTCCGGGGGCGAGCCGTGAAGAGCACCGGTGACGGAGTCCTCGCAACCTTTGGGATCGAAGTGTGCGCGGGCCTGCACGTCGGCGAGTGCGACGTGCGCGGGAAAGACCTCAGCGGAATCGCGGTGCACATCGCGTCTCGCATCGCCGACCTCGCAGCCCCCGGCGAGGTCCTGGTATCGCGAACTGTTGTGGATCTTGTGGCCGGGTCGAGCTTCGGCTTCGAGGAGCGGAACACGCACCAGCTTCGAGGTGTGCCTGGCTCGTGGCCGCTTTCGCGGCCACGTCGGACGATCGGTAAGTCCTCGCGGCGGGCCCGCCCATGACTGCCGATCTGGCGGCCCCCGACGACCAACTCCAAAGGTCGATCAGGCAGCCGGCCGGGGGCGAGGACGGGCGCCTCTGGCGCCCGCCCGCAGGCCGGCGCCGGCTCTGCCGGCGCCCTTGAAGTGGTAGAGCCGGATTCGGCAATGCAGAGCCGACGTTGGTTGTCCGACTCCGGCTGATGGTTGACGAATCCGGTGTCACCTGATCCTTGACGCTTCGACCGGACAGGAATGCGCATGGGGGCACGCACTGATGCGCGCAGATCCGGCGTTACAGGGCAGTCGTAAGCGATTCACGGCGGCGCACGTCACTATCGTCAGCCGGAGTCCTCTGCGTCGCTTCGGGGTGTGAGGACGAAGACGTGCCGCTCCCCCGTGTGGCTGTAGTAATCGGCATACAGCGGCCAGACCCGGATGAGCCGGGGCCACAGGCGGCCGACCTCCTCCTCGGTTGCCCGGCGCGCCGTCACCGGCCAGGTGCGCCCCTCGACGGTGACGTCGACTGCGGGCTCATGGTCCAGGTTCTGTGGCCACGGATTGGTGCGCTCACCTGGCGGACGAACGTTGCACACGACGAGGTCTGCGCCATCACGGACATAGAACACCGGCGTTGCGCGCACCTGGCCCGTACGACGCCCGACGGTCGCCAGAAGCAAGACGGGTCTGCCGATGGTTAGCCGTAGGCGCCCACCCGTGAGACGAAACGCGACGCGATCCATCGGTGACACGACGTGCTTGACCAGCCACGTTTTGAGCGATGCCGTCCAGATCACCAAGCCACTCTGCCCGCTCGAGGCTGCCGGGGTTGTCTGGCCCGCCGGGTGCTCTCGATGTGCCGATCGGGAGCACCGCCTGCGCGCCTCTTGCCCGTCCGGTCCGGCGCCAGCCGTAGAGGCAGAGGTCTAGGCAGACTGTCGCGGATCACTTGGATCCGGTGCGTTCTGGGACGGCTAGCGGGTTCACCGCGGCCGAGTGGGACCACGTTCCTCGCTCCTCTGCCCGATGGTCGTCGTCCGAAGCCGCTGGAGTTGATCTTGCCCGTATCGTGACGACGCGGACGTCGACCACGACGTCGCAGGCAGGCCGGTGGACCGGCTGCCTGTCCAGACGCCACGGAGGACTTCAATGCCCGCGAGCTCGACGACGCGCCGGGTCCGGGGTGCCATAGGCCAGCTTGCGCTCGGCGCCGCGCTGCTCACAGCTGGTATCGGACATCTCACGTGGCAGCGCCGAGAGTTCCAAGCACAGGTGCCGTCGTGGTTCCCGGCCGATCCCGACTCCGTCGTTGTGGTCTCAGGCGTTGTCGAGCTCGCCCTCGGCGCTGCTCTGCTCGGGACGTGGAGGCAGCCTGCCCGCGCGGTGGTCGGGGGGACAGCAGCCGCCTTCTTCGTCGCGGTCTTCCCTGGCAATATCGCGCAGTACACGGGTCACGTGGACGCCTTCGGCCTGGACACGGACGCCAAACGCGCCATACGGCTGGTGTTCCAACCTGCCCTCGTGGCTTGGGCCCTCGTATCGACCGACGCGGTGCGACTCCTCCGCGAGAAGCGAGCAAAGGTCGGCTGATCCGGCATCGACCTCAGAACCGGCTCGCAGTGTCGGCCAACATCGATGGACACACGGGTTCGTCGACGCCACGCTCCCGGCGTTGGGGGCTACCCGGCCCGGCTCGTCTGACCGCGCGTTCTGGGGACAGCGTTCAGTGCGGTCGCGGGCCGAGCAGATCGCCCGTTCGG
>CAVUBW010000016.1:0-180498 GCA_963739835.1 uncultured Acidimicrobiales bacterium
GGCGTCCCGCTGCCCTGGGACCCCTCGCACGTGGCCTACGTGTGGTTCGACGCCCTGGTCAACTACATCACCGCCGTCGGCTACGGCACCGACGACGCCCGCTTCGGCACCTGGTGGCCGGCGTCCCACCACCTCATCGGCAAGGACATCCTGCGGTTCCATTGCGTGTACTGGCCCGCGATGCTGCTGGCCGCCGGGCTCGAACCGCCGGTGGAGATCACCGTGCACGGCTTCCTCCTCGTCGGCGGCGAGAAGATGAGCAAGACCCGGCTCAACCAGATCGCCCCGGACGACCTGGTGTCCGAGTTCGGGGTCGACGGGTTCCGCTACCACTTCCTGCGGGACACGCCGGTGGGCCCCGACGGCGACTTCAGCTACGAGCGGATGATCGACCGCTACAACAGCGACCTCGCCAACAACTTCGGCAACCTGCTGTCCCGGGTGGCGACGGTGGTCGGCCGCAAGTGCGGCGGCGTGGGGCCGGCCCCCCGGGCGGACAGCCCGCTCGCCGCGGTCGCCGCCGAGGCCTACGCCGCCTCGGTCAGGGCGTGGGGCGAGGTCCAGCCGTCGGTCGCGCTCGATGCCACCTGGCGCCTCATCCGCGAGACGAACGCCCTGCTGGAGGCCGCGGAGCCCTGGAAGCTCGAACCCGGGCCCGAGGTCGACGCCGTGATGGGCGACGCGCTCGAGGCCCTGCGGATCGTGTCGCTGCTGGCCAGCCCGGCCGTCCCCGCGGCGGCGGCGGAGGCGTGGTCCCGGCTCGGCCTGGCCGGGTCGCCGCTCGACCGGCCGTTGCCGTCGGTCGTCGGCTGGGGCGGCTACCCAGGGGGACTGACCGTGACCAAGGGAGCACCACTGTTCCCACGATTAGCGGCGAAACCGTGAGATTCTTGTGATATTGCCACGATATGTGGTGTCAGTGTTGACGTAGGGTGACGTCCCCTAACGACCGCCTAACGCGGGTGCCCGACCACGGTGACAGTCGGCGCGGGCGGCCCTAGCGTCCTTTGCACGCCCCACCAAGCGGGGCGGACGGTAGGGCCATGGGTGGCGGATGGGCGGGAACCTTGCCGCCCATGGCCAAGCCGTCAGGCAGGCGGGCGATCTCCCCGGCGTCTGCGCGCTCTACCCCCGGCTGGTGGCGGGGGTCGGCGCGCGGGCGAGCAGCAGGTCGACGCACCGCCGGACGGCCCGCTCCAGGCCGATGGCCCGGCCGTCCCCGGCCAGGTCCGCTGCCCGCTCGGGCCCGAGCGCCTCGGCGACCGCCCCGCGCACCGCGGCGTCGTCGTAGGCCAGCCCGAAGTCGACCCGGACGCCGACCTCGTCCTCGACGGCGGCCGACGCACCGAGCAGGACCGCGGCCTCGTCCGCCTCGCCACGGGCCAGCAGGCGGGAGGCCAGCATGCCGGCGGCGGTGACCCCGTCGGTGGGATCGCCGCCGTCGAGCGCCTCTGCCGCCGCGGCCTGGAGCAGCGCCACGCACCGCTCGTCGTCGCCGCTTCGCTCGGCCAGCACGGCGAGCCCGACCAGGGCGGTGCCGGAAATGCGGCGGTCGCCGACCTCGGCGGCCCGATCGTGTGCCTCCCGGAAGGCGGCGTGCGCAGCGTCGGTGCGCCCGAGCGCCAGCGCCGCGTGGGCGGCGCCGATCGTCGCCCGCAGCCACGTGGTGACGCGGGTGCCGCCGAGCAGGACACGGGCCTCGTCGAATGCCCGCAGCGCCCCGGTCAGGTCGCCGATGGCCCGCCGCGCGTAGCCGATGAACGTCAGGGCGTGGGCGACGTCGCTGGGGCCGCCGCTGGTTCGGTGCTCGGCGGCCGAGGCCTCCAGGGTCGCGATGCCGGTGGTCAGGTCGAGGCGCCGGAGCGCCAGGAGGCCCTGGAACTCCAGCGCGACCGCGGCCCAGTGCCGGTCACCGTCGGCCTCGAGGGTGGCGCGGGCCTCGTCCAGCAGCTCGCCGGCCCGGTCGAGGTCGATGGCCCGCCAGCCGAGGCCGATCGCCATCTGGATCCGGGCGCACGCGGCGGCGAACCGGTCGCCGGCGGCCTCGGCCCGCTCGCGGGCCGCGGTGGCGAGTGGGAGCTTGGCCGCGATCAGCTCGAACGCGTACTGGGAGTGGACCACGGCGACCTCGAGCCGGGCCCGGGGGCCCGGGGCGAGGCGGTCGGCGTGGGCCAGCAGCTCCTCGCCCCACGCCGGCGCCTCCGGGCTGGCCGGCGAGTCGCCCCAGCACGACACGAGGTGGCAGTAGAGCAGGGCGGCGTCGGTCACCCGGCCGGCGTCGAGGAGGCGCCGCAGCGCCAAGCGGAAGACGGGCAGCTCGGCGAAGAACCGGGTGATCACCTCGGGCTGGCTCGGCGTGTGGAGGTTGCGGTCGAGGCCCTCCGCCAGCGTCATGCACCAGGCGGCCAGGCGGCGCTCGGCCGCCTCCTGCTCGGCCGGGGTGAGGCGGGCCGCGGCGTGCGCCCGGACCGGCTGGAGCAGCCGGGCCCGGCGGCGCTGGGACGCCTCGAACACGATCAGCGAGGCATCAGCGAGTCGGCCGAGGACGGCCCGCGCGGTCGCCTCGCCGCAGTCAGCCACCGCGGCGGTCGACGACGCGTCGAACCCCGCGGGGAACACGCTGAGCAGGCCGTAGATCGTCGCGGCCTCGGGATCGAGGCGGCCGACCGCGGCGTCGAGCGCCGCGCTGAGCCGGCGGCGGCCGGCACCGGCGGGCGGCTCGGCTTCCAGCACGGCGGCGCTGTCGCGGGCGAGCCGGTCGGCGAGCGGGCCCAGCGGCTCGACCCGGGCGGACGCGGCGGCGATCTCGATCGCCAGCGGCAGCCCGTCGAGCACCCGCACGATCGTCCCGGCGTGGATCCAGTCGTCCGCTCCGGCGGGCGGGCAGCCCACGTCGTCGAGCCGCCGGGCGAGCAGCGCACCCGCCGGCGAGGCCCGGACGTCCGCCTCGCCCGCGCCCGCCTCGGGGACCGCGAGCGGCGCGAGCATGACCACGGCCTCGCCCGCGACGCCCAGCGGGACCTGGCTGGTCGCGAGCACCTGCAGACCGGGCCCCGCGCGCAGGATGGCCACGGCGGTCCGGGCGGCCTCGTCGGCCACGTGCTCGCAGTTGTCGAGGATGACCAGCACCTGGCGCCGGGCCAGGGCGGCGGTCGCCCGGGCGACGGAATCGGGCGCGGGCGGCGGCGCGGGCGGCTCGTCCGCCGTGTCCGCGGCGCCCGGGGCCGGGGCCGCGCCGGACGCCTCGCTGCTCACGCCGACCGCGGAGGCCAGCGCCGCCCCCACGTCCTCGGGGCCGCCGGCGCCCAGGTCGACGACGATGACGCCGTCCGGGAAGTCCGCCGCCTCGGCCGCCCCGACCGCGATAGCCAGGGTCGTCTTGCCGACCCCGCCGGGCCCGACGAGCGTCACGAGCCGTGTGGTGCCCAGGCGGCCGCGCACGGCGGCCTGCTCCTCGTCCCGCCCGACCAGCACGGTGAGCGGCGCCGGCGCCGTGCCGGGCGCGGGCCGCCACTGGCGGGCGTCGAGCGCCGGGTCCTGGAGCAGCACCGCGGTCTCCAGCCGCTGCAGCTCGGGCCCGGGGTCGAGCCCGGTGCGCTCGACCAGCGTGGCCGCCGCCTGGCGGTAGGCCCGCAGCGCGTCAGTCTGGCGGCCGGCCCGGGCCAGGGCGATCATCAGCAGGGCCCAGCGCCGCTCGCGCAGCGGCTCGTCGTTCACCAGCCGGCCGGCGACAGCCAGCGCCCGGTCGAGGTCGCCGGCGTCGGTCAGCGCCTGGGCGTAGCGCTCCTCGGCGCCGAGGCGGTGGTCGTCGAGGCGGCCGGCCTCCGCCGCGAGCCGCGGATCGCCGCGCACGTCGGCCAGCGCCGGGCCGGTCCACAGGGCGAGGGCGGCGGCCAGCCGCTCGGCCGCGGCCGCCGGCCGCCCGGCGGCCTGGTCGGCCTCGGCCTCGTCGGTCAGCTGCGTGAACCGGTCCACGTCGATGGCGCCCGGCTCGGCCTGGAGCGTGTAGCCGCCCGGCGTCGACACCAGCCGCACGCCAGCGGCGTCGGCCAGCATCCGTCGCAGCCGGGACACGTGGTTCTGCAGCGCGGTGCGGGCGGTGGGCGGCGGGCCGTCGGGCCACAGGCGGTCGGCCAGGTCGTCGGTCGTCCAGGCCCGGCCGGGCCGCAGCGCCATCCAGGCGAGCAGGCGGGCCGCGTGCCCGCGAAAGGTCGCCTCGCCGCCGCCGGTGACCAACCGCAATGGTCCCAGCAAGCGGATCGCAACCTCGCCCGCCATAGTCCCGGCTGTTGTAGCAGACCCCGCCCCGGGCGGCCCCACCCGGTGCGCGGTCTAGCCTGCGCGGGGTGACGCTGCGCTGGATCGACGACCACTGCCACCTCGGCTGGGACGGCGACGCGCTGCCCGACGACGAGACGGTCGATGCCATGGTCGCCGGGGCCCGGGCGGCCGGCGTCGAGCGGATGATCACGGTCGGCACCGACGTCGCGCGGTCGCACGCCGCGGTCGATGCGGCCGCCCGTCATCCCGGCGTCGTGTGGGCGACGGTCGGCCTCCACCCGCACGAGGCCCGCCTCGGCCTCGACGGGCTGGAGGACCTGCTGGGCCGGCCCGGCGTCGTCGCGGTGGGGGAGTGCGGGCTCGACTACCACTACGAGCACTCGCCTCGGGCCGCGCAGCGCGAGGCGTTCGCCGCCCAGATCGGCTGGGCCCACGAGCACGACCTGGTGCTGATGATCCACACCCGGGAGGCGTGGGACGACACGTTCGCCGTGCTCGACGCCGAGGGCGTGCCGGGGCGGACCGTGTTCCACTGCTTCACCGGCGGTCCGGCCGAGGCCGAGGCGTGCCTGGCCCGGGGCGGCTACCTGTCGTTCTCGGGGATCGTGTCGTTCCCGTCGGCCGGCGACGTGCGGGCGGCGGCGGCGGTCTGCCCGCTGGACCGGGCGCTGGTCGAGACCGACAGCCCCTACCTCGCGCCGGTGCCGCACCGGGGGCGGCCCAACCGGCCGGAGTACGTGCCGGTCGTGGGTGAGGCGCTGGCGGAGGCGATGGGCGTCCCGGTCGACGTGGTCGCCGAGGCCACCTGGGCCACCGCCGAGCGGCTGTACCGCCTGGCCGGTCCGTGACGCTCAGCCGCCGGCAGGTGCGCGAGCTGCTGGACGGCCACGGGCTGGCGCCGAGCCGGGCGCTGGGGCAGAACTTCGTCGCCGACCCCAACACCGTCCGCCGGATCGCCCGGCTGGCCGAGGTCGGCCCCGGCGACCGGGTCGTCGAGATCGGGCCGGGGCTGGGGTCGCTGACGCTGGCGCTGGCCGAGACGGGGGCGGCGGTCACGGCGGTCGAGCTCGACCGGCACCTGCTGCCGGTGCTACGGGAGGTGGTCGAGCCGGTGGGCGTCCGTGTGGTCGCGGGCGATGCCCGCAGCCTCGACTGGGGGGCCGTGCTGGGCCCCGGTCCCTGGGTGCTGGTGGCGAACCTCCCGTACAACGTGGCGACGACGCTGGTGCTCGACCTGCTGGCGGACGTGCCTGCGATCGAGCGGATGCTGGTGATGGTCCAGCGGGAGGTGGGGGAGCGGCTGGCGGCCCGCCCGGGC
Source organism: uncultured Acidimicrobiales bacterium (assembly GCA_963739835.1). Lineage (GTDB taxonomy): Bacteria > Actinomycetota > Acidimicrobiia > Acidimicrobiales > VFJN01 > ZC4RG19. The sequence goes on from CAVUBW010000016.1 coordinate 5,600, forward strand.
AGCCGGACGTGCGGGATCCCGTCCGTGAAGCTGGCCTACTGGGCCGAGGCCGAGGTGGTGGGCAGGGTCCCGCCGACGGTCTTCGTCCCCGAGCCCCGGGTCGAGTCTGCCCTGGTCCGCATCCGCCGCCGGCCGCCACCGCCCGAGGCCGTGGCGGTCGGCCGGGAGCGGCTTTTCGAGGTGGTGGAGGCCGGGTTCGGCCAGCGGCGTAAGATGCTCCGCCGTTCGCTGGCGGGGCTGGTGGACGCCGACGCGTTCGCCCGCGCCGGCGTCCGGCCGGAGTCCCGGGCCGAGGAGCTTGACCTGGCGGCCTGGTCGCGACTGGCGGCGCGTGATGTGGAAAGGTGATCGGTATGAGCAATCCGCAGGACCCCTATGGCCAGCAAGACCCGTACGGTCAGGGCCAGCCGGGCTACCAGCAGCAATACCCGCAGCAGGGGTACGAGTACGGCGCCCAGCAGGGCTACGAGCAGCAGTACTCGGGCGGCTACGCCGCCGCGCCGGCGCCCCACAAGCCGCTCGACCTGGCCAAGATCGTGATGATCGCCGCGTTCGTCGTGGTCGGGCTCTATGCCCTCGCCTACCTGTACGGGCTCACGCAGAGCGACCAGTTCGGCGGGTCGTTCGCCGACCGGTTCTTCGGCGGCCTGCCCGGCCTGGGGACCGGCGTGTTCTACGGCGGCGTGCTGCTGGCCGTGTCGGTGTGGCTGGGCAAGCAGAAGGCCGACTGACCGCCTGACCCGGTTACGAGCGCCCGCGAAGCTGACCGTCTCCCTGCGGGTGACGGGACGGCGTGACGACGGGTACCACCTGCTCGACGCGGAGATGGTCAGCCTCGACCTGGCGGACGAGCTGCAGCTATCCCCGGGCTGGGGCCTGCGGGTCGTGGAGGGCCACGACCTCGGCTTCGTCGACCCCAACGACAACCTGGTCGGCCGCGCCCTGAAGGCGGCCGGCCGGGAGGCCCACGTGGACCTGGTCAAGCGCATCCCGGCGGGCGGCGGCCTGGGCGGCGGGTCGTCGAACGCGGCGGCGATCCTGCGCTGGGCGGGCTGCGACGACGTGGAGGTCGCGGCCAGCCTGGGCGCGGACGTCCCGTTCTGCCTCCACGGCGGCCGGGCCAGGGTGCGGGGCATCGGCGAGATCCTGGACCCGCTGCCGTTCGAGCCCCGCACGGTGACGCTGTCGATGCCCCCGTTCGGCTGCTCGACGCCGGCGGTCTACGCCGCCTGGGACGACCTGGGCGGCCCGACGGCGGAGGGCCCCAACGACCTGGAGCCCGCGGCGCTCCGGGTGCAGCCGAGGCTGGCGGCGTGGCGGGACAGGCTCGGGGACGCGACAGGCGTGCAGCCGACGCTGGCGGGCTCGGGCTCGACGTGGTTCGTGGAGGGCGAGTACCCGGGCGAGGGCAGGATCGTCGCCCGCACGATCCCGAGGTACTGACGCGCAACGAGCGCCCCGGCGAAAGGGGCGCTCGGCGGTCAGGCTGAGGCTGGACGTGACGCCGGAGCCGGCAGACCGTTACTTGCCGGCAGCGCGACGCTGCCAACGGGTGCGCTTGAGCATCTTCTTGTGCTTCTTCTTGCGCATCCGCTTCCGGCGCTTCTTGATGAGTGAACCCATGAGGTCTGCCACCCTAGTGGCGCCCGAAAGGCCCCTCCAACCTCGCCGGAGCCTGGGATCCCCCACCGCGACCTGCGGTCGCGGGCGTTACCGTGGAACGACCTTCGGGGGTAGTTCAATAGGCAGAACAGCAGCCTTTGGAGCTGTGTGTTGCAGGTTCGAGTCCTGCCCCCCGAGCTCGGCACGGTCGCCAGGTCAGTGGCCGGATCAGGGCCCCGAGGTCGACGCTCACCGAGGCCCGCCGGCGCCGCCCGTGCCACTGGCGTGCCAGATCACTCGTCGTCGGCCTGGTCGTCGCCGTCGTCCGCCAGGCTGGCGGCGATCATGTCGCCAAGGGCGTCGGCGATCGCTCGATCCCGCTCCGGCGTGGCGTGCTGGTAGATCAGCGCCGCCTGCGGGCTCGCGTGCCCCATCCGCGCCATGAGCTCCCGCAGGCTCGCCCCCGTGGTCGAGGCGAGCGTGTTGCCCACATGCCGTAGATCGTGGAAATGGAGCGTCGGCACGTCGGCCGCCTTCGTCGCCGCCACCCACGCCTCCTGGAAGTTCGGCCGACGCAACGTCCCGCCCTTCGGTCCAACGAACACCCGCCCGTTGTGGCCGCGCTCCGAGTACTCCTCGAGGTGAGCCCGGAGCTCGTCGACGACCGGCGCCGGCAGCGTGACGGTTCGCCGGCTGCCCCACTTCGGCTGCCCGTCTTGGAGCCTCCCCCGGACCTCGACCACCGCGACCTCGACTCGCACCGTCCCCGTACGCAGATCGAGCCGCCGGCGCCGCAGCCCTGCCAACTCGCCCCACCGCAAGCCGCCGAACGCAGCAAGGAGCACCAGCGCACGCCACCGGCCATCGATCGCGCCGGCGATCCGGTACACGTGCTCGACCGACACCACCGGCCGCTCAGGCGTGGCCTCGCGACCCGCGCCCTTGATCCGACACGGGTTGCGACGGATGAGCTCGTCATCGACCGCCGTGTTCATGACCGCCCGCAGCAGCCGGTACGCCTTCGCCACCGTCACCTCCCCGAGGCCCTTCGCCAGCAGAGCCGATCGCCACGCTCGCACCCGTCCCGGCGTCACCGCCGCCAGATCGAGCCCCCCGAGCTGCGGCTCGATGTGCAGCCGCAGCAGCCCCTCGTACAGCACGACCGTCCTCGGAGAGAGCCGAGGGCGCTGAGCGATCCACGTCGCCGCGTACTCGCCCAGCGGGACCCGCCCGGCACCAGGGTCGATCCAGTCTCCCCGGACCAACTCGGCCTCAGTCACAGTCAGCCACACGTTGGCATCGGTCTCGCTACCGAACGTCCTCGGCGCCGTCCGCACCAGGCCATCAGGACCCTGGTACCGGGCCTGATAGCGACCGGAGGGCAGTTGCCGAACAGATCCGAACCGCCGGCGTCGACCCCGCGTGTTCGGCATCACGCTGCTCCGCGCCGGCGGCGCTGGGTGATCGGGGCGACGGTCCCGGCATCGATCATCTCCGTCACCGCGGCCTCGGGGATGCGCACGAGCCGCCCGATTCGCACGAAGGTGATGCGTCGCTCCGCGATGAGCCGACGAGGGAACCTCACGGAGGTGCCGAGCCGCTCCGCTACCTCGTCCACCGTCAACAACCGGTCCTTACCCACGTCCTGCTCCCCTTCCTTGTCGTCTCAACTTGCCGAACTCGTGTCATGCCGCCGCCGGCGGCGCGGGTCCGGCCCGGGCCGCGTTGGTGGCTTTGGCGCGCTCGTACTCGGCGCGCCAGCGCTGGCGGGTGGTGATGGTCTGGGCGATGGCCGCCGCGTAGGTGGCGGCATCGACGCGGTTGCGGCCGAGCAGTTCCCACGACCAGCGGCCGTCGCTGCCCACCACGGCGAGCTCGTCGTGGTCGTCGGGGTCGATCCCGGCCTCTTCGAGGGCGGCGCGGACGACGGTGGCGCGGTCGGCCTTGTGGCCGGCGAGGGTCTTGCCCGACCACTTGCGGGACACGAGTACCCGGCGGCCGCCGACGCCGAGGTTGTCGCGGTCGTGCGCCTTGTGCTTGCAGTGCCCGGGCACCATCCCGGCCTGAGCCGCCGCGGGCTGGATGCCGTAGCGCAACCAGTTCGCGCAGGTCGGCGCACAGGGCAGCCAGCGGACCTCTTCGGCGAGGCGGTCGATGTGCGCGACGCGGGCGGGTGAGCCGTCGCTGTCGTCGTAGGTGCCGGCGATGTCTTTGGGCAGGTACTTGCACAGATAGCCGATGGCGCGGTCCACCCCAGGCGTGCCGGCAACGAGGCCTTGGATGTCGTCCTGCTCCCCGAACCGGACCACGTGCGCCGGCACGGCATCGGGGTCGCCGTCGAGCGCGTCGAGAGCCTCGTCCCACGTCGGCAGGAGCTCGCCGGTGTCGGGATCGGCGTAGCCGGCATCGGTCCAGATCGGCAGCCGCCGACCCTCGTACACAGCCGAGTCGTGGGCGGGCCACCAGACCTGGTGGTACGTCGCCGCCCGCACCGCGGCGGAGGATGCTGCGAGGGACTGGTGCCCCGGATGGCGGCGTGCAAGTGGGGGGCTAGGCGGCGTTGGGCCTCGACGGCAGCGAAGTACTGGACCTGGTAGCCGGCGCAGCGGCGCAGGTTCTGCCAGAACCGGTCCACCAGCTTCGGGAAGTGCAACGCGTCCGAGCGCAGCGCGCCGGTAGTCGTAGGTGGCCGGGTTGACAGGGACGCCCTCGGCGGTGACCCGCCCGTAGGACGGGAGGGTGACGGTGACGAACATGGAGGGCCGGTAGGTCTTGCCATCCGGGGCCGTGAACACCCGCCCGATCGTCCGATCCTCCACCGGCACCCGCGGCAGGTCCGGTACGTCCTGGCGGCGGCGGGTCGAACGCACCCGTCTGGCGTTCTCGTCGCCCTGGCCCTCGTCGTCCTCGTCGTCGTCGTCCTTGTCCTGCTCGCCAGGCCGCCACTCGGGTTCGCTGTCGAGGTGCCAGCCCTCCCGGCACTGCTGCATCCGCAACCGGCGGGCCCGCTCCGCGCACGCCGCGCAGCGGTGCTCCCGGGTCGAACCACACGCGATCGGCACCAGGCGAAGCTCGCCGGTATCCATGTCGGTCAGCTTCGAGATGACCGGACGGGCGCAGACGCCGGCGACGACGGCGGCCTCGGCGACGAGCTCGGGGCTCAGTGCGCCGTTCATGCCGCGGCCGTTCGAGGGGGGCGGGCGCCTTCACGCCTGCCGGGCAGTGTGGCGGGGTCCGGGTCTGCGTCAAGGGCACGGCCCACAAGCCCCAAGCGAGCCGAGGGACCCCGAGCCCACCGGCGGGACTTGTGGGCCTCTTCGGCCCTTGACCCAGCCCCGGACCCCGCCAAGGGAAGGCCGGCCAAGACGTGAAGGAGCCCTCGCGCGTTCACGACGCGCTCCCGTCGTCGTCGGGCGGCGTGCCGGGGGTGTAGGTGGTGGCGAGGTCGGCGATGTCGGTGTCGGTGACCCAGCCAGCCCGGACGCGGACGGGTTCGGGTTCGCCGTCGCACCACACCCACCCGATCCCCGGGGTGGTGAGCGGGATGCGCGAGCAGTCCGCGCCCCGTAGCCGGGCGCCGCGGCCCAGGACGAGGTCGGTCTGTTCGGCCTCGGCGAAGGCGAGCGCGATGCGGGTGGGGAACAGGTCCCGGAACGGCAGCGTCTCCTTGCGGGGGTCCTGCAACGCCGCGACCACCACGACCCCCACGGCGCGGCCCTGGGACAGCAGGAGCGACAGGGCGGCGTTGATGCGGCGGCGGTCGTCGCGTTCGGCGTAGGCGGTGAGCGCGGCGAGCTCGTCCACCACGACGGTGATCAACGGCTCGTCGATGGTGGGGTCGTGCAGGCGGGTGCGGCCCCGGAGCCGGGCGGCCCGGGCCTGCATGACCGCCACGGCGTCTTGGAGGACGTCGGCCATGGCGGCGGGGTCGTCGTAGACGAACCGGTCGAACAGCGGTGCGCCGGCGGCGAGTTCCATGCCGCCTTTCGGGTCGAGCACCCACAGGCGCACCAGCCCGTCACGGATCAGGGGGCCGAGCGCGCGGATGAGGGACCAGATGACCGAGCCCTTGCCGGACACCGGTGGCGCCGGCGACGAGGGTGTGCGAGCCGCGGAGGCGCACGGCCCAGGTCCGGCCGTCCTCCCGGCGGCCGATCGGCACTGCGGCGAGGTCGACGGGGCCGGGTGGGGGCATGGTGACGACCGCGGCGAGGGCGTCGAGGCGGCCGACGAGCAGGCGGATGTAGCCGGGGCGGCGGCGGAGCTCGTGCACCTGGACGGCCCGGGCCCCGAACGCGTGCGCCAACGCGTCGCCCGCCGGCCCCAGTCGGCGATGGACTGGCCCGCGACCATCCGCACCGTGACCCGATCCACGTATCGGCCCGCCCGCACCCGCACCACCCGGGGCACGTACTCGTCGCCACCGAAGCGGCCACCCAGCCCCGAGAGCATCATGGCGGTGCGCCACCGGACCCCGTAGGCCCACAGGGAGCGCCACAGGCCGAGCAGGGCCCGGCCGCCGTAGGGGTAGAAGCTGCGCGGGTGCGCCCGCCACCACCCGGCCAAGGCGACCGCGATCACCGTGACGGCGGCGGCGAGGACGAGCAGTCCGATCTCGACCCCGACGACGGCGGCCAGGGCGACGAGGGCGACGAGGCTGGGCCGGTGGGCGAGCCACCAGACGCAGCGGGCCGGGAGGGGCCAGTTGTGGCGGGCGACACTGCCCGGCGCCGGCGCCCACTCCGCGCCACGGTCCTCGGCCACGCTCATGGCCGGTCCGCCTCCCGCTCGCACTCCGCCAGATAGGCGGCCGCCACGACCGTCAGGGTCCGGGCGAAGGCCACGTGCCCACCAGTGGCCGGCCGAGCGTGGACGAGCTCGGGTACCCGGGCCTTGGCTGGGCCCGACCGGGTCTCGATGCGGGACCACGCCCGCAGCCCCCACCACATGCCGGCGGCCGCCAGCGCTATGGCGCTGGGCCAGGGCCCGCAGATCAGCCGGGCCACGACGACCACCAGGGCGACGGCCAACGTCGTGGCGGCCCGGTGGGCGGGGTGTCGGGTCGTAGAGTTGTGCATGTCACTCCCATCGAGGGACACAGCACCGGGGCGGGAACGGTTGGACGCCAGGCCCGCCCCGGTGCACACCAACAGGACACGCCGTCAAGCGGCGCCTTCGAAGTCGAAGCTCGTCTGCGCCAGACGGGTCACGGCGAGTTCGCAGTAGCGCTCCGAGCGCTCCACCCCGATCGCCCGCCGCCCGACCTGGCGCGCTGCCAGCAGGGTCGTGCCGGCGCCGGCGAAGAGGTCCAGCACCATCTCGCCCGGCCAGGTCGACAGACGGATACAGCGCCGGGCGATCTCGACCGGCATGGGTGCCGGATGCCCCTCCCGACCGCCCACGGTCGCCACCGGCCAGACCGTCGAGCACAGTGCCGGCCAGTCCCCGACCGTGTCCCGCCACGCCTCCATGCCCGCCGGCGGGGTGCGTTCCCAGCCGTCCCGACAGGCCACGGTGACGACCTCGTGGTCGCCGCGCAGGTTCGGAGCCGCCGGCGACTGCCAGGATCCCCAGGCGCAGCCACTGGCGCGGACCGAGGGCCAGGTCACCTGGTCCACCGAGTTCGAGGCCGGCGCCGAGCTCGAGGGCGTCAGCCCAACCCCGCGCCAGCAGCACCCGCCGCTTGGCGACCCGACCCGAGTGCAGCCCCACCGGTGCCGGCGTCTCGGGGACCGACACGGCGGTGTTCACCCACGCCCGACCGCCCGGGACCAAGGCCCGGGCCATCACCACCGCGGCGGCGTCCGCCAGGCGCCAGTACGCATCCCATGCCAGGGCGTCGCCGGCCTGGTCGCCGTCATAGGCGAGGCCGACGTTGTAGGGCGGGGACGTGACCACGCATGCTGCGGACTCGGTGAGTTCGGACAGCGGGACGTCGCGGAAGTCGGCGCACCAGATGGTCACGGTGCCGTCGTCGTAGAACGGGGTCATGGCAGCGACCCCCACAGCGGGAGCTGGTTGAACAGCTCGCAGCGACCCGCGACCGGCATCCACGCCGGCCGGGCCGGCACCTCGGGTGCACGCGGCGGGGTTGCGACCCAGTCCCAGCGGCGGCCGCCCCGAGGCCCCCGCGCCTGCTGCTGCACCGCCGTGGGGCGCAGGCAGCGGGCGCCCCCGTTGTAGTCGTCCCACACGAGCAGCGACCCGTCCCGCTCGCCCTGGCCCTCGGCGAGGCGTCCGTAGCGCCAGTGGCCCCGCTGCCGCCACCTCACCGGCACCCCGACCGGCTCAGGCCTCGGTCGCCGGGGCCGGGTCATCGCTCGTACCGCCAAGCCTCGAACACGACCCGCCCGAACCGGCGAACCGCGCACCGATACGTCGCCGTGTCGGTGTCGTAGCGGGCGTTGCCCGTGACCGGAGAGCCGATCCGCTCGGCCACCAGGACGAGCTCGTCGCTCGTCGCACACAACACCGACACCCCGAGCTCGCCCCGCGACTCGGACGCCGGCTCCCACAGGGCCGGCACCGGCAGGTCGGCCGACCAGTGCTCCGCCATCCACTCGACCAGCCGGGCCAGGTCGTCCTGCACATCGAGCAGGCCGCTCATGAACACGTCGAGCTCGTCCGCCGGGCCTCCCGCGATCTCCGGGTGCTCGACCCCCGCCGTGACTGCGTTGACGTCATCCGGGTACCACTCGCTCATCCACCCGCACGAGCACAACGCCTGGTGCTCGACGCCATCGGTCACCGCGGTGACGTGGTGGGCCAGTTCGATCGTCGTTGCCTCCATGACTGTCCTCCCATCGAAGGTTCGGACAGCGCTCGGGGCGGGCGAGTTGGACGCCAGGTCCGCCCCGAGCGCTGCCAGGTCCACCGGGCCTCAGCCCTCCGCCTTGGCGGCCTGCCGACCCGCCGGTGCCGCCATGCCCGTGGCCCACACCGACCACGCGATCTGCCCGCCACAGCGATGCGGGCGGCCCTGCTGGGGCTTGCACCGATCCGTGTTCACCCACGGGCGCAGCGCCAGGCCCTCGAACACCACCGGGCGGAACGGCATGCCCGGCGCGGAGGCCGGCGGCACCGGCTGCACCGGAGCCACGATCTTGACCCGCATCGTCCGATCCCGCGCCGCAGGGTCCGGGTCGATCACGTCCACCCGCCACACCGGCACCCCCGACTCCTTGTCCACCGCCTGCACCGCCAACTCCGCCGTCGACCGGTCGAAGTCCCGCACCGGCTCGACCTCCCCCACCACGTAGCAGCCATGCGGGAACACCTCGTCAAACGCCATTCGGATCACACCGTTAATCGCCATCACCGTCTCCTTCGTTCGCTGCCGCACCGCGGCACAGCCTCTCTAGAGAATGTATCACATCTCTAGAGAGGCTGGTGGGAAACGTCTGCTCGCAGGCCCACGGGTTAGCGTGACGTCGGTGTCTAGAGAAGCGAAGTACCAGCAGATCGCCGACGATCTGCGCAGCGCAATCAGCTCGGGCCGCTATCTCGCCGGTGACCGTCTGCCCGGCGAGAACGTCCTAATGGAGCGCTACGGCGTGGCCCGCATGACCGCCCGCCAGGCCCTCACCGTGCTCGAACAGGAAGGTTTGACCACGCCCAAGAAGGGCGTCGGCGTGTTCGTTCGAGGCTTCCAGCCGATCATCCGCCTTGGAGTCGAGCGCCTATCACGCGAGCAGTGGGGGAGCGGCCGGTCGATCTGGGAGGTCGACGCGACGACTCGCGAGCGCTCCGTCGACCGCATCACTGTCACCGAGACTGCGGCCGCACCTCAGGTAGCCGCGGCGCTCGATCTGACAGAGGGCGCCCCGGTCGTCGTTCGTGATCGGCGATACCTGCTCGACGGCCGGCCGGTGATGCTCGGCGTGTCGTCCTACCCCGCCGACATCGCGGTCGGTACGCCGATCACCGAACACGACACAGGACCGGGCGGTGTGTACAAGCGCCTCTCCGAGCACGGGCACGGACCTGTCCGCTTCCGGGAGGACATCCGCGGACGGATGCCCTCCGCAGACGAGCGAGAAGCCCTCGAACTCGACGGCGGCACACCGGTACTCATCATCCACCGCACCGCCCTGACCGTCGACGGCACACCGGTCGAGTTCACCGAGATGACGCTCGACTCGGCGACCTACGTTCTCCGCTACGAGTTCGACGCCTGACGTGCACTCGAACCCGTACTCCGTGAGCGTTGCCGGCGTCATCATCGATGACACGCGCCGCGTGCTCTTGGTCAAGCGCCGCCAAGATGGGCGATGGGAGCCACCCGGGGGCGTGCTCGAACGCGGCGAGACCATCCCAGCCGGTCTCAAGCGCGAAGTGCGCGAAGAGACCGGTCTCGAAATCGAGCCAGGGCCGCTCACCGGCGTCTATCAGAACATGCGAGCACACGTGATCGCCCTGGCCTTCCAATGCCAGCCGGTCGGCGGTCGCCTGACCCCAAGCGACGAGACCTCAGACTTCCGCTGGGCCAGCCCCAACGAGCTCGCCGCCATCACGACCGAGGTGTTCGCCATCCGCCTGCTCGACGGTCTCAACTACACCGGCGCGCCCGCCCTTCGCTGCCACGACGGCGAACACCTGCTCTAGCTCTGCCGAATCCGGCTCTACAGGATCAAGAGCGCCGGCAGAGCCGGCGCCGGCCTGCGGGCGGCGCCCAGAGGGCGCCGTCCTCGGCCGCGTCGAAGAGGATCAGCAGATGGCGACTGCGCTGCACGCCATCTGGCCCCTGCTCAACGATGAAGCTAGACCCGATCGCGTCGACGATCGGCGTGCCACATCACCGGGCCGTTCGTCGGAAGCTCGCACACGGCGACGTCTGCCAGCCTTCCGACGCGGGCGGCCGCCGTCCGGCTTGTACGACGTGGAGCCCGACGAAGCGCGGACAGTCCTCACGCGAGGCCGAGCCTCTCTCGAAGGTTGACTTCAGCTCGTCCACGACCCTACCGCATAGCTGCCCGTTCGGGCGCAGGGGAGCCAACGGGGGAGCCAATCGACAGCGGCAGGCCACGGACTCACACGTACGCCATCCCTGCCCGGCCGACGCCCTTCCGACCTGCACTCCGACTGTCCGCCACGCATCGCTTCGGCACGGACGTCCCGGAGCGTCTTTGCAAGCAGGCGGTCCTCGTCCGGGCTACCCTGTACCCGCCGTGTACCCACGAGAACGGACGCCGGCGGACCGCGTGCGACGCCACAGGCGCCCTCACCTGCCTCGATGTCGTCCACGTACCCCGCAGAACGAGATGGACGAACCTACGGATCAGGTCAGTTCGACAATCATGGTCACGTGGTGGACGATGCGCAACTCCGATGGATTTGGCAGACCGGCTCGCCACTGACGTGCTGGCCCCCAAGGACGGCCGAACAACGTTCGCTACGGCGTTACGAACTGCAGATGCGTCGCGTCCTGAGCCGAACGCACGACATCGACTCGGCAGGACAATGGCGCACTTGCAACGGTGGCCGTCATCGCCGGGACAGCCATTGCCACGGGTGGCGTCTACCGTCGCGTGGTCAACACCGATCCGCTCGCCGCCGAGCGCCTCTACGCCCAGACCCTTGCCGTCGACCGCGACCACACCCACGCGGACGTCCTACGTCAACCAGCGGCTCCGACTCCTCGCCATTGCGACCAACGATGACCGCGAGGAGCTCATCCGCGGTGCCGCACACAACCTCATGGCCTTCATAGCAGCTGGCCGTCCGGCCGAGCACCGCCTCGATGAGGTCGAGGACGCTTACGCCCCGCTTCGCGAAGCTACGGACGTCGAGCACCCAATCGGCACGATCATGGACCTGCAGGTTGCGTACCTAGACGCATGGCGGCGCGAGCTCTGAGCTAGGTCATCGGTCGAGCGTTGACGGGTTGCTTTCAGGGTTGCTCCCAGCGCCCGGGAGCACCAACGAGGCCGAGGGGAGCCAACAGGGGAGCCCAACCGAGTCGCGCAACGCCTGGCCGAGCTCGGACCCCGCTGGACGCTCGACCCCCATATCTGCAGGCCAGAACGGACGGCCTTGGACGGCGGCGGACGCCCCGGAGTGCATGACGCGGCAAGGGGTCGGAGCACGAGCCCGCCCGGTTGCTCTCACCGTTGCTCTCGACGGCAAGCGCTACCAGCGCCGACACCGAATCCCATCACCTCGGATGAGCAGCTCAGCGGCGGGATCGCGCAGGGTCCGTTTGCGGGGCCGAACGGCGGGTAGTGACGGTGTGGGCGAGTGGGTCTCATGATGGGGAGCGAGACGATGCCCTGGATTAGCTACCCGAGCCGCACCATCTATGCCTGGCAGGACGTGCCCTCCGCCGAGGTGCCGAGCGACCGGGAGATGAAGTCCGCGCTCGTCCACCGGCTTAACGAGAACCTGTACACGCAGGACGCCGAGATCAAGGTCGAGGTCGACCACCGGGTCGTGGTCCTGGGCGGCGAGGTCGATTCGCCCGACGCTCGCCGGGCCGCGGTCGACGACGCCTGGGACGTCCCGGGCGTGGTCGATGTCAGCAACCGGCTCGTCGTGGCCGGGTCGCACTGACAGCCCTATCGCCGCGCCGGCCGAGGGCGCCGGGCCGAGCCTCCCCAGCGGCCGCCCGACGCCCTCGGCGCGTCCAGCTCAAATCCCTGTGTCAGCTGCTGGCGCTGATGACCGCAGCGACGACCGCCGCCACTGCGATCACTGCCACTAGGGCGAGGACCGCGTAAAGGACCCAGCGGGGCCACCCCTGCCGGTCGCGAGGTTCGCCGAGCGAGACCCGGAGTGTGCGGGGCCGGCGGGCCGATCCTGCGGCAGTTCCTCGATCGGCTCGTGCGTAGCACGCGGGTGCCATCGACGGTTCTCGGCTTGCCACCACCCAGCTGGGGGCCGGCCACGGTGCCACCGCTTGTTGGCATCCATCCACCAGCTGACACCGGTGTCGTCCATCGCCCCTACCCCGACTGCCTGCCACCCGCCCCGGGCAGGTACGTGGAGCGGCCCAGGGAGGTCGCAACACGACGCTACCCCCGCGGCAGCCCGCCCGATAGGGGGCAGATGGCCGCCTGCGTCAGACCAGCGCATCGGAGCCACCCGTGCGGGCGGTGCTCTTCCTTCTCCCACGGGCCGGTAGCCGAGCATGCTGGGCGCTGGCCGTGCGGCACAGCGATCGCATCGGCGCCGAGCACCACTGACCAGACCGGCGGTCGGCATGTGGCACGCCGGGGGGTTCGTGCCACATCCATGCCAGATCGGCGGGTCAGCGGGGAACCCGAGCGGTCACTACCGGTCACGGACTCGCCTTCAACCTGCCCAAGCGCTGGCCCAGCGCACGCCCGAGGCGGCCTATCGACCTTTGGAGCTGTGTGTTGCAGGTTCGAGTCCTGCCCCCCGAGCCCCAAAGCCCCTGGTAGATGGCCACGTCACAGCGGAGGCCGGTGATACGGCAGCAGGCAACTACTCGACTGAGGCCAAGATCACGTTGGTCCCGTGATCGTCTCTCTGCAGGCCGAGCCGACGTGCGCTCATAGACGTGACGCTCCGCGGCGCGCGTGGCTTCGTCGAGGAGGAGGTTCGACCCTTCGGCGATCAGGCGCGCGGCGTACGCCAGTTCCGGCGTCGCCCGAGCCTGCCCGGCCTCGTACGCCGTCCGGAGCCAGCCTCGCCGCTGTTCGGGCCGACGCCACGACGATTTGGGCGTCGATATCGAGCAAATGCAGGCCGGCCGGGGCCTTCGGCCGCCCAGGAGGTCGAGCACGAAGGCCGACGTCCAGAACCCGATGGGCAGGTCCGTGAGCAGCGGGTGAACGGCATGGCCCAGCCAGCGGCCGTGCGCCGGGCCGGATTCGTGCCCCGCATGGCCCGAGGTGTCGTCGTGTTGGGGCTCGGCGGGGTCGGGCTGCTGGCGGCATCCGCCCTGGCCAGCGTGTCGACGTTCTCCGGAGGCCTGAGCGCCGGGCGCGTGGCCGCGATCGCAGGCTCGGCGGCGCTCAACCTCGTGTTGTCCATGGCGCTGTTCCGCATGACCACCGTGGGGGCGGTCACGACGCGGCAGCTGCTGCCCGGTGCGGTCGTCGGCGCCGTGGGGTGGACCGTTCTGCAGGCGCTCGGCGGCTATCTGGTGGGCCACCAGCTGCGGCACGCCAGCGAGGTCTACGGCTTCTTCGCCACGGTGCTGGGACTGATGTCGTGGATCTTCCTCGGGGCCCGGGTGGTCCTCTACGGCACCGAGGCGAACGTGGTCGTGGCCCGTCAGCTGTGGTCCCGGAGCCTCGTCCAACCCCCGCTGACGGCGGCCGACGAACGGGCGCTCGGCGACATCGCCCGCCAGGAGGAGCGGCGTCCCGAGGAGACGGTCGACGTGTCGTTCGAGCGCTAGGCCCGGCGAGGGCTCCCAGCCGCAGCCGTTAGTCAGCGGGGGCTGACCGTGGCGGCGAGCTCGTCGTGGTCCATCGACGAGCGACCCGGGATCTCCTGCTCGGTTGCGAGCTCGTGCAGCCGGTCGTTGCTGAGGTCGGCCTTGTCGGCGAGGGTCGGCGCGCCAAGGTCGGCCTTGCGAGCCTCGAGCTCGGCGGCGAGACCGTCGAGCGCGTCGGCGTCCGAGGCCGAGCGGACCTGGGGGAACAGCTCGGCCTCTTCCTCCTCGGCGTGGTGCTCGACGTTCTCGATGAGCACCTTCGCCTTGGCGACCCAGTCGTCGTCCCCGGGGGTGAGGTCGCCGATCTCCGCGAGCAGGGTCTTGGCCACGTGGTGCTCCTGCACACCTTCGTCCACGACCTCGGCGATGTCATCGGAGAGCCGCCGTGCCCAGGGGTAGAAGACGACCTCTTCGATGTCTGTGTGGACCTTGAGCTCGGTGTGGATCTTCTCCATCAGCCTGGCCATGGTGGCGGTGTCGTCCGCCTCGTCGGCAGCCGTGAAGCGGGCGAACAGACCCCGCACGCGGTTGTGGTCTGCGACCAGCAACGTCAACGCATCCATGGCACGCCCTCCTCCGGCTTCAGTGGCCGAGAACAGATTCCCTCTGGTCCCGACCGCAAACAGATTTCGATTGGGCCTGCGGCGTTCGGTGCGCATCGAGGGCGGACAACGCCGAGGCGGTCCTGGACCGCGACGCCGGAGGTGAGCAGCCCGAACAAGTGGCGGCCGCTGAGGTTGAGCGTCATCAGCGTCGTGGCGGCGGCGCTGACTGACGCACCGTCTGCCGCCAGGAGTCCCCCGCACGACATGTCCCGTGTGCCAGGGGCCCGTTCTCGTGCGAGAGCGTCTGCGTATGTGGGGCATTGCCGGGTAGTTGCTCCGGGAGAGACGACCATGCGATCGACTTGGAGCACCTGTGAAGATCCTCGTGACCGGTGCGACCGGATTCGTCGGTCAGCATGTCGCCGCCGCGCTCGACGCCGCCGGGCATGACGTCACCGCCATGACGCGCCGTCCCGAGCAGTACCGCGGTAGCGGGGCTGCGGTGCGGGGTGACATCGCGGACGTGAGGAGCCTGCAGTCGGCGCTCGACGGGCAGGATGTCGCCTACTACCTGGTCCACTCGCTGGCCCACGCGGACTTCGCCGAGCGCGACCGGGTCGGCGCCTACGCCTTCGGTGGCGCTGCGGCCGAGGCGGGCGTTCGGCAGATCGTGTACCTCGGTGGCCTCGGCGAGGACGACGACGCTTTGTCGCCTCATTTGCGGAGCCGGCGAGAGGTCGAGCGGATCCTGTCGGACGCTGTGCCGACGACCGCCCTGCGGGCCGGCATCGTCATCGGGGATGGCAGCATCAGCTGGGAGATCCTTCGCCAGCTCGTCGAGCGGCTCCCGGCCATGGTCACGCCGCGTTGGGTGCAGACGCGTACCCAGCCGATCGCGCTTGCCGACGCCGTGCGATTCCTGGTGGGCGTGATCGGGATCGACGCCGCGATCGGCGAGACCTACGAGATCGGTGGCCCCCATGCGCTCAGCTACCGGGACATGCTGGTGACGGTGGCCGAGATGACCGGGCGGCGGCGGGTCATCGTGCCGGTGCCGGTGTTGACACCCCGGCTCTCGTCCCACTGGCTGCGACTGGTGACCGACGTAGACCTGACCACGGCAGCGGCGTTGGTCGACTCGATGACCAACGAGGTCGTCGTGCACGACCGCCGCATCGAGGAGCTTGTCGACCACCGGCCGATGGACTTTCCCGAGGCGGCGGCCGCAGCACTCGCGGCCCGCGCGCGCCGCTTGCGCGGGTCGGCGGATGCAGGCAGTTCGTGATCTCCTGACGCCCGAGCTCCTCCCCGAGCCAAGCGAACCGGCGCCGGCGCGGCGCCGCCGCCGGCTCGTTGTCGGCGCCACCTTGGCGGCGGGGACGGTGGCGCTGGGCGCCACGCTGGCAGTCCCGCGCGGTTCGCTGGCCTTTAGTCTGCTCGGCTTCCTCCTCGCCGCCATCTGGGTGGCCGGCAGCGCGGTGGCGGGTCCGCTCCATCTCGGCCGGTCCACCGACCGGACGGAGGGCCGGCGCAGCGTGTTGGCGGCGATCGTGCTGGGGGGCCTGGCCTTCGTGGCCTTCCTTGGAGCATCGCTCGTGGCCCGCCATGTGCCAGGCCTGGACGGTGCCGTCGACTCGGTGCTCGCGACGGCGGACGCCGGGCCGATGGTGCTGGTGCTGGCGATCGCCGTCGTCAACGCCGTGGCCGAGGAGCGGTTCTTCCGGGGCGCACTCCCGGTCGCCCTCGTCGGCGATCATCGTGCGGTGGTCGCGACCGCCGTCTACGTGCTGGTCACGGCGGCGACGCTGAACGTCGCCCTCGTCGTGGCGGCGGCGGCGATGGGCACGGTGTTCATGCTGGAGCGCCTGGCCACACGGGGCATCATCGCCCCGACCCTCACCCACGTCACCTGGTCGATGCTCATGCTCCTGGCCATCCCCCGCTGAGCGACCCCTCCGCGGGCACCGCACATGCACCGGCCGTCATCCATCCGCATCCATCCGCCCGGGCGTCGACCTAGCCACCGTCCGACAGCAGGGCGTCGAGCTGGTCGGCATCGGGAGCCCACCCGTCGGCGCCCAGCCGGCGGGCGACCGTCGCGTCCGGCACCCCAGGGCCGCCGGCGAGCAGCGGTACCTGCGGGAACCGGTCTCGGACCGCCGCCAGGGCGCGTGCGGCCGACTCCTTGGCGGCGTCGCTGCCCACGCTGACCCCGACGGCCCGTAGACGATCGGTGTGCCCCACCGCCTCGACGAGGTCGGTAACGGGCGTGTTCGGCCCGAGCTCGAGCACCTCCCAGCCCCGGGAGCGCAGGACATTGGTGACGAGAGAGATCGGCAGGCCGTGCAGCTCGCCCGCCGACCCGCCGATGATCACCGTGCCCCGGGCGCGTCCCCGCCGAGCGCACAACGGCGCCAAGCGAGCGGCCAAGCGGACGGCGACGGCCGTGGCCACGTGCTCGCCGCCGACGCTGAGGGAGCCGGCGGCCCAGCGATCTCCGATCTCGCGCAGGCACGGGGCCAGAAGGTCGAGGTGGACCCGGTCCGGACGCATCCGCGTCACCAGCGCCGATTCGACCACGCGCCAGGCCCCCATCTCGTCGCCGGCCAGCAGCCGCTCGAGCAGGCGGGTGCGGTAGCGGAGGCCGGTCGCCCCGTCGACCGCGCCGTCACCGGCGACGTGCCGGCCCCTCGGCGGTGGGGTGGACTGGCGCCGTTCGAAGGTGGCAAGGTCGCCCGGGGTCACCGTCCAACGTCCGTTGCGGCGGGTAGCGATCAGTTGCCCCGTTCGGACGTAGCGGTAGGCCGTCATGTAATGGACTCCCAAGCGCTCGGCCACCTGCTGGAGTGTGAAGGTGCCGGCAGGGGGGTCGTGCGCCCCCGAGGTCATCTGCCCAGCAGTCCAGACGCGGCGACGGCCAGCTTGGTGACGGTGGGAACGCGGGCTCGCATCGAGAACACGTCGTAATCGTTCGCGACGATCTCGTCGAGGATGCGGGCGTAGAGGACTCGTGCGGTGCGGATGGAGCGGGCCGACCACGCAGGAAGCAACTCGATCCCCTCGTCAGCCGACGAGTAGAGCGCCTCAGCCCGGTCGGTCTCGAAGCGCACGAGGGCCCTCCAGCCCGGGGTCACGGTGCGCGCGGTGACGTCGACCCGAAAACGTTCGAGATCCTCGACGGGCAGATACACCCGGCCGCGGTCGAGATCCTCGCCCACGTCGCGGATGAAGTTGGTGAGTTGGAAGGCAAGGCCGAGGTCACGGGCTGCCCCGACCGCCCGCGGATCGCATGCGCCGAGCACCGGAAGCATCATCTCGCCGATGACCGCCGCCGACCCGTCCATGTAGCCGCACAGGTCGTCCCAGGTGCCGTAGCTGTCGACGGTCAGGTCCATGGCCATCGACCGCAGGAAACGGTCGAAGCACGACGGGTCGATGCTGAACGTGGCCGCGGTGTGCGCCACCGCGGCGACGGCGGGCTCGGCGTCGGGGCCAGTGGATCCCGCGGCGAGAGCGGCATGCAACGCGGCCCGCAGGTCGTCGAGCCGGGCGCGTCGCCGGGCGACGGTCGCGCCGTCGTGGGCGTCGACGATCTCGTCTGCGTGCCGGCAGAAGCCGTAGAGCGCCTGCACGTGGGGGCGACGCGCCGCGGGGAGCACCTGCGTCGCCCAATAGTAGGTGGTCCCGTGCCGACGGGTGAGCCGCCGGCACTCGCGGTAGGCGTCGCGCAGGGCGGTCGGCACGGCGAGGTCGCGATCGGAGAGCGAGCGTGCCGAGCGGACACGCCGGGGCGGCAGGCTCATGCGCCCGGCCCCAGGCGCTCGGCGGCCAGCTTGCCCGACAGCAGCACCATGGGAATGCCGACCCCGGGGACGGTGCCGGTTCCGACGAACACGAGGCCGGGGGCGCGATCGTCGACGTTGGACGGCCGGAACGGCCCGGACTGGAAGAAGCGGTGGCTCAGCGAGAAGGGTGTGCCCGCCGCGAGGCCCTGGCGGGCCCAGTCGACGGGGTCGACCAGCGACTCCTCCACAGTGTCGACCGGGTAGCCGAGTCGCTGGATGCGGGCCGACAGCTCGCTGCGCACCGTTGCCCTCAGGCGCGCCCAGTCGAGCCCGCCGGTGAGGTTGGGCACCGGCTCCAGCGTGTAGAGCACCGAGCATCCGGGCGGGGCGAGCTCCGGGTCGGACAGCGTGGGCACCGACACGAGCAGCGATGGATCGGACATGCGCCGCCCGTCGTCCAGATCCCGAAAAGCCCTGCGCCAGGCGTGTCCGAAGTGGATGTTGTGGTGCGCATGGCCAGCGGCGGGACGGCCCCGGACGCCCGCGTGCCAGACGACGGCAGAGGGGGAGTAGTGGGCGCGGCGCAGCGATGCCGGGGGCCGGATGCCCGGGAGCAGGCCGTAGGCCCCAGGAAGGTCGGCGTTCACCACCACGGCGTCGGCGGTCACCAGGTCGCCCGCGGTGCGCACGCCCCGGACGGTGCCTCGGTCGCCGCGGGCGAGCACGACTTCGTCGACCGACGTCCCGTAGCTGATGCGACCCCCGGCCTTGGTCAAGGCCTCCGCCAGGCCGGTCGCAACGGCGTGCATTCCCCCGCGGGCCGCCCACACCCCGGCGACCACGTCCATGTAGCCGATCACGGCCAGCACCCCGAGCGCCCGGTGCGGTGCGATCCCGGCGTAGAGCGACTGGAAGCTGAAGAGGCGGCGCAACCGGTCGTCGTGGAAGGCGCGGGCCACGACGCCGTCGAGCCGTCGCAGCGCGCCCAGGCGGAGGAGACCGAGGGCGGGGCCGAGCGGGCGCACCAGGTCGGTGACGTGATCGTAGTTGCGATCGAGGAACGAGGGCATCTCCAGACGGCAGAGGCGGCCGAGCCAGTCGCAGTAGCGGTCGAACCGCTCGGCCTCGGCGGGCCCGCAGACGCGAGCGACCTCGGCGGCCATCGCGTCTCGATCGGCGCGCGCACGCGCAGCTCGCTGCCGTCGGCGAAGCAGGCGCGATAGGCGGGGTCGAGGCGAGTCAGCTCCAGGTGGTCGTCCATGTCGCCGCCGGCGGCCGCGAACGTGGCGGCCAGGAGGTCAGGCATGGTCAGGACAGTGGGCCCCGTGTCGAAGCGGAAGCCGTTCCGCTCGAGCCGGCCCGCCCGGCCGCCGGGCGCGTCCAGCCGTTCGATGACCTCGACGTCCCAGCCCGAGCCGACGAGATGGCAGGCCGCCGCCAGGCCCCCGAAGCCGGCGCCGACGACGACGGCTCGTCGGGTCATCGATCCCTCGGGACCGCGAGCCGGGCCAATGCGTGCAGGCCGTCGCGGGCCCTCGGGGAGATCCGGGCGGCGGCGAGCGCTTGCTCCGACCGGGCGACGAGCCGTTCGATCTCGGCCTCGACCATTGCCCGCGCTCCACACCGCTCGAACAGGTGGCGTAGGCCGGCGATCTCGTCGTCGCCGAGGTCCGGGGACCCGACGCGCTCGATCATCCGCCGGTCGGCCCCACCTACGTAGGCGGTGGCCAGGGCCAGGAGCAGCGTGGGCTTGCCCTCGCGCAGGTCGTCACCTGACGGCTTGCCTGTGTCGACGGGGTCGCCGTAGACGCCCAGGAGGTCGTCACGCAGCTGGAAGGCCTCGCCCAGTGGCTCGCCGAACGCGGAGTACGGGCCGACGAGCCGGTCGTCGCCGGCCAGCGCCGCACCGAGGTGGAGCGGCCGCTCCACGGTGTACCGGCCCGACTTGTAGCGGGCCACCCAGCGGGCCAGGTCGGGGAGCGCGCCGAACTCGCGGCCGCCACCACGTCGACCCACTGGCCCGCCACCAGCTCGACCCGCATCTCGTGCCACAGGCGCCGGACGCTGGCAGGTGCGGCGTCGACCAGGGTGTCGGCGAGGACGAATGCGAGGTCGCCGGCCAGGATCGCCAAGCCCTCGCCGTGGCGACGGCTCTCGCCGGCGCCACCCGTCGTCGCGTGGCGGGCTGCGAAGCGCGCATGCAGGGCGGGCTGGCCGCGCCGGGTGGCACTGCCGTCCATCACGTCGTCATGGATGAGAGCGAATGCGTGGAGGAGCTCGAGCGCGGCGCAGGTGTCGAGGAGCTCGGGCTCGTCCCCCGTCGCACCGCCGGCCAACGCACCCCAGTAGCAGAAGGCGGGGCGGAGCCGCTTGCCACCGGCCGCGACGAAGCCGTCGAGCGAGGCGAAGAGCTGCGACAGCGCAGGCTGCTCGGCTGCCCAGGTGTCGCGGTGGCGGGCCAGGACCGACCGGACTCGGGACTCAACGTGACGGGCGATCGGCGTGACCGGATCGCCGCCGGCGGGGGGAGCCGCCGGCGGCGCCGGACTCTCCCGCGACGGGGCGGGGAGATCAATGGTCGTTGGCATCGCATTAATTTAGCACTAATATCACCGCCATGCTCAAGCCCGACGTCCTGCTCGCTGAACCGAGGGGCTTCTGTGCGGGCGTCGAGGCGGCGGTGAAGTCGCTGGCATGGATGGTCGTACTCCACCGCCCGCCGGTGGTCTGCGTGCACGCCGTCGTACACAACGACGACGTCGTGGCGCGCTTCGAGCGCCTCGGTGTCCGCTTCGTGGACGACCCGGACCAGGCGCCGCCGGGCGTCCCGCTCGTGCTCAGCGCCCATGGCAGCGCCCCCGATACCGTCGAACGAGCAACCCGGCGGGCGTCGGTCGTGGTCGACGCCGTCTGCCCCCTCGTCACGAAGGTCCACCACGAGATCCGGACCCACGCCCGATCGGGCGGCAGCGTCGTCTACATCGGGCACCCCGGGCACGACGAAGCGGTCGGCGCCATCGCCCAGGCTCCCCATGCCGTCGTCGCCGTGACCACGGCCGCGGATGTCACGACGGCCCGGGTGCCCCGGGGCGCTCCGGTGGCGGTGCTCGCACAGACGACCCTCGCCCACGACGCCTGGAGCGACGTCGTCGCCGCGGCACGGCGCCGGTTCGGCGACGTGTGGCTGCCGCCGCGGGGCGACCTGTGCTTTGCCACGACCAACCGCCAGGCCGCGGTCCGGGCCCTGGCCGAACGGTGCGACGCCGTCGTGGTGGTCGGGTCACCCACGTCGTCCAACACCCGCGCGCTTGCCGAGACCGCGCGCCGTGCCGGGTGCCCGGTCGTGGTGCGGGTGTCCGGGCCGGGTGACCTGCCGGCGGACCTGCTCGCCACGGTGTCCGCCGCCTCCCCCCGGCCCGGCGTCGTCGGCGTAACTGCCGGCGCATCCACGCCGGGGCACGCAGTCGACCGCGTGGTCCACGCCCTGCGCCCGGGGCGGGTGGACCGGCTGGAGACGACCGAGGAGGATCAATATTTCCCTCTGGCGCGGCCTGTCCGTCAGCGCCTGCGCGACCTCGCGCGACAGGGTCGGCTGGCCCCGGCGCTCTACGACGCCTTCGTCAACGACCGCACGACGCGCCGCCGACGACCTCCTTGCCCGCATCGAGGACGGCGACCTGGTCGCAGCCCTTGATCCCGCGCCGGTTGTCGTGCCTCGATCCAACCGGCAGGCGTCGTGACCGGAGCCGTTGTGACGGCCGTGGCAGCGACCAGCGAGCGTTGGCAGTACCTGGCGGTCATCGCCGGCTGCCTCCTCGTCACCCTGCCCCTCGAGCTGGTCTTGGGCGCTCGGGTGTACCGGCAGCCGCGGCGGCTGGTCCGGTCACTGGCACCGGCGGTGGCAGTCTTCGTCGCCTGGGACGTCGTTGCCATCGACCGGGGACACTGGTGGTACAACACGCGGTATGTGACGGGCTGGCGGCTACTCGGCGCCCTCCCGGTCGAGGAGCTCGCCTTCTTCGTGGCCGTCCCGATCTGCGCGCTGCTCACGTACGAGGCCGTGAAGATCGTGCTCGGCGCGACCCGGCGTCTGGTCCCCGGATCGGCCGCAAGCCCGGCGGGGCGCGGGACCGGGGCGGCGCCCCATGCCTGAGTACACGGTGGCAGCGGCCGCGGCGGTGGTGGCGGTGGTGGCGCTCGAGGTGCGGGTGCTCGGGTCGGGCCTGTTCCGGCGGCCCGCGTATTGGGTGGCGATGGCCATCGTGTTCGCGTTCCAGGTGCTCGTCGACGGGTGGCTCACGAAGCTGAGCGCGCCCATCGTGCTCTATGACAGCGATCAGGTGACCGGCGTGCGGTTGCCCTGGGACGTTCCGGTCGAGGACTTCCTCTTCGGCTTCGCGCTGCTCACGCTGGTGCTGGCGCTGTGGGAGCGAGCGCGCACCGACATGCCGCGGCGGGGCGGAGCGTGAACGCCGCCACGGCAGCCGTGCTCGCTGTCGGATGGATCCTCGGCTGGGCCCTCGCGGGGCGGCGGCGCACCCTGCCCGCGGCCGGGCCCGTCGGCGCCCGGGTCTCGGTGATCGTCCCCGCCCGCGACGAGGCAGCCAAGCTCCCTCGCCTGCTCGATTCGCTCGCCGCCGACGCGCAGCCCTACGAGGTGCTCGTGGTCGACGACCGATCCACCGACGGCACGGCCGCGGTGGCGCGCGCCGCCGGTGCGACCGTGGTGCCGGCCGAGCGCCCGGCGGGTTGGTCGGGCAAGGCCTACGCCTGCTGGGCCGGTGCCCAGGCGGCGCAGGGTGACCTGCTCGTGTTCCTCGACGCTGACGTCGAGCCCGCGCCCGGCGCGTGGTCGGCGCGTTGGCGGCCGCCGCCGCGAGCAGCGGCGGGCTGGTGTCCGCGCAACCCGTGCACAGGGTCGGGCGACCCTACGAGCTGCTGTCGGCCGGCCCCGGGCTCGTGGCCCTGCTCGGCGCCGGCACGGGAGACCGCCCGGTGCGTCGGTGGTGGCGTCGGCCGATGGCCTTCGGGCCCGCCATGGCGATTCCCGCCGGTGCCTACCGCCGCATCGGCGGGCACGGGGTCGTGCGGGGCGAGATCGCGGACGATCTCGCTCTGGCCGCCGCCGCCGACCGGGCCGGCGTGCCCGTGCGGTCGCTGCTCGGCGGAACACACCTCACCTACCGCATGTATCCCGACGGGCTCGTATCGCTCGTCGAAGGCTGGACGAAGAACCTCGCCAGCGGCGGCGCTTCCACACCGCCGCTGCGGCTGGCCGCCGTGGCCCTGTGGGTGACCGCGTCGCTGGTGGCGGGCCTGGCGCTCGGCGGCACGGTGGCGTCCGGCGTCAGCACCGTCCCGGCCGCGGCGGCGTACGCGCTGTTCGTCGCCCAGTTCCATGTCCTGGCCCGGCGTGTCGGCCGGTTCGGGGCAGCGAGCCTGGTCTTCCCGGTGCTCATCGCCGTGTTCGTTGCGCTGTTCACGTGGTCGGCGGCGCTCACGTTCGGTCGGCGGCGTGTGCGGTGGCGGGGCCGGGTCCTCGAAGTGCGGAGGGCCCGGTGAGCAACGGCCAGATCGTGCTCCTCGACGCCCTGGTGTGGGCGGCGTGGAGCGCAGCCGTCGGCTACGCGGCCCACCGGCTGCCGTTGCGTCGCCTGGACCACGACTCTCCCCTCACGCGGCTGCGGACGTGGGAGCGTGGTGGCCGGGTGTACGAGCGGCTCGGCATCCGGCGATGGAAGGATCGTCTGCCGGAGTTCGGCGCCGTGTTCCGGGGTGGGTCCTCGAAGCGATCCCTGCCGTCGCGCGATACGCCGCACCTGACGCGCTTCGCCGCCGAGACGCGCCGAGCCGAGATCGTGCACTGGGCCATCCCCCTCGTGACTCCCCTGTTCGCCCTCTGGAATCCGGCATGGCTTGTCGGCGCCATGGCGGCGTACGCCGTGGTGGCCAACGCACCGTGCCTGATCGTCCAGCGCTACAACCGCGGACGGCTCCTGCGGGTGCTCACCCGGCGCCACCGGACGTCGGTCCGCGCCCGGCATGCGGAGGTGACGTGATCCGGCTGCTCGTCGCCGCCTCGGCGCTGGTCGCCATGGAGCCGGCGGTCGCCGCCATCCACCGCTGGGTCATGCACGGACGGGGATGGGCCTGGCACCGGAGCCACCACCGCTGGCAAGGGCGCAGGATCGAGGCGAACGACCTGTACCCGGTGGTGTTCGCCGCCGCCACGATCGCGACGATGGCCGTGGGCGCGGCGATCGAGGGACTGGCCGCCTTGGTGTGGGTCGGCGCGGGTGTGACCGGATATGGCATCGCCTACCTCGTGGTCCACGACCTGTTCATCCACGAGCGCCTCGGCCGCCTGCCCGGAGCGCGGTCGCGCTACGTGAGGTGGGTGACCGCGGCACATGCCGAGCACCACCGGTCCGGCCACAAGCCTTACGGCTTCCTTTTGCCCAGACTCGCCTGGACGAGCCCTACCACGGAGCGCGGTGACGCAGACGGGCTAACGGGCGCTCGTTGTGGGTAGCCGCGGAGCGTGTCCGGGCGCCGCTCGCCGTGGCGCCTGGCGACAGTCAGCCGACATCCGGCACGAACTACACGAGGAGAACACGATGAGCGACGGGAAGATCGACAAGATGAAGGGCCGCGCCAAGGAAGCCGTCGGTGACCTGACCGACGATGACGACCTGAAGGACGAAGGCAAGGTCGACAAGGCCAGCGGAACCATGAAGGAGAAGGTCGACAAGGCCGGCGACAAGCTGAAGGACGCCGTCAACCCCAATCGGTGATGGCTGGGGCCGCGGCGGGACAGCGCCGCCAGGGCCCACCGGACGCGTGACTGATCCGTCGCGAGATCGGG
Organism: uncultured Acidimicrobiales bacterium; assembly: GCA_963739835.1. Lineage (GTDB taxonomy): Bacteria > Actinomycetota > Acidimicrobiia > Acidimicrobiales > VFJN01 > ZC4RG19. The sequence goes on from CAVUBW010000016.1 coordinate 30,800, forward strand.
CAAGGGTTGGACGCGGATCTGTAGCCGGCTGCCGCGGGACAATGGAGTCCCGCCGGCGGCTGGCTCTTGCGCTTCACCGGGGCAGTCGACCCGGCGGGCGTCAACACCGCGAACGGAGCACGAGCGCACGCGTGTCAATCGATCTGACGACCTCGCGCGTTGCGCACGACGCTACCTCGAACGCCGTTCGTAACGGGGATACGCTCGGTCGATGGCGGAGGTCGACGAACGGGACGATCTTGACTTGGTGCCTGCGACGCGATCGGAGGGCGCCCGCCGCAACTCCCGCGCCGCACTGATCGAGGCCGCCTTCGAGGAGTTCTCGATCAAGGGCTACGAGGCGACCACAGTCGCCGGGATCGCTGACCGTGCCGGCGTCACCACCGGCGCCCTCTACGCCCACTTCACCAGCAAGCTCGACCTGCTGCTCGCGACGCTCGGCCTCACACCTGTCGAGGACATCCTCCGCTCGGCACGTGACGCCGCGGCCCTGTCGAGGAGCGAAGCATCGAAACGGCTCATCCAATCCATGTCGGCGCGTCCGGACCGCCACATGCTGCTGCTGCTCGACGTCATCGTCGTTGCCCGGCGAGATCCGCACGTCGCGCAGATCCTGCGGCGTGGGCTCGAGCACTATGTGCGTGCCTCGATCAGCGCAAACGACGAAGCCGTGCAGCTCGGGCTCATCGACCCGGCCCTCGCCACCGACGACCTCGCCCGGGTGCTGACGCTCCTCACGATGGGCATGATCGTGTTCGGCGCCCTCGACGGGGAGCCGCCGTCGGAACTGGCGTTCGCTCGGCTGGCCGATCTGCTGCTGCGGCCCGCCGGCACCGACGACGGTGATCAGCCTGCGGCCCTGGCCAGGGTCCGGGCCCGGGCTGGAGCCGCCGAACGGGCGCGACGGACGTTGTACGACAGCATCGTCGACGCCGTGCACGAGGGCCACAGCCTTCGGCAGGTCGGCAGTGCTGCCGGCCTGTCCCACGAGCGCATCCGGCAGGTGCTCCGCGTCGATGCCTCCCAACGGAATGGAGGTCGCGTCAGCTGAGGTCGGGCGGTTCGAGGATGTCGACGAAGTCGTCGGAGAGGACGTCGTACTGGCCGTCGTGCATCTGGAGGATGGCGACCTCCCGGGTGAAGATCCGGAACGCGGCGAGATCCGGCAGCTCGGGAAGGGCGTTCTCGCGGAAGTCGTAGGGCGCCGTCTCCGGCCGGTCCACCGGGTTGGCCACGACGGCGTCGACGACCCCCTGGGAGTCGAGCGACGCGATCTCCTCGGGGCTCAGGTGGCTGAGCGCCTCCTCCAGCTTCTTCACGTTCGACCACGTCACGACGGTGTTGAAGTCGACGTCCGGGTCGTCCGGGTCGAACCCGGCCGCCTCCAGGTCGCCGCGGAACTCGGCGATGCCGCGGGTTGTCGGTGTCGGTCGGCGGGAGTCCCGGGCTGACGACGATCAGACCGTCGAGCGTGTCGCCGAGCTCGTGGACGACCTCGGGCGACATCACGACCGAGGCCGTCGTGATGATGTGATCTTCCGCGGTGATGCCTTCGGCCGCCAGCGCGTTGAACATCACGACCGGCTGGGCGGGCAGCAGCCCGATGGCATCGGTGTCGCGCTCGGCGATCTGCGCGGCGATCGGCGCGTAGTCCGTCGTGTCCGCCGGGAAGTAGATGACCTCGACGTCGATGCCGATGATGTCGGCGACCTGCTCGACCTGCGCGGCGGCGAACTGCAGCGCCGGCACGTCGGGCAGCACCAGGAGGAAGTCGTCGGCGCCCTTGGCCTTGGCGGCCGTGACGCCGGAGATGCCGACCGAGATGCCGCTGATCGAGGAGTACGCGTTCTCGTTGGTCAGCTCGAAAGCCGAGGTGCCCCCAGGTAGAGGGCCGGCAGGCCGGACGCCGTCGCGCCGTCGTCGAACGATCCGACGAAGCTGAGGATCGCCAGCGAGCCGTTCGACCGCGGCCTTCCGGCCGCAGGCGAGGTTGCTCGTTCACGTCGCCCGTGTCGTCGCAGAACGTCGACCTCGATGGGCCGGCCCAGCGAGCACTCGCGGTTGACGGCGCGGACCGCGGCGTCGGTGCCCATGCGGGCCCGGTCGCCGTTGTTGCCGAGCGGGCTGGTGAGCGCGGCGATCGTGGTGAACTTCAGCGGCTCCCCCGGGCAGTCTGGCGGCGTCGCCAGCGCCGGCATCGGACGTCGTCGTGGCCGGCGAAGCGGCGTCACCGCCAGTCACCGGTGACACCTCCGATCTTGCCGTCACCGCACGCGGCGCCACGAGCATCGCGCCCAGGGCAGCCGCGATCAGGAGCGGACGTCGGATCATCACGCAGTCCCCTCCGTGGTGGCGGGTTGCAGGTAGGCCTCCTGGATGTCGTCGACCCGGCCGCGCAGGTCGGCGGCCGTGCCGTCGAGCTCGACGGCACCGCGCTTCATCACCAGGACGCGGTCGGCGACGCCGAGCGCCTTGTGGATGTGTTGCTCGACGAGGAGCACGCCCATGCCGTCGTCGGCTGCGGCCCGCACCGCGGCGAGCAGCCGGTCGACGACCATCGGCGCCAGGCCGAGGGACAGCTCGTCGACGAGCAGGACCCTCGACGACCGTGCCAGGCAGCGCGCCAGGGCGAGCATCTGCTGCTGGCCGCCCGACAGCAGCCCGACGCGGCGTTCGAGGTGCGTCCTCGAGCTCCGGGAACAGCTCGACGGCCCGGCCGATGTCGCACCGGCTCACCCGCAGGTTCTCCGCCGCGGTCAGGTCCATGAGGACGGCCCGCTCCTGGGTGACGACGGCGAGGCCCTTTCGGGCGCGGACGTGCAGCGGGTCACGGGTGCTCTGGCCGAGGAGCCGCACCTCGCCGCCGAGCGGCGGCAGCTCACCGGAGATCGTGAGCAGCGTCGTCGTCTTGCCGGCGCCGTTCGGCCCGAGCAGGGCGACGACCTCCCCGGCGTCGACCCGAAGGTCGAGGCCGCGGACGATCTCGACGTCCCCGTAGCCGGCGCGCAGCCCGACGGTCTCGACCAGCGTCGTCATGCCGGCTGCTCTGTCGTCGTGCTCGCAGACCCCGAGGTACGCCTCGATGACGCCGGCGTCGCCGGCGATGTCGCCGGGCGAGCCCTCGGCGATCTTCCGGCCGAAGTCGAGCACGACCATCCGGTCGCAGGTCTGCAACAGCAGCGGCACGTCGTGCTCGATGACGAGGATGCCGATCCCGTGGCGCTGCGCCATCGCCCGGATGGCCTCCCCGAGCTCGGACGACTCGCGGGCGTCGAGACCGGCGGCCGGCTCGTCGAGAAGCAGCACCGCCGGTTCGGTCACCAGCGCCCGAGCGATGCCGACGAGGCGCGACACGCCGTGGGGCAGCGGCGGACGGCCGCTGGTCGAGCACATCGCCGAGCCCGAACTCGGCGACGAGGTCGTCCATCAGCGCCGTCGGCGTTTGCCGGCCCGGCCGCACGAGGTCGACGAGGTACTGCCACCGGGACTGGTCGTCGGCCGCGACGAGGAGGTTCTCCCGGACCGTCATCTCCTCGAACAGCTCGACCGCCTGCCACGAGCGCACGATCCCGGCTCGGGCCCGCCGCTCGACCGACCAGCCGTCGATGGGCGTGCCGTCGAAGCGCACGGAGCCCCGCGACGGGCGCCGTGAAGCCGGTGACGACGTCGAGCAGCGTCGTCTTGCCGGCGCCGTTCGGGCCGATGAGCCCGACGACCTCGCCCGGCTCGACCGAGAAGCTCACGCCGTCGAGGGCGACGACGCCGCCGAACGACACGCCGACGTCGCTGACCTCGAGCGTCGCCGGGGCCCGGCGGGGCCGTGCCGGTGCCGGCACCTCCTCGACGCGCCGCCGCGGGACCCGGAACGGCGCGGTGATGCGTTCGGCGGACACGCGACCACAGGGACGCGACGCCATCGGGCGCCTGCCGCAGCACCAGCACGCGCCGACACGCCCGAGAGGACGGCGAGCCAGGACACGATGTCGGTCCCTTCCGGCACGACGTCGGCGAAGATCACGTTGCCGATGGACGGTCGGCGCACCGGCGGCGCCGAGCACGACGCCGGCCACCCAGGCGAGGCCGCCGACGACGGCGTACTGGATCAGCAGGACCGAGCCGACGACGTTGTACTGACGCTCAGCTGCACGTTCGGCTGCCGCAACGACAGCAGCGTGCCGCCGAGGGCCGCGATCGCGGCGGCGACCGCGAACGCGTACACCTTCGCCCCCACGACGCCGACTCCGAGCGACGCCGCGGCCCGTTCGTTGCTGCGGACGGCGAGCAGCCGGGCCCCGGCCCGTCCTCGCCGTAGGTTGGCGACGAGCAGCCCGACCAGCACGAGCATCACGAGCACGAACACGCCGTAGCGCTGCGGGTGGTCCGAGCGGGTCGAGGTCGATGCCGAGGAACGACACGTCGTCGATCGGCAGGCCGCGGACGCCGCCGGTCAGGGCGCTGTTGGTGAAGATCAGCGAGCTGAACATCAGCGCCATGGCGAGGGTCGCCACCGCGAGGCTGGTGCCGCGGGTGCGGATCGCCGGCAGGGCCACGACCACGCCGACCAGGGTCGTCACGACGATCGCCGCCGAGGAGCGCCAGCTCGAACGGCCAGCCGTTGACCGACATCGAGCCGGGCCACGATCCACGCCCCGAACCCGGCCAGGGCGAACTGGCACAGCGACAGCTGACCGGCGTAGCCGGCGACGACGACGACCGAGGCCAGGATGATGGCGATGGCGAACGTGGAGATGAGGGCGTCGGTCCAGCGTGTCGACCCCGACCAGGAGCGCTACGCCGACCACCCCGCCCACGATCAGGGGCAGCAGCGACACCGAGCCCGACCCCGGTAGCGGCAGCTGGGCGACGGTCTCGCCGCGCTGGAGCCGCGACCGGCCGGTGACGATCATGTAGCCGAGGATGATCGCCAAGCGGGACGGCCTGCGACGAGACCGGTCAGCGACGCGGCGCTCACGCCGAGGGCGTCGGCGATGTCGGGCTGGAACAGCGAGATCTCGCTCTGGATGATGCCGATCACCAGGGCCGCGGCGACCGTGACACCGAACGACGAGAAGCGGCCGACCAGGGCGGCCGCGAGCGCCGGGATCACGGCGATCGACAGCACGGCGGCGTTGAGCGTGACGATCGGGGCGAGGAGGATGGCGGCCAGCGCCGACAGGCCCCCGGCGACGGCGAAGTTCACGAGCTCGATCTGGTTGGGTGACCAGCCGGCGCTCGCCGCGACCCGGCGGTTCTCGGCGACCGCCGAGGTGGCGAGGCCGAACAGCGTTCCCGAGTAGACGAACCGCAGCACGACGGCGCACGCCAAGGCGATGCCGATGAGCAGCAGCCGGTCGAGGCCGATCATCACGTCGCCGAACAGCGTCACGTTCTGCGACGGCAGCATCGGCCGGGGCTGCACGATGCGAGGGCCCCAGCGCAGCACCATGAACGCCTGGCCGGCGCTGAACAGCGCGAGGGTGGCGATGAGCCGCGCGAGCTGCGAGGCGTCGCGGAGCAGCGCCAGCACGCCGTAGGTCAGCAGCCCGAGCAGGACGCCGACGACCGACGCCGATCGCCACCGCGGCCGGCGTGGCCATGCGTCGTCGCGCAGGTCGTAGCAGTACGTACGCGGCGATCCCGCCCATGGCACCGGCGCTGAAGTTCAGGACGCCTGACGCCCGGTACACGATGACGATGCCGAGCGCGACCAGCGCGGTGAGCGCGCCGGTCGCAGCGCCGAGCAGCACGAAGCGCAGCGACGCTTCGCTGAACAGTTCCGTGGCCAGGCAGCCCACGAGATACCCCCCCTTCGGGGCGGCCGAGACGCCTGCCGTCCCCCGGGAGCCAACATAGCTGCACTACGGGTGCGCTGCCTCTTGACCGCAGGTTCCCTCGCCGAGTCGTGGCGATCGTCAGAATTGTTGACACTCTTGGCCCCGGCGCGTGCACCGTCTCGGACGGGTGGGGCACGACGTGGTAGAGCAGGAGCGTCGTCGAGGGGGACGTTCTCGCGCCATGACCGACAGCTGGGACATCGGGGCCGACAGCCCCCTGCTGGCCGTCGACGCGGCGGCCCGTCGGGCACGGTTCGCGCTGCCGTTGGCGGCACCGGGCGCCCCGCCCGCGCCCGTGGACGGCCTGCTGGCGGGAGCGGTCGAGGTGGACATCACGCCGCCTCCCGGGTTGCCCAAGGCCGGCTACTCGCGCAACGCCCACACCGGGGCGGGGTTCCGCTCGCGGCTGCGAGCCCGGGTGCTGCACCTGCGCTCGGGCGGCCGATCGCTCGCCATCGTGCAGTGCGACCTGCTGGGCGGCTCCGCGGTGGTGCACCGGCTGGTGGCCCGGTCGGTGGCCGCCGAGACCGACGTGCCGGCGGCCGGGGTGTACCTCGGGGCGACCCACACCCATGGCGGTCCGGGGCAGTTCCTCGGCACCGACTTCTACAACCGGTTCGCGTCCAACAAGCCCGGGTTCGACGCCGCCTGGGCGCAGTGGCTGTCGTCCCGCATCGCCGCCGGCGTCGCCCGGGCGGTCGAGGAGCGGCGCCCGGCCCGCCTGGCCTGGGGTCGCATCGACGTCTGGGGCCTCACCCGCAACCGCTCCCTGGCCTCCTACGTGCGCAACCCGGCCGTCGCCGACCGGCGCACGGGGCGGCAGCGGGCCTATGTGTCGATCGATCCCCGCCTGCGCCTGCTGCGGGTCGACGCCCGGCAGGCCGACGGCGGCCATGCGCCGCTGGCGGCGATGGTGGTGTTCCCCGTCCACGGCACCGGCGTCCCCATGCGCTCCGAGGTGTACAACGCCGACCTGTGGGCCTACCTGACCGACGAGCTCGGTGAGCGCATCGAGCGGTCGACCGGCGTGCGGCCGGTGGTCGGCGCGGTCGAGGGCACCCACGCAGACGTTGCGCCCGCGCTGCATCCCGGGATGGCCGGCCACCTCGAGGCCCGGCGCGTCGGGCGGGGCATCGGAGCCCGGGCCGCCCAGCTGCACGACGACCTGGAGGGCCAGCTGTCCGACCGGGTCGAGCTGGCGTGCGGGCTCCGCGAGGTCGACCTCGACCGCTCGCGGGCCATCGACCGGGTCACGCTCCCTCGGCGCCCGGCGGTCGGCGCCGCCCTGGTCGCCGGGGCGTACGAGAACGAGACGCCGGTCATCCACCGCATCCCGCCGTTCCGGCCGGGCGTCCCCCGCCGGCGCGCCGGCGGGGCCCAGGGCGGCAAGCGGGTGATCGGCGGACCGTTCCAGCGGTTCGTGCTGCCCCTCCGGGGCTTCCCCCGGGTGCTGCCCGTGCAGGTGCTCCGCATCGGCGGCGCGGCGGTGGTGGGCCTGCCGTGCGAGCTGACGGTGGAGACGGGCCGGCGCATCGAGGCGGCCGTGGTCGCCGCAGTGGGGGAGCGGGGCGTCGACGAGGTGGTGGTGACGTCGGTGGCCAACGAGTACGCGGGCTACTGCACCACGCCGGAGGAGTACGCGGAGCAGCGCTACGAGGGCGGCCACACGCTCTACGGCCCCTCCACCCAGCCCTTCCTCGCCGCCCACGCCGCCCGGCTGGCCGGGGAGACGGTGCGGGACGGGCTCGTGAGCGACCTGGTGCCCGACCGCCGCTTCGACCTGCGCCACCGCCGCTACCTTCCCGGCCCGGCCGGGCCGGCCGCCGACCGGGCGATCGACGGGCCCGCGACCTTCGCCGATGCCACCGGCACCAGCGACCCGGTGTGGGAGCAGCGCTGGTGGGACGTGGCCCCCGGCGGGCTCGACTGGCACGAGCCGCTCGCCAGGGTCGAGATGCGGGACGGCCCCGACGGCCGGTGGCTGCCGGCCGTCGCGCACGGGCGCCGGGTCGACGACCGCGGTTGCGACGTCGAGGTCGTCCACCTCGGGGCGGGCGAGCGGGGCCACCGCTACGCAGTGCGCTGGTGGGACCCGGGCTTCCGGGCCGGGCGCCAGCACCGGGTCGTGCTCGCCGCCAACGCCGGCCGGCCCGAGCTGGCCGGCGACCCGTTCGACTAGACGACCGGACCCGGCGGTGACGCCGGGCGGCCGTTGCCCGGCGGGGCGGAGCGTGCCCGGTGAGCCTGTGCCGCCGACTCCTCGACCGCTCGGGATCGCTATCACGCCCGGCGGACCACCGCGTACGTCGCCAACAACGCAGCCGACAGCGTCACGCCGATTTCGACCGCGGCCCGGCGGGGCGGAGCGTCACGTGGCGGCAGAACCGCGGCGCTTGGTGACCGGACCGCCGTGCGGCGCTTGGGTATGTTGCGCCGCGCTGGCGTACGTGGGGAACGAAAGGGCACGAGCAACATGTCACAGGGACCTCCGGGCTCCGGCGGATGGCCGCCTCCGTCGCAGGGTGGCTGGCCCGCGCCGGCTCCGCCGAGGCCGCCGGCTCCGCCGAGTGGACACAACCGGACGCCGTTGATGGTCGTCCTCGGGGCTCTCGCCGTCGTGGTGATCGTGGGCGGCGTGGCGCTCGCTCTGCGGGATGGCGACGGCGGGGGCGACGCAGATGTCGGGCGCGACCTGACCACGACGGCGTCGACCGCGCCCGAGGAGACGACCACGCCTGCCCAGGGCGACGAGGCCGAGGCCGAAGCCGTCGTGCGCTCGTACTTCCAGGGCGTCATCGACAAGGACTGCCAGGCGATCGTCGCCTCGGCCAGCCAGGCCGTGTTCGCCGAGGGCAGCCCGGACACGGACCCGATGGAGGTCTGCGAACGGGCGGCCGCGATGGGGATGTTCGACTTCGAGAACTACAGCCTCGACGGCCTCGAGGTCATCGGCAACGACGGCGACACGATCACGTTCACCGCCTACGAGATGCTCGACGGCACCGGTTACACCGAGACCATCATCGTCACCAATCGCGAGGGCCCCTGGAAGATCGACGACATCGTCTGAGCAGAGGTTGCCGGCGGCGCCTGAGGACGGTCTTGCCGGCGGGGTGAACGGCCCGCTCCGGCCCCAAGCAGTGGGTGGGACACGGCCGCTGCCTAGAACCGGCCACGATCGATGACGGCCCCACGCCATCCCCGTGTCGGCGCCGGTGCGCGCCGGCGACCGCACGATCCTTCACCATCCGCCTTCCCGCCTAGGACTGAAGCGGCCGTCGCCCGGTTGGACCAGGCCCGACTCGTAGGCGGCGATCACCGCCTGCACACGGCTGCGCAGGCCGAGCTTGGCCAGGACGCTGCTCACGTGGGTCTTCACCGTGGCCTCGCTGAGGTGCAGCTCGGCGGCCAGCTCGGTGTTGGACCACCCGGCGGCGAGGCCCACAAGGACCTCGCGCTCGCGGTCGGTGAGGCCGGCCCGGGCGACGGCCTCGGCCATGGGGGTCGGGCGGGACCGGCCGGCGGCGCCGTCGAGCTCGACGTAGCGCTCGATGACCCGCCGGGTGATCGCCGGGGCCAGCAGGCTCTCGTGGCGGGCGACGGTGTGGATGGCCTCGATCAGCGGGTCGGGGCCGACGTCTTTGAGCAGGAAGCCGCTGGCCCCGGCCCGCAGGGCGTCGAACAGGTACTCGTCGTCGTCGAAGGTCGTGAGCACCAGCACACGGGGCGGGGCGTCGGACGACGCGACGATCCGTCGGGTCGCCTCGAGGCCGTCGAGCAGCGGCATGCGGACGTCCATCAGCACCACGTCGGGTCGGGCGCTGGTCGCCGCCTCGACCGCCTCGAGGCCGTCGGCCGCCTCGGCCACGACCGCCAGGTCGGGCTCGTTGTCGAGGATCATCCGTAGCCCGACCCGGATCATCGCCTGGTCGTCGGCCACCAGGACCCGGATCGTCGTCGCCCCCTCCGCGCTCACAGCCGGCCATTCTGGCGGCAGGGCAGGGTGGCCCGCACCGACCAACCGCCCAGGTCGCTGCGGGCAACGTCGAGCCGTCCGCCGCAGGCCGCGGCCCGCTCGGCCATCCCCCGCAGCCCGTGGCCGGAGGCGCTGAGGGCCGGGGCCTTGCCGCTGCGGCCGTCGTCGTCGACCGCGACCACCAGGTGGCCCGCCTCCTCCGCCACGCGGACCACCGCCCGTCGAGCCTCGGCGTGGCGCAGGGCGTTGGTCACGCCCTCCTGGGCGATGCGCACCGCGGCCAGCTCGACCTGGGGGTCGACCGCCGGGAGCGGGTCGGGCAGCGCGATCTCGACGTCGAGCCCGACGGGGGCGAGCCGCTCGACGATGCCCCGCAGGTCGGCCAGCGTGGGCTGGGGCGCCAGCTCCACGGCGCGGTCGCCGTGGGGCGCCAACTCCACGGCGCGGTCGCCGTCCGCCTCCCGCAGCACCTGCACGGCGTGGCGCATACCGGTGAGCGCTTCCTTGCCGGTGTCCGCGATCCAACGCAGCGCCTCGACCGCCACCTCGGGCCGGCCGGGAGCGAGTCGCTCGGCCGCCTGGGCCCGGATCACGATCGCGCTCATGTGGTGGGCGACCACGTCGTGCAGCTCGCGGGCGATGCGGGTGCGCTCCTCGACCACCACCTTCTGCGCCTCGACCGCCCGCAACCGCCGCTGCTCGCGCACGAGCGTCCCCAGGAACGTGGTGCCCGCCACCACGAACAGCGAGAACAGCACCTGCGACCAGTCGAAGCCGGGAGCCAGCATCATGCCGTCGAGGTCGACGAACAGCGCCCCCGTGCCTGCCAGGCACAGGGCGCCCGCCACCAGCGGGCTGATGGCACCCGACTGCGCGACCAGGTAGGCGACGGCGAGGATGGGCACCAGTTGGAACTCGGTGGTATGGCTGAGCACGCCTCCGCCTCCACCGGGTGGACCCACGTCGTACAGCGGCAGGCTCATCACCACGACGTAGAGCGGCACCGCGAGGAGCAGGGCTACCGGCGGCACCATGCGCCGGAGCGTGAGCACCGCCGCCGTCGCCCACATCGCCACCTGGCTCTGGCCAGCCGGCAGCCGCGAGCGTGCCGCCGTCACCCACCGGGGGCAGCTGCGCGGCGAGCGTGGCCGCCGTCCAGCCCACGACGACCAGGACACCCACCATGAGGTCCTGACCGAGGTCGGGAAGGCGGCGCCACCATGCTGCGAGCTGGCCAGACACCGGCTCACGGTAACCAGCCGGCGGTCGCGGTTCATCGGCCGAAAGGTGGAACGACCCGCCAGGCACATCGGTCCTTCGGACCAGGGGAAACGCCACGTGCGACCGATGTGCCCGTGACCAGGGCCTCCGTACGTTCGCTCCATGGCGAGCACCCTCTCCCACCGCCGCCGGCGGCCGGCGCAGTCCCGGCAAGCCCGCCCCCGACACCTTCGTCGCCGGGGCCGAGGCCGTCGGCAGGCCTTCCTCTTCAGCGGGCTGGTCGCCGCCGCCCTCCTGGCCATCGCCGGCGTCACCACCATGACCGCGGCGGTGACCGACGCGGTCCGCGGCCCCCAGGCCGAGATCGTCCCACCGACCGCCGACCTCCCTCCGATCGCGGCCGCCGCCTACGTGGTGGTCGACGGCGACACGGGCGAGCCCCTGGCCTCCCTCAACGCCGACCAGCCCCGCCCGGTGGCCAGCCTGGTGAAGCTCATGACCGCCCGGCTGGTCCTCGACGCCGGGCCACTCGACGACACCACGACCGTCCCGCCGATGCAGATCGCCGGTGACGAGTCGCAGGCCGGCCTCGAGCCCGGCGATCACGTGTCGCGGGGCGCGCTGCTGCAAGCGATGCTGGTCGCCAGCGCCAACGACGCGGCCCGCACCCTGGCGGTCGACGTGGCCGGAAACGAGCACAGCTTCGTCCGCATGATGAACGCCGAGGCGACCGCGGCAGGCCTCGACGCCACCCGCTACGCCAACCCCGTCGGCCTCGATGACCCAGCTCAGCACTCGTCGGCCGCCGACGTCTCCCGCCTCGCCCGCGACCTCATGCAGGACCCCGCCTTCCGCCACATCGTCGCCGCCGAGAGCACCAGGATCGACGGCTCAGAGCTGCCCACCACCAACGACCTGCTGGGTGCCTACCGGGGCGCCGACGGCATCAAGACCGGCCACACCGACGAAGCCGGCTGGTGCATCGCCGCCTCGGCCACCCGCGACGGCCGCAGCATCGTGGCCGTCGTCCTCGGCGCCCCCACCGAACAAGCCCGCGACGCCGCCGCCCGCGCCCTCCTCGACTACGGCTTCTCCGTCGCCTAGATGACCTGTTCCGAGCGGGGTCAGCTGCCGAGTCGGGCCCAGTGTGTTGATCGGACGTCGCGGTACACCCGCCGCTACCGCGGGGGGCTGGCAGGCCGGGTACGGTGGCATCAGCGACCAGGAGGTCCCGATGACGGGCGCTGAGCACGATCACCTGCGGCCCGTCGAGCGCCGGGTTCTGCGGTGGGCCGAGATCGGCCTCGACGACGCGGAGATCGCCCGGAGGTTCGGGCGGAGCGAGCGGTGGGTCGCCCAGGTGCGGTTCCTGGCCGACCTCGACCGGTCTGCGCCGCTGGACCGACCCGTCAGGTCGGAGCGATCGGACACGTCGGACCGACCCGTCGACCGGCTGCGGCCTCTCGAACGCCGGCTGCTCCGGTGGCGGCATGCAGGGGTGCGGCACGAGGATCTCAGCGGCCGGTTCCGCCGCAGCCCCGAGTTCCTCGCGGGTCGAGGACTACGCCAAGTACAAGCTGGCGATGACCTGATCCACCCCAGCCGACATCGGTCGCGCAACGCGCCCCCGACCGCCGGGGGTGTGCCGCATCTGCGCCGGGCCGAGCGGCGACGCGTGCGGCACGGGACCATCCATCTGTTGCCATGCGTCACCGGGCCGTGCTGAGGCAGTGTTGTCGGGGTGCAGGAGGGACGGGCGAGTCGGACCGCGGTGCTGGTGTGCCAAGGGCGGGCGGTCGCCGACGGCCTCATGGCCCCCGGAACCTTCCGCGACCAGATCGCGGCGCTCCTTCTGACGCCCGACGAGCGAGCCGTGGTGGAACGAGCCCGTGACGGCACCCCGCCCTCAGACCTCGGGGACCGGCTTGCGTGGGAGCGCCTGCGGGCGTGTGCCGAGGGGATGGTGCCGCGCACGGTTCTGGTCGATGCCGCCGTGCGTGGCGCCGGCCACCGCCAACTGGTCATCGTCGGCGCCGGTCTGGACACCCGGCCGTGGCGCCTGGGCGAACTGGCCGAGACCGACGTGTTCTCCGTGGACCATCCGGCCTCGCAGGCCGACTGTCGCCGCCGCGCCGACGGCCTGGACGCGGTGGCTCGCCGCGTGGAATTCGTACCGGTCGACCTTGGTCTGGAGCCACTCGGGCCCGCACTGTCGAATGCCGGTCACGACCCGTCGGCGCCGACGACGTGGCTGTGGGAAGGCGTCGTCCCGTATCTGACGCGTGAACAGGTGGAGGGCACCCTCAGCGCCGTGGCCGAGCGTTCCGTCCCCGCCAGCACGCTGGTCGTCCAGTATCAGGACCGCTCGGCGATCGCGCGAGTCGGACGTCGCGTGAGCGCGATCGTCGCTCGCCGCACCGGACTCGACGATCCGTTGACCGACGAGCCGTGGCGCTCGCTGTGGACGGCGAAAGCCATCACGGCCCTCCTCGCCAGACACGGATTCGTCGTCGAGCTCGACGAAGACCTGCTGACGACCGCGCGCCAGATCGGCTCGCCCTCCACCCACCGCCGCTCGCTGGCCAACGGCCGAGTTGCTGTGGGGACGCGCGTCTCCCTACTGCCATGAGTCACCGACACCACCTGACGACCAGCGATCATCTGTCCGCCGGCGGGTCGATGCCGGCGCTCGAGGCCGCGCCGGCATCGTCCCGGGCCCGCGCCACGGCGAGGAAGGCGCGGGTGGGGAGCGTTTGGCCCTGCCGGCGCCACACCAGGTCCGTGCGGCGCTCGAGGTGGGGCCGCCGCAGGCGCAGCACGGCCACGCGCGGGCCGGCCTGGCGGGCGGTCGTGACGGGCAGCAGCGCCACGCCCAGCCCGTGGGCCACGAGGTCGGCCAGCACGCCCAGGTCGTTGGCAGCGATGGCGATCCGCGGGTCGAAGCCGGCCTCTGCGCACGCGGAGTCCAGCACGGTTCGTAGCCCGGTCCCGGGGGTGAGCGTGACCAGCGGCTCGTCCCGCAGGTCGGACAGCGACACCGCGGCTGCGCCCGCCTGCGGATGGTCGGGCGGCACGGCCACGACCAGCGGCTCGGTGGCGATGGTCTGGCTGGCGAGGCCAGCGGGCAGCCGCCTCCCCGCGGGACCCGCCGGCAGGCGGCCGGCCATGACGCCGACGGCGGCGGCGTCGAGCGACCCGGCCGCCACGCCGTCGGCTAGGGCTTGGGGATCGCCGGTGCGAAGCGTGACGCGCACGGCGGGGTGACGGTGGGCGAAGGTGCCGATCTGCCGCACGAGCCACTCGCTCGGGGACGGGATCGTGCCGACGGCCAGCTCGCCCGCCAGTTCGCCCCGCAGGGTCCGCACCGCGTCGCTCCCGGCGGTGGCAGCCGCTAGCGCGGCCTGGGCATGGGGCAGGAAGGCCGCACCCGCCGCGGTGAGCGCCACGCCCCGGGGCGACCGCTCGAAGAGGGGGGCGCCGAGCTCGCGCTCGACCTCCGCGATCTGCTGGCTGACGGCTGGCTGGGCGACGTGGGCCCGCGCCGCGGCGCGGGTGAAGTTCCCCTCCTCGGCCACCGCCACGACGTATCTGAGCTGGCGCAGCTCCATAAGCAATAGTTATCATACGGCATCCTCGTCATGTCTTGGACTTCTCCTTCGCCGCAGGGCACGCTCACGGCATGTCTTCCGCCACCTCCACCCCCCAGCCCTCCGCCTCCGCATCGCAGCACCGCCAGGCGGTCACCGTCTGGCTGGCCGTGCTGCCGACACTGAGCCTGCTCCAACTCGTGCTCGGCGACCTGTTGGCCGCGGTGCCGCCCTACCTGCGGCCGCCGATCATGGCCACGTTCGCCGTGCCGATCGTGGTCTACGTGGTGATGCCCCGCCTGGCCCGTCTCACCGCCCGCATGGCACGGGGGTGAGGGTGATGGCTGCATCCCTGCCCGAGTGGCCGCCGCGGACCATCGCGGTGTTGGCCACGATCGATGACGGCCCCCACGTCATCCCCGTGTCTGCGCCGGTGCGCGCGGGCGACCGCACGATCCTGCTGGGGCTCCACCGCAGCCGCGACTCGCTGGCCCGGCTGCGCCGCCGCCCGCAGGTGGCGCTGCTCGTCCTGGCCGAGGGCAATGTCGCCTTCACGGCCAGGGGCACGGCGCGGATCGCAGCCGAGCCCATGGCAGACGACCCCGACTTCGCGGCCGTGGTGATCGATGTCACCGATGTCGACGACCATCGCCAGCCGGCGTTCACGGTCGAGGCCGGCGTCGACCGGGCCTGGGTCGACCAGACCGAGCGCGAGGCTCTGGGGCGCCGGGTGCAAGAGCTGCGCGGGCTCGCTGCTCGCCGGTAGCTGCCGTGATCCCGAGCGCCGTCAGCAGGTGCTCATCCAGGGAGACAAACTCCGGACCACACCCGGGACTGGCCGCGCTCCCGGGCCAGGGACCGAGGCGGCGCGGCTTCTGTCGGACCATCCCACCCGGATGACGACGCGGGGCGAGCGCTGGACGATCCTCGCCAATGGCCTGCGATGCATCGGCGCATCGTGGGTTGGAGGATCGTCACATGGGACTGATGTTCCGTCGTCGTCGACCGCTTGCTCGGCTCGCGGTCGCGGCCGCCTTGTACGCAAGGATCGAGGGTTTGCCGGGCCGGCTGCCGCGGTACGTGGCGCCGCCTCCGGCCTCGACCGGGGGCGAGGTCGACGAGCTGAGCCGCCTCGTCCAGATGCGCGACTCGGGCGACCTGAGCGATCCGGAGTTCGCCGCCGCCAAGTCCCAACTCCTGGGCACCTAGAAGCCCAGCACGACGAGACGAGCATGACCACAACCGCTTCCACCCGGGCGAGCGCGATGCGGCGCCTCATCCGGGCGGCCGTCACGGGCGACGGCGACTCCATGGTCGATCTGGTGACCGCCGACGTCACGAGCTGGTCGCCAAACCTGTTCACGACGTCCCGCAGCGAGCTCCTGGCGGCGCTCGACGCCCGGGACGATGCCTTCACCGGCGTCACGGTCGAGGTGCGCGCCCTCGACCAGATCGGCGACAAGGCGATCGTCGAGTGGCATGTGGCCGCCGACCACACAGGCCCGCTTGTCGTCGACGATGACCTGCGCATCGAGCCGACCGGCCAGCGGCTTCACCTCTGCGGTACGACCGTCGCGGAGTTCGACGGCGACCGGGTGTGTGCCTTTCGTAGCTACTTCGACGACCTCGCGCTGGTCGAACAGGCCCTGGCCCTCAGGTGAGCCGGGCACGCGGCGGCGGACGGGCAATCCGGCCCCGAGCGGCGGCCGCCGGGGCCCGCTCATCCGGATCGGATGAGGACAGCTGCCACAGGTCACGGGATCATCCGCGGTCGGAGCAACGTGACAGGAGCGTCGATGACGGCGAACGAGTGGCTGGGGCGTCCGACATGATCTGGGCGATCCTGGCGCTGCTCGGGGTTCCACTGTGGTTCTGCGCGATCGCCATCGGGACGGTCGTGTTCCGGAACCGCCGGCTGCGCAGGCGTCCCGGCAGCGTGCCCGTCAGGGTGCTGGTACCGGGGAAGACGAGGTGGTCCGCGGGCCATGGCGTCTGGGTGTCCGACGTCTTCGCCTGGCGCGGGAGCCCGGCGGCCTGGCGCGAGGACCTCGTCCAGGTCGGCGACGCATCGGCACGGGTTCCCGAGGCCGAGGTGGAGAAGCGGCTTCACCGCATCGGCGACCATCCCGTCGTCGCCACCTTCGTCCTCGCCGACGGGGGGACCCTCGACGGTGGCCAGCGGGGTCGAGCACAGGGCCGAGCTCCTCGGTCCCTTCGCCGGCGCCTCGAGCGCCGACGGAGCGGCGGACTTCCGGGCAGCCTCCTCGGGCTCCTGAGATCGCTCAGTCGTCGATCTCCTCCCAGACCGCCTGCTCGTCGTGCTCCTCCCAGTCGGCGCCTGGCAGCGCGATGGCCCAGCTCGTCCATGTCCCGACCGGCCGAGCCGGGGTGGTCCTGACTCTGGCGCGGACGACCATGCCGGGCGTGAGCTCCACGGGCGAGCGCAGCGGGGCCGTCGTCATCCCCCAGTGCGTCGGTGGATCGCCGGGTCCCACGGAGAGCGAGATGCCGGGCGCGAGCTCGGCGCTGAACCAGAGTGCGAGCGCGTTGGCCGTTCCGTGGTCGCGGACGGGCAGCAGCGTCTCGGCTTCGTGAGGCGCCTGCGCCTGCTCGAGCGGGATCAGGTCCGCGTCCGTCGTCCACAACCGACTCGGCTCGGAGCGCCTGTCACCCGCCGCAAGGTGACGGAAGGTGCCGGAATAGAGGATCTCGTTGACGGTCTTCTCGACCAGGTCATCGAGCCTGAGGCCGTACGGGTTGTCCCGCAGGAAACTCCACCATGTCCGCGAGGTAGCGGTCGTGCACCAGCGCGGCCCACGCCGTGACCGAGCGGGGGATCATGACGCCGCCCGGCTTGAGCCAGCGGTCACGGGCGGCGATGACCGGAACGAGCATCCCTTCGTCGATCCCGAACCCTCCGAGCCACTCCGAGACGATCACGTCGACACGTTCCGGCGGCTCGATGTCCAGGACGTCGCCGTGGATCACCTGGACGATCTCCGTCGACCCCGTTCGCGGCGGCCAGTTCCTGCGCCAGGACGGCGATCGACGTCTGCTCCACCGCGTAGACGCGCGCAGCACCCGCCCGCGCCGCGAACACGCTCAGGATGCCGCTTCCCGCCCCGACGTCGAGAACGATGTCGCCGGGGCGCACGACCGCGTCGATCGCAGCGCCGGAACGCCTCGGTGCGGACGCGGTCGCGGATCATCGTCCGGTGTACCTCGAACTCCGCGTACATCGGGTCCGGCGGGTGCTTGATCGGCGTCCGCACACGCTCAACCTAGGTTGACCATCTGAGCGAAGGAACCATCCGTTCGGGATGAGGACGGCTTCGACGACCCGTGGAACGGTGGCGCTCTGAGCAAGGACATTTGGTCGGACGACGGGAAGGGGTTCTCCATGGGATTCAGGCGACGGACACGACGCCGGGCGCTCGTCGCCGGAGCGGCGGTTGCTCACCACCGGGACAGGATGTACGCCGAGGAGCAGCAGCAGGCCGACGACCAGGCGCCTGCCGACGACTACCAGGACCAGGCGCAATATGCGCCGCCTCCGGCGGACCCGGCCGACCAGATCGAACACCTCGCACAGTTGCACGCCTCGGGCGCGCTGACAGACGAGGAGTTCGCGGCGGCCAAGGCGAAGGCCCTCGGGTCGTGAACGCCCGCCGGACTCGCCAGAACACGGGAACAGGGGCTGCAATGAGCGAATCGCGCAAGGACGTGCTGTTGAAGGCGCTCGAGGCCGAGGTCGGTGGCGCATCGGTCGATCTGGGCACCCTGTTCACCGACGATGTCGTCGGTTGGTCGCCGTTCGCGACGGTGTCCGGACTGACGGCACTCGCTGACCTCGCCGCCGCTCCGTGACACCGCGTTCTCCAACGTCGTCATCATGTTCCGAGGACTCGACGAAGTGGGCAACAAGGCGTTCGCCGAATGGCTCATCGAAGCCGATCACACGGGGCCACTGGTCCTCGACGAGGATGCCGTGTTGGAGGCAACGGGACGGCACGTCCAGATGGCCGGCGTCACCGTGGCCGACTTCCGCGACGGGAAGATCCGGTCGTTCCGGACGTACTTCGACGACATCTCGCTGATCGAGCAGATCGTCGACGCCTGACGAGTCGGTCGCTGTGGAGTTCCACGTCGAGGACCATCCGGATCCGCTCGACATCGAGGTCCTCGAAACGCAGATCCGTCGTGAGGCGTCCGCCGCCATGGGACTCGGTGACGAAGTCGACCTGGCGATCTTCGTGCGCGACGCCGGCAGGGTCGTCGCCGGTATCAGCGGATGGACCTGGGGCGACTGCTGCGAGCTGCAGAACCTCTGGGTGGAGCCAGGTCTCCGAGGTCGCGGCCTCGCGACTCGGCTCATCGCCGCCGCCGAGGCCGAGGCGGCGGCCCGCGGGTGCTCACAGACCGTCCACTTCACCTACGACTTTCAGGCTCGAGCTCTCTACGAGCGGAACGGCTACGAACTGGTGGGTCGAGTCGAGGACTTCCCATCAGGAACGGACGTCCTCTGGTACCGCAAGCGCCTTCGAGCCACCGGAGCTCCCGCCGACGCGAGGTGCGACCGGTCGTAGCCCGTCGCGGCGGCCTCCAAATCCGGCGCGCCTCGTCCCGAGCGGATGATCTGGACAACGACCCGCGGTAGGAC
Organism: uncultured Acidimicrobiales bacterium; assembly: GCA_963739835.1. GTDB lineage: Bacteria > Actinomycetota > Acidimicrobiia > Acidimicrobiales > VFJN01 > ZC4RG19. The sequence goes on from CAVUBW010000016.1 coordinate 50,078, forward strand.
CGCCCGCTGAATGGGAGCGGATCATTCCGTGCGCGAGGTGCCTCGCGGCGGCGCGCTCGACCAGCACCGGTACGAAGGTCTCGACCCGGGCTCGATCGAATCGGCCGAGCTCCTCCTCGATGACCTGGTCGACGAGCGCGGCGCCAACCAGGTCATCGAAGCGACGATGGAGCCTGTTGCTCACGCGGTGCATGGGGGCGCTCGCTAACGCGCCACCGCTCGGGGATCGCCGCCATCCGTGCGCTGAAGCGAGGAGCGGTACTCGACTGGCTCGTCCGTTCCGGGCGTGCCCTCGGCTCAGGCCTCACGCATTTCGCGTCCATGGGCCATCAGGGCCCAGATCACGAGGACGTCGATGGTGATCACGGTCAGTGCCCAGAATGGGTAGACCGGGATGAAGGCGAAGTTGACCAGCATGCTGACGCCGGCGACGAGGACGCCAACCATCCGAGCGAGAAACCTGCCGCTGAACACCCCGAAGCCGGCGAGCACGATGATGGTGCCCAGGATGATGTGCACCCAGCCCCACTGCGACACGTCGAGGTAGACGTTCGCACGGTTGGCGAAGACGACCCATTCGTCGTTGACGGCGGCGACGATGCCGTAGAAGAGATTGAGGCTCCCGCCGATGATCAACATCACGCCCGCGAAGGCGATCCAGCCGGTCCAGCCGGTCGGTTCGTCGTAGGACGACGCCGGCAACGGCTCGTCTCTGCCGGCACTTCCCGTCTGCCCGCCTATGTCTGTGGTTGCCATTTGCAAGTCCCCTCTTTCGGCTCCCGGGGCCCGATGATCGCCGGGTTCCAGGAGGAATCGGATCGTGCTGACCGTAGAAAGGGTCGGCAGGCACGTCGTCAGCCGGACAGGATGAGATCGACGAACAAGTCGTGGATCTCATCCCCCCGGGCTGAGGACGCGATCGACGATTTTCGTACGATCCGGTGTTCCGATCACCCGTTCTCCGATCCCGATAGACGTCGGTATCCGGGAAGTCGGCAACCCCGGCCAGACCCTTGCCGTGCTCGAGGCGCTCGTGGGCCAGATCTTCCTCGTGACCGCCATCGGAAAGGTCGTGAGCGCTTGGCGGCCGAGGCGTTGGCGCCCGTCTCCAGAGGAGGCGCAGGGCGGCGTCGATGAGTCGTGAGCCCCGGGTGAAGTTCATCCGTTGGGGATGAGGCTGGGGGCCACGGGCGGTGCCACTGTCAACATGGTTGGCCGCAGCCGCGTCCACGACCGGCGCCGAGGAGGTGCGAATGGCAGGGTTGAGTGTGTCGATGGTGACCGAGCACGGTGGGCATCGGATCCTGGTCGGCACGGACGGTCTCCACCTCGAGACACCACCCGTCGAGCATCTCGCGTTCTACATCGGGCTCGGCGCGCTCGTCGCGCTGAACGTGGTCGAGCCGCCGGTGGCAGTGGCTCTCACGGTTGGTCACCTCCTCATCGACTTTACGAGGCGGCCGGGGCTACGGTCGCTCGGGGAGGCTCTCGACGAGGTCTGACCGTCCGGCCCGCAGCCGTGCCCGCCCCTCGTATCAGTCGATTGCTCTTCATTGACCGGGACCAGCGGCGCGGTCCCGGGGCGGCAGTTGACGTCACGTTTGCCCTGTCGTCACCTTCTCTTCAGCTCCGGTTCCTCCCGTCCTGTCCGTGCGGTCATTTGGGCTCCATACGATCACCCGAGTCGACCCCGTGGGGAGGACACACATGGAGGGCTTTGTGCAGTCTCTGGTCGTCATGGCCCTGCTGGTGCTGGCCGAGCTGGCGATCAGGGAGTTCTGGCAACGACTGCGCCCACTGAGCCTGTTGGGCTGAACAGGTCTGGCGCCGGCCGCGTCCTGGCTTTTCGGGCCGGCCGGCGGGACAATCGGATCTCCGCATCGAGATGCCGCCAGGCGCCGCGGAATCGAGCAGGAGGTTCACCATGGAGGAGATGTGGCCGCTGGCACTCGGAGCAGGGGCTGTGCTGCTCGTCCCACCGCTACGCCGACGGGTGAAGCCTGTTGCCGTCGCAGTCGCCCGCACAGGGCTGGGACTCGTCGGCGTCAGCGTGACGGGCGCCGTGAACGTCGCTACTGCGGTCGTGCGAGGTGAGCCTCAGGCGGCGGGCAAGGGCTCTGCGACATAGCCGGGCTCTGGTTCCCGTCTGCTCTAGCAGTTCCGGCCGGTCGACGGCTGCGGGGGGTCCGTCCGCCCCGATGGCATCGTCGACAGGGCTCGCGGTAGGACGGCGGCGCCGGCGGTCGCGGCGATGGACGCCGTGGTGCTGATGGTCCACCCGATGGGTCCGAGGGGTCGGCAGCCGAACACGTGGGACAGGCCCGGTGTCTGGACGATCCCGGCCAGGATTGCGGCGGAGCCGAGGCCCGCGGCCAGGACGACGGGATCCCGGCCGCCGACCAGGATGGTCTGACCGAGCTGGGTCCCGACGACGGCCGTCATCCCGACGGTGCTGGCGTGAGCACGCGTGCCGGTGGCCCGGGCGGCGAGCCACGCGCCGGTCGCGCCGGCCGTGGTCAGGGTGGCCCGCATGGCGATGTCGCGGGCGAACGTGCCCAGAGAGGCTTCTGGACCCTCGCTCACGAGCTGCTCGGGGGTCGGCCGTGCCGGCTGGCGGATCGCGATGGCGAGGGCCGGAGCGGTGTCGGTGAGCAGGTTGACCAGCAGCAGTTGTCGGGCGTTGAGCGGAGCCCGGCCTTGGATCGCCGAACCCGTGATCATGAAGCCGATCTCGCCGAGGTTCCCACCGACGAGGATGGCTGCCGCGTCCCGGGCCGACGTCCACAGGGCCCGGCCCTCGAGGAGGGCGTCGACGAGGGTCTCGACCCTGTCGTCCACGACCACGAGGTCGGCGGCGTCTCTGGCGGCTCCTGTGCTCTGCTCACCGAACGCGATCCCCACGTCGGCCAAGCGGATCGCCTGGGCATCGTTGGCCCCATCACCGGTCATCGCAACCACGCGACCGGCCTGCTGGAAGGCCCACACGATACGCACCTTGTGGACGGGCGTGACCCGGGCGAAGACGGCCACCCCGGGCATGGCGTCGGCCAGTTCCTCGTCGCTCATCGCGTCGAGGTCAGGTCCGGTCAGCATGCGCTTGCCGTTGACCAGTCCCAGCTCCGCAGCGATGGTCGCCGCGGTGCTGGGGTGATCGCCGGTGACCATGACTACCTCGACCCCGGCCCGCTGCAGATCGTGCAGGGCGGCCGCCGCCTCGGGGCGCACCGGATCGCTGTAGGCCACGAACCCGACGAACGCCAGGCCGTCGACCCCGTCCTCGTCGAGGCTCGCGGCTCCGGGCACGTCGCGCTCGGCCACCGCCAGGACGCGGAGCCCCCGCATTGCCATGCCATGCGCGTGGTCCAACAGACGGCGCCGCCGGTGCCGGGTCAACCGGTCGTTCGCCGCGCCGTTCGGCCACGTCGAGCACCGGGCCAGGACGACCTCGGGTGCCCCCTTGACGGTCAGCTTCGCCGACCCACTTCCGTTCCCCAGAACCGCGTGGAATGCCCGCCCCGCCTCGAACGGTAGCTCGGCCAGTTGCCGCCACTCGTCGGCACCGTCGCTCGCCGTGACCTCGGCCATGCCGGCGCCGTCGACCAGGGCGCGGTCCTCGGGGTGCACCAGGTCGTGGCGCGCCGCGCTCGGCGAGGCCCGGAGGCCGGCGGCCAGGATGCTCCGGGCCTCTGGAGCGACGTGCGGCGTGTCGACGGGCATGTCGGTGACCCCATCGGAGACGGTCACCAGCGCGATGCGCCCTTCTGTCAGTGTCCCCGTCTTGTCGACGCAGGCGACGTCGACGCGGCCCAGGGCCTCCACCGCGCGTCGAGAGCGCACCGACCGCGCCGCGCCCCGCCAACCGCCGGGCGGCGCTGAGCTGGGCAACCGTGGTCAACAGTGGCAGCCCTTCCGGCACGGCGGCAGCCGACAGGGCCACACCGGACTCGACGATCTCGGCCAGTGGGGCGCCACGGATGCCGGCGAGGCCCGCCAGCAGGCCGGCGCTGCCGACCGCGACGGGAGCGGACAGCCGGCCCAGCGTGTGCAGCCGCGCCTCGAGACCGCTCGGCGGGGGCTCCGCGCCCGGGAGGTGGGCCGTACGGCGAGCCTCGGTGTCCGGCCCGCTGGCCACGACCACGGCGGTCGCCTCCCCGGCCGCCACCGCGGAGCCCTCGAACAGCATCGAGGTCCGGTCCGCGACGGCGGCGGCGAAGGACGGCGCCGCGCTCTTGGGCACCGGGAGCGACTCCCCGGTCAAGCTCGACTCGTCGACCTCGAGAGACCGGGCGTCGACGATCCGGCAGTCCGCGGACACGGTCTCTCCCGCCCGCAGCCGGATCAGGTCACCGGCGACGAGGTGGCGGGCGTCGACCAGAGCCTCCTCCCCGCCCCGGAGCGCCAGCACGACGTGACCTGCTCGGGCGTCGAGTCGCTCGATGGCTTGGTCCGCACGGTGTCGCTCGACCCCACCGATCAGGGCATTGAACAACACGACGCTGCCCACCATGGCCGCGTCGACCGTGGAGCCGACTGCCGCGGCGAGGCCGGCTCCTGACGCGAGGATGGGCGTGAAGGGGTTGACCAACTCGGCCGCCACCGACCGGACGAGCAACAGGGGGCCGGGAACCGATCGGGCCTCCGCCCGCTGGCGACGCGCCGCTTCGTCGTGCGACAGCCCCCCGGGCGTGGTCCCCAGCCGCTCGACGACGACCCGAGCGTCGAGCTCGTGCCACGGCACCGGCTCGGGCCAACTCGGCATCGGCCGCCCCGCCAGCTCGATCCCCGCTCGCGTGCCATTGGCCAGCGCCACGGCGGAGGCGGCGTTCACCGCGTTCATCGTCCGCCCGACCGCCCCGGACGGGCGTCCGAGGAGCCCGGCCACGGCACCGGTCGCCGCACCCAGCGTTGCCACCAGCGCGGTCTCGCGGGCCACGCGGCGCGCGATCGAGCAGGCCTGGATCAGCAGGTAGGCATGTGCCAGCTCACAATCTTCCGCGAGCACGTCGGCTCCCCATGGTGGCGGGCCCGACCCGGCACGCAATCCGAGCGCGACGTCGGCGGGCGGCAGCCCCGGTGAGCCCCCGGGGGCGACCAGGAAAACGACGGCACCCTCGCGCTGCAGCGAACGGATGGCCCGCGGGAGGCGGGACCCGTTGCGCACCGTGCGCTCGCACCTGAGCCTCGAGGCCACACTGTCGTCGCGCCCGGCGATGACGATCTCGAGACCCGCGAGCCGGACTGCGGCGATCAGCTCCTGGGCACCGCCGCGCAGGCGGCGCCGGGTGCCGGTCAGCGCCACCAACGTGCGGTGACGGACCAGTCCGAGCACCAGCCCGTCCTTGGCCAGCCGCCGGGCCGCCCGCTTGCGGCCGGGCGGCGCCTCGACGCCGAGACGATCGATCGGCGCCAGCGTCCATCCGCCCTGCCGGAACACCGCGCCGCGTGCGCTACCAGCCAAGAGGCTGCGGGCCCGGCGCTCGGCCTCCCGGGCGTCGTCTGCGCCGTTGCCCTCCGCCGAGGCGATCATCACGACCTCGGACAGCTCGAGCTCGTCGGACACCAGCAGGTCCTCGTCGATGACCACGCAGTCCACCCGGTCGAGCCGCCGGAGGGCATCGGGATCGAGCGGGAGGAGGCCGCGTGAGGCGAGCAGACGGCCCACCTGGGCAGCGAACCCCTCGCGGCCAAAATGGGCTGCCTTCGGCACCCCCGCCTGCAACATTGCTGCCGCCTGCGCGAGGCTCCGAGTCGTGACCAGCGTTGCTCCGGCCGCCCCGAGCGAGGCGAGCAACACCCGATCCGTGAACTGCTCGATAGGCCCGTCGGCAATCGGGGCCTGGCGACCTGTGTCCGGTGCCGCCTTCGGATGGTTCGTGGGAGCCTCCCACAGCGTCGGTTCCCGTTGACGCCAGAGGCTGCGCCGCGCGCTCATCTCCGCCATGAGCGCCGAGCGGTGCGCCAGATCAACAATGGGACCGAGCGGCGAACCGGAGACGCCCTGCATGACCCCGTTGCCCAGCGCCAGGGCCAGCTCGGCCGGTCTCGTCCCGAGGCCGTGCTCGACGAGGCGCCGAAGCCTCGGCTGGTGCTCGAGGATCGAGAGCCCGGCGGCCGCATACCCGACGAACGGGATCGGTGGGAGCCGGGCGACCCTCTGGAACGTGGCGAGCCCCAGGCCAGTCGCCGATCCTCCGATCATTGCCCCGGTCCGCAGCAGCGGTTCGACGTCGGCCGGGTGGGGCGGTGCTCCGGAGCCGAGTGGCTCCTCACGGACGCCGAACTCCTCCTCCACCGACTCCACCGACTCGACCAGCTCATTCGGAGAGGCGGCCCGCTCGTCGAACGCCACGACCACACGTCCCAGGTCCCCGACGGCCTCGACCCACTGGACCGCATGGTGCGCGCCCAGCTTCGCCTCGAGGCGCTCGCCGTAGCGCTCGGCGTCCACGGGACCGACCCGCCGCACCTCGATGTGCGCGTGGCCACCGCTCGACCACACCCGCCGCGCGCGACGCCGACCCGGGTCGAACAGACGGCTCAGCGGATCGAGCAAGCCCACGGCCGCCTTTCCACCTTGTGCGTCATGACCCGGTGCGGTGACAGCAGACGCCGGGTCGGGAGGGCGGGGGAGCACCCCCCGTCACGGCGACCGTTGGGACTGCGGAGGACGCCCGGCACGGCTCGCTGGGCTCGCCGACTTGCCAGTCTGCGGCAACCATCGGACTTCCCTCCTCGCTCGATCCGTGCCGGTTGGTGGCGTGGCCGGAGTCACTGGAACCCACCTGCGTGCGTCCGACTATGGGGCCGTGCATCGGGGCCCCGCCTCATCCGACCGGGATGATGCGGTCGACCCGGCGTGGTGCCGGTAGAACTCGAGGGCGCCATCGCGGTCGGGGCGGGTCATCAGCCCGGATGATCGCGGCGTCGGCGGGCGCCATGTCGGAGTCGATCATCCCGGTCGGATGAGGCGAGGCCGTAGTGGCGGGCCGACAGTCGTGGGCGAGCGCGCACAGTCCAACCGGGGCTCATGGCGGGCGCACGATCGCCGTCGTCGCCCGGGGTGTCCCCATCCCAGAGGGATGATCAGAGCAGGCCGAGGTGCGTCGCCTTCTCGACTGCTGCGGCCCGGCTATCCACGCCGAGCTTGCGGTAGGTGCTCTGCAGGTGGGTCTTGAGTGTGTTCAGGGACACGTAGAGCTCGGACGCGATCTCGCGGTTGCTCAAGCGGGTGGGGAGGTAGCGGAGCACGGTGCGCTCGCGGTCGGTCAGGCCGACCTCGCCGGCGGACCCGGCTCGCTCGACCGGCATGGGCCGGGTCGTCGCCTCGACGACGGCGTGCTCCAGCGCTCCGAGGGCCGGCTCCGGCGCATCCCCGCGCAGCCGGGCCTCGAGCGCCAGGGTGACGTCCATGCCGGCGTCGGTGATCGAGCGCGCGAAGCCCTGCGATCGTGACAGATCGAGGATCCTGTCGAGCTGTCGGTCGACGTGGATCGCGTCGTGCTCGAGCAGCCCGATCTGCGCCTCGACGAGGCAGCGCTCGAGTTGCGGTCTCGGCTCGACGCTGGATTCGAGCGTCTCCAGGCATGCCGCCGCGGCCTCGGGGTCGCCTCTGCGGGCGTGGTGCTCGGCCTCGGTGATCAGGCGACGGGGACCCGAGCCCAGCCGCGCCAGGTGGTCGGCGGTGACGTCAAGGCCCGCCGCAAGACGGATCCGTACCTCGAGCGCATCGCCACGTACGACGAGCGGGGACTCCACGTCCTGGCGAGAGAAGGCCCGCGCCCGGTCCAACCGGTGCAGCGCCTCGTCGAACTCGCCGCGTCGCAACGCGACCCGGGCCAGCTCCACCAAGCTCAACAACGCGAACGGCGGCCGGCCGGGTGCCGCGATGTCGAGCGCGCGCTCGAGGTGGCGTTCCGCGGTGGTCAGGTCACCGGCCTCGGCCTCGAGGGCGCCGAGCGTCCGCATCACGTCCGCCATGAGGAAGTGCCGCTCGGCCCCCAGCTGCGGCACCAACGCAGCCGCCCGCCCCGCGAGCTCGCCGGCGAGCCGGAGGTTGCCGCATTCGAGCTCGACCGCGCTGATCGCCCCAACGAGCGCGACCTGCTGCATCAGTGGGTAGCGCGCCCACCGGTTGATCGCGTCGGAATAGACGGCCCGAGCGTCCTCCGGCCGGTCCAGGTAGTCGAACCCCCGGATGAGCGTGAGCGGGGCCATGTCCACGAAATCGTCCTCGCCGGGGGGCGACCGTCGCACGGCATCCTCGGCGTGTGCGAGGGCAGCACCGATCTCCCCGCGGAAGCCGAGCCACATCGCTCTCGCCAGGGCCTGCCGCGCTACGTACCGGGGGCTGGGATCGGTGGGTCCGAGGGTGTCCAGGTAGGCGAGCCACCGCCCGGCCTCGTCGATCGAGCCAGCCATGATGAGGGCGATGGTGTAGTCGAGTACCTGGTCGCTGCGCGCCGAGAGCACCTCGCCGCCGAGCTCGGTGATCCACGAGCTGATCGCGGCACGGCCACCGAGGTACTTGTCGACGGCATGGTCGCGGACAAGGGCGAAGGCGCGGTCGGCGTCTGCTCCGTCGACGGCATGGCGTACCGCGCGTGCGATGTCATCGTGCTGCTCGTACCAGTGCGAGGCCGCAACGTTCAGCACGTTGACCCGGTCGGGATCCCGCGCCGACAGCCAGCGCCGGAGGACGTCACGGAACAGCTGGTGAAAGCGGTAGGTTCCCGCATCGGTGCCGACCCGGACCAGGAAGAGGTTGGCTGTCTCGAACGCCTCGAGCCTGTCTGCCGCGTCGTGTCGTCCGGTGAGGGCCCGGCATCGGTCGGCGTCGAACTCGTCGAGCGTGGCGAGGGCGAGCAGGCAGTCGAGGCTTTCTGCGTCGAGCTGAGCGAGCACCTCGCTGGCGAGGTAGTCGGTGATGTTGTGATCGGATCCGGCGAAGGCTCTTACGAAGGCGGACGGGTCGGGGTGGTCGCGCAGTGCGAGCGCCGCCAGGTGCACCCCTGCGGCCCAGCCTTCTGTTCGCGCCGTCAGCGCGTCCGCGTCTTCGGGGGTGAGCTCGATGCCGTGCGCGGCGACCACCCGCGCGGTGTCGTCGGCCGAGAAGCGCAGCTGGTCGGTTCGTAGCTCGCCGAGGATGCCGTTGGCTCGCCACCGGTGCAGTGGCAGCGGCGGGTCGGATCGGCTGCCCAGGACGAGTGCCACGCCAGGTGGGAGTCGCTCGACCAGGAGACCAAGCGGCGCGACGGCGTCGGCAGGGACCATGTGCAGGTCGTCGATCACCAGGGCGGCACCCCGGTCGAGCCGGGCAAGGTCGTTCACGAGCGACGGCACCACGTCATCGAGCGCGAGCGGGTCTTCGGCGAGTAGCGCCCGGGCTTCGTTCCCGATCCCGTCGCCCAGGTGCGCACAGGCGGCGACGATCGACATCCAGAACCGGGCGCTGTCGGCGTCGGTGACGTCGCATGTCAGCCAGGCCCACGATTCCTCCGGCCGGTGGTGGACCCAGTCGGTCAACAACACCGTCTTGCCCGCTCCGGCCAGCGCAGCGATCAACGTCACCGGGTGCTCGTCGACGAGCCGGTCGAGCAAGGCCACGGGGTGGTCGCGCGCCATGACCGTTCGCGGCGGTGTGGGCGGTGCGAACTTTGTGACCGCGAGCAGCGGAACTGCATCCGCCATCGCCTCTCCGCCGTCCTTCGGGTTGTGTGGGCTCCGGAAATCATCCTGGGTAGGGCGACGCTGCATCACCCCAAGAGTGGCAAGGCTACTACGAACAGCGATTTCAGCCAGGCCCCTCTGGACCCCGGGGGTGCCCGTGTCGTGCGTTACGACGTGACGATCATGGGGCGTGGTGACCTGGTTCGGAGTGCGTTCAGCGACGTGACGGTGCTCCGTGGCCGGGTGTGACGGTGCTGTCCGCGGATCTCGATCAGGCCGCGCTGCACGGTCTCCTCGGGCGTCGCCGACCTCGGGATCGAGCTCGTGGGCGTTCATCGTGTCGCGGGTTCGATCTGATCCGTCGACGCGGCCCAGGCGGACAACCGAGGAGGGTGGGTGTGACGGTGAGCAGTTCTTTGTCGCATCGTGTGGCGGTTCGAACCGCCGTCGAGCGATCACCACTCCACCGGCACGCGCCCGCACAACCACTGGAGCGCCCCGATGCGCTCGCACGCGGAGCGCCCCCACCCGTGCCGCTCTTCGCGATCCGCCGGATGCGCCTCGAGGGACGCCTCGAGGATCACCCGGACCGGCACGTGCTCCTCGTGCGCGGTCCTGCTGGAGCGGGCAAGACGGTTCTCGTCTCGCAATGGGTGAGAACACGCACCCAGCCGTGCGCCTGGCTCGCGATCGACCCGACCCACAACGACGAGACCGTTCTGAAGCAACAGTTGGTCAGGGCGGTGGAGCGGCTCTCCCCGGAAGGCTCGGTCGTGGTCGGTCGATGGGCGGTCGCCGGCGACATCGACGGCACCGTGGTCACTGACGTCCTCAACTCGGTGACACAGCGCCTCGGAACGGGCATCACCGTCGTCGTCGACGACGTCCATCTCCTGCACGATCGAAGCGCGCGGCACGTTCTCGAGCTGCTGGTGGAGCATCCGCCCGACCAGGTTCGGCTCGTGCTCGTGTCGCGATCGAAACCCCGGCTCCTGCTCGAACGCGCCCGACTGCGGGGTGACCTGGTGGAGATCACCCCTGCCGAGCTGCGGTTCGAGCGCGCCGAGATCGACGCGCTCGCCGCGACGTGGACCGGGCGGCAGCTCGATGCCGCCGACCTCGAGCAGGCGACGCTGGGCTGGGCCGCGGGGCTGCGGCTTGCGTACCTCGACGGCTCGAACAACGCCACACCGTCATCCGCCGGGCCCGATCTCGACGGCATCGCCACTGGGTACATCGGGGAGCTGATCGCTGCCTTACCCGCGACCACGCGCTCGTTTCTCCAGGTGACCTGCTGGCTGCCGGTCCTCACTGAGCAATTGTGTGCTGCGGTCGCCGCTGATGAGCGCGGCCGTCCGTCATCCGCCCGGCCCGACATCGAGGCGCTCCCCGCCGTCCCGGTCACCAGCCGGCCCGGGGCGTTCCGTCATCCACCCATGCTGATCCGTGTCCTGCAGCGGGAGTGTCGGCGCGGTGACCCACGCGCCGCGCTGACCGCCCGCCGCCGCGCTGCCGAGGCCTGTCGAGACACCGGGGATCTCGTCACCGCCATCGAGCTGTTCCTGCAGGCCGCCTGCACGGACGAGGCGGCCGCGTCGTGCGCGGACCTGGCGGCCGTTGACGATTCAGCCTTGCGCCGGGTCGACGAGCTCTTGCTGCGGCTCCCCGAGATCACGCCTGTCAGCCCAGGGTGGTCGGCCTGGCGGATCCGCGCCGCCGTCGCGGCCGGGCGTGTCGACGAGGCGTGCCGCCTGCTGAAAATAGCAGACGCGGCCGCCAGGTCGGCCGGCCTGGCCGGCCAGGAGGACAGCCCGGATCTCGTCATGGCGCGGGCCGTGGTCGCGGAGCGCCTGGGCGATGTCACCGACCTGCTCGCCAGCGCCGATCATCTGCTGACGCCCGTCGTGCAGGCCGGAACCAGCCCGTGCGCGACCGTGCGAGCGCACGGCTGGCGAGTTCGCGCCCTGGTTTGGGCCGGTGAGGCGGAGCAGGCGAGGTCGGCACTGCGGGAGCTCGACCAGGCAGCCCTCGGAACCGAACTCGAGGCGGCGATCGACATCGCCCTGGCTCGTGCCTGGATCGCCTGGCAGGACGGTGACATCTCGGACGTCGCGGAGTCGGTCGCCTCCGTCGAGGGCGACGGTCGTAACCGCGGCTCGGGCTCGGCCGAGCTTGCGCTGCTGGCAGGATTGGCCCACCGCGAGTGCAACCACCTGGCCAAGGCCGTGCAGCTCCTCGACGAGGCCCACTATCTCGCGGTCGTGCACTCTCACCACGTCCTCGCCGCGCTCGCCGCCAGCGAGCTTGCTCGCTGCCACCGGGCATCGGGCGCCGACATGGAGGCGCTGGAACTGGTGGTCTCCACCCGTGCCGCGCACCCTGAACTGCCACCGGCGATCGATCTTCACCTCCGCGCCACGGAGGTGAAGGTGCGCCTCGACCAGGGCGATGTGGCCGGAGCCCGGGCCGCGGTCCGCGACGGACCACCGGGAGCCGACACGCAGCTGCTGGCCGCGCGGGTGGCGCTGCAGGAAGCCCCGACGGAGGCCCGGGAGCTCGCGGAGTCGGTCGACCCGAGCGCACCCCGGCACGTCGTGGAGGCGCTCCTGTTGCGCGCCCAGCTGCCGGATGCCGGACCGGAGGACGAGTCGGCGGCCGTCATCGAGGCGATCTCGGTCGGCGGGCCCCTCGGCCTCGTGCGAACGTTCCTCGACGAGGGACCCGCGCTGAACCGGCGGCTCTCCGAGTTGGCGCTCGACCACACCGACCGGACCCTCGGCCGCCTGGCCGCCCTTGCGTGCCACGAGCTTGCCCTGGCATCGACGCGACGGGAGACCGGGCCGATCGAGCAGCTCACCGCCCGCGAGCTCACGGTGTTGCGCATGCTGCCGCTGCGCATGTCCAACCGCGAGATGGCCGCTCAGCTCTACATCTCCGTCAACACCATCAAGACACACGTCCGAGCGATCTACCGCAAGCTCGACGTCCCCCACCGGTCCGCGGCGGTCCATCGGGCCACGGCATTGCAGCTCGTCTGACTCCCCAAGCTCATCCCGGTCGGATGAGGCGAGGCCCGCTTCCGCGACCCGACAATGGCAGGGAGAGCACGCGGCGTCGCGTGACTCCGGCCACTGGCCCGAACCGGAGATGGACGATGAGTGAGCACGATCGCAGCAGGCTCCCGATCCGGCGTGAGACCGTTCGCAGGAGTGGCCAACCGGACGCTCGACGGCTCGCAGCCGGACTGGAACCTGATCGGGCATCCGACCCCGCCCGACGGCGCGCCGAACGTGCTGCTGGTGCTCATCGACGACGCCGGGTTCGGCAACCCGAGCACCTTCGGCGGCCCGATCCAGACGCCGAACTACACGCGGATCGCCGAGGGCGGCCTGCGCTACAACCGGTTCCACGTCACCGCGCTGTGCTCGCCCACGCGGGCGGCGCTGCTGACCGGGCGGAACAACCACGCGGTCGGGTTCGGCTCGGTCGGCGAGTTCGCGGGCGGGTTCCCCGGCTACTCCGCGACCCTGCCGCGGGACTGCGCGCCGCTGCCTCGGATCCTGCGGGACAACGGCTACAGCACGGCGGCCTTCGGCAAGTGGCACCTGACGCCCGACGGCCAGCAGGGCCCGGCCGGGCCGTTCGACCGGTGGCCGAACGGGTGGGGCTTCGACTACTTCTACGGGTTCCTCGGCGGCGGCTCGAGCCAGTGGGACCCGTGCCTGGCCGAGAACCAGAAGATCATCGGCACTCCCGAGGAGTTCTACGACGAGGAGGATCCGTACTACTTCCCCGACGCGATGGCCGACCGCACCATCGAGTGGCTGCACGGGGTCCGCGCACAGGACGCCGACAAGCCGTTCTTCGTCTACTTCTCGACCGGCTGCAGCCACGCCCCGCACCACGTCGCGAAGGAGTGGGCGGACAAGTACAAGGGCAAGTTCGACCAGGGATGGGACCAGCTCCGCGAGGAGACCTTCGCCCGCCAGAAGGAGCTCGGGGTCATCCCGGCCGACGCCGAGCTGACCCCGCGCGACGAGGCGTTCCCGGCGTGGGACGACGTGCCCGACAAGCTGAAGCCGTTCTACGCCCGCCAGATGGAGGTCTACGCCGGGTTCTCGGAGAACGCCGACCACAACGTCGGTCGGGTGATCGACGCGATCGACGAGCTCGGCGAGCTCGACAACACGCTGATCCTCTGGATCTGGGGCGACAACGGCGCCAGCATGGAGGGGACGGTCACCGGCTCGTTCAACGAGCTGACGATGCAGAACGGCATCCCGCTCACCGACGAGATGCAGCTCCAGCTCTCCGAGCGCTACGGCGGGCTCGACGCGTGGGGCGCCTCGATCATGGACCCGCACTACGGGGCGGCGTGGGCGTGGGCGGGGAACACGCCGTTCCAGTGGGGCAAGCAGGTCGGCTCGCACCTCGGCGGGACGCGCAACCCGCTGGTCGTGCACTGGCCCGACCGCATCACCGACGCCGGCGGGCTGCGCTCGCCAGTTCACCCACGTCATCGACGTGGCGCCCACGATCCTCGACATCGCCGGGATCCCCGCGCCCGACACCGTCGACGGGATCGAGCAGGAGCCGATGCACGGGACCTCGTTCGCCGCGTCGCTGACCGACGGCGCCGCGCCCGAGCACCGCACGCAGCAGTACTTCGAGACCATCGGCAACCGCGCCATGTACAAGGACGGCTGGTGGCTCGCGATGAAGACCGAGCGCATCCCGTGGGTGCTCACCCCGGACGCGCTCAAGCCCTACGCGCCGGGCGTCTGGGATCCGGACGCCGGCCCGGCCGAGCTGTACTACCTGCCCGACGACTTCACCCAGGCGAACGACCTGGCGGCCGAGCACCCCGACAAGGTCAAGGAGCTCAAGGAGCTGTTCTGGGAGGAGGCCGAGCGGTACAAGGTGCTGCCGCTGCTCGCGACGCTGTCGACGTTCTTCGGCATGCTGCCGCCGATCCCGGAGCAGACGACGTTCGAGTTCCGCGGCGACGTGCAGAACGTGATGTCCGGCATGATCCCGAGGATCTACAACCGCTCGTACGCGATCACCGCCGACCTGGTCGTTCCCGACGGCGGCGCCGAGGGCGTGATCGTCGCCGAGGCCGACCACCTCGGCGGGTTCACCCTCTACGTCAAGGACGGCAAGCTCACCCACACCTACTCGATGATGGGCGTGTTCGTCTTCAAGCAGGTCGCCGAGGAGGACCTCCCGACCGGCGACGTGACCGTCCGCATGGAGTTCGAGGCCGACGGGGCCACGCCGGCGACCGGCGGCGAGGTGACGCTGTTCATCGACGACCGACCGGTCGGCAAGGGGCGCATGGACCACACCGTGCCGGTCCGGTTCTCCGGCTACGCGGGGATGGACATCGGCCGGGACAACGGTGGCGTCGTCGACCGCAGCTACGAGAGCGAGAAGCCGTTCGCGTTCACCGGCACGGTCAAGAAGGTGGTGTTCGACATCAAGCCGCACCTCTCGGACCAGGACGAGCTCGACCTCCACGCCGCCGCGCACCACGGGCAGGCGGCGCACGGCCTGTCGGCATGACCAGCGACGCGAGGAGCGACCCGATGCCATCGATGACGAGACGACCGACGTCCTGATCGGCGGCTATCTGTCGACCGACGCCGCGCACGAGGACTACGAGGCGGTCCTGACCTGCGGCGCACGCCTCTGGGGCGCGGTCGTCGTGAGCAAGGACCTCGAGGGCAACCTCTCGGTCGAGCAGACCGATCACATGGTCGAGGAGGGCGCCGCGGGCCTCGCCTCGGTCGGCTTCGTGGTCGGTCTGTTCGCGCCGCCACTGCTCGCCGCGACCGCGATCGGGGCGGCCCTCGGCGCCGTCGGCGGCAAGGCGCTGCACAAGAAGACCGGCAGCAAGATCGAGGAGACGGCCGGCGAGACGATCCCGATCGGCGGCGCCGGCCTGATCGTCGCCTACCCGCACGCGGCCGCCGAGACGGTCGAGCCGGCCGTCACCCGGGCGATCAGCAAGGTGGTCGGCGAGGCCGAGGGCACCACGTGAAGGCGCTCAAGGGCGCGCTCGCCGACGCCCAGAAGAAGATGGCCGAAGACCGCACCTAGCGGTCTTCGGCTCGATCACCGACGACGCCACGAGACACATGACCGGCACCACCGTGTCCGCCGGACAGCCGACCAAGCGCGCCGGGCTGGGCCGGTACCTTCCGATCGTCGGTTGGCTGCCGGCGTATCGCCGGGACTCGTTTGCGCCTGATGCGGTCGCCGCGCTGTCGGTCTGGGCCCTGCTGGTGCCGCAGTCGCTCGGCTACGCGACGCTCGCGGGCGTTCCGGTGCAGTATGGGCTCTACGCCGCGTTCACGGGACTCGTGGCGTACGCGATCTTCGGCACCTCACGGCAGGTGGTCCAGGGGCCGAGCGGGGCGGTGGCTGCGGTGTCGGCGGCGGTCGTCGGACCGATCGTCGGCGCGTCCGCCTTGGGGACGGACAAGGCCGTGGGCTACACGGCCGCCCTGGCATTGATGGCCGGCGCCGTGTACCTCGCGCTGGGCCTGCTGCGGATGGGCTGGGTGTCGAACTTCCTGTCCAAGGCCGTGCTGGGCGGGTTCGTGCTCGGCTTCTCCGTCGGCATCATCATCGACCAGTCGCAGAAGTTGCTCGGGATCCCGGCGGTGTCGGGGACCTATGTCGAGGAGCTGATCAAGACGATCGAGGAGATCCCCGACACCAACCTGTGGACCCTTGGCGTCGGTGCGACGTCGTTGATCGCGCTGCTGCTCATGCGCCGCTACCTCCCGAGGTGGCCCCGTGCGCTGATCGTCGTGGCGCTGTCGATCGCGGCGGTGAGCCTGTTCGACCTGACCGACCACGACGTGGCGGTGACCGGCGATGTGCCGACCGGCCTGTTCTCCGTGCAGCTTCCGGGCGTCGGATGGAGCCAGTGGGCCGCCCTGCTCGCCGGTGCGCTGTCGATCGTGTTCGTCGGGTACTCCGAGTCCCTGGCGTCGGCGCGCGGGATGGCCGTCAAGCACCGCTACGAGATCGACGCCGACCAGGAGCTGATCGCGCAGGGCGCGGCGTGCGGCGCGGCCGGCTTCGTCGGCGCGTTCGCTACCGACGGCAGCCTCTCCAAGACGTCGGTGGCCGACGCCGCCGGTCAACGTACGCAGATGGCGTCCCTGATCAACGCCGTGTTCATCCTGTTGACCATGCTGTTCCTGGCGGCGTTGTTCGAGAACCTCCCGGCAGCGACGCTCGGCGCCGTGGTGATCGACGCGATGCTCGGCGTGGTCGATCTCGGCCCGATACGGCGCTACTTCCGGGTGAACCGCGCCGATTGGGTCTTCTCCATGGGCGCCATGCTCGGGATCCTGTTCTTCGGCATCATCCAGGGGATCCTGATCGGCGTCGTCTTGTCGCTGCTCCTGCTCATCGCCCGGTCGTCGAACCCGGCGGTGCGCCGTCTCGGCAGAGACCCGACGTCGGGCGCGTTCGTCGACCTGACGCGGGTCGAGGAGGCCGAGGCGATCCCGGGCGTGCTCGTGCTCCGGCTGGACGGGCCGCTGTTCTTCGCCGATGCCAACCGGTTCCGCGACACGCTCAAGGAGCTGATCGAGGGCGCAGCGGAACCGGTCCGGGCGGTCGTGATGGACGCCGATGCGATCTCGCTGACCGACACCGATGGCGCCGACATGGTGGCCCAGCTCGCGGGGGAGCTGCGATCGCAGGATGTCTGGCTGGCGCTGGCCCGCGTGGAGCCGGAGACCCTGGAGCTTTGGGCCCGGGCGGGCGCGATCGACGCCGTCGGCCAGGACCGGGTGTTCGACACGGTTCGACAGGCCGTCGCAGCCGTAACAGGAGGGATGCCATGAGCAAGATCGTGCACCTCGACATCGAGGAACGTAAGGCTCGCGGGAAGGCCGCGCGCGAGCGGACCGCTCCCTCCGGCCATGGCGGGTGGGTGCCGGCCGCTGGGCGCCCCGATCCGGTCGGGTTGCTCGAGGAGCAGAACGCCACCCGCGAGCCGGACCTGGTGCCCGTCCGCCATGGGCGGATGATGGTGTCCCCGTTCACGTTCTACAGAGGGGCCGCGAAGATCATGGCCGCGGATCTGCGGGACACGCCGACGGCGGGTCTGAACGTCCAGCTCTGTGGTGACGCCCACCTCTCGAACTTCGGTGCGTACGCGTCGCCGGAGCGAACGCTGCTGTTCGACCTCAACGACTTCGACGAGACGCTTCCCGGGCCCTTCGAGTATGACGTGAAACGCATGGCGGCGAGCTTCACGATCGCGGCCCGCAACAACGGCTTCGCCGACCCCGACGTGCGTGCCGCGACCCTCGCCTCGGTGAAGGCCTATCGGGAGGCAATGGCCGAGTTCGCGGAGATGCGGACGCTGGACATCTGGTACGCACGGCTGTCGGAACAAGACCTCATGCAACAGATCGACATTGCTACCCGCGCCATCAAACGCCATGACAAGAAGGTAGGGACGACCGCAAGGAAGACCGCCAAGAAGACCGCGCTGAAGGCTCATAGCCACGACAGCGTGCAGGCACTGTCGAAACTCGCGGAAGAGGTCGACGGTCGGTACCGGATCGTCAGCCAGCCGCCGATCGTCGTCCCACTGCGTGACCTGGCCGGGACCGTCGGTCTCTCGGTCGACGAGATGGAGCACGCCATCCATGAGCAGTTCCGCGCCTACCGGGCCACGTTGCAGGATGATCGGCGGCACCTGCTGGAACGCTTCGAGGTCGTCGACATGGCCCGGAAGGTCGTCGGCGTCGGCAGCGTCGGCGCGCGCGCCTTCATCGTGTTGCTCCAGGGTCGCGATCAGCAGGACCCGCTGTTCCTGCAGGTCAAGGAGGCAACCGCGTCGGTCCTGGAGGATCACCTGCCGAAGAGCCGGTTTCGACAGCCGGGTGAGCGAGTGGTGCAGGGACAGCGCATGATGCAGGCCGCGAGCGACATCTTCCTGGGATGGACGAAAGGTGTGCAGGCCGACCGTTACCTGTATTGGCGGCAGCTGCGCGACATGAAGGGCTCGGCCCTGATCGAGGCGATGCCCCCGGCGGCACTCGCGTTCTACGCGCGCGTCTGCGGTTGGACGCTGGCACGGGCGCACGCCCGATCGGGCGACGCCGTCTCGCTCGCCGCCTACCTGGGTGCGAAGGGCCGGTTCGACGACTCGGTTGCGGACTTCTCCCAACGCTACGCAGACCAGAACGCGCAGGACTATCAGGCGTTCACCGAGGCGATCCGATCCGGCCGGCTCGAGGCAGTCGAGGGTGTGTGACGCCTCTATGCACGTGCGGAGGCCCGCATGATGCAACGGAAGCCCAGATGCGACGTCGACGTGTCGATCGTCTGGGGCATCCGAGCGGCCGGCCTGTAGCGCCGGCAGTAGTTCTCGGCACACAGGTGCGAGCCGCCCTTGATCACCCTGCGGGCCAGCTGCACGGGCTCGGCGGCGAGCTGCGGGTCGTAGCTGCCCTCGGCGTCACCGCCGTGCGGGTCGGTCACGGTGCAGCACGCATGTGCGCCGGCGGCATGGTCGCCGTACCAGTCGGCCGTCCATTCCCAGACGTTGCCGGTCATCTCGAACAGCCCGAAGCCGTTGGGTGGGAACGAACGGACGGGCGCCGTGTACTCGTGACCGTCGAGGCCGAGGTTCTCGACGGGGAACTCGCCCTGCCACGTGTTGGCCATGAACCGCCCGTCCGGTGTGAGCTCGTCGCCCCAGGCGAACTCCGCGCCCTCGAGACCGCCTCGCGCCGCCCGCTCCCATTCGGCCTCGGTCGGCAGCTCCTTGCCGGCCCAGCGAGCGTACGCGTCGACGTCCTCCCACGCGACATGGACAACCGGGTGCTGCCCACGGCCCTTGAGCGACGACTGGGGGCCGCGGGGGTGACGCCAATTGGCGCCAGGGACCCAGAACCACCAGTTGGTGTGGTCGCGCATGTCCACCGGGTGGCTGGGTCGACGGAAGACGCTTGAGCCAGCGACCATCAGGCTGGGCTCGGCGTCGCGGTAGCAGGCCGGGTCGGGCGCCCGTTCGGCCAGGGTGACGTGACCCGTGGCGTCGACGAAGCGGCGGAACTCGGCGTTCGTGACCGCGGTGCGGTCCATCCAGAAACCGTCGATCTCGACCCCGTGCGCGGGTGCTTCCTCCGGGTAGTGGTCGTCGGAGCCCATCACGAACGTGCCGCCCGGGACCCACACCATGCCGTCCGCAGGCGCCCGACCGGGCGCGGGGTCCGCAGACCCGCCCGTGGCTGTTGTCCCGACCGACGTGTCCATCGGTCGTCAGCTTCCCGACCCTGCCGGCGGTGTCCTCATTCGAACGGGATGATTCAGCGGCGAACCTGGCGACGGTCGCGACGGTCATCGCGGCGATCATGGCGGCGATTCACGCCGTGCGACACGACGGCGGCGGTGCCGACCACCGCTGCCGTCCTCGCCACCGGGGCACCGATGACACCGCGCCGTGCAGCTCGAGCCGGTCGGAGGGGCATGTCAGTCTCCTTCGCTAGCGGCGTTCTCGGCCTCGATGGAGGCGGCGATCGCCTGGATGGGGATCCTGCCGGTGGCGATCAGCTGGCCGCCGGCCCGGCGGGTTGCCGACGCGAACGGGGCGGCCCAGGAGTTCTCCCAGACCAGGACGCCGGCGGTGCTGCCGTTCTCCATCGCCTCCGCAAGATGAACGACGTCCTCGGCGGCGAGGATCTCAGCGATCTCGGTCTCCAGGCCGATCAGCGCGCCCGCCTCGTCCTCGTCGAGGTCGTCGATCTCGAACGCCTCGACGGTGCCGTCCTCGGCCTTGTTCAGGATCAGCAGGTCGAGCACACGAATCGTGCCGGACTCGGTCAGTGAAGCGAGCTCGGCGGCCATCTCGCCCGAGAAGTTGCTCTTGCCGGCAGGAAATTCCACGACGAGGTAGTCAACCGGACCCAGTTCGTCGATCTCCGTCGCACCCATAGGAAACTCCTATCTCGCGGTAGTGCCCGGTCGAGGTCGCACAGCCGGACAGTGATGCACTCTCCCGCTGGGTAGGACGTCTGTCGTCATCCGTTCCGGATGAGCGGCTTCGTCACTGCCGACGGGACCACCGGGCGCTGCGACGGGCTGACGGTGCACCGAGCCACCTCGTCGCCCTGGTCCTCGTCGCCGCCGGCGACGGCCAGGCTCTCCGTGATCATCCGGGCCAGCCGGACCTCTTGTTTGGGTAACTGGCTTTGGCGAAACTCGCGGTTCATGAGCGACGACAAGTCCGCTGCGACGGTGCGGTGGGTCGGGTTGGCGATCGACTGCGCGGAGGCGCCGCCGATGGCGCGCTTCTACGAGAAGTTGCTCGGCTTCAAGGTTCGCGAGGTGGGTCCGTACTGGGCGCAACTGTGGGACCCCGCGGGCGGCGTCCACCTCAACATCCAAGGCGGGAAGGGCTACGTGCCACCCACGTGGCCCGAGAAGCCCGAGCAGCAGGCGAAGATGATGCACTTCGAGGTACAGGTCGACGACCTGGAGGTCGCCGTGGCGCGTGCAATCGAGGCGGGAGGCACCGAAGCACCATGGCAACCGCCCGACCGCAACCCCGAGCGCCTGCGCATCATGCTCGACCCAGCCGGCCATCCACTCTGCTTGTTCTTGCGCGGCGAGTAGCCACCGCGGGCCCTCTACTGCGCCAGTCGATCTCCAAGGCGCTCTTGGTGGTGCTGCTGGGGCTCCAGATCGTCCATTGCGCCTGGCACCCGGCGATCGCAGGGCCGAAGGTCCCGGTGGGACCGGTCTGAGTGGCCCTGACGGCCCGCTCGGGGACAGCGCAGGCTTCACCCAGGTGACCACACGGTCGAGAGGAGGTCCGCCATGGACGACTGGCACGAGGGTGTCGTTCTCCTGGACGTCCCGCCCGGCGCCGCCGGCGAGTTCGACCGAGCGATGCTCGAGCGGATGGGCCATCCGGTGGTCGTGTGCCCCGGCCCCGAGTCGGGAGCGCTCTGCCCCCTGCTGAGCGGGGAGGGCTGCCCGATGTTCGAGCAGGCGCACGGCATCGTGTTCAAGCTCGATCTCGGCGTGGAGCAGCACCGGGCGATCCTGCGCCGCTACCGGGAGCTCGGCCGGTCGGAGATGCCGATCCGGGCCATGGTGTCGGCCGCGGACGCCGAGCGCTACGCGGAGCTGCTGCGCGACATCGAGCTCTGGCCACATGAGCCGTCTGTCGCCGAGCTCGACGGGTTCGCCGCCGAGGTCGAGGCGGCCGACCGACCCACGTGAGCGTCCGAGGTGTCTTCGCCGTGCGGCACGACACCGTCTCGCCCCCGGGGCGCCACGCCGCTCGGGCCCGCCCGGTCGAAGACGAGCACACGCCGGACGCTATCCGGGCTCGTCTCGCCCAGGGCCCCGATCGCAGCGCGTTGCGCGACGTCGTCTACGGGGCCATCGATGGCGTCGTCACGACCTTCGCCGTCGTCGCGGGCGTCGCCGGCGCCGGTCTCGCCGCTCGGGTCGTCCTGATCCTCGGGGTCGCCAACCTGGCCGCCGACGGGTTCAGCATGGCCGTGAGCAACTTCCTGGGTGCGCGGTCCGAGGGCCAGCGCCGCGAGCGCATCCGCCGGCAGGAGGAGCAGCACATCGCGGTCGTCCCGGCGGGCGAGCGCGAGGAGGTGCGCCAACTGCTGGCCCGCTGGGACCTCGACGACGAGTCGCTCGACGCGGCGACCGACGCCATCACCCGCGACCCGGACCGCTGGGTCGGCTTCATGCTCCAGCTCGAGCACGGCCTGCCGGGATCATCGACCAGCCCCCTGCGGGCGGCCGTGGCGACGTTCGCCGCGTTCGTCGCCGTCGGGTCCGTGCCCCTTGCCCCGTTCGTGCTCGACGCGCTCGCCGATGCGGGCATCGCGTCGCCGTTCGCGTGGAGCGCTGCGCTGACCGCGGTCGCGTTCTTCGCCGTGGGGGTCGGCAAGGCGATGGTCGTCGCCCAGAGCCGGTGGCGCTCGGGGCTCGAGACGGTCCTGGTGGGCGGTACGGCGGCCGCGCTCGCGTACGCGGTCGGACTCGGCCTCGGGGGGCTCGCCTGACCGGCGCGCTGTGGGAGGATGCGCGGGTGTCCGTGCGGTGGTTGGCGCGGGGTGTGCACGACGTGCCCGAGTCCGCCGACTGGTTGTCGCCCGCCGAGTCGGCGCGGCTGTCCGTGCTCCGGTTCGCCAAGCGGCGCAGCGAGATGCGTCTGGCCCGCTGGACCGCCAAGGAGGCCATCGCCCGCGCGCTCGACCTGGACACCGACGCCGGCACCTTCGCCCGGATCGAGATCCGCCCCGCCTCGACGGGTGCACCGACGGCCTTCCTGGGCGACGAGCGGGCACCGGTCGCCGTCTCGCTGAGCGATCGGGCGGATTGGGCGGTGTGCGTGGTGGCGCCGGCGGACCTCGGCGTCGGGTGCGACCTCGAGATCGTCGAGCCCCGCACCGACAGGTTCGTGCGCGACTGGTTCACGCCCGCCGAGCGGGACCTGGTCTTCGGGGCCGACCCGGGGGAGGCGCGCCACCTGCTCGCCAACCTGGTGTGGTCGGCCAAGGAGAGCGCGCTCAAGGTGCTCCAGACGGGCCTGCGGCGCGACACCCGCTCGGTCGAGGTCGACGTGGTCGACCCCGAGGGCGACCGGCGCTGGGCCAGGCTCGTCGTGCGCACCGAGGAGGGCGCCGCGTTCCCCGCCTGGTGGCGGCGCTACGGGGACTTCGTGCTCACCTTCGCCGCCGACTTCGCCGAAGATCTCGACCGCGGTCCGCCCCGCACCTTGGAGGAGCCGCCGCGCCTCGCCGGAGCCACGCCGTCACATTCGTGGTTGTCCGACCCGACCTGAGCCGGGGCCGGCTCGGCCGGGCTGCCGCCGGCCAACCGCAGGAGCACCCCGACGGCGGCTTCGATGCCGCCGGCGAGGACGCCGATGTCGGGGGCCGTGTCGTAGTCGCCGGTGATCCCGAAGCGGACCTCGCCGTTGTAGGACAGGATGGCCACGCCGATGCGCACGCCGCCTCCGATCGGGACGAATGGGATGTACTCGAGCATCTCCAGACCCGCGATGTAGAGCGGGAACTGCGGCCCGGGGACGTTCGTGGTCACGGTGTTCATCGTGCGCTGGGACACCCGGGACGCCAGCCGGGACGCCAGGCGCGTGGCCTGGGCGGTGACGGTCGGCGGCACGATGCCGACGAGGGTGGTGAGCGCGACGCCGGCCTCGGTCTCGTGCGACTGCTTGAGGCGATCCATCTCCTCGTGGACCGCAGCCATGCGCTGCGAGCGGATCGTCGAGGTGCACGGGCAGGTCGAGGAAGATCGCCGAGCACGCGGTTGTCGAAGACGCCGTGGCCGGTCTCGTCGCGCACGGACACGGGGACGAGCGTGCGCAGCGCCACGTGGGCCGGGTCCTCGCCCCGGGCCAGGATGAGGTCGCGGAAGCCGCTGGTGATGGCGGCCAGCACGACGTCGTTGACCGTCCCGCCGAGCGTGTGGCGGATCGTACGGATGTCGGCGAGGGTCGTGCCGGCGTAGGTCCACCGCCGGTGGCGCCCGATCGTCCCGTCCAGGGAGGTGGGTGGCGTCGCCCGCAACGCCGAGCCATAGCCGAGCAGCCCCGTGCCGATGGTGGCGCCCCGTCCCAGCGCCCAGCGGGGCGCGCGCATCGCCGTCCACGCCGCCCGCACGGCCTGGCGGGGGCTGGTGACGAGGCTGCGGGCACCGTCGAGCGCCAGTTGCAGGCCCGACGGCTCGGCGGCCGGCTCCCAGTCGTCCGCGACGGCGGGCGCCGCGGTGCGCTCGTGATCGAGCACGACCGAGATGAGGTCCACGCCCGCGATGCCGTCGATCATGCTGTGGTGGATCTTGCTGACGAGCGCCCACCGCCCGCCGGCGAGGCCCTCGACCATCCATGCCTCCCACAGAGGGCGGGCCCGGTCGAGCGGCTGGGACATCAGCCGGCCCATGAGCCGGCAGAGGTCCGCCTGGTCGCCGGGGGGCGGCAATGCCGTGTGCCGCACGTGGTACTCGACGTCGAAGTGCGGGTCGTCGGCCCACACCGGGCGACCGATGTCCAGCGGCACGAACCGGACGCGCTGCCGGTAGCGTGGGACGAGCGGCAGCTTCGACGCGAACAGTGCGATCACCGAGTCGTAGGCGGGTGCCGGTCCCTCGAACACCGAGCACGACGCGACGTGCATGTGCGTGGTCCCGTTCTCCAGGTAGAGGAACTCTGCGTCGAGCGGGTTCAGTCGGTCCATAGCGCACCTCCTTGGTCGAGTGGGCGCCTTGCGGGGGGCGGCGCGACAGAGGCGAAGGTCCTGGATGCTCGGGCCATGGCCCGCTCCATGGCGTCGACGAGGTAGGGGCGCAGGTCGGACGCCGGGATGATCCGGTCCACCGACCCGACCTGCCGGGCGCGGTCGATGCTGTGCACGTCGTCGAACTCGCGGGCGACCTCGCCCAGCTTCTCCGACCGCACCGACGCGGTGCGGTCGCGGAGCTCGCGCCGGGCCGCCTGCCGCTCGTCGTCCCCGCCCGCCGGCGCGTCGACCCGCTGGGTGGCCTCGACCACCCTCGGGTCCGCGCTCGGTCCGGGCCTGGACCTCGCGGGCGAACACGACGGCGGCGGCCGGCGCGCCGCCGATCACCGACGCGTAGGAGCCCTCGACGGCGACCACCTCGAGGTTCTCGTTGAGCTGCTTCGAGAACACGACGAAGGCGCCGCCGTGGTAGCGCGAGATGACCGCGAACACGATCGGGCCGTCGAAGTTGGTGACGGCCCGACCGATCTCGGCGCCGTACTCGAGCTGCCGGGACCTCATCGACTCGGGCGAGCCGTCGAAGCCGGACAGGTTGGCGAGCACCACGACCGGGCGGTTGCCGCTGGCGGCGTTGATCGCACGCGCCACCTTCTTCGACGACTGGGGGAACAGGGTGCCCGACGTCCACATGGTGGGACCGTCGCCCGGCACCAGCCCCTCCCGCGTGACCGGGCACGACTCGAAGCCGACGAGGCAGACGGGGATCCCCCCGACGTGGGCGTCCCAGATCACCGCGGTGTCGGCGTGCTGCCAGCGACGCCAGCGCTCCAGGGGTTGGTGGTCCTGGTCGCTGACCGCCCGCATCACCGAGCGGATGTCGAAGGGCTTCTTGCGCTCGGCGTTCCGCTCGGCCGAGAAGACGTCGCCGACGGTGGTGAAGTCGCTGCCCTCGACGGCCGCGTGGGGCGACCGGCAGACGTCCCGGTCGACCGGGTCGGTCGTCGTGGCGCGGCGGGGGAACCGCTCGCCCGGGACCACGTAGGTGTGGGCGTAGTGGCGCAGGAGGATCTCGCACGCCGACTCCAGGTCCTCGGCCCAGTACTGGGCCTGGCCGTTGGGACCCATGATCCGCTCGAACCCGCCGATGCCGAGGTTGTCCTCGGCCGAGACCCCTCCCGAGAAGTCGAGCGCCTGCTTGCCGGTGAGCACCATGGCGCTCTCCGGGAGCATGACCAGGATCCCGCGGGTGTGCATCAGCATGGTGGCCTCGGCGTTCCAGTACGGCTGGGCGCCCACGTTGATGCCGGTGACCACGACGTTGATCTCGCCGCCGGCCTGGGTGAACGTGATGATGCGGCGGAGCACCGCACCGATCCAGTCCATGTTCTCGGTGCCGCTGGTCATCGAGATGCGGGCCCCGGACGACACCGCGAACCACTCGACCGGGACGCCGAGCTGCTCGGCCAGGTCGATGGCCGCGATGATCCGCCGGCACTCGGCCTCGGCCAGGGCGCCCAGGCTGCGGCTGGGATCGCCGGCGATGAGCACCCGCCGCATGCCCTCCTCGACGGTGGGCACGACGTTGCGGATCAGCCCGACGACGAGGTTGGCCGTGTTCCCGCCCGGGGCGCGGTCGACCGGGACGAGCCGGCCCTCGTCGTCGAGGTCGTGCTCGACGAAGTCGCCGGCGGGGAAGTCGGACGCAGCGCCCTGCGGCGGCGTGAGCAGGCGGATCAGCTCGAAGGGGTACACGCCGGCCCGCCGCTGGGTCTTCAGCACCCGCAGGCGGTAGTCGTCGAGCGGCTCGATCGGCTCGTCGTCGGGCTCGGCCTGGCGGACGACCACGCCCCGGGCTCCCGGGTTGGTCACGTGGAGGTCGACCTCCCGGAACGCGCCGTCACCGGCGTCCACCCGCAGCCGGGCGATGACGCGCTCGATGCCCAACCCCCGGACGGCCGGCGCCAGCTTGTGGGCGAGGTCCTGCCACAGCTCGACCGGCACGGTCCACGGCGGTCGCACGTGGAGCACCACCACGTTGGCGAGGAGCCGCCGCCCCGGCGGGCGGTGGGACTGGAACCGGCGGATGCCGGACAGGGTGTCGGTCAGGATCCGTTCGAGCAGGGGCAGACCCACCACCCGCCCGGTCGTCGTCGCAGGCGGGCGTGAGGTCGCGGACCTCGGCGACTGCGAACAGCCGCTCGTCGGCCGGGTTGTCGTGGGCGATCCCGTGGAACAGGTAGACGTCCTCGGCGGAGTCGAGCCGGGAGATGGCGAACCGCCGCAGCCGGCGCAGGTCGAGCCGCTCGGCCAGCATCGGGTGCATGTTGCGGTAGAGCGGGTCCTCGACCAGGTCGTCGCCGTCCGGCCGGAAGCAGTAGTGGTAGGTGACGGCCGGCCCCAGGTCCGGCTCGGCGGTGGTCGTGATGTCCACCCGGGCCATCGGCCGGCCGAACCCCGTGCCGGTGAGGTCGCGGCGCACCCGGTCGGCGACGGCCTCCACGTCCTCGGCGTCGCCCGCCTGCCACAGGTGCGCGTCGAGGACCGCGTGCCGATCGGCCGGGACGTCGGCCAGGTGCCGGGCCACCGCGCGCACGAGCGCGGGGAGGGCCCCGGCGGCGGCGTAGGCGACCACCAGGTAGGCGCGGCCGGTCGCGTCGGCGTAGTCGGCGACGGCCAACCGCGTCCCGTCGGCGTCGACGAGCGCGAGGCCGGCGAGGTCGCGGATCCGGTAATAGCGCCGCGCGGCGACCTCGAGCGCCACGTCGCGCTCCCGGGCGCGCCGTGCTGGTACCGGCGCAACAGTGTCGGGCGCAGGGGCCGGGGGCAGGCGATGAGCGCGTTCATGTGCTGCGCCCGCGCACCGGGGGTGGTGGCGCCTGCTAGCGCGTCGATGTGGCGGTCCATCTCGGCGTACAACTCGGACTGGGTCCGGGCCAGCAACGCCTCGTCGAAGAAGCGGAACCGCACGTCACGGGCGAGGTCCATGAGACTGGGGTAGCGGCCCCCGGTGGCGGCGACGAGGTTGTCGAGCAGGTCGCGCAGCTCGTCACTCGCGAGATCGCCCAGCGCGCCGCGGTGGGCGAGCCGGCGGTCGAGGACGGCGGTGACGGCGGGGACGAACTCGTCGAGCCGCTGCTGGGAGCGGTAGACGCGCAGGAGCGCGTCCTCGACCTCGGTCGACGGCGCCAGCCGGTCGATCCCGTGGCGCCGGAGCACGCGCAGGAGCCGCTCCTGGAAGGCAGGCGGGAGCCCGTCGCCGCCCGTCCCGTACGTGCGCAGGCAGGTGAGGAGGTATTCCTCCGGCGCCCGCACCCGTTCGCCCGTGACCTCCTCCGCCGGCTCGGGCTGGCGGCGCGAGATGGCGCAGACGTCCGAGAAGAGCCGAAGCATCTCCTCCTCACCCCGGAGCCGGTCGGGGTCGTCGGGCGCGAGCCGGGCCCAGGGGTCGTCGCCGCGCTCGATCCGCTGCATCGCCTCCGGGTCGACGTCGTAGCCGAGGAGGTAGGCGCGCAGGGCGACGACGGCGTCGCCCTCCCCCGAGGCGGGCCCGAAGTCCAGCTCGACGGCGTCGCCCTGGTCGGGCTCCCGCTCGACGAGGAGGGGTTCGAGCTGCACCAGCGGATCCCCGGCGTCGACCTGCACGTTCGGGTCGACCAGCACGGAGCGGACCCGCCCGGCGAAGCCGGCCGTGACGGCCGACTCCATCTTCATGCTCTCGAGCACGACGAGCGGGTCGCCGACGGCCACCTGGTCGCCGGGCGACACCGCCACGGACACGACCACCGCGGGCGCCGGCGAGCGGACCACACCGCCCTCGTCGCGGGCGATGGTGTGCGTGACGCCCTCGACCTCGACGACGTGGACGGGACCGAAGACCGCCGAGAGCACCCGATGCCGGCGACCGGGCAGGACCACCCGCCGCTCGACCTGGCCGAGCCGCTCGACGTCGACGTCGACCAGGGAGTTGCCCGTCGCCACCCGGTAGGTGGTCGGCCCGAGCCGGAAGACGCGTAGGGCGTAGGGGCGGCCGCGGTAACGGAACTCGATTTGCTGGCCGGTCTCCGCGAGCGGGCCGGGGCGCCCGCGCGCGACCTCGGCGTAGAACGACGAGCGCGAGAGCGCGTGCTCCACGTCGTAGGCCTCGACGGCCGCACTGAGCAGGGCGACGTCGGCGTGGTGGGGCGTCAGCAGCTCTCCTGCGCCCATGCGAGCGTCGAGCCAGGCGGTGTCGTAGCGACCGGCGACGACGTCGGGGTGTTGCAGCAGGTCGAGCAGGAAGGACTTGTTGGTCCGTCCCCCCTCGACGATGACCTGGGTCTGGCCCAGGGCCCGAGCCAGCCGGGAACGGGCCTCCTCCCGGTCCCGGCCCCAGGCCAGCACCTTGGCGATCATCGAGTCGAACTCGGCGGGGACCTCGTCGCCCTCGGCGACGCCGGTATCGACGCGGACCCCGGGACCGGTGGGCGGGCGGAACAGGCGGATCCGGCCCGGCGCCGGGGCGAACAGGCTGTCGGGATCCTCGGCGTTGAGGCGCGCCTCGATCGCGTGGCCCGACGCGGCCGGGGGCTCGCCGGGAAGGCGTTCGCCGCGGGCCACGGCGATCTGGAGCTTGACCAGGTCGATCCCGGTCGTCAGCTCGGTCACGGGGTGCTCGACCTGGAGCCGGGCGTTCACCTCCATGAAGTACCAGCGGCCCGACTCGGGGGTGTACAGGAACTCGACCGTGCCCGCGCTCGTGTACTCGGCCCGCCGGCATAGCTCGCCCGCCGCCCGCTGGATCTCGGCCTCCTGCGCGGGGTCGAGCAGCGGGCACGGGGACTCCTCGATCACCTTCTGGTGGCGGCGCTGCAGCGAGCAGTCGCGCAGCCCGACCGGCCACACCGCGCCGTGCTGGTCGGCGATCACCTGGACCTCGACGTGGCGCGCCCCGGTGATCTCCCGTTCGAGGAACACGGTCGCATCGCCGAACGCCCGCCGGGCCTCGGCCCGGGCCGTCTCGAAGGCACCGGGCAACGCGGCGGGGTTGGTGACCCGCGCGATGCCTCGGCCGCCGCCCCCGCCCGAGGCCTTGACGAACAGCGGGTAGCCGATGCGCTCGCCGGCCGCCGCGGCTTCGTCGGGATCGGCCACCGCACCGCCGCTCCACGGGACGACCGGTATCCCGGCCGCCTCGGCGAGCTGCTTGGACCGGATCTTGTCGCCGACGCGCCGCATGGCGTCGCCGGAGGGCCCGATGAAGACGATGCCCAGCTTGTCGCACAGGTCGACGAACTCGGCCTGCTCCGCGACGAACCCCCAGCCCGCCCAGGCGGCCTCCGCTTCCGTCGCCACCAGGGCCCGTGCGAGCCGATCGTGGTCGAGGTAGGCGTACTCCTGGCGTCCGAGCCGGGCGTCGAAGGTGGTGGCGGGACCGATGCAGTGGGACTCGTCGGCCTCGCGGACGAACCAGGCGCGCCGGTCGGGATCGGTGTAGAGCGCGATGGTGGTCAGCCGGTCCCCGCCCGCCATGTTGAGCTCGGCCACCGCGTTGATGAACCGCATGGCCGGCTCGCCCCGATTGATGATGGCGATCCGTTGGAAAGGCATACCTCCGCCTCCGGGGGGTTGTTCTGGCGAGCGCCTGGCGACGCCGGGTTCAGGCCATGGCCTCGGCCAGCGGGATCTGCCGCTCGGGGTCGACGGCCCCGGGCAGCGCGACGGTCCGGTAGCCCTGCACCTCGACCAGGACGGCGCCGCCCTCGTCGACGACCCGGCCGCCGAACCCGCCGTCGAGCGCCTCCACGAGCGCTTCCACACGACCGTGCGGCGAGTCCAGCGCCGGGTGGAACACGATGCGGTCGACGTGCTGCGGCAGGCCGAACCGCCCCTCGCGACCGATCTCCCAGATCCCCGCCGTCTGGAAGAACAGCTCGATCAGGCGCGGCGACGCGAGCTCCGGCCGGTCGGCCGGCACGTGGTCGCTGGGCAGGCCCGTCGCGTACAGGCCCACGGGGCCCTGGTCGCCGCGCCACGCCCGCTCGAGCACGCGGAAGGCTGGACCGTGGAAGTAGACGCCGTAGATGGCGTCGGCGGTCGTGCCCTTGCCGTCCGGCGACGGGGGCGGAGGCGCGGGGGCCTCGGCCCCGAGCGGCGCCCGCGCCAGGCGCACCCGGCCCGTGAAGTGGACGGTCACCTGCGGATCCGGTTGGTTGGCCAGTTGCCGGCGCCCGACCAGCCGGCAGTCGGCGACCATCTGGTCGTCCTCCCGCCGGAAGGTGGCGGTGATCTCCAGCGTGCGCGGCTCGTGCCGGTAGAACTTGCAGGGCGCCAGGAACTCCACGTCCTCGACACCGACGACACGCCATCCGGGCAGCGGCAGCGCCGCCACCTCGGCGAACGCCTCGATCCCCATGACGCCGGGCAGCACCGGCGTGCCCTCGATCTCGTGGTCGCCGAGGAAGGGCTGCTCCGCCGGGTCGAGCGTGGTCTCGACGACCAGCCCGCCGTGGACGCCCATCGCGGTGACCCGGCCGACCATCGGTCCGGTCGGCCCGGTTGCGAAGCGGGCCGGATCGATGCCGCCGCCCTCGGCCCGTTCCTCGGCCATCATGCCGAGCCGTCCGGCGACGACGACCTCGCCGCGGGTGGCCCCGGCGGTCAGCTCCCGCCGGATCGTCGGGATGCCCACCTCCGGCGGCAGCATCTCGATCCCCGCCAGCTCCATCACCTTGGGGATGGAGCCGCGGGCGGCCATGCCGATGCCGGCCCACGCCGTCCAGTCGACGACGATGGCCCGCGTGTCGGGCCGGGTCGTGCGCATCGCCGACGCCAGCTTGCACAGCAGGTCGTTCGCGGCGCTGTAGTCGGTCTGGCCGACGTTGCCGAACCGGCCGGCGACGGAGCTGAAGGCGACGGTGGCGCCGAGCGGCAGGTAACCGATCGCCGACATCAGGTTGAACCAGCCGTCGCTCTTGACCCCGAACACGAGGTCGTACTCGCGCGGCTCCTTGTCGGGCAGGGCGTGGCTGATGTCGAGACCGGCCGCGTGCAGCAGCACGTCGATCCGGCCGTGGCGGGCGGCCACGTCGCCGACCACGCGGGCGACCGCGTCGCCGTCGGTCAGGTCGACGCTGTGGTAGTGGGCCTCACCGCCGGCCGCCCGCACGGCGTCGATCGCCGACCGTGCGGCCGCGAGCCGTTCGAGCCGCGCCAGCTCCCGTTCGACCATCACGGGCGTCGGTCGCTCGCCCGCGGTGCGCAGCCGGGCGATCAGGTCGGTCTTGAGCCCCTCCCTGTCGCTGGCGAAGCGCCGGATGTCCGGATCGTCGGCGTCGGGCTCCGGAACCAGGTCGAGCAGGTGGAAGGTGCCACCGGAGGCGCCCGCCAGGTCCTGCGGTGATGGCCGAGACGATGCTGCCGGCGGCCCCGGTCACGACGAACACCGTGTCGGGGCCGAGGACCATGCCCTCGCCCGGCCCGGTGGTGGCGGGTCGCTCGTCGAGCGTGACCGTCCACCGCAGCCCGTCCGCGTGGCCGACCTCGACGGCCCCCGGGTCGCCGAGCGCCTCCGCCACGAGCAGGTCGGCGACGTCGTCGGGCCGGTCGGCCGGCCCCACGTCGACCGCCTTCACCAGCGGTTCGGGCCGCTCACGGGCGAAGGCCTTGGCGAACCCGGTCACCGCGCCCCCGAGCGGGGCGTGGGCGCCGGCGTCGTCGTAGCCGTGGCGGCCCCCGAGGCGGGTCGCGGTCAGGAGGAAGGTGCCCGGCCGCGAGATCTGCTCGTACAGCCGCCGCATGGTGGCGTACAGCAGCTTGACCCGCACCCGGTTCGCCTCCCGCCAGGCGGCGAGGTCCATGCGGCCGAGGTCACCCTCGTGCGTCGAGGGCGGCGAGCCAGTAGACCCCGTGGATCGGACCGGCGGCCAGCCAGCCGTCGATGCGGGCGACCAGTGCCGCCGCGTCGGGCTCGTCGTCGACCGCGAGCACCTCGACGCCGCGTGCGGTCAGCCTCTCGGCCAGTGCTGCGCCGACGCCGCCGCGGTCGCACCCGACGACGACCCGCGTCCCCGCAGCGAGGTCGACGCCGGTCGGCGCACAGCGGTCGAGCGGCGGGCGGATGGTGGCAACCGGCACCCGCCGCGGCATCCGATCGGCGGCCGAGACGTCCGGGACCGCGACGGGAGGCACGGTCGGGGAGGCGACGGCGGCGATCGGGCGGCGGGTGCCGGGGCGAGGTCCGGATCGGGGATGCGGTCGCGGACGAAGGCGATGACGTGGGCGAGGGTGGGGTAGTCGCGCAGCTTGAGCTTGTCGTCGCGTTCGATGCCGAAGCGTTCGCGGATCTGGGCGAACACCTCGGCTTGTTTGACGGTGTCGATGCCGAGGTCGGCTTCGAGGTCGAGGTCGAGGTCGAGCAGGTCGGCGGGGTAGCCGGTCTTGTCGGCCACCACCGCGACCACCTCGGCCTCCACGTCGGGCGGCCTCGATGTCGGGGGCCGTCTCGGCGGGGGCTGCCGGCCCCGGCTCCGGCGCCGCCGGGGAGGTGGTGGACGCCGGAGCCGGAGCGCGGTCGCGGACGAAGGCGATGACGTGGGCGAGGGTGGGGTAGTCGCGCAGCTTGAGCTTGTCGTCGCGTTCGATGCCGAAGCGTTCGCGGATCGGGGCGAAGACCTCGGCTTGTTTGACGGTGTCGATGCCGAGGTCGGCTTCGAGGTCGAGGTCGAGGTCGAGCAGGTCGGCGGGGTAGCCGGTCTTGTCGGCCACCACCGCGACCACCTCGGCCTCCACGTCGGGCGCCTCGAGTCGGGGGCCGTCTCGGCGGGGGCTGCCGGCCCCGGCTCCGGCGCCGCCGGGGCAGGTGGTGGACGCCGGAGCCGGGAGCGCGGTCGCGGACGAAGGCGATGACGTGGGCGAGGGTGGGGTAGTCGCGCAGCTTGAGCTTGTCGTCGCGTTCGATGCCGAAGCGTTCGCGGATCTGCGGCGAACACCTCGGCTTGTTTGACGGTGTCGATGCCGAGGTCGGCTTCGAGGTCGAGGTCGAGGTCGAGCAGGTCGGCGGGGTAGCCGGTCTTGTCGGCCACCACCGCGACCACCTCGGCCTCCACGTCGGGCGGCCTCGATGTCGGGGGCCGTCTCGGCGGGGGCTGCCGGCCCCGGCTCCGGCGCCGCCGGCGGAGGTGGTGGACGCCGGAGCCGGGAGCGCGGTCGCGGACGAAGGCGATGACGTGGGCGAGGGTGGGGTAGTCGCGCAGCTTGAGCTTGTCGTCGCGTTCGATGTCGAAGCGTTCGCGGATCTGGGCGAAGACCTCGGCTTGTTTGACGGTGTCGATGCCGAGGTCGGCTTCGAGGTCGAGGTCGAGGTCGAGCAGGTCGGCGGGGTAGCCGGTCTTGTCGGCCACCACCGCGACCACCTCGGCCTCCACGTCGGGGGCCTCGATGTCGGCTGCCTCGATGTCGGCTGCCTCGATGTCGGGGGCCTCGCACGTCGGGGGCCTCCACGTCGGGCGAGGTCGCCGCCGGTATCACCACCGGCTCCGGCTCCGGCTCCGACTCCAACTCGGGCTCGGCCTCCAAGGCGGCCACCTCCGGCGCGTGCGGCCGGCTGGCCGGCTCCTCGTCGACCACCCGTAGCCGCCGGTGGTCGACCTCGAGGCGGGCGTCGGCCGTGCCGCTGATCGTCGCCAGCCACCGCTGCCAGGCCGCCGGGTCGACGATGCGGTACGCGAAGCCGAGCTCGCTCGGGCTCGCGGTGCAACCCGTCCGGGACGGGCGTCCAGCGCAGGAGGATCATGCTGATCTGCGAGCCGAACCCGGCGGCCAGCCGCAGCGCGTAGCGGACCGGGTAGGCGCCGCCGAGCGAGAGGTTCAGCGATCCGAGGGAGGGGTCGATCTCCTTGAAGTTCGGCACCGGCGGGACGATCCCGGTCTCCAGCGCCTTGACGGCGACCACGTCCTCGATGCCGACGCCCATCGGGTGGCCGGTGAACCCCTTGGTGTTGGCGATGACCACCTCGTCGGCCTCGGCGCCGAACACGGCGCGCAGGGCGCTGATCTCGGCCTGGGCGCTGCCCCCCCGGGCCGGCGTGTAGGTCTCGTGGGACACGAACACCGTCTCGGGCGCCATGGCGCGACGCTCGACCCCGCGGGCCTCCGCCCGGGCGACGAGGCTCTCCATGACCGCCGAGATGTGGTCGACGTCGAGCTTGGTGCCGTGGAAGGCGCTGTTGGCGGTGACCGAGGCCAGCACCTCGCAGATCGGCTGAACGCCGCGCTCCCGCGCTGCGGCGGCCGACTCGACGACGATGCCGGCGGCGCCCATTCCCGAGCAGCATCCCGTGGCGGCGGTTGTCGAACGGGACGGCGGCGTCCTCGACGACCTCGTCGGTGGCGGCGGCGCCCGTCGCCAGGAAGCCGGCGCCCATCCACTCGAGGAGCGAGTCGGACGTCACGTCGTCGGCGGCGACGATCACGACCCGCCGGCAGCGGCCGGCGCGGATCCAGTCCTCGGCCAGGCCGATCGCCTGGGTGGTGCTGGCGCAGGCCGAGTTGATCTGCGTGTTCGGCCCCCGCGCGCCGATGATCTCGGCGAACTGGGAGTGGCCCATCGACAGGATCCGGAACAGGAAGCGCCGGTCGAACTCGAACGGCTCCGCCTCGATCGCGGCCTCGAGCTCGCCGATGCGCCGGTCGATCTCGGCGGCGGCCCCGTCGCCGTCGAGACGGGCGCGGACGGCGAGCAGCGCGTCGAGCTCGCTGGTGGCGGACGCGGTCGGCGACGTAGCGCTCGATGTCCCGCGGCGAACTCCCCGTAGCCGGGGAAGGCGGAGGCGAAGATCACGCCGGTGTCGTCGCGCAGCGCGTCGGGCAGGCCCCACCGGTCGGGGAGCTGCGTTCCGAGCGTGGTCGTCTTGTAGCGCATCACCAGCGGGATGCCGGCGTCGCGCAGCGCGTCGAAGCCGGCGCCGATGGCCAGCCGGGTGCAGCCGTCGAGCGCCCTGTCGCGGTCGGGATCGACCCCGAACTCGTCGACCAGGTCGAGCGCGCCGGCGCGGCCCGCCAGCTTGATGACGTCGTCCGGGCTGTCGATGGCGTCGAACCGTGCCCCGCCGTCGCTCTTCACCAGGCGGGTGATGTGCTTGTCGACCATGGCCTGCCGCAGCGACGGCGGGATCGTGCCGATGAACTGCTCGCCCGCCGAGGATGCGGGCCACGTTGGCGTCGTCGAAGACCCGCTCGGTGCCCGGGAGGCCGAGCGCCGCGCCCGTGATCACCACGGGCTCCGGGGGAGCGGCCTCCGCCGATCGCGGTGCAGCCGCGGGTGCAGGTGCGGAGGCCTCCCACACGGAGCGGCTGCGGTCGAGGAAGTCGGCCAGCATGTGCCCGAGCTCGCGGTAGCGGTCGTCCGGCATCGTTTCGACCGCGGGGACCGGGACGCCCGGCAAGTCGCCCGCCACCGGAGCGGCGGGGGTCGCCACGGCGGGCGCGCCGAGGCCGGCGGCGTAGAGCCCGCACAGCGCCTGGTTGAACGAGACAGCGTCCCCCTGCTTGGGGTGGTTGGTGAACAGGGCGACCACGTCGTCGTGCTGCCGCCCGAGCACGTCCTCGACGAAGCCGTGGAGCGCCTTCTTCGGCCCGACCTCGACGAACACCCGCGCTCCCTCGGCGTACAGGGTGTGGAGGCCCTTCACGAACTGGACCGGCGAGGCCACCTGGCGGGCGAGGATGTCGAGCATCTGCCCCTGCGCGTCCGGGCCCATCGGGTAGAGCTCGCCGTCGACGTTGGCGACGACGGGAAGCGTCGGCGGGCAGAGGTCGAGCCGGGCCAGCGTCTGCCGCAGCGGCTCGCTGGCGGGGGCGACGATCGAGGTGTGGAAGGCGTGGCTGACCGGCAGCCGGATGACGGCGTGACCGCCCTCGGTGAAGGCAGCGACGGCCGCCTCGACCGCGGCGGTGGCGCCGCCGATCACCGCCTGGCTGGGGCTGTTGACGTTGGCGACGACCACGTAGCCGTCGATCGAGGCGACGACCCGCTCGATCTCGTCGAGCGGCGCGAGGACGGCCGCCATCGCGCCGTTGTCCTCCATCGACAGGTTGGCCATCTCGCTGCCCCGGGCGCTGACCGCCTCGAGGGCGGCCGCGAACGACAGCGCACCGGCGGCGACCAGCGCGCCGTACTCACCGAGGCTGTGGCCCATCACCATGTCGGGCGCGATGCCGTAGGCGGCGAGCAGGCGAGTGAGCGCGATGTCGGTCGCCAGCACCGCGGGCTGGGTGATCTCGGTCTGGAGGAGCTGCTGCTCGAGCTGGGCCACCGCGGCGGGATCGCCGTCGTCGATGAAGATGAAATCGGACAGCGGCTTGCCCAGCAGCGGTGCCATCACCCGGTCGGCCTCGGCGAAGGTGTCCGCGACCACGGGCTCCGTCCCGCGGAGCGTCGCGCAGCATGTTGACGTACTGCGAGCCCTGCCCGGTGTAGAGGAAGGCGACCTTGCCCGGCCGCCCCCGCCCGAGGAAGACGCCCCGGGCACGCAGGGCGCGCCACACCGCCGCCTCGCCCCGCTCGATCGCCTCGACCGCCCGGCCCGCCTTGTCGGCCAGCTCGGCGGCGTCGCCGTAGTCGATGGCGACCCGCACCGGCGCGCCGAGGTCGGCGGCCTGGGGCGGGGCCGGCGCGGGAACCTCGCCGCGGCGGCGCGCTCGGCGATGTCCCGCAGGCGGCGGTCGAGGTCGGCGTCGTCGTCGGCGCCGGTGACCAGCGCCCCGCGGCCCGGGGCCGTGGGGATGGCCGGCCCTGCTGCCGCGGGAGCGCCGACGCCCGAGGTGGCCGGTACGTCCACGTCGGCGAACGAGACCTGGGCGGTCCCCTCACCGCCGTGACGTCCGGGCATGTACTCCTCCAGCACGCCGTGGAAGTTCGTGCCGCCGAAGCCGAAGGCGCTCACGCCCGCGCGGCGGATCCCGCCGGGCGGCGCGTCCCAGGGCCGCAGCTCGGTGTTGACGGCGAACGGCGAGTGGGCGAAGTCGATGTTCGGGTTCGGCCGCTCGACGTGGATGCTGGCGGGCAGGACCTTGTGGTGGAGGGCCATCGTCGCCTTGAACAGCCCGGCCGTGCCGGCCGCGCCCTTCAGGTGGCCGATGTTCGACTTCACCGAGCCGAGCGGGATCGAGCCGACGGGCACACCGTCGGCCCCGAACACGTCGGTCAGGGCCTCGACCTCGACCACGTCGCCCACGGCGGTCGACGTGCCGTGCCCCTCGACCAGCGAGCACGTCGACGGGGCCACGCCCGCCAGCTTCCAGGCCCGCTCGACCGCGAGCCGCTGGCCGACGGGATTGGGGGCGGTGATGCCCTTGCCCCGGCCGTCGCTCGACCCGGCCATGCCGAGGAGCACCGCGTAGATGCGGTCGCCGTCGCGCTCGGCGTCGGCCAGCCGCTTGAGCAGGAACAAGGTCCCGCCCTCGCCCATGACGAAGCCGTCGGCGCCGTCGGCGTAGGGGCGGGTACCGGTGGCCGACAGCGCGCCGATCTTGCAGAACTTCACGAAGGTGGCGGCGCCCATGTTGCGGTCGATGCCGCCGGTGAGGACCGCGTCGTACTCGTGGTTGACCAGCCCCTCGACCGATGCCGCCATCGCCGCGAGCCCGGAGGCGCAGGCGGCGTCGGTGACGTAGTTCGGCCCGCGGAGGTCGAACAGGTTGGCGACCCGGCCGGCGATGACGTTGGCCAGCTCGCCCGGCATGGTGTCCTCGGTGATGGCCGGCAGGGAGGCCCGCATGCCGTCGGGCGGTCTCGTCGAGGATCGTCTCCCGTTGCTCCTTGGGCAGGGCGGCGAACGTCGTCGAGCGCTCGAGCTCCTGGACGAACTCGGGGAAGTTGACCCGCAGCGCGGTCAGGTAGTGCCGCTCGCCCGCCATGGCGTTGCCGATCACGACCGCGGTGCGCTCGGTGTCGAGCGGGCGTTCGGGCCAGCCGTAGTCGATCAGGGCGGCCCGGGCCAGGTGACCGCCCACTTCTGGGCGTCGTCCATGGCGTCGCTCACCCGGGGCGGGATCGGGGAGCTTCCAGCCGAGCGGATCCCACTCGAAGGCGCGGACCCAGCCGCCGATCTTCGAGTAGGTCTTGTCGGTCGCGCTGCGGGTCGGGGTCGTAGTAGAGCGCCGGGTCCCAGCGGTCCGGCGTCGACATCGCTGATCGAGTAGCGGCCGTCCTGGATGTTCTGCCAGAAGGCCGCCGCGTCGGGGGCGTCGGGCATGATGGCGGCGACCCCGACGATCGCCACGGCCCGGTCGGCGGCTGCGTCCTTCATGACCGTCCTCCTGAACGCCCGTAGACGGCGTCGGCGACGGCGTCCATGTCCTCGATGGCGCCGCCTCGGCGGCGATGACGTCGTGGATGCGCAGCGCGGTCTCCAGCGTCGGGCACGGGGTCGTCGCCGCCCGCCCCCCGCACGAGCCGCAGGCCGCCCCACGCCACCCGGTCGGCGGCCTCACGGGCGAACACGCGGGCGAGGGCGGCCAGCCCGGCGGCGTCGAACCGGGCGTCGGCCTTCGGGCCCAGCGTGCCGTCGCCGGCCGCGGCCGCCCGGCGGACCAGCGCCTCGGCGCACTCGGCGTAGGCGATCAGCTCGCCCAGCCGGAGCAGCACGTGCTGGTGCCGGGTCAGGCGCCCGGTGCGGCACCGCTCGAGCACCTCCGCCAGGGCGTGCAGCGCCAGCGCGGCGGTCCGGGCCCCGATGCCGGGGTGGGAGGCGTCGAGCGCCTCGAGCGCGTCGGCCCGGTCGTGGTAGTAGCGGCCCCGGGTCTTCAGGTGCTCCTGCCAGCGGTCGCGGGCGATCGTCATCTCCATGATCTCGGAGGTGCCCTCGTAGATCGTGGTGATCCGGACGTCGCGCTTGATCTTCTCGACCAGGTACTCCCGCGTGTAGCCGTAGCCGCCGTGGGCCTGGATGGCGGCCTCCGCGGCCGCGTTGCCGGCCTCGGTGGCCAGGTACTTGGCGATCGCGCCCTCGGTGTTGAGGCTGCCCTCGCCGGCGTCGATCCGCTCGGCGGTCTCCTCGATGTAGGCGCGGGCGGCCTCCAGCCGGGCGGCGTGGGGGACGATCAGCTTGTGCGTGTAGCCCTGCTTCTCCGACAGCGGCCCGCCGGCCTGGATGCGCTCGGTCGAGTAGGCGATCACCCGGTCGAGCGCCGACCACCCGGCGCCCAGCCCGAACGCGGCGACCATCAGGCGCGTGTAGCCGAACACCTGCTGGGCCTGGAGCAGGCCCTGGCCCTCGACGCCTCCGACCAGCGCGTCGAGCTCGACCGGCACGTCGTCGAGGTAGAGCGCGGCGGTGTTGCTGAGCCGGATGCCGTGCTTGTCCTCGGGCTTGGCCTGCGTGAAGCCCTCGGCGCCGCGCTCGACGACGAACCAGCTCGGCCCGCCCGGGGCAGTTCGCCAGGATCGTGTAGGCGTCGGCGATCCCGCCGTTGCTGATCCACTGCTTGCGCCCGTTGAGGCGGTAGCCGACCACGCGCCCGTCCTGCTCGACGGGCGCGGCGGTCGTCTTGCAGCGCGCCGAGGTCGCTGCCCGCCTCGGGCTCGGTCGCGCCGTAGGCGAACAGGAGGCCCTCGTCGGCGATCCGGGTGAGCCACAGCTTCTTCTGGTCGTCGGTCGCGCCCACCGAGATCGGGTCGCTGCCGAGGAACGGTGGCGAGCACGCTCGTCGCCACCCCGAGGTCGATGGACGCCATCTTCTCGCAGACCCGGTACACGTCGAGGCAGCCGCCGCCCATGCCGCCGTACTCCTCGGGAACGAACAGGAGGTGGATGCCCAGGTCGTCGCCGCACATCTTGCGGACCAGGTCGACGGGGCATTCGTCGTCGCGATCGAGCTGCAGCACGCAGCTCGGCGGGCAGGTGGCGGTCGGCGAACTCCTGGATCGCCTCCAGGGTCATCTCCAGGACGTCGGCGTCGAGACCCTTCATCACGGCCCCTTCCCAGGGGTTGTGGGCACAGCTTTTCTGTCACCGTACGTGTCGTCACGCCCACGGCGAATGGGCCAAAGGTCCCTACCCGCGCCGGCGATCGTCACCCGGGCGGCGGCGGGGCCGCGACGGGGGGCGTCGCCCACGAGTGGAGGGTGCGCACGTAGTTGGCGCGCTCGAACGCGGCCGGGTTGTCGCTCGTGGCGCGGCTGACGCTGCCGCGCAGCTCGGCCACCGACTCGTAGTCGTGTTCGGCCATCCAGCCGAGCAGCTCGGCCTCGACGGTGGCGAGGTGCTCCGGCCCGTGGCGCAGCACCGCCGAGGTCGTCATCGCCACGTCGGCGCCGACCAGCAGGGCCTTGACCACGTCGCCGCCGGAGTGCACGCCGGACGTGGCCGCCAGCGAGACGCCGGGGCCGAGGAGCGGGCGGAGGATGGCGATCCAGCGCAGCGGCAGCCGCAGCTCCCACGGCTGGCGACAGCTCGATCCGCGGCACGACGCTCGAGCGTCTCGAGGTCGAGGTCGGGCTGGTAGAAGCGGTTGAACAGCACCAGCCCGTCCGCGCCGGCCGCCGTGACCCGGCGAGCGAAGTTGGCCATCGCCGAGTAGTACGGGCCGAGCTTCACCGCCACCGGGACGTCGACGGCCGCCACGCACGTCGGCGACCAGGCGAGGTCGCTCGTCCTCGACGTCGGCGCGGTCCGCGTCGGGGTCGGCGGCCACGCCGGTACAGGTTGAGCTCGATGGCGTCGGCGCCGGCGTCGGCGAGCAGCTCGGCGTAGCGGATCCACGCTCCGGCGCTGGTGGCGTTCAGGCTGGCGATGACGGGGATGTCGAGCGCGTCCTTCAGCTCGCTGATCGTCGCCAGGTAGCGGTCGACGGATCGAGCCGACCGCCGGGAACGTCGGGGAAGTAGTCGAGGGCCTCGGCGAAGTGCTCGGTCCCGGCCTCGAGCGCGAAGGTCGAGCTCGATCTCCTCGTGGACGATCTCCTCCTCGAACAGCGACGGCAGCACGATCGCGCCGGCGCCCGACGCCGCCAGGCGGCGGGCCGTGTCGAGGTCGCCCGTCAGCGGGCCGGCCGAGGCGACGATCGGCGAGCGCAGGTCGAGGCCCGAGGTAGCTGGTGCGGAGATCGAGTCATGCGTCGTCTCCTCGTCGTGCGGTGTCGGCATCGGTCATCGAGCATCGGCAGCACCGCCGGGTCGGGCTCGTGGGGGACGGTCCGCTCCATGCCGGCGAGCTGCTCGTAGTAGCGCCACCGCTCGTCGACGTCGGCCTGCGCCAAGCGACTGCCAGGCGGGCCGCCCGCTCCGGGTGCGTGCGGCCGAGGATCGCGAAGCGGGCCTCGGTGGCGACGAAGTCGGCGACCGGGATCGACGGCGCTGTGCGAGTCGAGCTGGAACGGGTGCCGTCCTCGGCCTCGGTCGGCTGGAAGCGGTACAGCGGCCAGTAGCCGCAGCGTCACCGCGTCCTTCTGGTGCGATCATCGACGTGGACATGTCGATGCCGTGGGCGATGCAGGTGAGTAGGCGATGACCAGCGACGGCCCGGGCCACGCGTCGGCCTCGAGCAGCGCCTTGATCGCCTGGACGTCGTTGGCGCCGATCGCGATCTGCGCGACGTAGACGTTGCCGTAGGCCCGGGCGATGGCACCGAGGTCCTTCTTGCCGCTCGACTTGCCGGAGGCCGCGAACTTCGCGACCGCGCCGCGCGGCGTCGCCTTGGACGCCTGGCCGCCGGTGTTCGAGTAGACCTCGGTGTCGAGCACGAGGATGTTCACGTTGCGGCCCGACGACAGCACGTGGTCGAGGCCGCCGAAGCCGATGTCGTAGGCCCAGCCGTCGCCGCCGATGATCCAGACGCCCTTGCGGACCAGCGTGTCGGCGACGGCCAGCAGGTGGCGCGGCGGTCGGCCTCGGCGAGCCGCGGTCGAGCGCGGCTCCACGAGGCGGGCGACGCGTTCGCGCTGCGCCCGGATCTGCGGCCTCGGTCGTCCTGCGTCGGCGTCGAGCGATCGCGCGGGCGAGGTCCTCGCCGACCAGCGGCGGCCAGCCGCTCCGAGCAGCATCGCGCGGCCAGCGTGGCTGCGCCTCGAGGCCGAGGCGCATGCCCGAGCCCGAACTCGGCGTTGTCCTCGAACAGCGAGTTGTTCCAGGCGGGCCCGCGCCCGTCGTCGTTCGACCGTGCCACGGCGTCGTCGGCAGGTTGGCGCCGTAGATCGACGAGCAGCCGGTGGCGTTGGCCACGA
The DNA here is from genome assembly GCA_963739835.1 of uncultured Acidimicrobiales bacterium. Lineage (GTDB taxonomy): Bacteria > Actinomycetota > Acidimicrobiia > Acidimicrobiales > VFJN01 > ZC4RG19. The sequence goes on from CAVUBW010000016.1 coordinate 93,214, forward strand.
TCATGCGGTCGCCGAACAGCTGGGTGACCAGCTTGAGGTAGGGGGTCTCGCCGCAGCCCGCGCACGCTCCCGAGAACTCGAACAGCGGCTCGAGCACCTGCGAGCCCTTCACCGAGTCGTGGGGCAGCAGGTCGCGGTCGAGCGGCGGGATCGACAGGAAGAAGTCCCAGTTGGCCCGCTCGCGCTCGCGGTGCTCGAGCACCGGCTCCATGTTGATCGCCTTGTGCCGCACCTCGGTCTTGCTCTTCGCCGGGCACACGTCGACGCAGACGCCGCAGCCGGTGCAGTCGTCCGGGGCCACCTGGATCGTCAGGTCGTAGCCCTGGATGTCCTTCGAGCGGAACGCCTTGGACAGGAACGTCGTCGGGGGCGCCGTCGAGCGCGGCCGGCTCGTAGACCTTCATGCGGATCGTGGCGTGCGGGCAGACGATGGCGCACTTGCCGCAGTCGATGCAGATGTCGGGGTCCCAGATCGGGATCTCCTGGGCGATCGCCCGCTTCTCGTACGTCGGCGGTGCCGGTCGGGAACGTGCCGTCGACCGGCAGCGCGCTCACCGGCAGCAGGTCGCCCTCGCCGGCCATGAGGCGGGCCGTCACCGCTGGCCACGAAGTCGGGGGCGGCGTCGGGGATCGCCGCGCGTCGTGTCGAGGTCGGCTCGTCACCTGCGCCGGCACGGTCACCCGGCGCGAGCTCCGCCAGCGAGCGGTCGATGGCGGCGAAGTTGCGCTCGACGATCGTCCGGCCGCGGTGGCCGTAGGCCTTCTCGACCGACTCCTTGATCTGCGCGATCGCCTCGTCGGCCGGCAGCACGCCGGCCAGCTGGAAGAAGCACGGCTGCATGACCGTGTTGATGCGGTTGCCCATCTCCGTCTCGCGGGCCACGCGGTAGGCGTCGATGACCCAGCAGCTCGAGTCTGCTTGCTCGATGATCTGCTGCTGCACCTCGCGGGGCAAGCCGGTCCCACACCTCGTCGGGGCCGTAGCGGGCTGTTGAGCAGGAACGTGGCGCCCGGCTTGGCGCGGTCGAGCACGGGCATCTGCTCCAGCAGGCCGAACTGGTGGCAGGCGACGAAGTCGGCGTCCTCGATCGAGGTAGGTCGAGCGGATCGGCTCGGGGCCGAAGCGCAGGTGCGACACCGTCACCGACCCCGACTTCTTGGAGTCGTAGACGAAGTAGCCCTGCGCGCACAGGTCGGTGCTCTCGCCGATGATCTTCACCGACGCCTTGTTGGCCCCGACGGTGCCGTCCGCGCCGAGCCCGAAGAACACCGCCTGCACCTCGCCGTCGGCCCGCGGGGTGCGGACGTCGCGGTCGGACGTCGAGGCTCAGGTGGGTGACGTCGTCGAAGATGCCGACGGTGAAGTGCCGCTTCGGCCGCTCGCGACCCAGCTCGTCGAAGACCGCCTTGACCATCGCCGGCGTGAACTCCTTCGACGCCAGCCCGTAGCGCCCGCCGATGACCCGGGGCCGCTCGGCGAACGGCGGCGACGTCCCGGTCGTTCGCCTCGTCCAGGGCGGCGACGACGTCGAGGTAGAGCGGCTCGCCGAGCGCGCCCGGCTCCTTGGTCCGGTCGAGCACCGCGATCGAGCGGACGGTCGGCGGCAGCGCGGCGACCAGCTGCTCGGCGGGGAACGGCCGGTACAGGCGCACCTTCAGCAGCCCGACCCGCTCGCCCGCCGCAGCCAGGGTCTCGACCGCCTCCTCGGCGGCGCCCACGCCCGAGCCCATCAGCACGACGACGCGCTCGGCGTCGGGCGCGCCGACGTACTCGACCAGGCCGTAGCGCCGGCCGGTGCGCTCGCCGAGCCCGTCCATGACGTCCTGGACGATCCGCGGGGACGGCGTCGTAGTACGGGTTGGCCGCCTCGCGGGCCTGGAAGAAGACGTCGGGGTTCTGCGCCGTCCCGCGCACGACCGGCGCGTCGGGCGTCATGCCCCGCGACCGGAAGGCCGAGGACGTCCTCGTCGGGGACCAGCGCCCGCAGGTCGTCGTCGCCGAGCAGGGCGATCTTGTCGATCTCGTGGGACGTGCGGAAGCCGTCGAAGAAGTGCAGGAACGGCACCCGCGAGCGGAGCGTCGCCGCGTGGGCGACGAGGGCGAGGTCGTGCGCCTCCTGCACCGAGCTGGACGCGAGCATCGCCCAGCCGGTGGTGCGGGCGTGCATGACGTCGCTGTGGTCGCCGAAGATCGACAGGGCGTGCGTGGCGACGGCACGGGCCGCCACGTGGATCACCGCCGGCGTGAGCTCGCCGGCGATCTTGAACATGTTGGGGATCATCAGCAGCAGGCCCTGCGACGACGTGAACGTCGTGGCGAGCGCGCCCCTCTGCAGGGCGCCGTGGAGCGCGCCGGCCGCGCCCGCCTCCGACTGCATCTCGATGACCTCGGGGACGAGCCCCCACAGGTTCGGCCGCCCCGCCGCGGACCAGTCGTCGGCCAACTCGCCCATCGGCGACGCCGGCGTGATCGGGTAGATGGCGATCACCTCGCTCAGCGCGTACGCGACCCGGGCGGCCGCCTCGTTGCCGTCGAGGCAGGCGAACGGCGCCGACGGAGCGCTCACGCTCGCGGGGCCGGCCACTTGAGGACGGCCTTGTGGAGGGCGGCGATCTGGCCGTTGACGGAGGTGGTGGTGCGGATGGTCGGGTCCGCGTGTGCCGCGGCACCCGGAGGGTCGTCGGATCGCACGACGATCGGCAGGTCGGGTCGGTTCGCCCGCATCGCCGCCAGCACCTCGGACCGCATGGATGGATCGCTGTCGAGGTCGAAGAGGACCACGTCCGCCTCCGCGAGGAGCGGGCACGGCTCGCCCCGCACCACGGGGCACTCGGCGGCGTCGGCGGCCGGGCCTCCGCACACGCTGACCTCGAACCCGGCGCAGCGAAAGGCGGAGAAGTCGGAGATGTCAAGGCCGGACTCGGAACTCTCGATCAGCAGTGGCCACGGCGGCCGCCGGTGATCGGCCACAGCCGGGGATCGATGGGGCGTGCGCTGGAACATGACCGCCTCCAGGAGTCGGGGCTCCAGGCCATTGACCCATCCGGCCGCCCGGTTCGCCAGGGCCGATGGTCACATCGACCCGGCGAGGGCGGGACCAAGGTCCTGGCCTGTGCGGCACGAGGACGTCCGGCCCTATCCATGCGCGCAGGGCGGCCGTACCGTCAAGCCGTACCGCGATCCCGAAGGGAGGCACGGCATGGCTGTCCTCGACGGGAGACGGGTCTTTGGCCGCGCCGCCGATGATCAGGTGTTCGGGTCCTTCCCCTGGCACGGGCACCGTCTCGCCTATGAGATCTGGGGCCGTGGCGACCGTCCGCTGGTCCTGCTCCACGGGCTGATGATGGACGCCCGGATCAACCGGCGCGTCGCCCGCCGACTCGCGGCTCGTGGGCACCGGGTGATCCTGCTCGACCTGCTGGGCCACGGCGGCAGCGACAAGCCGCAGCGGGCGTTCGAGTACCGCGTGGATGTCTACGACGAGCAGGTCATCGCCCTGCTCGACCACCTCGGTCTGGCGCGCGCGGCGATCGGCGGCCTGTCGCTCGGCGCCAACGTGTCGCTGCACGTCGCGTCGCACCACCCGGAGCGTGTCGCGGGGCTGGTGCTCGAGATGCCGGTCCTCGAACGGGCCGTCCCCGCCGCCGCCCTGACCTTCGTGCCCGCGCTGCTGGCCGTCCACTACGCGACGCCCGTGGCCAACGCCGTGAACTGGCTGGCGCGCCGCGTCGGCCGGACGGGGAACGACCTGGTCGACGGCCTGCTCGCCCCGCTGGCGTCGCCGCCGGCGGTGACCAAGGCCATCCTGCACGGCATCCTGGTCGGTCCGACGGTGCCAACGGTCGAGGAGCGCCGGGCGACCACGGCGCCGGCGCTCGTGCTCGGTCACCGCGCCGACCTCATCCACCCGTTCAGCGACGCCGAGGCGCTCGCCCGCCAGCTGCCCGCCGCCCGGCTGGTCCAGGCGCACAGCATCGTCGAGCTGCGGCTCACGCCCACGCGCCTGCTCGACGAGATCGACCGCTTCCTCCGCGAGGTGTGGGACCGGGATGCCCGCTCGTCACATGACGCTGACGAGGAGCGCCCCCGCGGTCGCCACGCACAGCAGTAGCAGGACGACGAGGACGAGGAGCAGGACCATCGGCTCGACCGGTTCCGTCGGGTCGAACCGGTCCATCGGGTCGAACCGGTCCATCGGGTCGAACCGGTCCATCGGGTCCGGATGGTCGGGCGGAGGCTCGGGAACCAGTTGCTCGCGCTGATCGCTCAGGACCATGGCGTGCACCTCCTCGGTCGGGCGCCATCGCTTGTGACTCCACGATGCGCCGCGCCGGAGGCCGCCCGGCAGGAGGGGACGACCCGACTCGGGCGGGACCTTCGTCCTGTTCAGGCGCCGATCGCCGCCCGCGCCCAGGCGACCAGGCGGTCGGCCGGGAGGGCGCCGACCTGGCGGGCGAGGACGCGGCCATCGCGCAGCACCAACAGCATCGGGATGCTCCGCGCCTCGAACCTCCGGGAGACGCCCGGCGCATCGTCGACGTTGACCTTGACGACCTTCAGCCGCCCGGCGAGCTCGTGGGCCGCCTGCTCCACGCCGGGCGCGACCAAGCGGCACGGGCCGCACCACGGCGCCCACAGGTCGACCAGGACGGCGGGTCGGGCGGCGATCGCGTCGTCGAAGTCGGCGTCGCCGGCGGCGACGAGCCACGGCAACGCCGCACGGCAGGCGGCACAGCGGGGGATGCCCGACGCGGCCGCCGGCACGCGGTTGCGCTTGCTGCACGACGGGCACGTGACGATGTCGCTCACTCTGCTGGTGACTCGCTCGCTGCGCTCGCTCATGCCGATGCCCTCCGCGTTGTCACTTGTGCTCACGGTAGGGCGTCCGGACGCGAACCCGTCGTGGCCCAGGCGTAGCTGGAGAGCAGCAGCCCCCGCAGCGTCTCGCCCCGGAACAGCGAGTCCCGCTGGCCCGTCAGCTACGGAGGGGAACCCGCCACTCGACGGCGGTACCGGCCGGCTCGGCTCGGCGGATCTCGCAGGACCCGCCCAGCTTGTTCGCACGCGACGCCATGTTGTCGAGTCCGTGGCCCCCGGACCGCCGGGTGCCCGAGACGCCGATCCCGTTGTCGACGACGGCCAGCACGAGCTCGTCGCCCTCGATCGCGACCCGGACGTCGACCCGGGAGGCGGCGGCGTGGCGGGCGACGTTGCTGAGCGCCTCCCGGAGGGTGGCGAGCAGCTCGCTGGCGACGTGGTCGGGGCACATGGCGTCGAGCGGGCCATCGAACAAGACGCGGGGCTCGAACCCGAGCGGCCCGGCCGCCTCGCCCGCGACGTCGAGCAGCCGGCTGCGGAAGCCGTTGGCCGCAGCCGTTCGCCTGATCTCGAGCCCGAAGATCGCGGTGCGGATGTGCTTGACGACGAGGTCGAGGTCGTCGACCGCGTCGTTCACCCGGCGCTTCACCGCCTCCGGGTCGTGATCGACGAGGGTCGCGGTGCCCTGGAGCGACAAGCCGGTGGCGAACAGGCGTTGGATGATCGTGTCGTGGAGGTCGCGTGCGATCCGCTCCCGATCGTCCACCAACGCCAGCTCCTGGATGCGGGCGTGGAGCCGGGTGTTCTCGATCGCGACGCCGGCTGCGGTGGCGAGCCCGAGGACGAGCTCCTCGTCGACGTCGGTGAAGACCTCGCCGGACGTCTTGTCGGTCAGGTAGAGGTTGCCGAAGACCTCGTCCCTCACCCGCACGGGCACGCCGAGGAACGACCGCATCGGCGGGTGGTCGGGCGGAAAGCCGTAGCTTTCCGGGTGTTCCCGCAGGTCGGGGAGGCGCAGGGGTCGGGCGTCGACGATCAGCAGTCCGAGGATGCCGTGGCCCTCGGGGAGGTCACCGATCGACGCATGCCCGGCCTCGTCGATCCCGACGGTGATGAACTGGGCCAGCCGGGTGCCGCTGTCGTCGAGGACGCCGAGCGCGCCGTAGCGGGCGTCGACGAGCTCGACGGCCGCCTCGACGATGCGCTCCAGCATGGCGGGGAGGTCGAGATCGCTGCCGACGGTCAGGACTGCGTCGAGCAGTTGGCGCAAACTTCGCGGGCCTGCGAACTCTCCCATCGCCGTGATCCTAGGGCCGGGCTGCCGCCAGCCGGCAGCCGGAGGGGATGGGATCCGGCCACCGGCGGCCCGTGTCGCACGCCGTACGGAAGGTGGAACGACATGCCACGGAGGGACGTCCTCCATTCGAGGATGCGCCGTCGCGGGCCGGCACCGATAGAGGCGGCGGGTGCGGCCTCACGGGACCTCCGACCCTGCCGCCGACGTGCGCAACGGCTCAGCATGCCGGCAACGAGCCGTAGTGGGAGCACGTCATGTCGACGGTGAGCATCGTCCCGGCCGAGGCCGGGGCGGGCGACGGCGAGTCGCCGCTCGCGCCAGCCAAGGCGGTGCGACTCCTGGGCGCGTTGGCCGACTGTCTCGTGGAGCTGCGGGCGGCGGAGCTGGACGAGTCGGCGTGCCGGCGCGTCGCCGCCGCCTACCGCGCGTTGCTGATCGAGGTGGCGAGCACGATGCCGGACCCGCTCATCGCCGAGCTGGTCGCGCTGGGCATGCGGCCGCCGGACCCCGGGGCCGGCGTCGACGAGACCAGGCTGGCGTACGTCCAGCTCGCCGGATGGCTCAGCGGGATTCCTGGGTTACGCAGCGGAGCCTCCGATGAGCGCGGCCAGGTCGACCAGCCGATTGGCGTAGCCCCACTCGTTGTCGTACCAGCCGAGCACTTTCACCAGGTTCCCCATCGCGAGCGTCAGGGGCGCGTCGAAGGTGCACGACGCCGGCGATCCGACGATGTCGCTCGACACCAGCGGCTCCTCCGAGTACTCGAGCACGGCGGCGAGAGGCCCGGCCGTCGCTGCCGCCCGGAACGCCTCGTTGACCTCGTCGGGCGTGACATCGCGGCGGAGGATCGCCACGAGGTCCGTCACGGACCCGTCGGGCACGGGAACCCGGAGCGCGGTGCCGTCGAGGCGGCCGGCCAGGGACTCGACCACCAGGCTCGTCGCCCGCGCCGCCCCGGTCGAGGTGGGCACGATGTTGAGGGCCGCTGCCCGCGCCCGCCGCAGGTCCTTGTGCGGGCCGTCCACCAGCATCTGGTCGCCGGTGTAGGCGTGCACCGTCGTCATCAGGCCGCGCTCGACGCCGAAGGCGTCGTCCAGGACCTTCACCATCGGGACCAGGCAGTTGGTGGTGCACGAGGCGTTCGACACCACGGCGTGGGTGTCGGGGTCGAAGGTGTGGTCGTTGACGCCGACGACGAACGTCGCGTCCGCGTCCTTGCAGGGCGCCGACACGACGACGTACGAGGCCCCGGCCTCGATGTGGGCGGCGGCTGAGGCACGGTCGCGGTAGCGGCCGGTCGCCTCGACCACGACGTCCACGCCGAGGTCCGCCCAGGGCAGCGCCTTGGGCTCGCGCTCGCCGAGCACCCGGATCAGCCGGCCATCGACCTCGATGCCGTCGGCCACCGTCCGGACGTCGCCCGGGAACCGGCCGTATGTCGAGTCGTAGCGCAGCAGGTGGGCCATCTGCTCGATCGGCGCGATGTCGTTGGCCGCGACGACCACGACGTCGGCGTCCTGCGCCCGGATCGCCCGGACGACGCTGCGGCCGATGCGGCCGAAACCGTTGATGCCTACGCGAACCTTCATCGTGCGCTCCTCCTCGTCGGCTGCTTCACATGGTGAGGCGGACGAGCGGCGCGCCGGCAGGGCCGAACGACCCATCTGCTACGCCGGAGGTACGACGCGGATCGACCCGTGGTCAGCCGGTGCCGGACCGCGTGAGCGCTCGTGGCCCGCCCACGTCGGCGACCTCGAATGCTCGGTCGAGGTCGCGCGCGGTGACGATCCCCACCAGCGTGCCGCGGGCGTCGAGGACGAGCGCGCGCCGGCCGCTCGCCGGGGTCAACCGCCCCACGAGGCTGACGAGCGCCTCCTCGGGCCGCGCCGTCACGACGTCGGCCAGCGGAACGGCAACGTCGCCGACACGCGTGGCCGCACGGCGGTCGGGAGGAACGTCCCGCAACCGGCTCAGCGTGACCAGCCCCGCCACCCCACCGCCCGGGCCGACGAGCGGGAAGGCCGAGCATCGGTAGAGCGTGACGTAGTGGCGGACGAGGTCCTCGACGCTGAGGTCAGCCGCGACCGTGACGGGATCCGGCGTCATCACATCGTCGACCCGGACGCCGGCGAGTCCCCCGTGCAGTGCCGCTCGGGCCTGCTCGGTCCGGGCGGCGCTGAGCACGATCCAGCCGATCAGCGCCAGCCAGACGCCGCTCACGACGAGGCCGTACAGCGCCAGCAGCACGCCCACCGCCACGAGGCCGTGGCCCACGGCGACACCCCAGCTCGCGGCGACCGACGTGGCGCGGCGCAGGTCGCCCGTACGGCGCCAGACGGTCGCCCGCAGCACGCGCCCGCCGTCGAGCGGGAACGCCGGCAGCATGTTGAAGACCGCCAGCAGGAGATTCATGGTCCCCAGCCAGCTCGCGACCGCGACCAGGACCTCGGGCAGGCCTGCCGCCGAGAGAGCGACCGCCAATCCGACGAAGACGACACCGAGGGTCAGGGATGCGAGAGGGCCGGCCAGGGCCATGCGCTGCTCGGTGGCGGCATCGGGGGGCTCGGCGCTGAGGCGGGACATCCCGCCGAACATCCACAGGGTGATGCCCTCCACCCGCATCCCGTTCGCTCGGGCCACCAGCGAATGGGCAACCTCGTGGGCCACCAGGCAGGCGAAGAAGGCGATCGCGCCGACGATCCCGAGCACCCAGCAGGCGACGGCGGGGGCGTCGGGCGCCGCCGCGGGCAGCACCACGCCGCCGAGCGTCCAGGTGATGAGCCCGACGATCGCCAGCAACGACCAGCTCGCGCCGAGCTCGATCCCGGCGACACGTCCGAGGCGCACCTCCCGGACCACGTCACGCCCCCGGACGGCCGAGCCGGTCGCCTGACGGGATGGTCGTACGTCGCGCGGATCTGTCGTCACGCCCACAGCGTCCAGCGCGCGGGCCCCGGCGCCCAGGGACGAAGGTCCTCGTATCGGACCCGATCGCACGGGTGGGGTCGCGACGCCACGCCGCACGAGCGGACGACATAGAGATCGACGCCGTCTACCGAGCCGGCTCGACCGCTCCGGCGCGAGCCGCTCGATGGGCCGTTCGGCTCTGGTGAGCGCATGGCCCGCGGCCCACGATCCGACTGTGACGGTTGTGACCTGCACATCGGCTGGCCCCGGGCATCGCCGGGTGGAGCTTCCCGGCGGGGCCGTCCTCGAAGTGCGCCCGGTCGGTCCCGGCGACGTGGACGGGCTCGCCCGCCTCTACGGGACCTTGTCGGACGACGACCGCTACCGGCGCTTCTTCTCCTCGTTCCAGCCCCCGCGATCGTTCTTCGATCGCATGGCCGGCGTGGTCGAGCGGGGCGGGTTCGGGGTCGTCGCGGTCGACGCCGAAGGGAACCTCGTCGGCGAGGCGAACTACGAGCTCCTGCCCGACGGCGACGGCGAGTTGGGGATAGTGGTGGCCGCCGGCTCGCGCGGCTGGCTCGGGCCCTACCTGCTGGACGCCTTGATCGAGGCGGCGGCCGCTAGAGGCGTGCCGGACATCGAGGCGGACGTGCTGGCCACCAACGGGCGGATGCTGGCGCTGCTGCGCTCCCGGGGCTACGCGACGCTCCCCTCCGAGGACTGGACGTCGCTCCGCCTCATCGTCGGCACAGCCGGCCGTACCCCGGTGTGGCCGTCCGGGCCGGGCCAGCGCGGCCGGCCGCGCCTGCTCGTGGAGACGCCGGGTGGGCGGTGGCACGCCGGCCTGGACGCCGTGGCCGCGGGGCTGCAGGTGATCACGTGCTCGGGCCCGCCGCGGCCTTCGCCCGCGCTGCCCGGTGCTGGACGGGCGTCCGTGTCCCCTCGCCGCGGCGGCGGACGCCGTCGTGGTCGCGAACGCGCCCGACGACGGGCAGTGGCGCAGGCTCGTCGCGGCGCACGCCGGCCTCCACCCGGGCGTGCCAGTGTGCGTCGAGCCCCGGGGCGGTCCCCAACTGGAGGTCTCGACGGTGGAGCGACTGGCGTCCGATCACCAGGCCACGCGCCTGGCGAGTTCCCCAACGCAAGGAGGAGGTGCGGCATGCACGCCATAGAAGCAGCGCGCAAGCAGCCGGCGACCATCGGTCCGGAGCACACCATCACCGAGGCGGCCGAAGCCATGGACCGCCTGGTCGTCGGTGCGCTGGTCGTGTGCGAGCGGGACGGACGTCCCGTCGGCATCGTGACCGATCGGGATCTGGTCGTGCGGGCGATGGCCCGCCGGCTGAGCCCCGACGCCCGCGTCGACGCCGTCATGTCGACGGATCTGATCACGATGGCACCCGATGCCGACCTGCGGGAGGCGCTCGACGTGTTCGAGTCGCATCCCATCCGCCGGCTGCCGCTCGTGGCCGACGACCGCCTGGTCGGGATGGTGACGATAGACGACCTGGTCATGGACTTCACCGCCGACCTGGCCCGGCTCATCCGTCCTGTCACGGGCCAGGTCCTGTTCGGCCATCGCGAGCCGGTGACGCCTGCCGTCGGCTCGTAGCGGTGACCCGGCCGCACGACCAGACGCCGTCCGCACCGGCCGCAGCGATGCGCCGCTGGCGTCGGTGATGGACCGCATCGTCGTGCGGGTCGACGTGAATGCCGACGTCCGCGAGACGCTGCACCGGTTCACGGACGCCGCGTGGGACTGGCTGATGTTGCGGCGGGGTCCGCGCGCGGCAGGCTGCGAGCCCTGAACAGGGATGTGACGTCCGGCCCTACCCGCTCCCCGGCCGCGGCGCAGAGAGTGAAGCCATGACCTCGCAGGGATGGATGCTGACAGAGAGCTCACCCGACGGCGAGGAGGCGCCCTACGTCGCGCGCATCGCCGCCGTCGGTCGCCGGCTACCACCGACCCACCTCACGACGGACGAGGTGATGGCATCGACGCGCCACCACACCCACGTCGACCTCGAACGGTTGACCGGCATCCACGAGCGCCGCGTGTCGGTCGGTGACGAGGACTCGCTCAGCCTGGCCGTGGCCGCGGCGCGTGACTGTCTCGATCGGGCGGGGAGGCGGGGCGACGAGATCGACCTGGTCGTCTCCTGCAGCATCACCAAGTACCGCGGCGGGCTCGTCCAGCAGCTCGAGCCGCCGGCCAGCCAGGCGGTCGCCGCCGCGATCGGCGCCACCGACGCCACGGCGTTCGACCTGTCCAACGCGTGCGCCGGCACGCTGACCGGCGTGCTCGTCGCCAACAACTGGGTGCGGCGGGGCGCCATCCGGCGGGCACTCGTCGTCAGCGGCGAGTACATCTCGCAGCTCGGCATCAACGCCGCCCGGCACGTGCGCACGATCGCCAGCCGGGAGCTGGCGTCGCTGACGCTCGGCGACGCCGGGGCCGCCATCCTCGTCGAGCGGGCCGAGCGGGGCGAGCCCGGGATCGGGCTGGCCGGGTTCACCACCGTCGCCGACCACAGCCGGCTCTGCCTCGCCTGGCCGGCCCGCCATCAGCCGGGGGCGCGGATGTTCACCAAGGCCCGCGCCATCCATCGGGTCGCCATCGCCGACACCCCGCTGCTCCTGCACGAGGCCCTCGACGCCGCCGGGCTGAGCATCGAGGACGTCGACCACGTGATCCCGCACCAGACCTCCGCCCGGGCGATCCGCACGGGAATGCGCGAGATGACCGCGGCGCTCGGTGGTGCGCCCCGCAACCCCGCGGTGGTCACGGTCGACCGCTACGGCAACACCGCCTCGACCACCCATGTCGTGGCGCTGGTCGAGGAGCTCGACGCCGGCCGGATGCACGCCGGCGACCGGGTGGCGCTCGTCGCCCTGGCGTCCGGGCTCGAGATCGGCATCGTCCTGTTCACCGTCGACGAAGGGTTGGTGGCCTGCCATGGCGACCACGATTGATGCCGTCGGGGTGGCCACCGCCAGGCGGTGGCCCCAGCCGAGCGCCCGCAAGCTGGCCGACACCGCCGCGGCCCGCGCCCTGCGCGGCGGCCGGCCGGGCGCCGGACGACGTTGACCTGATACTCAATGCCGGGCTGTACCACGACCGGATCATGGGCGAGCCCGCCCTGGCGGCGCTGATCCAGGAGGACATCGGGGCCAACCCCGGGGACCCGGTCGCGGGGGCCCACGGCACGTTCTCGCTCGACGTCGCCAACGGGTCGTGCGGCATGCTCACCGGCCTCCAGGTGGCCGACGGGTTCCTGCGAGCCGGCACGATCCGCCACGCGCTCGTCGTCGCCAGCGACGCCGACCCCGGCCACGGGATGGCGCCCCACTTCCCGTTCGCACCCGTCGGGGCCGCCATCACGTGCAGCTGGCACCCCGGGCCCGGCGGGATCCTCGGCTTCCGGTTCGCCACCCACCCCGGGGCCGGCGACGGCGACGGCGGCCTGCGCGCCACGGTGGCGTTCGCTCGCGGGCGCAACAGGCTGGTGATCGAGGAGACGCCCGAGTTCGCGACCACGGCCGGCGAGTGGGCGGCCGACGTGGCCGCGAAGCTGCTCGCCGACCACGGGATGGCACCCGCCGACCTCGACATCGTCGTGGCCAACCCGCTGGTGTCGACCTTCCTCGACGCGCTGGCCGCGGGCCTGGGCCTGGCGCCGGACCAGCTGGCGCGGCCCCGTGACCAGGGTGCCCACACGGCCGCCCTCGGCGTCGCACTGCGCCCGGTGGTCGACGAGCGGCGGCACGAGGGTGCGACGGTGCTGCTCGTCTCGGCCGGCTCGGGCCCGGTGGCCGGGGCGGCCCTGCTCGTCCCGTGACGGTGCTCGAGTCGGGGTGACGGTCGGCCTGGGGGAGCGGGCCGCCGTCACCCTCGGCGGGCGGTCCCGGCGGGACCCGTCAGTCCGGGGTGACGACGTCGGGCGAACGGCCGGCCCGGAGGCGGGTGCGCAGGTCCTCGGCCGCCGTGGCGGCGCCGCCTGTGAGCCGCGCCGTCGTCGTCGGTTCGGGTTCGACGCCCAGCGTGTTGAGGGCCATGGCCACCATCTCGTAGTGCCCCACCAGGAAGCACAGCTCGATGAGCTGGTGCTCCGTGAGCTCGCGGGCGAGGGTGTCCCAGGTACCGTCGCTCACGACCCGCCGGTCGTGCAGCTCGTCCGTCGCGGCCAGCAGCAGCCGTTGGCGGGGCGTCCAGCCGGGGTCGGCCGGGCCGGCGGGCACCTGGGCGATGTCGGCCGGACGGAGCCCCGCCCGCTTGGCGAGGGCGACGTGCTGGCACCACTCGTACCAGGCGTCGCAGCGCCACGCCGTGCGCAGGACGATCAGCTCGCGGTCCGGGGCGGCCAGGTCGCCGCGGAGCAGCCCGGTGGCGAGCGGCAACCACCGGCGGAACAGCCGCCGGTGGCGGGCCAGGGTCGTGACCACGCCGGGCGCGTCGCCGTGCGTCACCCGGCCGCTGACCCATGCAGCCACGCGGGCGACCGGGCCCAGCGACCCGGGCTCGAGCGGAGCCAGGCGCACGGTGAGGCCCGTGCCGGGGCCGTCGGCTGATGGGGCAGGATCGGCCTGCTCCTCGTCGACGGGCGCCGGGTGGTCGACGCGCAGGTGGTCCTCCACCTCGGTGTGGAACGCGAAGCGGAGCTCGCAGCGGGGGCATTGGTGGATCCGGTCGACGGGCTCTCTCATGCTCTAATCGTCCGACAGCTGGGGCACCTCAGGTAGGGCCGTTCGGCCCTGACGACCCGGGGTCACGGCGCCCCACACTGGGGACGTGGTCACGACGTCGGGAGGACGCATGGGACGCCACGGCGACGCACTGCGCGAGCTACGCGAGCCGACCCGGTCGTGCGGCACGCGATCGAGGAGCCGTGCGCCGGCTTCGTCCTGACACCCGCTGACGCCCGCGCCCTGCTCGCCAACTTGCTCGGTCGCATCGCACCGGAGGTCGACCTCGACCAGATCGACCCGGAGGCGGCGCTCCAGGAGGCCGCCGAACTCGACTCGATGGACTTCGTCAACCTCGTCACCGCGCTGCACGAGGCGACCGGCATCGACGTCCCCGAACGCGACTACCCGCGCCTCGCCACGGTCGACGGCTTCGTCGCCTACGTGGCGGCGGCCTGACCGACCGCGGCGCCATGTCTCTTGTCCCCGGAGGCGGTCGCCATGGCGGCCACCTCCAGGGACAGAACGCCGGATGGGCGGGCCGTCACGTGCGGGTGACGGGCACCTTGGTGACGGGCGGCTTCTCCGCGGGGACCGGCAGGGGGGTCCGGACCTCGAGGATCCCGTCGTTGTAGGTGGCCGTGATGGCGTCCACATCGACGCCGTCCGGCAGGGCCACGCTGCGGACGAAGGAGCCATACCGGAACTCCGACCGGTAGGTCCCTTCGACCTTCTTCTCCGTCTTCTCCGTCCGCTCGGCGCGGATGTGGAGCACACCGTCCGCGATCGACAGCTCGACGTCCTTGTCGGGGTCGAGCCCTGGCAGCTCCGCCTTCAGGACCAGCGTGCCGTCGTCCACGAACTCCTCGACCCGGAGCCAACCGGGCTCGGTGTCGAGGTCGAGCATCCGGCGGAACATCTCCGGCATCTCGAAGCGGAACCAGTCCGGGCGCTCGGGGCGCTCCCGGTGCATCAATGCCATGACTGCCTCCTCTCGCGGGGCGGATACTCCCGCCCCGGTGGCCTTCAGTGGACTCCTGCGGTCCGCCGAGGCGTAGAGGCGAAGGGCTCGCCGGCGGCGTCGGAGCGTCACAACGATCGTCACGCTGAGCGATGCCGCACCCCGCGCGCGGCGACGAAGGGACCTTCGGCCCTACGGCGCGAGCGACCGAGGGCCCGATGATGCGGGCATGATGATCGCCCCCGAGCAGGCCGGGTCAGTGGCGTCACCCGTCTGCGGCCCGACGATCCCGGCCCTCACCCGCATCGTCGTGCCGGTGGACGGGTCGCCCGTGGCGGAGCGCGCCCTGCCGGTGGCGGCGTGGTTGGCGGACGAGACCGGCGTGCCGATCCACCTCCTGCGGGTCGTTGCCCACCCGGCCGGTGCGCCGGATGCGATCCATGCTCTCGGCGACCTGGCTCGGCGCTGCGCCGCCCCCACCTGGGAGGTCGCCGCGAGCGACGATCCCGGTGCGGCCCTCGCCGCGGCGGTCGGGGCGGACCGACCGGGGGTCGTCTGCATGGCGACGCACGGCCGCGACCGCAGCGCCGCGATCCTCGGTTCGGTGGCGGGCTCGGTGATCGACCGGGCGACCGATCCGGTCATGCTGGTCGGTCCCGAAGCGCGCCCGCCCTGCGCCGACGACGCGCCGGTCGTCACCGCGGTCGAGGGCGCCGGAGACGACGACCTCCGCATGGTCGAGGTCGCGGCGGCCTGGGCCGGCCGCCTCGGCCGGCCGCTGGTCGTCGCCATCGTGGCCGAGCCGGCACCGCCGCCGTACCGGCCAAGACGACCGCACGCACGCTCCCGGGCCGCGGAGGACCCCGAGGCTGTCCTGGCCCGGCTCGTTCAGGTCGCCGGCGTGTCGGACTCGGCCGACACCCGGGTCGTCCATGACCCGATCAGCGTGCGCGACGGGCTCGCCCGTTTGGTCGATCGCACCACCGCGCTGCTGGTCATGGGGTCCCACGGCCGCGTCCGCCCGCTGCGCGCCGTGCTCGGTCGCGAGGCCGCCCGAGTGGTCCACGGCTGTGAGGTGCCGGTCCTCGTCGTCCCGCTGCGGGCGGGAAGCTGACCGCCGGGGCGGCGGTGTGGACCACGTCATCGCTCCGCTCGACGCCGACCATGCGGCCGTCGTCGCCCGGCTGTCGGCCGAGCTCGCCGCCGCGCTGGCGCTCGTCCCCGACGCGGCCCCCCGCCGGCCCCACATCACCCTTTCGTCGTACACCGCGCTCGGCCCGGCGGCTGCGGTGGCGGCGGTGGCGCCCGTGCTTGCCCGCGTGGAACCGCTCGTCGTGCGGGCGCACGGCTACGGCGTGTTCGCCGGCGACAACGACAACGACCTTTCGCTCCACGTGATGGTCGTGCGAGACAGGTCGCTGGACGAGCTCCACCCGCGGTCGAGGCGGCGCTGTGCGGCGCCGGTGCCCGCGTGGCGGGCAGCACCCGGGCGAGCGTCTGGAGCCCACACGTGACGCTCCTCGACCGGGGGCTCACGCCCCGCTCGCTCGGCCAGGCCGTGGCGTTGTTGGCCGGCCGGGCGCACCGCACGTGGACCATCCGGCTCGAGTCGCTGGTCGTCGGGGCCCGCCGGGCCGGTCCGGCAGGGTGCGAGCTGCGGTTCCGCGTTCGCCCGTGCGGCGTCCCTCACCCGTAGCGAAGCGCCTCGGCCGGTGGGCCGGGCCTCACGATGTCCGTGCCTTCATCCGGTCCTGGGCGAGGGGCGGCACGACCAGGACCGGGACCGGGCTGCGGTGCACGATGTGCGACATCGAGCTCCCGAGCGCCACCCGCGTCAGGCCGGTCCGGGCGTGGGTCGTGGCCACGGCCAGGGCGCCCGGGTGCCGGTCGAGGTGTCCGCCGATGGTGACGTGCGGGCTGGCAGCGCCCCAGAGCACCTCGGTGTCCACCGCCAGGCCGGTGAAGACCGCGTCGGCGGCCAGGGCCTCGAGGTAGGCGCGGGGATCGCCGTCGCGTGGAAGTGGCGGGTCTCGGCGCGCTCCCCGCCGTGCCGGCTGAGCGGCAGGAGGGGGTCGGCCGCGGTCACGAGCGACAGGGGGAGGCCGAGGCGCCGGGCCCAGCCGGCGGCGATCGGCAACGACCGCTCGGCGTGGGCCTCGCCGTCCAGGCAGACGACGACACGGTCCGGCACCGCACCGTCCGACTCGGCCCATCCGGCCACGGGGCCGACGGCCACGAGCGGGGCCCCGAGCCGGGCCGCCACCGCCGTGAACGTCGAGCCCGCTACCGCGGCGCTGCGCGCCCGGCCGTGGGTCGCCATGCACACCAGGCACGGATCGATGGTGCGAGCCGCGGTGACGATGCCGGCCGGGGAGTGCGGGTCGTCCGAGACGTGCTCGGTCGCCGTCACGCCCCGCTGGCGCAGGCTGTCGAAGTAGCTCGAGAGCCACCACCGCTCGTCCCGGCGGACCGCGGCCGCCACGACGTGCAACTCGGCGCCGAAGCGCTCCGCCAGGGCACGCCCCGGGACGAGCGCACGCTCCGGCCAGGTCCGAGCCGTCGAGCGGCACCAGGACCGATCCGTACCTCACGGCGCTCGACGACCCCGACGGGGTCGCCGTTCGGGGTTCGTCTCTCGGGGTCATCGGCCGGATCGTGACTCGCCGCCGCCCGCCGTCCCAGAGCCGATGGTCCTGGAATCCGACCCGCCGGTCACACGCAGGGGTCGGGCCCCGCCCTCAGGCGGCCGGCTCGGCCGACAGGGCGAAGGTGGTGCCGACGCTGTTCTGGATGAAGGCGTCGGGGAGCCGCGCGCGAGCGTGTGGGTGGCCTTCCACCCGGTGCAGTGGGCCGGCACCAGCACGTCGGGGTCGAGGGCCGCCAGGGCCTCGACGGTGTCGCCGATGACCGGCTCGAACAGCGGGCCGCTGAGGTGGAAGCCGCCGATCACGGCATGGAGCGTGTCGACGCCGGTGAGGCGGGTCGCGTAGCGGCAGATGTTGACGATGCCCGCGTGGCCGCAACCGGTGACCACGACGAGCCCCTTGCCGGCGACGTGGACGACCAGCGCCTGGTCGTCGAGGATCAGAGGGTCCGGCACCCAGGCCCCGTCCCGCAGGGCCTCGTGGATGAGGAACCCCCGCTCGAAGCGGCGTGGTGCGGTCCACCTCCCCGGTGACGAGGATCGACCCGTCGAACAGGAACGACGGTTGGCGGTTCTCGACGATGGCGAACCCTGCACCTTCGAGCGCCTGGCGGCTGGTGGTCGGCAGCGCGAACGGCTCGCCGCCGGGGATGGCGATGCGGCGCTGCGTCCAGAACTCGGGATGGATGACGACCGGCAGGTTGGTGCGCCCCAGCCTGTCGACGAGACCCGACAGCCCGGTGGTGTGGTCGAAGTGCCCGTGGCTGCACACGATGGCCTCGATGTCGCCGGGATCCCGTCCGAGCCGTCGCAGGTTCTCGACGCAGCCGTGCGGCGTCAGGCCGGTGTCGAAGAGCAGGCGGTGCACGGAGCCCGCCTTGCGGACCTCGACCAGCACCGAGAAGCCGTGTTCGGCCAGCGGTGCGTCGATGGCCTTGCCGTCACGCAGCATCGGCGCGGCGAGCGTGGGGACGCCGTCCTCGCCGAGGACCCGGCCGAGGCCCAGCCGGCGGGCCGGCCCCTCGTCGAGCAGGAGCATGTCGACGGTGTTGTCGCACACGGTGAGCAGGGAGACCGAGTCGACGGGGTCGAGCGGCACCACCTCGCCCGACCAGCCCAGCTCGGCCGGCCGGACGTCCACGGCAGGGACGTGCGCATGACCGTGGTCCTCACACATCTCGGGCACCTTTCACCGGCGCTGGCCCGCCGGACCTGTTGGTAGCACAACGCGGTGGATCCCGTCGCGCGGCCGTGCTCAGTCGAGCCTGACCCGTTCGCCGTGCCGGGGCACGACGGCCCACCAGCCGTCCCGCTTGGCGATCCGGTCGCGCAGGTTGGCGGACGCGCCCGGTTCGCCGTGCACGACGTAGACCATGTCCGGCGGTGTCGCGGCCGTGTGCAGCCAACCGAGCAGCTCCTGCTGGTCGGCATGGACGGAGTAGGCGTCGACGTCGACGATCTCGGCCCGGACGGGCACGTAGCTGCCGAGCATCTTGAGCTGGCGCGACGCCGTCCGCGAGCGCCCGGCCGCGGGTGCCCGGAGCCTGGAAGCCGACGAGCACCACGGCGTTGCGGCTGTCGCGGACGAGCCGGGCGAGATGGTGGACGACCCGGCCCCCGCTCGCCATGCCCGAGGCCGAGATGATGATGGCGGGCACCGGCCGCTCGGCGAGCGCCTTGGACGCCTGCACGTCGTGGACCTCGACGACGTGGCCGGCGCCGAACGGGTCGCCGACCCGGCCGAGCCCGGGCCGGATCTCCCGATCGCCCGCGCGCGATGGCGTCGCGGTAGACGCGCAGCGCGGCCAGGGCCATCGGCGAGTCGACGTACACCGGCAGCTCCGGGATCCGGCCCTCCTCCAGCAGCCTCTGCAGGTGGTACAGGACCACCTCCGTGCGATCGACGGCGAACGCGGGGATCAGGACCGTGCCGCCGCGCCGGGCGGTGCGGCAGATGACGTCGGCGAGGCGTTCGCTCCCCGTGGCGTCGTCGTGGCGGCGGTCGCCGTAGGTCGACTCGACCACGACGACGTCCGCGTCGACCGACGGGGGCCGGCGGGCACAGGATCGGGTGGTGGGGGCGGCCGAGGTCGCCGCTGAACACGATGTGCCGTTCCGGCGGGCCGGCGAGGCGCAGGGTCGCGGTGGCCGAGCCCAGGATGTGGCCCGCCGGCCGGAGCGTGAGGTGGACTCCCTCGGCGATCTCGGTCTCCTCGTCGTAGGGGTGCGCCGCGAACTGGCGCAGCGACCAGCGCGCGTCGTCCTCCGTGTACAGCGGCAGCGCCGGGTGGTGCTTGGAGAAGCCCTTGCGGTTGGCGTACGCGGCCTCTTCTTCCTGGAGGTGGCCGGCGTCGGGCAGCACGATCCCCGCCAGCGCCACGGTCCCCGCCGTGGCGTGCACCGACCCCCGGAAGCCGTCGCGGACCAGCACCGGCAGGTAGCCGACGTGATCGACGTGCGCGTGGGTCACGACCGCCGCGTCGATGCTCGACGGCGCGGCCGGGCACCGCTCCCAGTTGCGGCGGCGCAGTTCCTTGAGCCCCTGGAACAGGCCCGCGTCGACCAGCACCCGGGCGTCGGGCGTGTCGACGAGGAACCGGCTCCCGGTGACCGTGCCCGCCGCGCCCAGGAACGTCAGCACCGGCACCTCGGGGCGTCCGGCGACCGTGCGGGGGTCGGCCACCGTCATGCCAGGCCGGCCGGCAGGTCGGCGCGGGCCACCGTGGCGAGGATGGCGAGGCCCGTGGTGATCTTGCGGAGGAACGACCGCTCGTGTCGCACGAGGTAGAAGCTCGGATGGGGCGCCCACAGCGCCCGCAGCCGGCGGTCGAGCTCGATGGCCTCGGCGTTGGACTCGGTGCGGTAGCGGTTGCCGCCCTCGACCTCGACGTCGCCGAGGGCCGCGGTCTCCAGGAAGATCACTGCGTCGTACCGGCCCAGCTCCGCCGCGTGGGTGGTGCCCATGGCGGCGAAGAAGTCTTCCGGGCCGGTCGGCCAGTAGGCGGCGCCGTCGATCGTGCCCCGGTCGCACAGCTGGACCCGGTCGGGGTAGCGCGCCGCCTGCACGTCTTCGAGGTTGCGTTGCACGGCGTAGATCGCCCGCTGCGTGGCGACGCCGGCCGACGGGGCGCTGACCCGGGGGAACCCGCCGGCGAAGAGGATCGTGGCCGACTCCGGCACGACGATCACCCGCTCGCCGATCTCGCGCCGGAACAGGTCCGCGGCCGTGGTCTTGCCGCCGCCGGGGCCGCCGGTCAGCACGATGCGGAGCACGCCGTCGTCGCCGGCCGCGGTCACGGAACGACCACCACCGGCCCCGGGGCATGGCGCGCCACGTGGTGGGTCACCGAGCCGAGCAGGGCACCCGTCACGGCACCGTGGCCGCGGGTGCCGAGGACGATCAGGTCCGCACCGTGGGCGGCGTCGAGGATGGCGGGGCCAGCCGACCCTTGGACGAGACGGCCGGTGGCAGGCTCGGGCAGGCCGTCCGCGCCGAGGGCGGCCAAGGCTCGGTCGAGGTCCGCGCGGGCGGTGGCCTCCATGGCGTCGACCTCGACGGGATAGCCCGCGACGGGCGCCGCCACGGGGTAGAGGACCTGCCAGGCGCGCACGACGTCGAGTGGGACGCCGCGGAGCCGGGCCTCGTCGGCCGCCCAGTGCAGGGCGCGCCGGGCGCTGGCGGACTCGTCGACGCCGACCACGATCCGGCGGCGAGCAGTGAGGTCCTCGGGTCCGTCGGCCCGGGCGGCCGAGTGGATGATCGCCAGCGGACCGCTGGTCCGGTGCAGGAGCTGCAGGCTCACCGATCCGAGGAGGAGGACGTTGAGCCCACCGGCGCCACGGGCGCCCACGACGAGCAGCTCGGCATCGACGGCGGCGTCCAGCAGCGCCCGAGAGGCGACCTCGTGACGGACGCGACGTTCGACTGTGCCCGCGGCTTCGGGCCCCAGCGCGTCCTCGACGGCGGCGGCGAGCACGGTGGCGGCGCCGCGGGCGTCGTAGGTGGGGTCGAAGGTGTGGTCGTCGCCAGCGTGACCGGGCTGGACGAAGCCCCAGGCGAACAGGGCGACGAGGTGGTCGCCCCGCCGGCGGGCCTCGGCATGGGCCCAGCGGAGCGCGGCTGCGGAGTTCGGCGATCCGTCGACGCCGACGACGATCTGTGTCATGCCCTCACGATCGGCGCGGCGCCCGCGGGCGGAAAGGGCCGCGCGTCGCTCGCTCCCGGGACCTTCGGCCGTCCCGCGGCCACTCGGGCCCGCCTGCGAACTCGGCTTTCGGGTCGAAGGACCCTGGTCTGGGTCGCCGGTGCCCGGTCGACTGGGTTCGTGGCCACGGTCGCGCTCGCGAGGTCCGGATCTCATGCCCCGGCGGGACGCGGCCTGACGTCGGGCGAGGCGGCCGCCCGGCTGGCCCGCGACGGCCCGAACCGGCTGCCGGCGCCCGGTCGGGCGCCGGCGTGGCGTCGGCTGGCCGCCGAGATGGTCCACTTCTTCGCCCTGCTGTTCTGGGTCGCCGGTGGCCTCGCGTTCGTCGCCGGGCTGCCGCAGCTCGGCGTGGCGATCTTCGTCGTCGTCGTGCTCAACGGCGTGTTCGCGTTCGTGCAGGAGCAGCGGGCCGAGCACGCCGCCGAGCGGCTGCGCGACCTGCTGCCCCGCCGCGCGACGGTCGTCCGCGACGGGGTGCCCGTGCCGAGATCCGGCCGACGACCTGGTCGTCGGCGACGTCGTCGTGCTCGCGCGAGGGCGACCGGGTCTCGGCCGACCTGCGGCTCGACACCGTGCACGCGCTCTGGCGCTCGACACGTCGACGCTGACCGGCGAGAGCGTGCCCGCCCACCCCGACGTCGGCGACGCCGCTTCGGCGGGCAGCTTCGTCGTCGAGGGCGAGGCGGACGCGACCGTCGTCGCCACCGGGCACGCGGCACCCGGCTGGCCGGCATCGCGCCGCTGACCCACGCCCAGCGCCGCCCGCCGAGCCCGCTGCGCCGGGAGCTCGACCGGGTCGTCGCGGATCATCGCCGCGGTCGCCGTCGGTCGGGCGTCGGGTTCTTCGTCGCTGGCGGTCCTGGTCGGCATGCCCGCCGTCCGACGGGTTCCTGTTCGCGATCGGCGTCACCGTGGCCCTCGTGCCCGAGGGCCTGCTGCCGACGGTCACGCTGTCGCTGGCGATCGGCGCCCAGCGCATGGCCGCGCCGGCACGCGCTCGTCCGCCACCTCGAGGCGGTCGAGACGCTCGGGTCGACGACGTTCATCTGCACGGACAAGACCGGCACGCTGACCCGCAACGAGATGACGGTGGTCGAGGTCTGGATGCCCGCCGGCCGCGCCGTGATCGACGGCGCCGGCTACGAGCCGGCGGCCGACGTCCGCTGCGAGCCGCCGGAGGTCTCCGGCGCCCTCGCGGACCTCGGCGGCGGCGGCCCGGTGGTGCTCGATCGGGTCGTGCGGTCGAGGACGAGGGCCGCTGGGTCGCGCAGGGCGACCCGATGGAGGCCGCGCTCGACGTCCTCGCCCGCCGGGTCGGCATCGGCCGACGACGACCGACGGACGCCGAGGCGGCGCCGCTTCCCGTTCGACCCGCGGCGGCGGCGCATGTCGGTGGTCGTCGGCGACCGCGTCGTCGTGAAGGGCGCGCCGGACGCGATGCTTCCCGCGGTGCTCGGTGCCGCCGAGGGCGCGGTCGAGGCGCTCCAGGTCCTGGCCTCGCCGGGGCCTGCGGGTGCTCGCGGTCGCGGCCCGGGATCTCGCCGGCGCGCCGGTCCCGACCGTCGGCCGACGCCGCCGAGCGGGACCTCGACGCTGCTCGGGCTCGTCGCCCTGCGAGGACCCGCCGCGCCAGGGCGCGGCGGCGGCGATCGCCGCCTGCCGGCGAGCGGGCATCCGGGTCGCCATGGTCACCGGCGACCACCCCGCGACCGCCCGGGCGATCGCCGCGCGAGGTCGGGCTCCTCGATGCCGGTGGCGACGAGCTGGTCGTCGTCGGGCGCGACCTCCCCGCCGACGAGGCCGTGCTCGGCGCGCTGCTCGACCGCGACGGCGTCGTCGTCGCCCGGGTCTCGCCCGAGGACAAGCTGCGCATCGCCCGCGCCCTCGCGGGCGCGGCCACGTCGTCGCGATGACCGGCGACGGCGTCAACGACGCGCCCGCGCTGCGCGAGGCGGACATCGGCGTCGCGATGGGGCGGTCGGGCACCGACGTCGCCCGGGAGGCCGCCGACCTCGTGCTGCTCGACGACGACTTCGCCACGATCGTGGCCGCGGTCGAGCAGGGCCGCTCGACCTTCGCCAACATCCGGCGGTTCCTCACCTACCACCTCACCGACAACGTCGCCGAGCTGACGCCCGTTCGTGGTGTGGGCGCTGTCGGGCGGGCGGTTCCCGCTGGCCCTCGGCGTGCTGCAGATCCTCGCGCCTCGACATCGGCACCGACATCCTCCCGGCGCTCGCCCTCGGCGCCGAGCCGCCGGCGGCGGGCACCGCTCGACCGGCCGCCGATCCGCCGCCACCTGCTCGATCGGCGCCTGTTCCGCCGCGCCTTCGGCGTGCTCGGCCCGGTCGAGGCGGTCGTGGAGATGGCCGCGTTCGTCGCGGTGCTCGTCGCCGCCGGCT
The DNA here is from genome assembly GCA_963739835.1 of uncultured Acidimicrobiales bacterium. Classification (GTDB taxonomy): domain Bacteria; phylum Actinomycetota; class Acidimicrobiia; order Acidimicrobiales; family VFJN01; genus ZC4RG19. Next base: position 117,132 of record CAVUBW010000016.1, read on the forward strand.
GGCGGCCGGGCGACAGCTTCCCCGCCGGGGCGACCCTGCTGGCGGCGTCGGGCGCGGCGTTCACCGCGGTCGTGCTCGGCCAGGTGGCGAACGCCTTCGCCTGCCGGAGCAGCGTGCTGCCGCCGTGGCGGCTGCGGCGGCGGAACGCGTTGCTGCTCGGGGCGGTCGCCGCCGAGCTGGCGATGCTGGCCGGCTTCCTCTACTTCCCGCCGATCGCCCACCTGCTCGGCCAGGCGCCGCCGACGCCGGTCGGGTTCGCGGTCGCACTCCTCGCCGTGCCGGCGGTGCTCGCGGCGGACGCCCTGTCCAAGGCCGCGACGAGGTCTCGCGGACGCCCGGAACGAGGGCTGGCCGGCGCGGACGTGGTGGCGGAGGTCTCGTGATGCTGGTCGTCGTCGCACTCGGGGCCAATGCCCTGCTCCGCCGGGGTCAACGCCTCACCGTCGAAGCCCAGCGGGCCAATGTGGAGTTCGCGGCCCGGGCCGTGGCCGGGATCGCCGCCGAGCACCACGTCGTGGTCACCCACGGCACCGGGCCCCAGGTTGGGCTGCTTGCCCTCCAGGACGCTGCGTTCCGCGAGGTGCCGTCCTACCCGCTCGACGTCATCGACGCCGAGAGCGAAGGGATGGTGGGGTACCTGCTGGAACAGGAGCTGGGGCGGCACATCCCCAAGGACAAGCTCGCGACGCTGCTCACCCAGGTCGTGGTCGACCCGGACGACCCGGCGTTCGCCCGGCCGACCAGGCCGGTCGGCCCGCTCTACGACGGCCTCGAGGCGGAGCGCCTCGCCCGCTCGCGGCGCTGGACGATCGGCTGCGACCGCGGGGGTTGGCGCCGGGTCGTGGCGTCGCCGCGGCCCACCGCGATCGTCGAGCTGCCGACCATACGCATCCTCGTCGACCACGGGATCACCGTGATCTGCGCGGGTGGCGGGGGCATCCCGGTGGCGCCGACGGCGACCGGGGACCTGCAAGGGGTCGAGGCGGTGGTCGACAAGGACCTGACGGCAGCGCTGCTCGCCACCGGGCTCGATGCGGACGCCCTGCTGCTGCTCACCGACGCCGACGGCGTCTACGCGGACCGGGGCACGGACGACGCCGAGCCGCTGGCGGGCACGACCGTGGACGAGCTGCGCTCGTTGCGGCTCCAGGCCGGGTCGATGGGCCCGAAGGGCGACGCCGCCTGCTCGTTCGTCGAGCACGGCGGCTGGCTGGCCGGCATCGGCGCCCTCGGCGACGCCGCGGCGATCCTGCGGGGTGAGGCCGGAACCCGGCTGGGCCCCGCCATTCGCACCGGTCCCGAAGCGATGGCCGCGAGCGGGTGGGAGAGCACACCGCCCTGAGGTCACCAGAAGCCGTAGACCGGCCCCACGAGGAACAACGCCACCAGGCCGATCGTGTTGTTGAAGCCGTGGGCGAGGATCGTGGCCCACAGCGATCGGTAGCGCAGGCGCGCGGCGGTGAAGAACAACCCGTCGAGGAAGGTCACCGCCACGCCGATGACGCCCTGCTCGGTGTGGGCGAGGCCGAACAGGAGGGACGAACCGACGGCGGCGGCCGCGAGGCCGGCGCCCGTGCGCCCGACGACGTCGGTGATGCGGGTCGGGATGTAGCCGCCAGGCGGCGCAGCCCGAGCGTGACGAGGTGCTCCCTGCGCAGTGCGAGCGACGCGGCGGCCAGCCCGAGGATGGCGATCGTCGGCACGACGACGTCGAGCACGACCGCGCCGGCCGCCAGACCGACCTCGATCGCCCCGATCGCCCGCCACCAGCCGAGTCGCGACCGCCGGTCGATCAGCAGCACGGGCACAACTACTCGTCGCTGTCTCGAGGTGGCCGGGTCGCAGTCGCTGACCCGGTCCCGATCGTCCGGCGGCGGGCGATCAGGCGGTCGAGGAGCTCCATCGTTCTCCGAGCGCCCTCGGCCGTCCAGCGGCCGTCCGAACGCAGTGCCGGGCCCTCCGCGCTGCGCAGGACGGTGACGCCGCGCCGGCGCCACGGGCCGCCCCGGCGGGCGCTGGCGCTCACCCGAGCCAGATCTCCGACGGATCGAGGACGATCGGACCGACGTGGACGGAGACGAAGGCCGGCGGGTCGGGGGCCACGAGCACGGCGAGCAGGTCGCGGATCGAGACGACGCCGACCAGCCGGCGGTCCCGAGTCACGATCAGATGGCGCACGTGCTCGCTGAGCATCAGGTTCACCGCGTCGATGACCATGTCGTCGGCGGACACCGTGAGTGGGGCCGCCGAGGCCACCGTGGCGACCGGGTCGTCGAGCGGGCGGGCGTCCGCCATCGCGGCAGTCAGGTCGCGCTCGGTCACGAGCGCGACCGGCTCGGAGGCATGACCCACGACGAGGGCGGACACGCCGTTGATCCGCATGACGCGGGCCGCCGTGCCGAGAGTGGCCTCGGGTGCGATCACGATGGGCACCCGGAGGCGGAGCCGGTCGATCCTGGTCACTGCGTGGTTCGACATGGTGTCCGTCATGGCTCCATGGAGCGCCGGCGAGCCCGGCCGCGCTAGGGCCGATGGACCTGACACGCCGCCGAGTCGGGACCTTCGACCCTGTCGCCTGCCGTGCGACGTCGCCCATCCTCTGACGATGGATCTCGACCGCAACGGTCTGGAGGTGCTCGACCGGGACGAGAGCCTCCGGCTGCTCGCCACCGCCGTCCTCGGCCGGATCGCGATCAGCAGCGGCGCGCTCCCGACGGTGCTCCCCGTGAACTTCCGATTCGACGGTCGACGGATCTTGTTCCGAACGGGCGTCGGCACCAAGCTCGACGCCGCCACCGACAACGTGGTGGTGGCGTTCGAGGTCGACGAGGTCGATCCCGCGACCGAGTCGGGCTGGAGCGTCGTGGTCACGGGCATGGCCCGCGAGGTGAAGGATCCCACCGAGCTCGCGGGGTTGGAGCGCCTCCCACTCGCCCGGTGGGCGAGCGGCTACGACCGTCGGGTCGTGTCGATCTCCGTCGATCTCGTGTCCGGCCGCCGGATCGTCCGCGACGCAGGCGCGTGAGGCGCCGGGCCCGCAGGCGCCTCCGGCGCGAGGCGGGGTCGTTCGGCTCTGGTGGGTAGGTCGCCGCGGTGGGTCCACTCGGGCCATGAGGCAACGCACAGCGGTCGAGGAACGGTCGTCCTGGGGCGTGTGTGCCGAGACCGCCTTGCGCTCGGCGTGGAAGACACCCGGGTGCTGGTGGCGTCACGAGTTGACCTGGACGGGGCCGCGGGTCGGACGTCACGCATTCGGACCGGACGGCTCCCGCTACGCGGTCTTCCGGCAGACGGGGCGCCGGGCAGCGGGCATCCCGGCCGGCCGCGCCGACCGGGGTGAGCTGGTGATCCTGGGTGCCTGGTTCCGCCTGCCGTGGCTCGGGCGACCCGGGTCGTGGCGTCACCGCCTGTTCCGCCGGGTGTGCATCGTGACCGTGCCGCTGTTCTCCGGGCTCGAGGGATACCGGACCAAGCTCTGGCTCTACGAGGTCGACGGCGATCGCTACCTCGGCATCTACGAGTGGGACGGCGCCGAGGGTGGACGGGCCTACCTTGCGGCGCTCCGCCCGCTGCTGGTCGCACTGAGCACTCGCGGATCGGTCGGGGCCGAGCTGCTCGCCGGTGAGGCCCTGGACCGGGTGATGAAGGGCCCAACGGCCCTACGAGCCGGCTCGCTCCGCGGTGACGATCCGCTCGTAGGCACGTGAACGGGAGCGAGGTGTCCGAGCGATGACCGAGCAGATGGAGTCCGCACCGGCCGGCGAGGCAGTGCCCCGGTCAGGGCGGGGCGAGCGCCGATGGATGTTCGTGGCCGCGGTGCTGGCCGTCGCCGTCGTCGTGCTCGCCGGCGGGTTCGGCGCCTACGCCGTCGCCCGCGACGGCGACGACGACTCGCATGGGCCGACGTCGGCGCAGATCGCTGCCGTCCGGCAGGCGTGTCAGCAATGGCGTCACGACGAGACGGCATCGCCGGGACCTGGTCCCGGGGCGGGCTGGTGTGACGACATGGCGGGCTGGATGTCGGACCACATGGGCGGTCGCGGCGCCATGATGGGGGGCGCCATGTGGCCCAGCCGCGAGGCCCTGCGCGACACGTGCCTACGGGCGATGAGTGGCAGCGATGCGGCCGACGGGGACGTCGCCGGGTGGTGCGACCAGATGGCCGGTTGGATGGACCGGTAGCGGCCTCAGGCAGGCTCCCGCCCGAGCGTGGCCCGCAGCGCCTCGAGCCCCGTGTAGCGGGGACGCCAGTGCAGGTCACGCTTGGCTCTGGCGGTGTCCATGACAGCCGGGTGGCGGAGCACCTCCGCCCAGCCCGCGGCCTGGGGAAGGAACGGGACGGCGGCGATCGCCCCGGCCACCGCTCTGACCGGCCCGGCGGGGATCCCGATCGGGGCCAGGCCGAGCTCGCGGGCGATGTCGGCGCCGGTGAGGACGCCGTCGCCGGCGATGTTGTACGCGCCGGGTGGCCCGGTGGCGAGGATGCAGGCCAGGAGGGCCCGACCGACGTCGTCTTCGTGCACGAACTGCACCGGCAGGTCGGGCACGGGCGCGGGCAGCCGTAGCGGCAGCCGGTCGAGCCGGCTCACGAGGCCGCCGAGCCGACGGGCGAGCGGCATGAGGGCAGGGGGAGCAAAGTCCTTGGCCCCCACGGTGTGGGGTCCCAGCACGATCGACGGGCGGAGGAGGTAGACCGCGAGGTCGGGGTGGTCGGCGGCCGCGTCGGCGAGCAGCAGCTCGATCTCGGCCTTCTCGCGCGCATAGAAGAGGTGGTCGGCCGGGCGCACCGGCCATTCCTCGGTGATGACAGGGGGGTTGTCGGGGTGGAAGCCGTAGGCGGCGACGGACGAGGCGTAGACGAACCGCCGCGCGCCGGCGGCGCCCGCCGCGCGTAGGGCGTTCAACGTGCCGTCGACGTTGATGCTGCGGGTGGTGGCCGACGAGGCCGTGCCCATGACGAGAAAGGCGAGGTGGACGACCACGTCCGCCCCCTGGAACGCCGCCACCAGGGTCGCCTGGTCCCGGACGTCGCCCTGGCGGTAGTCGAGCTTGGTCCACCCGTGCTCGGCGGGGTCGAAGGGCCGCCGGGCGACGCCGACGACGCGGCCGACCCGGGCCTCGGCCTCCAGCAGCGGGACCAGGCCGAAGCCGAAGGTGCCGGTCGGCCCGGTGACCGCGACGACCAGTGCGGGCTTGGACGTCCGGGGCACGACGCCGACCGTAGCGGGCCCGGGGGTCGTGCTCGACCGGCCATGTCGGGTCCAAGGTCCCGTGAACTCCTGCTGAACGCAGGCGGCGCAGGCGTACCGGCTCGATGTATCACGGAGAGTGAGGAGGTGCGCCCATGGAACCGACATCTCGGTTACCTCGATCCGGCCACCGCTACCCGAGGACGGCGTTGCTCGTTGCCGCAGGCTTCGCGCTCGCTGGGCTCGCATGGATGGTCATCGGAGTGCCCACGTTCGTGAAGTATCCGACCGATCTGGACGCCAGCCCCCGCTACGCGGGCAGCTTCCGGGCGTTCGTCGATTTCTCGATGGCTCCGCTCGCCGAGCCCACGGTGGTGCCGCTCACCGTCGACCGCCACATCGAGGCGATCGGCGACGAGAGCGGCTCGTCGCGCGTGCTGGTGCGGGAGACCATCGACCAGAAGGCCGGCGACCTGGTGGATACGACCCAGACCAACGAGTATGTGATGGACCGCTCGACCATCCAGAACGTCAGCGACGACCGCGCCTACGCTTTCGACCCCGCCAACACCGTCGACCGGTCCGGCGCCTACCGCCTGAACCTGCCGTTCGACACGAGCAGGGACCAGACCTACACGATCTACAAGAACGAGATCGACGACACCTACCAGCTGCGGCCCGACAAGGCCAACCCCACGTCGCAGGTCGAAGGCCTGGAGCTCTCCAACTTCACGACCTCCGTCGATGAGGCACCGCTGAGCGAGGCCTATCTCGCCCAGCTGAACGAGGTGGTGACGCTGCCCGACACCGTGACGCTCGACCAGCTCAAGCCGCAGCTCATGCGGGCCGGCATCGACGTCGACGCCCTCGTCGCCGCGCTCACGCCGGTGCTCACCCCCGAGGACGCGGCCACGCTGAGCGCGTTCGCGGCCGACCCCATCCCGCTCGACTACGTCCTGTCGTTCGACGGCACCGCGGCGGTCGAGCCGGTCACCGGGGCGGAGGTCAAGGTGGCCAGCAACGAGACCGTGGGCGCCCGCCCCGTGCTCACCAGCCTGCCCACGCTGCAAGGCGTGCTGAGCCACTACCCGGACGTCCCCGCGGCCGCCACGACGAGCGCGGCTCTCGACGGCCTTGCCGCCGCACCGGCCACGCAACTGTTCCAGTTCGACTACAAGCAGACGCCGGCATCGGTCGCCGACATCGCGGACCAGGCCCGGTCGATGCGTCGTCAGGTGCTCGCCGCCAAGGTCTGGCTGCCGCTCGCCCTCGCTGCGGGCGCAGCCCTGAGCCTGGTCGTCGGCGTCGGCGTGGCTCTGCGCCGAGGGCGCACCAGCCCGTCCCGCTCGACGACCGGGTCGCCGTCCAAGCTCCGCCCGGCCACGGCCGGGAGGGGCACAGGAACCACCCCAGGAACGAGCTCCGCATGACTGACGTCCACGATCCCCAGACCATCCGCACCGCGGTCGGAGGGACCCTGGCCCCGCTCCCCTCCACGGCCCACCTACTCGAACCGGTGATCCGGTGGGCCGACACCTCCCCCGACCGCCCGATCGCGGCGACGCGGGTCGGCGACGAGTTCGTCGACATCACGGCCCGCGACTTCTACGAGCGCATCCGGGCGCTCGCCAAGGGCCTGATCGCCAGCGGCGTGCGTCCGGGCGACCGGGTCGCCCTCATGTCGCACACCCGCCTGGAGTGGCTGGTGGTCGACTACGCGATCCTGGCTGTCGGCGCGGTCACCGTGCCGATCTACGAGACCTCGTCCAGCGAGCAGGTCGAGTGGATCCTCAGCGACAGCGGCGCCGTCATCGCCGTCGTCGAGACGCCGGAGATGCGGGGGATGTACGACGCGGTCCACCCGCACACCACCGCCTGCCGCGAGGCGGTCGTCGTCGACGAGGGCGGCCTCGACGACCTGGTGGCCCGGGGCGGTGAGGTCGACGATGCCGCGCTGGACGCATGCCTGGCGGCGGTCTCGGTCGATCAGATCGCGACCATCGTGTACACCTCCGGCACGACGGGGCGGCCGAAGGGCTGCATGCAGACCCACCGGAACCTGCACACCAACGTGCTCCAGAACGTCGACGCCGTGCGGTCGATGCTCACCGACGACGAGACCAGCCTGCTGTTCCTGCCCCTGGCGCACACGCTGGCCAAGATCATCGCGCTGGTGTGCATCGAGTGGGGCGCCCGGCTGGCCTTCGCCACCGACATGGCGCACATGCCCGAGGAGCTTTCGCTCGTTCGCCCGACCCTGGTGATCTCGGTGCCGCGGGTGTTCGAGAAGGTGTTCGACAAGGCCGAGCACAAGGCCCGCGCCGAGGGCCACGGGAAGATCTTCCACAAGGCCGAGGAGGTCGCCATCCACTGGTCGGAGAACGCGACTGCGGGCCGGACGCGGCCGGTCACCGCCGCCGAGCACGCGCTGTTCGGGCCGCTCGTGTACCGCAAGATCCAGGAGGTGTTCGGTGGGCGGCTGCGCTTCGCTATGAGCGGCGGCGGGCCGCTGGGTGTGCGGCTCACCCACTTCTTCAACGGTGCGGGCGTGCGGGTCTTCGAGGGCTACGGCCTCACCGAGACCAGCCCGACCCTGACCCTCAACCACGCCGGGGCCTGGAAGCCGGGCACGGTCGGGCGCCCGCTCGCCGGGACGACGATCCGCATCGCGGACGACGGTGAGATCCTGGCCAAGGGGCCGCAGGTGTTCGAGGGGTACTGGAAGGCCGAGGCGGCCACGGCCGAGACGTTCGACGCCGACGGGTGGTTCCGCACCGGCGACATCGGCGAGCTCGACACCGAGGGCTACCTGCGGATCACCGGGCGCAAGAAGGAGCTGATCGTGACCGCGGCCGGCAAGAACGTCGCGCCGGCCCCGCTCGAAGATCGCCTCCGGGCCCACCCGCTGATCAGCCAGGCCGTCGTCGTCGGCGACCAGCGGCCGTTCGTGGCCGCCATGCTGGCGCTCGACGAGGAGGCGCTGAGCACGTGGGCGGCCGACCAGGGGCTGAGCGGGATGGTCGCAGCGCGACCTCCTCGACCACGCCGACCTGCGGGCCGAGCTCCAGGCGGCGGTCGACGCCGCCAACCGCTCCGTGTCCAAGGCGGAGTCGATCCGCACCTTCGCGGTCCTCCCCCGCGACCTGACCATCGCCTCGGGCGAGCTCACGCCCACGCTCAAGGTGCGACGGATGGTGGTGGCCAAGACCTATGAGTACGTCATCGAGGAGATGTATGGGTGACGGCCGGACCTGCCCAGCCTGCGGGTCCGATGAGCTGCAGCCCGCCGGGCACCCGCCCGTCCGGCGGGCTGTCTGCGGCCGCTGCGGTCGCTGCTGGGAGGACGGCGGTCGGGGCGCCGAGGTCGACACCCTCGCATGTCCCGGCTGCCCGCGCCGGGGCGCCTGCGAGGCGTGCCCTACGCCGCTGGCCGAGTCGCTGACGCCAGCGGCATCTGTTGGCCGACGGCGAGGAGGTCGAGATCCGCCCGCTGCGGTACGGCGACCGCTTCGAGCTGGCGGCGGCGTTCACGAGACTGACGCCGGAGTCCCGCCGCTCGCGCTTCTTCGGGACGCACGACGAGCTGACACCGGGCGAGCTCGAGTACCTGACCAACATCGACTACCGCGACCACTTCGCCTGCGTCGCGCGGCTGCCCGGTCGGCCGCCGCCGAACGGCGTCGGGGTCGGCCGGTATGTCCGCGACCCCGCCGACCCGTCGGTCGCCGAGGTGGCCGTCGTCGTGGTGGACGCCCACCAGCGGCGCGGGATCGGCACACTGTTGACCCGCGCGCTCGGCGAGCGGGCGGTCCGGATCGGCATCCGCACGTTCGTCTGCTACGTCCAGTGGGACAACGAGGTCACGATCGACATGTTGACCGCCGAGGGCGCCCGGGTCCTCCCGGCCGAACCCGGCGTGGCCCGCATCGAGCTGGATCTGCCCGCCCGGGTCGACGACGTTCCCGACAAGGACCTCCACCGGGTGATCGCCGCGTTCGCCCGACGACTGTGCAAAGCGTATGGCTCCCAGCGGCGACACGCGGTGTGACACTACGGGGCCTTCGCCCCTGGCGCGATCTGCCGCCCGCGAGAACGATCGCAACATGAGCGCGTCCTCTGACCAGGAGACGATGTCATGACGGGCGGGATCGTCGTCGGTGTGGACGGTTCCGAACACGCGGCGACCGCCCTGCGGTGGGCCGCCCACGAGGCCGAGCTGCGCGACGCCGAGCTCGTCGCCGTCCTCGTCTGGGATCTGTTCAACCAGCGTCATGCGGACGGAAGCCAGCGCTTCGACCCCCATTACGACGAGCGGCACGCCGATGCCGCCCTCGAGGCAACGATCGATCGCGCTCTGGGCGTCGCCGGGGCCGCACGCGTGACGAGACGGCCGGTCTGCGACAGACCGGCACACGGCCTGTTGGAGAGCTCGCACGATGCCGATCTGCTCGTGGTCGGGGCGCGAGGCCTGGGTGGGTTCCGCGGCCTGCTTCTCGGGTCGGTCAGCCACGAGTGCCTGCATCACGCCGATGTCCCGATCGCGGTCGTCCGGCTCCCGGACCCGCCTGTCTCTCGGACCGGCCGCGAGCGCCTGGTCGTCGGCATCGACGGCTCCGAGTCGTCCGTGCGGGCATTGGACTGGGCGCTCGCCGAGGGCAAGCGGAGGAGCGCCGTGGTGGACGTCGTTCACGCGTGGCAGGCGCCTCTGGCCTACGGTCCGCTCGCCAACGTGTTCCCGTACGACCTCGACGGGGCCGAGACGCCGGCTCGGGACCTTCTGGTGACGACGGTTGACGAGGCTGTCGCTCGTGCCGACCCGGTAGCGGTGGAGCGGACTCTGCTTGCGGGCCGGGCTGCGCCGGCACTGCTCGAGATGGCCGAGGGCGCCGACCTGCTGGTGTTGGGGAGGCGTGGGCTCGGCGGATTCGGTCGTCTCCTTCTTGGTTCTGTCTCAGACCACCTCGCGCGGTATGCGCCGTGCCCGGTCGTCGTCGTGCCTGCGACCTACCACGAGCCGTGATCCAGGCCGGCAAGCCGAGGACCGAGCAGGCCGGGCTGGTCGCCCCGCGGCACCCGCGTCCACTAGCCCCCGGGACCATGCCCGGGTCAGTGCTGCGGCGCGTCACCCGCCCGAGGTCGTCGCTGCGCGAAGTGCCATCGGTGGCCTTCGAGGTCGAGCGCCTCGTAGCGGCGATCGCCCCACAGCATGTCCTCGGGCTCGCTCTGGATGGTGGCGCCCTCGGCGACCGCACGGCGGTGGTGGGCGTCGACGTCGTCGACGTAGACGTTGATCATCGTGGTCGTCGCGCCCGCATCGGCCGGGCTGGTCAGGCCGTGGCGTTGGGGACCTGATCGACCGATCATGATCACGCCGTTGCCGAGCTCCAGCCATGCCAGCGTGCCGTCCGGGTGCTCCATCCGGGCCTCGCGGCGCTCGACGAGTCCAAAGGCCCGCACGAGGAACTCGAGCGCCGCGAGCTCGTCCCGATACGCAAGCCTCGGATAGATCGACGGTGTCGGAACGCGCTGGTCGGCTGCCGATCCGGTGATGTCGCTCACGAGCTCGCGGCGGCTGGACGCGAGCACGGCAAGGTCGGGCGGATCGTCCGGCAGCAAGCCGTCGGGACGCAGCCGGCGGACGGGATCCAACTCGTCGCTCATCGTGCTCGTCCCTCCGTGGGGTGTTGACCGTCGGTGCCCTGGACGTCGCGGAGTCGGCGTCGAGCGCGGTTCAGCCTCGAACGCACCGTGCCCACGGGAACGTCCAGTGCTGCCGCGATGTCGTCGTAGCTGAGGTCCTCCCACACGTAGAGCATGAGGGTGTGGCGCTCGGCGTCGGGCAGCAGGTCGATGGCGTCGACGAGCGACGACCACTCGTTCTCGGCGTCGAGGCTCTGGGCTGCCCGATCGCCCACGATGTCATGGTCGCCGTCGATTCGTCTCGACGCCAGCGACGCCATCGCGCGCAGCCGGCGGGCCTCGCTGCGACGGTGGCGGGCGATGAGATTCGTCGCGATCCCGTACAGCCACGGCCGGGCGGACTCACGGGCCGTCTCGAACGACGCACGCCGCTCGAACGCGATGCGGAACATTTCGCCGAGGAGGCTGTCGGCGTCGGCCGGCTCGACCCGCCGGGCGAGGAACCGATGGAGACTGGCGGCGTGGCGGTCGAAGATCGTTGCGAACGCGGCCGGGTCGGACATCGACTCCTCGATCGCCTGCGCATCCGATGGGGCCATCGTCGGGTTGTTCGCCGGAGCATCGGGCTCAGTTCGCGAACTCGCGACGGCGTGCGGCGAACATCCCTCCGACGGGCGAGCAGGCGACCGGGACCGAGGAGACGACGTGACCACGACACAAGAGATACAACCAGGTCGGCGGATAGACCTGACGCGCGAGGTGATCGGCGTCGATCGTGCAGACCGGCGGGCACGGCTGGTGGACCAGGTTGCGGGCCGGCCACCCCAGCGCATCGACGGGTTCACGATCGGCGCACCGCAGATCGCCGGCGACCCACCCCACGACGGCGAGATGCACCCCGACGGCGACGAGCTGCTCTACCTGGTGTCCGGCGCAGTCACGGTGACCCTCGAGCTGCCCGGCGGCGACACCCAGGTCGACCTCGGCGCCGGCGACGCGATCGTCGTCCCCCAGGGGGTGTGGCACCAGATCACGACGCGGGAGCCAGCCCGGCTCATCCACATCACGCCCGGACCGAACGGCGACGCGCGCCCCGTCGAACCGGGAGGCAGCCGTGACCGACGCCCCCGCCCCGACCGACCGGGACCCGCTCGTGCTCGCGCCGGGCGAGGGACGGAGCTATCCGATGGGTCGACTGTCCGTCGTGTTCAAGGCCGGCGGCACCGACGCCGCCGGCGGCTATTCGATCTCGGAGTGGTGGCTCGATCCGCACACGAAGGGACATGGCGCCCACAGCCATCCGCCGGACGACGTGTTCGTCGTGCTCGAGGGCACCCTGAGCTTCCTCGTCCGCGACGAATGGGTCGACGCCCCGCGGGGTCGTTGATCCTCGTACCAGGAGGTGTCACGCACACCTTCGAGAATCGCAGCGACGCCCGGGCCGGCGCGCTCAACATCTCGGCGCCCGACCTGGAGGAACGCATGCCGGCGATCGCCGACTGGTTCGTTCAGCGTCTCCCCGGCGACGCCGACTGCTGAGCAGCTCGACTCCCAGACGGTGCCGTGCAGGCCGACGCGGCTCGCACACGTTTCGCCGGCTCCCCGGCGGGTGCCCCGTCGGCATGGACGGAATCAACCTGCTGATCCCCGGCCGCTCGGGCATGGACCACGAGGAGCTGGCCGCGACCGTCAGCCCCGCCTGATGCGCTCGACCGTCAGCCCTTGGCTCGCCGGGCCCGCACGACCGACATGCCGAGCGTGCCCACGACCGCGAGCGGGAGCACCCACCATGCCGCCCCGCCCGCGTGCGCGATGAGATAGGTGAGCGCGACCGACACCACGACGGTCACGGCGATCGTCCAGTCGTCACCGACGATGAAGTCGTACCAGAAGCGCAGGAACCGCCCGAGGTAGCTCATGCGATCGCCTCCGCCTTCTCGGCCGCGCGATCCCGCGCCGCGGCCACCATGCTGAGCGAGCAGAGGAGCACGAAGGCGAGCAGGCCGAGGATCGCGAGGTCACCGCGGGGCCAGTCGGCACCGGCGCCCTCGGCGGCCCAGAACACGCCGAACGACGTCAGCATGACGCCGACGCCGAACTTCATCGTGTTCTCGGGAACGCGGCTCAGCGGTGCGTGAACCACGGCACCGACGACGAGGACCACCACAAGCGCGGCGGCGGCCCCGGCGGCGGCGAGGCCGACGTTGCCCTGCGTGGCGCCGAAGGTCACGACGATGAACGCGACCTCGAGCCCCTCGAGGAACACGCCCTTGAACGCGACGGTGAAGGCGTACCAGTCGAGTGCGGCTCGCTCGTCCCGCGCCGCGGCCCTGGCCTCCTCGACCTCCTCCCGGAAGATCGCGTCCTCGTCGTGGAGGGCCTTGAGCCCCGCGGCGCGCAGGATGGCCTTGCGGAGCCACTGGAGACCGAAGATCAACAGGATCGTGCCGACCACGAGCCGCAGCGCGTCGATCGGCAGGCTCGTGATCGTCGGGCCGAACACGGTGACGATCACCGTCAGGGCGACCACCGCGGTCGCCGCCCCCCAGGTGGTGGATCGCCAGCCGCGGGTGATGCCCACGGCCAGGACGATGGTCAGCGCTTCGACCATCTCGACGGCCGAAGCCAGGAATGCCGCCAGGAACAGCAGGACTTCGCGCATGTCGCTCCGCGTTGCTCGCCCGAGGTCGGAAGGCCGTAGCGTACACTACGTGGCGGGAAGGGTGATGTAGCAGATGCGACGCGCGCAGGTCCACCCGGAGACCTTCCAGGACCGCGTCGCCGCGCGGGGGCCGGCACTCAGCCCCGTTTCGCAGCGCATCGCCAACTATCTGCTCGCCGCCGGGCCCGAGGTCGTGCTCCTGTCCGCGGCCGAGCTGGCCAGCGCGCTCGGCACCAGCGACGCCAGCATCGTCCGCACCGCCAAAGCGCTCGGCTACGGCGGCCTGGCGGAGCTGCGCCGCCACATCAGCGCGTCGGCGCAGGACCCGACGCTGGAGGAACGCCTGCGCCGCAGCCTGGCCGAGGGAGCGGCCGGCGAGAGCACCCTCCAGACGCTGATCGCGCAGCATCTCGGCTCCCTCGACGGCCTGGCCCGGCGCGTGCCACCCCCGCTGCTCGCGTCCGCGGTCGAGGTGCTGGCGCAGGCGGACCGGATCGTCTGGTGCGGCACCGGCCCGTCGGCCGCCATCGCCGAGTACGGCGCGACGCTGGCGGCGCGGCTCGGGCGCCCCAGCTCGGTGGCACGCGGCTCAGGGACCCAACTGGCTGACGAGCTGCTGGCGATGCGGCCGGGCGACGCGGTGGTCCTGCTGGCTTACGGACGGGCCGACGAGCGGCCACGGGCCGTCGTCACCCGGTGCGAGGCCGTGGGCGTCCCCACGGTCCTGCTCACCGACGCGCCGTCCCGGGAGCTCGGCGAGCGGGTGACGGTGATCCTGCCGTGCGGCCGCGGCACCCCCGGCCTGTTCTCGAGCCACGCCACCACGCTCGTGCTGATCGAGGCGCTCGTGCTCGGCCTGGCAGCCGCCGATCCCGCGCGGGCGGAGGCGTCGCTCGCGCTGCTCAACGACCTGCGGGCCGAGGCGGTCGGTCGGCGCCGGGACGTCTACCGCGGGCAGTCGGGGCCGGCGCGCTGACCGTCGCGTGTCTAGAACAGGTCGTCCGGTGGTACGGAGCGGTCGGCATGGAGACCGTGACCGAGGTCAGTTGGGCATGATCGGCGTGGCCGGGCCCGGCTCCCGGAGCGCTGGCGGCGAGGGTGACAGGGAGGAGCCGGGCGAGCGCGCCGACCGTGAGCTGATCGAGCTGCTCAACGAGCTGCGGGTTGCGCTGCCGGGCGTCCAGGTCCTGTTCGCGTTCCTGCTCGGCATCCCGTTCACCCAGCGCTTCGAGCAGCTGGACGCCAGCGACCGGCGGGTGTTCTTCGGGGCGGTGCTGGCCACGGCGGCGGCGACGATCTGCCTGATGGCTCCGAGCGCTCACCACCGGCTGCGCTTCCGGTCCGGCGTCAAGGAACAGCTGCTCAACGTGGCCAACGGACTCGCCATCGCCGGGATGGTGCTGCTGGCGGTGGCGATCACCGCGGTCACGTACGTGATCACCGACGAGATGTATCCAGGAGCCCTGCCCCGGATCGTGGCCACCGGCCTGGCCGCCGGGTTCGCGGTGGTCTGGTTCGTGGTGCCGCGGTTCTTCCGGCGCGAGCCGACCCCTCCGGCCTGACGCGTTTCCGGGCACAAAACGCCGTCCGGCTGCCAGGGGACGCCGTTGTCCCCTTGGCAGCCGGCGGCGTTGTACCCGGGCCAGTCGAGGCGATCAGCGACGCCGGCTGACCATGTCCTTGACCTTGTCGGTCGCCCGGTCGACCTTCCCCGCGTTTCGCCGTCTTCCAAGCGGGTACCCACTCGGTCTACGACCGCGACGCGACGGTCGTCCCCCACGAGGAGCGAGGAAGGAAGACGGCATGGACGGAACCAAGCTGCTGATCGCCGACCACAACCGGGTCCGAGGGCTGTTCGCCCGCTACGCGGCCGCGGAGGAGGCCGGGGACCCTGACGCCATGGCGAGTCTGGTGCGGGACATCGACCGGGAGTTGACCGTCCACACCGACATCGAGGAGACCGTCTTCTACCCCTGGGCCCGCCGCCTGTCCGACGACGTCGCCGCCACGGTCGACGAGGGCCTGGAGGAGCACCACGTCGCCAAGGTGCTGCTGGGCGAGATCAAGGAGCTTCCTGTCGGCGAGGACGACTGGGTCGCCAAGGTCAAGGTCCTCATCGAGAACGTCGAGCACCACGCCGGCGAGGAGGAAGAGGAGCTGTTCCCGCCGGTCCGCGGGGCCTCCAACGCCGACGCCCTCCGGCGCCTGGCCGACGACCTCGAGGCTCGCAAGGCCGAGCTCGGCGCCCCGACCCTCGCCGAGAAGCAGGACCTGACCAACGAGCAGCTCCACGAGCTGGCGACGGCCCAGGACATCCCCGGCCGCTCGGGCATGGACCACGACGAGCTGGCCGCCACCGTGAGCCCCCGCTGATGCCGCCTGCCCGCCCGAGCCGCCGCCGACGCTGACGACACAGGAGCCCATGGTCGAGTACGCCTAACCCCTCTCCAGCGAGGAGCACGAGGCCCGGACCCTGGTGGCCAGCGCCCAGCGGGCCGAGCAGGCCGGATTCCGCTCGGTGTGGATCTCCGACCACTACCACCCGTGGATCGACCGGCCGGGCCAGTCGCCGTTCGTGTGGGCGGTGATCGGCGGCATCGCCGCCACCACCGGCCTGACCGTGACCACCGCGGTCACCTGCCCGCTCGTCCGCATCCATCCGGCGATCCTGGCCCAGGCGACGGCGACCTGCGCCCAACCTGCTGCCGGGCGGTCGCTTCCGGTTAGGCGTCCACTAGGGCCGCCGGACGGGTGTGAGATCACCCGCCTGGGGGGCGACCCGTCGGGGCTCGGCCGCCCCGTCGTCCCCCGCGGAGAACGCGCGGTCGCGGGTCCCCACCTTGCGCGCGGTGGCGAGGTGGCCACCGAGGTAGCCGCCGACCGTGGCGGCGGTGGCGCCCGCCAGGGCCAGGACGACGCCCCGCGCCCGCCGGCCCCGGGCCCGGGCCACGAGCGAGGCCGTGTAGAGGGCGATCCCGGTGGCGTTGGCTGCCAGGTGCACGACGCCGACCCGACGCGCAGGCTGGTCCGCGTGCCGGTACTCCGCCAGGCCGGTGGCCACGGTGGGGAGGGCCGCGGCGGTACCCGCCGCCAGCAGCAGGTCGGCTGCCCGCCGGGCCCGGCGCCCGCCGACCAGGTCGAGGACCGAGGCGCTGGTCCAGAACCCGATGGGGAGGTCGGTCATCAGAGGATGGAGGGCGTGCCCCAGCCACGCCCCGGCCAGCAGGTCATGGACGGTGCCGGGGCGGGCCACGGAGGCGGCCACCCGGTCGAGCAGGGCAGCGGCACCGTCGAGCGACTCGGAGTCTTCGACCACCCGCACACCGTCCAGCAGGGCCTTCGGTGGTCGCAGGCCCTCGGGCGTGCGACTCGACACGGTCGGGGTCTCCACGGCCAACCGCCTACCCGCTCCGGCGCGGGGTGAGACGGCCACGCCGGTCCATCGCGCACCGTGGATACACGGACACGTGTCGACCGCGGCGCCGCGGGGTACGCGGGAGCCATGGCGCCGAGCGACACCCTGGTCGCGCTGGCCGCCGACGCGGCCGGCTGCACCCGCTGCGAGCTGTTCAAGCGGGCGACCCGGACGGTGTTCGGCGAGGGCGATCCGGCGGCCGCGCTGATGCTGGTGGGCGAGCAGCCGGGCGATCGGGAGGACCTGGCCGGGCACCCATTCGTCGGGCCTGCGGGCGCGGTGCTCGACGCGGCGCTGAGCGACGCCGGCGTCCCGCCGGAGCGGACGTGGACGACCAACGCGGTGAAGCACTTCAAGTGGACGCCCCGGGGGAAGCGGCGCATCCACCAGAAGCCGAACGCCAGCGAGATCCAGGCCTGTCACATCTGGTTGGAACAGGAGATCGACCTGGTCCAGCCGGACGTGATCGTGTGCCTCGGCGCCACCGCCGCCCGGGCGGTCCTCGGCCGGCCGACGACGATCCGGGACGTGCGGGGCCAGGTCCTCGACGGTCCGGGCGGCCGTGCGGTGGTCGTGACCATCCATCCGTCCGCGGTGCTGCGGGCGCCGGACGAGGACCGGGACGACCTGCGGGCCGACCTGTCGGCCGGCCTGGCGCTCGCCTGGTCCGTCACCCGCTCCCCCTAGGCACGCTGAAGCGGTCCCGCTCCCCGGGGTCGTCGAAACCGATGACGGCCCACGTCTCGCGCACGCCGCTGCGGCGGACGCCCTCGACCCGGTGGTTGCCGTCCTCCAGGTACAGCTCGCCGTCGCGATACGACGCGATCACAGGCGGGGGCTCCCAGCCGTCGCGCACCTTCTCCTCCAGGTCCTCGACGTCGTCGCGCCAGTAGTCGTCGTCGACCGGGACGATGACCGGCTCGCCGGGAGGCCCGGCCAGGCGGCTGAGCTGATCCAGCGGGATCTCGACCGGGCCGAGCCACCAGCGGGGCCGACCCGTGAGCGCCGCGGCCAGCTCCTCGTTGTCGCTGCCCGGGCTCGCGAGGAACTCGGCGACCCATTCGTTGAGCTCGTTGCGCTCGGCCGCGGCGCGGGCGCCATCGACCGAGTACTTGGCGTCATCCGTCATGGCGCAGGCTTACCCGGCAGAACGTGGCAGGTTTCGTTGAACGAGCGCAGCGTCCACTGCCCCGGTCGAGGCTGCCACTCCCACTCGGTGAGCCCGGTGTTCGCCGGTGCGACGCGTGTGCCGGTCCCCGGTCGCTCGATGCCGAGGAGCACCCGCAGCGATGCCTGGATCACGCCGGCGTGGCACACGGCCACGACCGTGCGGTCTTCGTAGGTCCGCGCGAGCCGGTCGAGCACCTGGTGCACGCGCTCGTGGAAGCCGTTCCAGCTGTCGCCCCCCGGGGCGAAGATCCGGTCGGGCTCAGCCTCCATGTCGAAGGACCCGTAGCGGACGCCCCACTCGGCCCACTCCAGGCCGTCGGCCTCGCCCGTGTGGACCTCGCACAGGTCGCACTCGCGGCCGAACGTCTCGATCCCGAGGCCGGGTGCGATGATCTCCGCCGTCTCGATCGCCCGCGGGATGATGCTGGAGAGCAGGACGTCGGCCCGCACCCGACCCGAGGCCGCGAGGTGATCCCGCAGGGCCGCCGCCTGCCGGCGGCCGCGATCGGTCAGGCCGGTGCAACCCCTAGGGCCTCCGATGGCCCCCTGGAAGCCGGCGTACGCATCTCCGTGGCGGACGAGGAGCAGGCGCATCACCGCTCACGGTACGGGCGCCGGCCGTTGAGGCTCGCGTTTTGTCCCCGGAAGCGGTCGCCATAGCGACCGCTTCCGGGGACAGAAGGCTTCCGTCAGGGCGAGAACTGCTCCTCCATGCCGACCACGGTGTCGTCGTGCACGGTCAGCCAGAAGACGCTGCTGCCGGGGTGTCCGGAGGGGTTGGCGACGTCGTCGACGTAGCTCGGCAGGTCGGTGAAGGCGATCGGATGCTCGTCGAAGGCGCTGTCCGGGGTGCGCAGCACCGAGACCGCGAGCCCTGGCATCACCGGCAGCCTGCGCAGCTGGGGGTTCTCGTTGAGCACGTAGTAGTCGTACGTCTCGAAGTCCGGGTCGTACTCACGCTCCTCCGCCTCGTAGGCCCGAAGAGCGTCGCCGGTCAGGTACTGGACGAGGTCGAACTGGACGGTCGCGCCCGTGGTGTCGAGCTCGGTGAGGAACACCGGGTGGCGTCCATCTGCGAGGATCGGCTCGGGCCTCGGGGCAGGCACCGCCGGCGCGGGTGGCGCGACGGCCGCCGGCGCGGCCGTCGTCGGCGCGGCCGTCGCCGGGGGCGGCGCGGCCGCCTGCTCGTTCCCGCCGCCGCCCACCCAGAGGCCAGCGGCCACGGCCACCAGGGCGACGGCCGCCGCGCAGACCGCGCCGAGCGTGACCCGCCTAGCTCGAACTCTGCGCCTCGCCGGGGCGCGACGCGTCACATCATCGCTGGTCCGTTCCACACCGCCCGCCTTCCATGTCCGCCCGCCCACCGATCGGTGGGATCACCCCTACTGATCCCTACCTCCGTCGATCGGTTTACAGCGGGAGTGATAGTCATGGGCGATGCCCGTGATCGTGTCGGTCCAGGCCTCCCCGAGCGACCGGGCGAGCTGGCTGCGGCTGGCCGCCGAGGTCGAGGCGGGCGGGTTCGCGGGCCTCCTTGCCGCCGACCACCCGGGACAGGTCGCCTCGCCCTTCGTCGCGCTGGCCGCCGCGGCCGGCGTGACCGAACGGATCCGGCTGGGCACGTGCGTCGTGAACGCCGGCCAGTGGACCCCGATGGCCCTGGCGAGCGAGGTCGCCACCCTCGACGTCGTGTCCGGCGGCCGGGCGGCGTTGGGCGTGGGGGCCGGTCACACCCCCCAGGAATGGACCGCGACGGGGCGGCCGTTCCCGGTGGCGGCCGAGCGGGTCGACCGGATGATCGAGGTGGTCGAGGCGACGTACGCCCTGCTCGCCGGCGACCCGGTCTCCTACCCGGGCGAGCATGTCACCCTGGTGGACGCCGATCTGGAGGCGCCGCGCCCGGTCCAGGCCCGGGTGCCGCTGACGATCGGCGGCAACGGCACCCGGCTGCTCGGGTACGCGGCCGGCACCGCCGATGTCGTCGGCGTGACCGGCCTCGGACGCACGCTCGCGGACGGCCATCGCCACGAGGTCGACTGGAGCCCCGAGGGTCTGCGCCGGATCACCCGCATCGTCGACCGGGCCGGCGCCGGGAGACCCGGGCGGGCCGTGCTCGAGGCGCTGGTCCAACACGTCGAGATCACCCCCGACCGTGCCGCCGCCGCCGGCCGGCTCGCCGAGCACGTGCCGGGCGCGTCCCTCGACGACCTCCTCGCCGCGCCGTTCCTGTGGCTCGGCACGGTCGAGGAGATCGCCGCCCAGCTCGATTCGCACGCCCGGGACCTCGGCATCGAGCGCTACGTGATCCGCGCCCCGGCGGTCGACGCCGGTCGCCGCGTCCTGGGCGAGATGTCCTGACGCCGCCACGGTCGGGACATCATCGGCCGGTCCTCTTGTCAGAACCAAACATTCGGTCCAAACTCGACCCCGTGACCGAACGCACCGAGAGCTACGGGGTCGGGTTGGCGGAGCTGATGAACCCCGAGGTCGCTCGGAACCCGCAGCCCGTGTACTCGCTGTTGCAGGACGAGCTCGCCCGTGTTCCGCCTGGACGGTGTCGGCGTGATCGTCAGCTCCCGGGCCGCGGTGGACGAGGTGCTCCAGAACCCCGCCGTGTTCTCGTCGAGCACGTCCGCGCACGATCTCAAGGCCCGGCGGCCGTTGATCCCGCTGCAGATCGATCCGCCCGATCATCGCCGCTACCGGCAGATCCTCGATCCGCTGTTCGCGCCCGCCCGGGTGCGCGCAGCTGCAGGACGCCGACCAGCCGCGCTGGTGAACGACCTCATCGACGGGTTCGTCGACGACGGCGAGGTCGACTTCGCCCGGCAGTTCTCGACGCCGTTCCCGTCGCAGGTGTTCCTCACCCTGTTCGGGCTGCCGCTGGCCGACCTGCCCCGGTTCCTGGCGATGAAGGACGGGACGATCCGGCCCGATCAGGTGGTCGGCCACGAGTTCGGGCATCCGGAGACCGAGGCCCACCAGCAGCGGACCGCCGACGTCGATCTACGCCTACTTCGAGGCCGTGATCGACGAGCGTGCGGTCGCGGCCGCCGCAGGACGACCTGCTCGGCCACTTCCTGACGTCGAGGTGGACGGGGACCGGCTCACCCGCGACGAGATCCTCGACATCTGCTTCCTGTTCCTCATCGCCGGGCTCGACACCGTGACCGCCACGCTCGACTGCTTCTTCGCCTACCTCGCGGAGCATCCCGAGGCGCGCCGCGCAGATCGTCGAGCGACCCGACGCGGTGCCCGCCGATGGTCGAGGAGCTGCTGCGCTGGGAGACGCCGGTGATGGGCTGCGCCCGCGTCGCCACCCGCGACGCCGAGATCGGCGGGCTTCGCCGTCGGCGAGGGCGAACAGGTCATGGCGCTGCTCGGCGCGGCCAACATCGACGAGGCCGAGTTCCCGGACGCGGTGCACGTCCGGTTGGACCGCGAGGCCAACCGGCACCTCGCGTTCGGCGGCGGGATCCACCGGTGCCTCGGCTCGCACCTCGCCCGGCTCGAGCTGCGGGTCGCCCTGCGGGAGTGGCACCGCCGCATCCCCGACTACCGGGTCAAGCCCGGCGTCGACCTCGACTTCACCGCGGGAATCCGGACGCTCGACAGCTTCCCGATGCTGCTGGGCCCGGCGTCGTAGCCGGTGCGAGACCCGATCGGGGGAGAGCGCGACGTCGATCGCCTGGGGCTGCTCGCCGCTGCGGTGGCCGGCCGCCTGCTCGACGTGGCGCCGGGCGAGCGGGGCGAGCGGGCGTGGACGGACGGCGCGACCGTGTTCGTCGATCCCGCGGCCGGGGCGGGAGAGCAGGTGCGGATGCTGTGCGTGCAGGCCGCGCTCCTGGCGGCCGGCAGCCTCGACCCGGCGGTCGTGGGTGCGCTGGCCCACCGCCCGGCGCTCGCCCGGCGATACCTGGCGATCGAGGCACACCGGGCGCTCGCCGCCGTCGACGACGTGCTCCCGCCCGGCGTGCGGCCGCTGGTCGACCACGACCTCGCCCGCCGCACCGGGTCGGCCGCCGACTCGCTGACGCTCGCCCGCATCCGCTGGGCGCTCGACGACCCGCCGCCCGCCTTCGGGACCATCCGCGCCCGTCGCATCGTGGCGTCGGCCGAGCGGGCGGCGGCGGCCGGCGCCGGCGCAGACACGGGGAGTCCGGCGGTCGAGCGGGACCTCGCGGACATCGACGACGATCCCGACGGGGACCTGGGGCAGCTGCCGGCGAGCCCGGTCGGCGGCGGTGGGCCGGTCGGGCGGCTCCTGCGGAGCATGCTGCGGCCCGCCCGCGGGCGCGGCGGGGGCGGCCCGCCCGGCGCGGATGCGCCCACCCACGTCACGCGCTCGCGCCCGGGGGCCGGGCGCCCGGCCACGCCCGCCACCGGACCGACCGGCCGGCTCGACGGCCCGCCGGCGCTCGCACCGGAGGGCTTCGCGTACCCCGAGTGGGACGTCCACCGGCGGCGATACCGACCCGCCTGGTGCACGGTGGTCGAGAGCGACCCGCCCGAGCCGGGCGGAGCGGGCGGGCGCCGCCGCCGCTGCCCGACGGGCTCGCGCTGCGACGCCCGCTCGCCCGCCTCGGCCTCGAGCTCGTGCGCGTCCGGCGGCAGCCCCACGGCGACGACATCGACATCGACGCCGCGGTCGAGGCGCGCGTCGAGCCGCTCGCCGGGTCGCCGCCCGACGAGGCGGTCTACGTCGACAGCCTTCGCCGCCGGCGCGACCTCGCCGTGCTCGCTCCTGCTCGACGTCTCGGGATCCGTCGGGGAGCCCGGTGCGACCGGCCGGACGGTGCACGAGCACCAGCGGGCGGCGGCCGCTGCGCTGACCGTCGCTCTGCACGATCTCGGCGATCGCGTCGCGCTGTACGCGTTCCGCTCCCAGGGCCGGTCGGCCGTGCACGTCGTGCCGGTGAAGCGCTTCGACGACGACCTCGACGCCCACGTGATGCGGCGACTCGGCGGGCTCGTGCCGGGCGCCTACACGCGCCTCGGCGCGCCGATCCGCCACGGCGCGGCCGTCCTGGAGGAGCGCGGCGGGACGTCGCGACGGTTGCTCGTCGTGCTGTCCGACGGCTTCGCCTACGACCACGGCTACGAGGGCCGCGTACGGCGAGGCCGACGCCCGGCGCGCGCTCGCGGAGGCCCGCCGCCGCGGGCATCGGCTGCCTGTGCCTGAGCGTCGGCGCGGACACCGACGCCGCCGCCCTGCGGCGGGTGTTCGGCACCGCCGCCCACGCCACCGATCCCACGCGCCGAGCAGCTGCCGGCGGTGATCGGTCCGCTGTTCCGGTCGGCGCTCCGCTCCGCGGAGGTCCAGCGGCGGGCTGGCAGCGGCAGGAGCGCACGCGAGCGGTTGGGATCGGCGAGGACGCATGACTCGCGCGTCGCGGCCGTACTACGTGCCGGTCGGCAACGAGGAGCAGGTCTTCAAGGCGGCGTTCCGGCAGGGCCTGTCGGTCGTGCTCAAGGGCCCGACCGGCTGCGGGAAGACGCGCTTCGTCGAGGCGATGGCGCACGACCTCGGACCGGCCGCTCATCACGGTCGCGTGCCACGACGACCTGACGACCGCCGACCTCGTCGGCCGCTTCCTGCTGCGAGGGCGGCGAGACCGGCTGGGTCGACGGGCCGCTGACGCGGGCCGTGCGCGAGGGCGCGATCTGCTACCTCGACGAGGTCGTCGAGGCGCGCCAGGACACGACCGTCGTGCTCCATCCGCTCGCCGACCACCGCCGCCAGCTCCCGATCGACCGCCTCGGCGTCGACGCTCGACGCCGCGCCCGGGTTCTGCCTGGTCGTGTCCTACAACCCCGGGCTACCAGAGCGTGCTCAAGGACCTGAAGGACTCGACCCGCCAGCGCATGGTCGCCATCGAGTTCGGACTTCCCGCCCGCGGACGTCGAGGAGAAGATCGTCGCCCACGAGGCCGGCGTCGACCACGAGCAGGCGGCCCGAGCTGGTGCGGCTCGGTCAGGCGATCCGGCGCCTCGAGACCGCCGGGCTGCGCGAGGTGGCCTCGACGCGGGTGCTCGATCGCCGCTGGCGCGGCTCGTCGCCGAAGGGGCTGAGCTCCGCGCGAGGCCGCGCGCGCCGCCATCGCCGGACCGCTCACCGACGACCCGATCGTGACGCGCGGCCTCGTGGAGATGATCGACGTGCTATCTGCGGCCGACGACCGATCGTGGAACACGATTAGGTCCGAACGTGGGGAGGAGACATGTCCTACGAGAGCACGGCCGAGCCGATCAAGCTCGGCTACCTCTTCGACTTTCGGCTGCCCGACGGCTACCCGAAGGAGATGCGGGACGACCTGACCCAGACCGTTCGAGCTCGTGTTCGACGAGGGCCTGGAGCAGGGGATCATCGACCGGCCGGTCGAGATCGTCTTCCGCGAGGTCGAGGGCCTGCCGAAGGGAACGGTCAAGGCGGTGATCGACGCCTACGGCGAGCTCGTCGACGAAGGCTGCCTCGCCGTCTTCGGCCCGACCATCACCGACAACGCCGTGCCGACGCGCGAGGCGATCGAGCAGCGCTTCCGCGTGCCGGCGATCAGCGTGACCGGCACCGAGGACTGGCTGGGCGAGTGGACCTTCTCGTTTCCGCATGGGCTCGATGACCGACGAGCCGATCTTCTGGGCGGACCTGCTCGCGAAGGGCGGGCACACCGAGGTCGGCGTCCTCGTCGAGCAGTCGCTGGTCGGCGAGAGCTACCTCAAGAACTTCCGCAGCGCCTGCCGGGACGCAGGGCATCCGCATCGTGGCCGAGGAGCGCGATCGCCGCAGACGGCGCAGGACGTCAGCGACGCCGTGCGCAGGCTGCACGAGGCGAAGGCCCGAGCGCGCTCGTCCACTGCGGCTTCGGCTTCGGCATCGTGCTACGTCAACCCGGCGCTCGCAGGCGCTCGGCTGGGACCCGCCCCGCTTCACGGGCACCGCGTTCCAGAACGCCTGGATCAACCCCATCATGTGGAACGCGATCCTCGGCTGGACCGGGCTCGACCAGTACGACGAGGGCAACCTCGTCGGCCAGCGCGTTCCTCGACCAGTACGAGGCGCGCTACGGCCGGCGGCCGGAGTACTGCGTGCCGGTGGTGAACCGCGACATCGCCACCGTGCTGCTGCACGCCTTCGCCGACGCCCATCCGCTGAGCCCGCGCGGCGTGAAGGAGGCGCTCGAGCGGGTGAAGATGCTTCCCGCCGCGTCCGGCGCGCCCGGGACCCGGATCTCGTTCGGGAAGTGGACGCGCCGAGGCTGGATGGGCGCCGGCTACCTCGTCGCCCGCAGGCTCGACCCCGACGGGCATCAACTCCCATCTCGTCGACCGCTTCGGGGAGGACTGAGCCGATGGCCACCCAGCTCGCACCGGCGCCGACCACCCGCGGCCCGGGCCTCCGCAGCCGGGCGGCCGTCGCCGCCCTCGCCGCCGTCGGGGTCGCCGCGTTGGCGGCGGTCGCGGTCAACGCCCGCAGCGGCGCCGTCGCCGACCGCATCCGCGAACCCGCGCCGTGACCGGCGCGCCCCGTGCCCGGTCGACGCCGCTGTGCGGCTTCGACCACTGGCTGGCGCTTCACCAGGTCGGGACCGTGCGTCATGATGGTCACCCTGGTCGCCGCGTTCGTGTCGGGTGGCGGCGCCATCCCGGGCACCCGGTCCTGCTGATGGTGCTCGTCATCGACGCTGCTCGTCTGGCAGGACCCGATCATGAACTGGGCGCCGTACGCGGTCTACAACCCCCAGCTCTGGCACTGGCCGGAGACCTGGCCCCTGGTGACGCTGTCGCCCGACCGTCGAGCCGTTCATCGTGATCGGCTACGCCGACCTTCTACATGCTGCCGTTCTTCCCGGCCGTGTGGCTGATCCTGCGCCGTCTCCAGGCCCGCCGGCCGATCGACTCCTTCGTCTGGCGGCACCCGCTGGTCACGCTGGCGCTGCTGATGTTCGCGATCGGGTTCGTGTTCGACGCGTTCCTGGAGATGTTCCTCGTCCGGACCCAGCTGTACACTACTCGCAGGTCATCCCGTGCGGGTCGTTCGCGACCGGACACGTGGTACCAGTTCCCGCTGATCTGGGAGTCGGCGCTCGTCACGACCGTGATGATCCCGGCCGGCGTGCTGCTCTACCGCGACGACACCGGGCGGACGCAGGCCGAGAAGCTGGCGCAGCGGATCCGGTGCGTTCCGCGGCGCGGCCGGTGCTCGGCACGTTCCTCGTGATGTTCGTCGTCATCAACGTCGCCTACCTCTTCGTCTACGGCGGCGGGTTCGCGCTGATCCGCGGACCGAAGCCGCGACCTCCGTCGCGTGCCCCTGGCCCTATCCAGGAGGCCAAGGTCTACGACCCGAACGGCTTCTACGAGCAGCGACGGCCAGCCGGGCCCCTACTTCGCCGGGCATCTGGTCGGCGTGGCCGAGCGCGCAGCCGCCGGGCGGCCGGACGTCGACCCGCCGCCGGATGGCGGCCGGTGCGGGGGCGGCGATGGCTGAGCGCGCGCAGCGTCGTCGTCACCGGCGCGTCGCGGGGCCTGGGCCTGGCGACCGCCGCGCACCTCCACCGGGCCGGGTGGACCGTGCTCGGCCGCGATGCGGTCGCCGGAGGAGGGACTCGCCCGCCTGCGGGCCGCCACCGGCGCGCCCGCCGGGGATCCCCGGCTGGTCGGCGTGCGCCTCGACCTCGACGACCCGGCCTCCGTCGCGCGCCGCCGCCGAGGACATCCTCGAGGCGGTCGGCGCGCCCGACGGGCTCGTCCACAACGCCGGGGTCGCCGGGGTCGGCTGCCTCGAGGAGCTGCCGATCGAGGTGTGGGAGCAGGTCTTCTCGACCAACTTCTTCGGCCCCGTGCGGCTCACCAAGGCGCTCCTGCCGTCCATGCGGGCCGCCGGGACGCGGGCGGATCGTCATCGTGTCGAGCCAGGGCGGCATCCGCGGCATGCCGTCGATCGGCGCCTACTCCGCGGCCAAGGGCGCGCTCGAACGCTGGGCCGAGTCGCTGTCGCAGGAGATCGCGCCGTTCGGCCTCGGCGTCACCGTCCTCGTGGCGGGCACGTTCAAGACCGACATCCTCGAGCTGACCCGCAGCTCGGCCGACCCCGACGGTCCGTACGGCCCGCTCCACGCCGGCCTGGAGACCAACGGGCGCCGGTACCTGCGCTTCGCCGGCCAGCCCCGAGCGTTTCGCGCCGGCGCTCGCGCGGGCGCTCGACGAGCGGCGACCGTTCGCCCGCCACGCCGTCGGCCTCGACGCCCGGCTGCTGCTGGTCGGCAGCCGCCTCCTGCCCGCCCGCGTCCTCCAGCGCGTCGCCGGGCGGGCGCTCGGCCTCCCCCGGCCGCGGCGCGCTCCGATCCGAGAAGAAGGAGTCCCGTGTCTGACACCGACGGCGAGCCGCGGATGCTCATCGACGGCAAGCTCGTCGACGGCGAGGCCGGGACCTTCCCGAACGTCAACCCGGCCACCGAGGAGGTCGCTCGGCGAGGTCGCCGACGCGTCGACGGCCGACATGCACCGCGCCATCGACGCCGCGCGGCGGGCCTTCGACGAGACCGACTGGTCGACCAACCGCGCCTTCCGCAAGCGCTGCCTCGAGCAGCTCCAGGAGGCGCTGGAGGCCGAGCAGGAGGCGCTCCGCGAGGAGCTGATCCTCGAGGTCGGCTGCCCGCGCATGGTGACGCACGGCCCGCAGCTCGACGCCCCGCTGGCCGATGCGCTCACGTATCCCGGCCAAGCTGATCGACGAGTACCCGTGGGAGACCGACCTCGGCGACGCCTTCGTCGAGCCTCACCGGGACAGATGACCACGCGGAAGGTCTGGCGCGAGCCGGTGGGCGTCGTCGGCGCGATCGTGCCGTGGAACTTCCCGTTCGAGGTCAGCATCCACAAGCTCGGCCAGGCGCTCGCCACCGGCAACACGGTCGTGCTGAAGCCGGCGCCCGACACGCCCTTCAACGCGACCCGCCTCGGGCGCCTGATCGCCGAGCGCACCGACATCCCGCCCGGAGTCGTCAACGTCGTCACCGCGTCCGACCACCTCGTCGGCGAGGAGCTCACGCTCTCGCCGAAGGTCGATCTGATCTCGTTCACCGGCTCGACCGCCGTCGGGCAAGCGGATCATGGAGAAGGGCGCGGCGACGATGAAGCGCCTGTTCCTCGAGCTCGGCGGCAAGTCGGCCACGATCGTGCTCGAGGACGCCGACTCTCGGCATGGCCTGCCTGATCGGGCATCGCGCCCTGCATGCACGCCGGCCAGGGCTGCGCCATCCCGACGCGGATGCTGCTGCCCGCGGTCGCGCTACGACGAGGGCGTCGGCGATTCTCGACGGGATGTACGAGAGCGTCGCCGTCGGCGATCCGCAGGACTGCCGGACACGCTGTGCGGCCCGGTGATCTCGGCCAAGCAGCGCGACGCGCGTCCTCGGCTACATCCAGAAGGGCATCGACGAGGGCGCCACGCTCCTCGTCGGCGGCACCGACGCGCCCGCCGGGCTCGACAAGGGCTTCTGGGTCAAGCCCACGCTGTTCGTCGACGTCGACAACGCGATGACGATCGCCCAGGAGGAGATCTTCGGCCCGGTGCTCGTCGTCATCCCGTACGACGACGACGAGGACGCGATCCGCATCGCCAACGACAGCGTCTACGGGCTGGCCGGCAACGTGCATGTCGGGCTCGCTGGAACGCGTCGCTCGCCGTCGCCCGCCGGCTGCGCGCCGGGACTTCATCGGCGTCAACGGCGGCGCCGCCTACGGCGCCGACGTGCCGTTCGGCGGCTACAAGGCCAGCGGCGTCGGCCGCCAGAACGGCCACGCCGGCTTCGACCAGTACACCGAGGTCAAGTCCGTCGCCTGGCCGGCCGGGTGACTCAGGGCCGCTGCGCGGCACCCCGGAGGACGGTGTCCCGCGCCAGGCCGAGGGCGGCCTCTGGGCCGATCTTGCCGACGAGGTTCTCGTGCATCCAGGTGAGGTCGAACAGCGACCAGGCCCGCATGTCGGCCGACGGGCCCTCGAGGCGGATCTCCCCGGCGCGGACGCCCTGGGCGAGTAGCGCCTTGAGGTCACGCAGGCGGGCGGCGAACGTCGAGGCCAGGTTGAGGGCCTTGGGCGGCGACTCCCGGAACCAGGCGAGGCAGATGTTGTACTCGTCGCTGTAGCGGGCGACGACGTTGATGTTGATCCACATCAGCGCGTCGAGCTTCTCGACGCTGGTGGCGTCCGACGCCAACACCCGGCGCCAGGCGGGCTGGCCGGTGGCGTCGAACGACCGCATGATCGACGCCAGCAGCTCGTCCTTGGAGCCGATCAGCCGGTAGACCGTGCCGGTGCTCATGCCGGCGGCGCCCGCGATGTCGCGCACCGTCGTGGCCTCGTAGCCCCGCCGGCCGAACTCGGCCCGCGCCACGGCCCGGAGCTTGGCGAGCTTCTCGTCCCCGTCGTCCTCAGCCTCGGCCCAGGACGCCACGACCTCCCGGGCGGCCGCGAACGCATGCGACCGGTCGAGCTCGGCGTCGCCGGGAGGGTCCACGGCGACGCCCTCCAGCAGGATGCGGCAGCGGATCGCGGGCAGCGCTTCGGCACCGGGGACGTCGGGGAACACGCCGAGGTTCATGTACAGCATGGTCTGGCAGAGCCGGTCGGCCAGGTCGTCCACGTCGATGCCCGCCCGGATGTACCCCGTGTCCTGCCCGAGGCGGAGCGTCTCGCGCAGCGCGGTCTCGATCGCCCTCGGCGTCCGCTGCGCCGCCCGCAGCAGCTCGTCGCTGGCGCCGGTCGGCGGCTCGTAGAACGTGAGCAGCACCGCGGCGCGGTGGCGGACGGCGCAGGCGGCGATCTCGGCGACGAGCCTCGTGATCCGCTGGGACGCCGGCGGCCCCGGGTCCCGCAGGTCGTCGAGCGCCCGTTGGGCGATGGCGTCGAGGTCGGCGCGGTAGCGCTCGATCAGCTCGACGATGATCGCCTCTTTGGAGTCGAAGTGGTGGTAGAGGCTGCCCGGGAGGATGCCGCAGGCGTCGGCGATCTGCTTGAGCGAGGTGCGCAACCCGTTCGACGCCAGCAGCGATGCGGCCGTCTCGAGGATCTCGGTTCTGCGCGACCCGTCGACCGACACCGTGGAACGGATGTTAGCTCCGGCCGCCATCGGCGCCGGTCAGAGCCCCTGCAGGATGTCGGTCGAGTCGACGGCCTCGTAGCTCGTGGGCTGGCCGTCCGCGTCGAGCGCGGTGCGGAGCCACTGGTTCGAGCACACGCCCGGCATCGTCGTCATGGCCGAGCCGCCGCAGCGGAAGGTCACGCCGCCACCGCCGGGCAGCTCCGCCGCGGGCATGGCCTTGATCGCCTGGGCGACCGTGGCCGGCGTCACGTCCCCGGACATGCCGTCGAGGGCGGTGGCGAGCGCCGCGATCACCGTGTAGCCGACCATCGGCACGTTGCTGTCGACGTCGGCCATGTCCGACCCGTAGGCGTCCATCACCGCCTCGTACCGGCGGACGGTCGGGTCGTCGCTCGCCCCCACCGCCACGCCCGAGGTGACGAACATGCCGTCGAGCTGGTCGCCGGGCATCGCCTCTCGGGTGGCGTCGGTGATGCACTGCGAGACCGCCGTGATCGCACCGTCGTACCCGGCCGCGGCCAGGCCCTGGAACGCCGAGATGCAGAACGCGTCGTAGCCGACCACCTGCACGACCCCGGCACCACTGTCGACGACCTCCCGCATCTGGGGCGTCATGTCGGGGGTGCCGGGCGGCACCTTCACGAGCTCGAAGTCGAGCCCGGCGTTGCGGAGGATCTCGGGCCCGAGCGACTCGAACAGGCTGGTCGCCACCGGGACGTCGATGACGACGAAGGCGACCTTGTCGGCGTGGGTGTCCTCGGCCACCGAGATCGGGAGGCCGAAGGCGGTCGTGAGCGGGTTGGAGATCGTGAAGCTCGTGTCCGGGTCGTCCAGCACACCGTCGCCGTTGGTCTGGAAGAACATCGTCGGGATGCCCGCCTGGTGCAGCGGCTCCCAGATCGCGTCGGGGACGGTCGACTGGCCGACGGCGACGGCGACCACGTCGTCCTCGACCATCTGGTTGGCGCAGTCGGTGCCGCCGGCGGGATCGCCCGCGGTCTCGCAGGTCACGAGCTCGACCGGCCGCCCGGCGACGCCGCCACCGCGCTCGTTCCACCAGTCGACGGTCGCCTGCGCCGCCTGCACCTCGGCCCGCGCGTCGAACGCCGCGGTCTGACCGTCCGAGACGATCCCGATGCGGACCGGGTCCCCCGACGCCGGTCGCACGGGCCCGAGCAGCTCGTCCGCGCTCTGCCCGCTGTCGCGGGAGCCCGAGGCGGCGTCCGACGAGCCGCTGTCACCGCCGCCACAGGCCGCGGCGGCGACCAGCAACGGCATCAGGGCGGCGGCGGCCGCCAGCTGCCGGGCGAGCCTGTGGATCCCCCCAGACGATTCCCCGTATCGCCGCATCCATCCCCCGTAACAAATCTTAGGTTCTGGCGGAGACACTGCGCCTGCCCCACCCGCGAAGTCAAGTCGTCGCTCCGCACGGTGCGGGCGGCCAGGGGGAGGTCAGGTCACCGGCGCAGCCGGCCCCGCGCGTCTGTGGGGGGTCTCCGCGTTTTGTCCCCGGAAACGGTCGCCATAGCGACCAGTTCGGAGGGCAGTTTCCCGGGCAAGGACTTTCCCCCGAAAACCAACGGCGTAAGGATCACCCGCGAGCGCCCCCATCATCCCTTAGGAGGCCGGCTCTGCCGGCCTCCTAACCGGCCTCGTTATCGTTTTCGTTCGGGTCAGGTCACCGGGTCGTCGCTGTCGCCGCCGTCGTCGCGGCCGGCGAAGAACGCGTTCACGCGGTCGCGCAGACCCGTGACCGTGCCGCCGAGATCGCGGACGATCGCGACCAGCGGGTCCTGCGAGTGCTCGAACGCGCTGCGGTAGTGGTCAGCGGCCTCGGCGGCGTCGTCGCGCATGGTGGCGTCCTCGTCGCCGCTGCGGCGCGGGTACGCGCCCTGCAGCACCTGGGTGTAGCCGCCGTCGTCGACCCAGCGCTGCAGCTCGGCCGCCCGGACCACCGCGAACGGGTGGGTGGCGTTCTCCAGCAGGAGCAGCTTGAGGACGCTGTCGCGGACGTCCGGCGGGCGCAGGTACTCCTCGCCCTGCGCCCGGAACGCGGCGATGTCGAGGTCGTCGAGCTTGCCCCCGCTGGCGAGCTTCATGTGGCACCGCAGCGCGGCCGCGGGGTCCTGCGTGGCCAGCAGCCCGGCGCGGTCGGACGAGAGCTCGGCCTTGCGCGACCACTCGTAGAGCGCGGCGATGATCGCCCGCAGGCCCAGGGCGCCGAGTGGCAGCCAGGACAGTGCGTTCGACACCCGGAGGAGCTGCATGAGCATCGTCGTGTAGAGCGCGTGGCCCGACAGCACGTGGCCGAGCTCGTGTCCCAGGACGAAGCGCAGCTCGTCGTCGTCGAGCATGTCCAGCATGCCGCTGTTGACCACCACGAACGGATGGTCGATGCCGAGCGCCATCGCCCGGGGCTGGGGGTCGGAGTAGACGTACAGCAGGGGCAGGTCACGGACGTCGAGCGTGGCGGCCGCCTGCGTGTAGAGCTGGTAGACGCGGGGGAACTGGCGGTGGTCGACGCGCACCGCGGCGCCCAGGTAGATGAGCCGCAACGCCCGCTCGTTCCACAGCCCCGCCAGCTTGCGCAGGATGTAGTCGAAGCCCCGGAGCTGGCGCAGCGCCGTCAGCGCCCCCCGGTCGGCCGGGTGCTCCCAGGCCCGGGAGCTGATGTCGGTGAGCTGCACCCTCGCCCCGATCGGGCGACGTTCCCCGCTGCCATCGGTCACGGAGCCCACCGTACGTCCCGCCGATCGTGGCCGGGCGTCAGGTGGTGGGGCTGGGCAGCAGGCGCCTACGGACTGGGCCGTCCCGCCGGACGCGTTTTGTACGCGGAAGTGGTCGCTATGGCGACCAGTTCCAGGGACAAAACGCGAGGGGGGCGCCCGGTCCCGCCATATACCCCGCTAGGGTATATGGCGGAGGTCGGTGCGATGCATGATTCGGGACACGGCGGGCACGACAAGCACGCCGGCCACGACCCGGAGATGTTCCGGCGGCGGTTCTGGCTGAGCCTGTGCCTGACCGTCCCGCTGGTCGTCACCAGCGAGATGGTCATGGACTGGTTCGGCTACCGCTCGACCTCCCCGGCATGGCGTGGGTCGGGCCGGTGCTCGGCACGGTCGTGTTCCTCGTGGGGCGGCTGGCCGTTCCTGGTCGGCGGCGTCGCGCGAGGTCCGCGACCGCGCAGCCCGGGATGATGCTGCTGATCTCGATGGCGATCACCGTCGCCTACGCGCGCCTCGATGGCGACGAGCCTCGGCTGGTTCGACCTCGACTTCTGGTGGGAGCTGGCCGCCCTCGTCACGATCATGCTGCTCGGCCACTGGCAGGAGATGAAGGCGATCGGCCAGGCCCAGGGCGCGCTCGCCGCGCTGGCCGAGCTGCTGCCCGACGACGCCGAGCGCGTCGCGCGCCGACGGCCGCGTCGAGCACGGTGCCGCTCGCCGAGCTGCGGTCGGCGACGTGGTGCTGGTCCGGTCCGGCGGCCGGGTGCCCGCCGACGGCGCGATCGTCGACGGCGAGGCCGAGCTCGACGAGTCGATGATCACCGGCGAGTCCCGGCCCGTCGCCAAGGGCCCGGGCGACCGGGTCGTCGCCGGCACCGTGTCGACCGACTCGGCGATCCGGGTCGCGGGTCGACGGCCGTCGGCGACGACACCGCGCTGGCCGGCATCCAGCGGCTGGTCGCCGAGGCCCAGGCCAGTCGGCAGCCGGGCCCAGGTCCTCGCCGACCGCTTCGCCGCCCTGCTGTTCTACGTCGCCACCGCGCGCCGGCGATCGTCACGTTCGTGGTCTGGTGGGCGCTCGGCGACGTCGACGCCGCGGTCGTCGCAGCACCGTCACCGTGCTGGTCATCGCCTGCCCCCACGCGCTCGGGCCTGGCGATCCCGCTGGTGATCGCCATCTCGACCGCGGTGTCGGCCCGGGCCGGGCATCCTCGTCAAGGACCGCCTCGCGCTCGAGCGCATGCGCACCATCGACGCCGTGCTGTTCGACAAGACCGGCACCCTGACCACGGGCGCCCACGTCGTCACCGGCGTCGCCGCCGCGCCCGGCATCGACCGAGGACGAGGTGCTGCGCCTCGCCGGCGCGGTCGAGGCCGACAGCGAGCACCCGCTCGCCCGGGCGATCGTCGCCGCGCGCCGCGCGCCGCGGCCCGCTGCCCGACGCGACCGACTTCCGGTCGCTGACCGGCCGCGGCGTCGAGGCCACCGTCGACGGCGTCCGCTACGCGGTCGGCGGGCCCGCCCTGCTGCGCGAGCGCGACGCTCGACCCGCCCGCCGGAGCTCGCCGACCGCGTCGCCGGCGTGGCACGCCCGGGGCGCCGCCGTGCTCTACCTCGTCCGCGACGACGAGGTCATCGGCGCCCTCGCCCTCGAGGACGAGATCCGCCCCGAGGCCCGCGCAGGCCGTCGACGACCTCCAGGCCGATCGGCGTCGAGGTCGTGATGATCACCGGCGACGCCCGCCAGGTCGCCGACGCCGTCGGCGCGCGAGCTCGGCATCGACGAGGTGTTCGCCGAGGTGCTGCCCGAGGACAAGGACCAGGCCGTCGCCGAGCTCCAGGCGCCGGGGCCTCACGCGTCGCGATGGTCGGCGACGGCGTCAACGACGCCCCCGCCCTCGCCCGGGCCGACGTCGGCATCGCCATCGGCGCCGGCACCGACGTCGCCATCGAGTCGGCCGGCGTGGTGCTCGCCTCCGAGCGACCCCGCGCGGCGTCGCTCGGCGTCATCCGGCTGTCCCGGGCCAGCTACCGCAAGATGGTCGCAGAACCTGGCCTGGGCCGCCGGCTACAACATCGTCGCCATCCCGCTCGCCGCCGGCGTGTTCGCCTGGGCCGGGCATCACCCTGTCCCCCGCCGTCGGCGCCATCCTCATGAGCCTGTCGACGATCGTCGTCGCCCTCAACGCCCAGCTCCTCCGGCGAGTGTCGCTCTACTGCGTGCCCCGCCAGACGTAGGACAGCACGATGCCCATGACGTCCTCGTGCGGCGCCGAGTTGTCGTAGCGCGACGTCACCGAGAACTGCTGGCCCTGGAGGAACCGCTTGTGGACCGGGCAGCGCGTGATCTCCCCCGGGGCGCCGTCCGGGTGGGTGTGCTCGTAGTGGGCCACCATCGTGCACGAGTCGCCGGTGGCGTCGTTGCGGATGGTGATGTCGATGCCGCCGGCGTGGAGGTGACCGCCGGCCGTGACGTGGTAGCCGTCCCACGGGGCGGTCCAGCTCCTCGTGGCCGTGTGCACACTGCCGGGGCCGCCGTCGCCGGGGACCTGGTAGACGGAGTTGCCGCAGCCGGTGACGTCGAGGAAGAACGGCGTGACGCCCCGGCTGTTCTCGGCCGTGGCGCTGGGCTGGTAGCCGATCTTGTACTGGATGTACACCTGCTGGGGCGCGTCGCTCTCGTTCATGATGTGCCACAGCGCGTTCCACTGATCCGAGGCGCCGACCAGATAGGCGTAGGGGTCGTACAGCGAGATCGGGGTGCGCTCGCTGCCGCTGCCGGCGAACCGCTCGGGGCGGTTGCAGAACGTGTCGCGGTGGGCGGCGTTCATCAGCAGCACGTGGTGGAGGTGCACCGCGCTGTGCGGCACGGACGCGCCGGAGGCGTCGACCACGTCGAAGCTCATCGTCTTCATGCCGAACGCCCCCGCCGGGCGGGGCACGTTGGCCTGGGTGGACTGGCTCTCCGAGCCGGCCTGGCCCATCGGTGCCAGGTTGAAGGGCCCGATCCGGAACGTCGCCTCGACGACCGCCCCGCCGCCGGGCGGCGCGTTCACGATCGGATCGCACGCCGCCAGCGCGAGCAGCACGACCGCCACCGCGCCCAGGCCGACGGCCTTCCGCACCCGAACACGTCCCATGGTTCCCCTCCCCCGACGTCACGTGGCGTGACGACGCCAGCTTCGCACAGCGCGGTGCTGCGGTGCCGGCCCGGCACGCAGGGACTTTCGGCCCGGGTCGGTCGCCGGGTTGGGGGACCTTCGGCCCTGGGGCGACGCACCGCCCATCCGTACCGTCGAAGGCAGCCGGATCAGGCGATCCGGCACCGAACGGGAGGTCAAGGATGAGCGTCACCGAGGTACCCGCACCCACCGTCGTGACCCAAGCGGACAGCGAGGTGCACCTGCGCCGGGGTTCGATCGACAAGGTGCTCGTCAGCATGGGTATCGTCGCGGCGATCGTGTTCGCGGTGGCCGGGGGGCTGCTGCTGCGGGGTTCGAACTTCGCGAAGGACTATGTGCACGACGAGCTGTCGTCGCAGAAGGTGTTCTTCCCGGATGCGGCCAGCCTGCGCGACGACGGCCGCGCCGACCTGGTCGGTCACGCGGGTGACCAGGTCACCACCGGGGGCGAGGCGCAGGCCTACGCCAGCCTGATCGCGACCCACATGGACGGGATCGCGGACGGCAAGACCTACGCGGAGATCGACGACCGGGGCGCCGCCCAGGCCGTTGTCGACGCCCAGAAGGCGGGCGCACCGCAGGCCCAGATCGACGAGCTGCAGGCCACGGCCAACCAGCTGAAGGGCCAGCGGGACTCGCTGTTCCGGGGCGAGACGCTGCGGGGGCTGCTGCTCTCCAGCTATGCCTGGGCCACGATGGGCATCATCGCCGGCATCGCCGCCTGGGTCGCCTTCGGGGCCGCGGTCGTGATGGCCGCCCTGGTGGTCGCCGGGTTCTGGCACCTCCGGGCCACGCACACCTGAGCGTTCCCCAGCCACACCAATGGCGAATCGCCGGGCCCAGCGCCCGGCGATCCGCCGTTTGTGTCCGTCAGTCGAGACAGGAGGGGTGATCGTGGAGGCAGCAGCGCCGGCGATCGATCGGCTCCGGCCGGCGGCCGTGGCGGAGACGCACTCCGCGGTCGTCGTGTTCGTCGGGGACCGGGCGTTCAAGCTCAAGAAGCCAGTCGATCTCGGATTCCTCGACTTCCGTCGCCGTGAGACGCGGGCGGATGTCTGCGCCCGGGAGGTGGAGCTCAACCGGCGGTTGGCCCCCGACGTCTACCTGGGCGTGGCCGACGTCGTCGGGCCGGACGGCGGCGTGTGCGATCACCTGGTCGTGATGCGGCGCATGCCCGACGACCGGCGACTCTCGACGCTCGTGGCCGCGGGTGCCGACCTCGACGCCGAGCTGCGGCGCCTGGCCCGGCTGATCGCCGCCTTCCACGCCCGGGCCGATCGCAGCGCCGCGGCCGACCGTGCAGCCGGGCGGGAGGCGCTGGCCGGGCGCTGGTCGGCCAACACCGCCGGCCTGCTCGCCGTCGGGCAGGGCGTGGTCGAGATGGACGACGTGCTGGAGGTGGACGCGCTGGCGGCGCGGTACCTGGCGGGGCGCGGGCCGCTGTTCGAGCGGCGCATCCGCGACGGCCGGCGTCGACGGCCACGGCGACCTCCTGGCCGACGACATCTTCCTGCTGCCGGACGGGCCGCGGGTCCTCGACTGCATCGAATTCGACGACGACCTGCGGCTGGGCGACGCGCTGGCGGACGTGGCGTTCCTGGCCATGGACCTGGAGCGCCTCGGGCGCCCCGACATGGCCGAGAGCTTCGTCGCCGTGTACCGCGAGTTCGCGGCGGACGCCTGGCCCGCGTCGCTGGCCCACCACCACGTCGCCTACCGCGCCCAGGTGCGGGCCAAGGTGGGCGCAATCCGGGCGCGCCAGGGCCTGGACGACGCCGGCTACGGAGGCCCGCGCCCTCCTGGCGATGGCCCGCCGTCACCTCGAGGTCGGCGCCGTGCGGATCGTCCTCGTCGGCGGGCTGCCCGGCACCGGCAAGTCGACGATGGCCGGGGGGCTCGCCGGCGCACTCGACGCGGTGGTCCTGCGCAGCGATGAAGTCCGCAAGGAGCTCGCCGGCCTGCCGGCCGATCGGCCGTCGCCCGCGCCGTTCGGCGAGGGCCTCTACCGCGCCGAGGCGACCGCGGCCACCTATGCCGAGATGCTCGCCCGGGCGGGTGCGGCGTTGTCCCACGGCGAGTCGGTGGTGATGGACGCGTCGTGGACGGCCGAGACGCAGCGGGCCCGGGCACGTGAGCTCGCGGCCGCGCATGCGGCGGACCTGGTGGAGATCCGGTGCCGCGCCGAGCCGGACACCGCGGCGCGCCGTCTCCGCCGGCGGCTCGCCGCCGGGGGCGATCCGTCGGACGCCACGCCGGAGATCGCCGCCCAGCTGGCGGTGGCAGCCGATCCCTGGCCCGCGGCCGCCGCGATCGACACCGGCCGCGGGCCGGCCGAGGCGCTCGCCGAGGCGATGGCCGTGATCGGGCCCGCCAGAGCGCCGCGGCCCGGTGTCCGCGGTGGCCGCCGATGAGCGCCGGACCGCCGAGTCCCGCCCACGTCGGGCCGAAAGACCCTGGTCAGGCGCCCGCGGCGTGGCGGATGCTCAGCGTGGAGCCGAGCGAAGGGACGGGTTGATGCAGACACTTCCGGTCCGGCCCGCACGTGCCCCCGAGCCGACCACGACCCATCGACTGCGGTTCCACCAGTCGCTGGCCTGCCTCGAGGCTCAGGGGCAGGCGATGGCGATCATGGCGGAGCGCGCGCTGCGGGCCGCGGTGGACGCTGCGGTCAGGGCGGACCTCGCGGCGTGCGACGCGGTGGTCGCCGGGGACGAGGCCATCGACAGCGTCTACGAGGACATCGAACGCCACGCCATCGGCCTCATGGGCCGCGAGCAGCCCGTGGCGTCGGAGCTGCGGCTCCTCGTCGGCCTGCTCCACGTCGGCCTGCACCTCGAGCGCATCGGCGACCTGGCCGTCGAGGTCGCTGCGGCCACGCAGGCGCTGCTCGAGCTCCCGGAGCGGTCCGAGGTGACACCCGCCGTCCGGGAGCTCGGCGCGGCGGCGACCGGGATGACCGCGCAGGCGGTGGCGGCCTTCCTCGCACGCGACGCCCGCGGGTGCGAGGCCGTGGCGGTCCGGGGCCGCGAGCTCCACGCCTTCGACCGGGCGCTCCTCGATCGGGCGCTGCACGCCGGCGACGACCCCGATCGCCTCCGCTGGGCGGTGGGCATGCTCCAGATCGGGCGGCACCTCGCACGCGCCGCCGAGCACGCGGTCGACATCGCCGAGCAGGGGTGGTTCCTCGCGACCGGCGAGCTGCGGGAGCTGGCGTGACCCCCCCGGGCCCCGCGCCGATCCGCGTCTTCGTCGTCGACGACCACGAGCTGGTGCGCCGGGGCGTGCGCGAGCTGCTCGAATCCGCCGCCGACCTCGTGGTGGTGGGCGAGGCCGGGACGGCCGAGGAGGCGCTCGCCCGCCTGCCGGCGGCGGCGCCCGACGTGGCCGTCCTGGACGTGCGGCTGCCCGACCGCAGCGGCATCGAGGTGTGCCGCGAGATCCGCTCCTGGCGGCCGGCGGTGGCGTGCCTCATGTTGACGTCGTTCTCCGACGACGAGGCGCTGTTCGACTCGATCATGGCGGGCGCGGCGGGCTACGTGCTCAAGCACGTGCGGGGCCATGACCTGATCGACAGCGTGCGCCGCGTCGCCTCGGGCCAGTCGCTGCTCGACCCCGCCGTCACGGCGCGGGTCCTGGATCGGCTCCGGCGGGCGCAGGACGAGGACGAGCGGGGTGCCCGCCTCACCGAGCAGGAGCGCCGAATCCTCGAGCTGCTGGCCGAGGGGCTCACCAACCGGCAGATCGGTGAGCGGCTCCTCCTGGCGGAGAAGACCGTCAAGAACTACATGTCGAGCCTGCTGACCAAGCTCGGCATGCACCGGCGCACCGAGGCGGCGGTCTACGCCGCCCGCCTGGGCGAGCCGCGGGCGGACTGATCCCCGGTCAGGGGACGATCACCACCGCCGCGGGGCACCGGTGGGCCACCTCGTGCGTCACCGAGCCGACCAGGCCGGCGGCGAGCGAGCCGTGGCCGCGGGTGCCCAGCACGACCAGGCCCGCGTCAGCCGCGGCGTCGAGGATCGCGGGGGCGGCCACGCCCTCGACGAGGCGATCGGCGACGGCGACCCTGGGGTGGCTGGCGGCGAGGCCGGCGAGGGCGTGGTCGAGGCCGGCACGCGCCGCCTCCTGTGCCGCCTCGTACACGACGGGGTAGCCCATGGCCGGTGCCGCCACGGGGACGTAGGCGTGCCACGTCCGCACGACGACGAGCCCGGCGTGCCGGCGGCACGCCTCGTCGGCGGCCCACGTCAGCGCCCGGGTGGCGCTGGGCGATCCGTCGTGGCCGACCACGATCCGGTCGCGGCGCCCCACGGCGCCGCCGGCGGTCGCCGGGACGATCGCCAGCGGCCCGGGAGGGTGGCTCAGCAGCTGGCGGCTGACCGATCCGAGCAGGGCGCCGCGCAGGCCGCCGATGCCCCGGGCCCCGACGACGAGCAGGTCCGCGGCCGCGGCGGCGCGGCGCAGCTCGTGGACCGCGGGGCCGCAGACCACGCGGTGCTCGACGTCGCCGGCCGCCTCGGGGCCGAGCGTGTCGTCGAGCGTGGCCGCCAGCGCGAGCTCGGCGTCCCGGCCCCCGTAGGAGGGGTCGAAGGTGTGGCCGTCCCCGGCGTGCCCTGGCTGGACGAATCCCCAGGCGAACAGCGCGACCAGGCGGTCGCCCCGCAGTGCCGCCTCGCCACGCGCCCAGCGGAGCGCGGCGACGGAGTTCGCGGATCCGTCGATGCCGACGATCATCTCGGTCATGGCCCCACGATCCGGCCCGGCCGCCCCGCGGGGCAGAGGCGACGGTCGGGGGGACCCGGGCCGTTCGGCTCTTCCGCGTAGAAGACGCGAGACGGCAGGTCAGCCGGTGTCCGGGGATCCCGCGGCCTGGTGGCGCTGTGCGGTGCGCTCCACGACGGAGACGGCCACGCGGGGACCGTCACGCGTCTGGACGCACACCGGCACGCCGGGATGCAGGGTGGCGTGGGCGGACAGCAGGTCGGTCCAGCGCGTGTCGCCGGGGGCGTTGGCCATGACCACGACGTCGGCCTCCTCGGCCAGAGGGCAGGGATGGCCGGCGAGGGCGGGGCACCGCGTCCGCGGTCCCCGGGGGCCCGAGCAGGTGATCACCGCCAGCCCCGCGGCCTCGGCCTCCTCGGCGCCCGACCAGCGCCCGCCGGGCGTCTCGACCAGGACCCGCGGCCGGCGGGTGCCGGGCCGCCCGTCGCCGCCGTCCGGCCACACCGGGGTGGGCCCGGTCGTGCCGACGATGAGGCGGAGGCTCACCCAGTCGTCCGACGTGAGGCAGGCGTAGCCGCGGGCGCGGCAGCAGCGACAGCATCCGGCCGTTCGTCACCAGCACGCTGGCCTCGATGTTGGGCACGCCCCGGCTGGCGGCGGCCTCGACCAGGGCGTCGAGGAGGAACGTGCCCAGCCCGCCCCGCACGTCGGGGGCAACCACGATGCCGAGCTCGCCGTCGCCGTCCGGGAGCAGCGCGTAGTTGGCCTCGC
Organism: uncultured Acidimicrobiales bacterium; assembly: GCA_963739835.1. Lineage (GTDB taxonomy): Bacteria > Actinomycetota > Acidimicrobiia > Acidimicrobiales > VFJN01 > ZC4RG19. Next base: position 158,714 of record CAVUBW010000016.1, read on the forward strand.
CGACGATGCGGCCCTCGGCCGCCACGGCGACGACGCCGTAGCCGCCCCGGGACCCTACCGCGGCGATGTGCTCGAAGAAGTCGCGCGGCGGGACGTAGGCGGAGAAGAACCGCCGGTACCGGTCCTCGTCGGAGAGCGTCGCGTACAGCGCCTCGAGCCCGTCGACGTCGGCGGGCGACACTGCGCGGACGGTCAACAGGCGGCCGTCGGGTAGGCGCACCTCGCGTTCGGCGGTCGGCTGCGCAGGGTTCGGGCCCTCCATGTGGCCATCGTCGGGTGCCCGGCCGCCGGCCGCCAGGGTCCGAGTGCCCGTTTCGGACCCGACGGAGGACGGGACGTTCGCCCCTGTCGCCCGGACCCGCGACGGGCGGATCCTCGGCGTATGAGCGAGCCGATCATCGAGGCGTCGGGCGTCCTGAAGGTCTACGACACCGGCGCCGTGCAGGTGCGGGCGCTGGCGGGCGTCGACCTTGCGGTCGCGCCGGGCGAGGTGGTGGCCATCATGGGCCCGAGCGGCTGCGGCAAGACGACGCTGCTGAACTGCCTCTCGGGCCTCGACACCTTCGACGCCGGCGACGTGCGCATCGAGGGCGTCTCGCTGGCCGACCTGTCCGATCGGCGGCGCACCGCCTACCGCGGCCGCCGGATGGGGTTCGTGTTCCAGTTCTACAACCTGCTGCCGGTGCTGACCGCGGTCGAGAACGTCGAGCTGCCGCTGCTGGTCGCGCGGGTGGCGGCCGGCGAGGCCCGGCGCCGCGCGCTCGACGCGCTCGGCGCTCGTCGGTCTGGCCGACCGGGCGTCGCACGTGCCCGAGCAGCTGTCCGGCGGCGAGCGCCAGCGGGTGACGATCGCCCGCTCGCTGGTCAACGACCCCGCGATCGTGTGGGCCGACGAGCCGACCGGCGACCTCGACATCGGAGATGGCGCAGGAGATCGTCGACCTGATGCGGCGGCTCAACCGCGAGCGCGGCCTGACGTTCGTCATCGTCACCCACGACATCGCCGTGGGTCGGCGGACCGACCGGATCGTCCGCATGCTCGACGGCCGCGTGGTCGCCGAGGAGCGATTGGAGGTTCGCGATGTACGCACGGGTCACGCTGCTTGAGATCGACGTCATGCGCACTGGCATCGGCGACGGCCGTGGAGCGCTTCGAGCGGGAGGTGCTGCCCCGCCCTCCGGGCCCAGGACGGGCTACCGGGGCGTCCTGGTGCTGACGACGCCCGAGGGCAAGGCGGTGCTGGTGTCGCTCTGGGACACCGAAGACGAGGCCGAGCGCCGACGGTCGATCCGGGTTCTACGTCGACACGCTGGCCCGATACGTGACGCTGTTCGCCGCCCCGCCGGGCCGGGAGCGCTACGAGGTGGCGCTGGCCGACCTGCCGGCGGCCGTCGGGAGCTGATCCCGTGGGGCGGCTGTTCGGCATCCCGGTCGGGACCTTCGCCACCGCGCTGGTGGTGATCATGGTCGCGGCGTTCGGGCTGATCGCACTGGCCGCCGCCCGCAACCTCGTGTTCCTGCGCCTGGCCGCCCGCAACGTCGCCCGCCGCCGGGGCCGTTCGCGCACTGATCGTCGTCGGGCTCATGCTCGCCACCGCCGATCATCGCCTCGTCCCTGGTCACCGGCGACACGATGGGCCGCACCGTGCGGTCGTCGGTCCTGCGGTCGCTCGGGCCGACCGACGAGTCCGTCGTGGCGGCCGGCGCGAGCCTCGACCCGGCATTGGAGATCGACGCGTCCGTCGCCGCCACCACCTTCGACGAGCGCGCCCTCGCCCGGGTGGATGCGGCGCTGGCGGGGTCGCCGCTGGTCGACGGCGTGGCCCCGGCCCTGATCCGGCCGGTCGCCGCCCAGGACCGGACGTCGCGGCGCACCGAGCCCCGCGTCACCCTGTTCGGCACCGACCCGGCGCGGCTGGCGGGCTTCGACCGCCTCGCCGGCCCCGACGGGCGGCCCCGTTCCCTCGCCGCCCTGGGGGCCGACGAGGTGTTCCTCAACAAGGACGCCGCCGACCAAGCTGGCCGCCGGGCCCGGTGACAGCATCCTGGTGATCGGCGGGGCCACGCCGGTCCGGCTCCGCGTTGCCGACGTCGTCACCTTCCGTGGCGCCGGCACCGACGGTCCGGCCGTGCTGGCCCCGCTCCCGCTCGCCCAGCGCATCGTGGACGCGCCCGGGCGCGATCAAGCACATCCTCGTGTCGAACGCCGGCGGCGAGGTCGCGGCGCGGCCCGCACCGACGCGGTGACGGCGCTGCTCGACCCGGCCGCCGCCGCGGCGGGGCTCCGGGTCGGAGCCGGTCAAGCAGCGACGGGCTCGAGCGCGGCCGACGCAGCAGGGCAACGCGATTCATGCCAGCTGTTCACGACCTTCGGGACGCTTCTCGATCGCGGCCGGGATCCTGCTGATCTTCCTGATCTTCGTGATGCTGGCGGCCGAGCGCCGCACCGAGATGGGCATCGCCCGGGCGGTCGGCACGCAGCGGCGGCACCTGGTCGAGACCTTCCTGTTCGAGGGCTCGCTGTACGACATCGCGGCCGCGGCGGTCGGCGCGCGCTGGCGGGCCTCGGCGATCGCGTACGTGATGGTCGAGGCGGCGTCGCGGCGCCTTCGCCGGCGAGGACGCTCGCCCTCGACCACGCGGTCCGCCCGGCCAGCCTGGTCATCGCCTACGGGCTGGGGGTGGTGCTGACGCTCGCCGTGGTGGCGGTGTCGGCCTGGCGGGTGAGCCGGCTCGACGTCGTGACCGCCATCCGCAACCTGCCGTCGCCGGTCACCCGCCGGACCGGGAGAGGCCGCTGGTGGCCGGGCGCCGTGGCCGTGGCGGCCGGGGCCCTGACCACCGCTGCGGGTGCGGCGTCCAACCAGGCGACATGCCGTTCCTGCTGGGCGTCTCGCTGGTCATCGTGGGCCTGGTCCCGATCGCCCGGGCGCTGGGTGCCGGCGAGCGGCTCGTGCACACCGTGGCCGGCGTGGCCCTGGTCGTGTGGTGGCTGCTGCCAGCCGACGTCTACAACGCCCTGGCCGGCACGCTGACGTGGGACTTCTCGGTCTGGATCGTGGCCGGCCTGATCGTCGTGTTCGGGGCGACCTGGGTGATCATGTACAACGCCGACCTGGCGCTCGCCGCCGTGAGCCGGGTCGCCGGCCGGATCCGGTCGCTGGCACCGGTCGTGCGCATGGCCGTCGCGTACCCCCTGCGCAGCCGCCTGCGGACGTCGATGACCCTGGCCATGTTCACCATGGTCGTGTTCACCCTGGTCACCGGCAGCACCATCTCGGGATCGTTCATCCACAACCTCGACGACGTGGGGACCTACGGCGGCGGGTTCGACGTGCGGGCCGTGGCGGCGCCGATCCGCCCGATCCCCGACATGGGGGACGCAGTGCGCGCGGCCGGCCCCGCGGCGGGGATCGATCCCGCCCGGATCGAGGCCATCGGCGCCCAGTCGCTCGTGCCGGTGCAGGCCCGGCAGGCGGGCACGGCAAGCTTCGCCGACTACCCGGTGCGCGGCGTCGACGACGCGTTCCTCGGCGCCACCACCTACGCCCTCGGGCCCGGGCCCGAGGCTACGGCTCCACGGCGGCCGTGTGGGACGCGCTGGCCGCCCACCCCGGCCTGGCCGTGGTCGACCCGTTCGTGGTGCCCCGGCGCAACAACTTCATGGTCGGCGTGCTGCCCGACGTTCCAGCTGCACGGCTTCTTCTTCGAGGACCAGGCGTTCGACCCGGTCGCGGTGGACATCCACGACCCGGAGACGGGCGAGGACCTGCACCTCACGGTCATCGGTGTCCTCGACGACACCGCGCCGCTCGACATGGCCGGCATCACCACCTCCCAGCGGACGCTGACCGTCTTCGGCGACCGGGCCGCCCCCAGCACGTACTGGTTCCGGCTCGCGCCGGGCACCGACGCCGGCGCGGTCGCCGCCCGGCTCGAGTCGGCGTTCCTCGACAACGGGCTCGAGGCGCAGACCCTCCAGGACAGCCTCGACGAGGCGGTGACCGCGTCCTGGACGATCAACCGGCTCATCCAGGGCTTCATCGGGCTCGGCCTGATCGTCGGGGTGGTCGCCCTCGGGGTCGTGAGCGCCCGGGCCGTCGTGGAGCGCCGCCAGCAGATCGGCGTGCTGCGGGCCATCGGGTTCCAGCCCGGCATGGTCCGGCTGGCGTTCCTGGCCGAGGCGTCGTTCGTGTCGCTCACGGCGATCGCGGTCGGGTGCGGGCTCGGGCTCGCGACCGCGGCCAACGTGATCGCCTACGTCGGCCGCCAGCAGCACGTGGCGCTGGTCGTCCCGTGGCTCAACCTGGCGGTGATCTTCACCGTCGTCTACCTGGCCGCACTGGCCAGCACCCTCGTCCCCGCGCTGCGTGCGTCGCGCGTCTACCCCGCCGACGCCCTGCGCTACGAGTGACGAGCGCCCGCCCCGGGACCTAGGACCCGAGCAGATCGGATCGCTGGGCTCTGGGGATCGCCGGGCCGTCGGTCCATCGTGAGGCCATGAGGACCGAACGGATCGTGGTCCCGCTGGACTTCAGCGACGAGGCCGACCGGGCCCTGCCGGTGGCGCAGGCCCTGGCGGACAGGCTGGGCGCCCGCGTGGCTGCCCTCGTCGTCACCAGCCCGGGGCTCGATCCCCGGATCGATCGCCACGAGGCGCAGTGGCACGCCCGGCGGGCGGGGTGCCGGCTGGACGACGTGGTGCTGTCGCACGACGACGACGTCGTCGCCGACCTCGTGGCCGTCACCGGCACGCCCGGGACGCTCCTGTGCCTGGCGAGCAGCGCCCGCGGCGCCGTGATCGACCTGGTCGCCCGGTCGGTGAGCGAGCGGGTGCTGTGCTCGGCGCGCGGGCCGGTTCTGGTGGTGGGACCCGGCGTGGAGCCGGGCGGGCACTGGGGCGAGGTCCGCGACCTGCTCTGCTGCGTCGACGACGAACCGATCGTCACGGACCGCCTGCTCGCGGTGACGGCCGACTGGGCGCTCGCGCTGGACTGCGCGCCGCACCTGGTGCGCGTGGTGGGTCCCGACGGGCCCGAGGCGGCGGCCGAGGCGCGGGAGTCGCTGGACGCGGTGGTGCGACGTCTCTGGGCGCGTGGCGTGCCCGCGACGTCCGGCCTTGTCGCGGCGGACGACGCGAGCGGCGCCATCGTGCGGTGCGCGCGCCGCTGGCCGGGATGCGCGGTCGTGCTCGCCAGCCACGGCCGGTCGGGGTTGCGCCGGTTGGCTCTCGGGAGCGTCACGCTCGACGTCCTGCGCCGCTCGCCGTCGCCGGTGCTCGTGATCCCGGCGCTTGCGGCATTGACCGTGGATCCCACAAGGGTGGCGACGGGCGCGACCGAGGCGGCGCGCGGTGTGGGCCCGTGACGGGGCCGAGGAGGCCGCGCCGGCCACGCAGCCGCTGACGTCGACCTGGCGAGGGATCCCGCTCCCCGCCGTCGACCACGTGGTCGTGGCCCTCGACGGCTCGCCGTTCGCGGAGCGGGCCCTGCCGGTCGCCCGATGGCTGGCCGGCGCGATCGGTGCCGGCCTGCACCTCGTCGAGGTCGTGGGCGGGCCGGTCGACGCCGGACGGGCGCTCCACACCATCGACCTGCGGGTCGGTCGCCACGCTGCCCACCGGTGGAACGTCGCCGCCGACGGCGACCCGGCGGCGGCGATCGTGTCCGCCGCCGAGGAGGCCCGCCCCAGCCTCGTGTGCCTGGCCACTCACGGTCGGGACCGCAGCGTGGCCGTGCTCGGGTCGGTGGCCGCCGCCGTGCTCGCCCTGTCGTCCGAGCCCGTCCTGCTGGTCGGCCCGGCGGCGCGCCCGCCGTGCGCGGGCGATGCGCCGGTCGTCGCCGCGGTCGAGGGCCACCCCGGCGACGGGCGAGTCGTCGCGGTCGCCGCCGGGTGGGCGGCGCGGCTCGGGCGGCGGCTGGTGCTGCTCACGGTGGCGGAGCCCGTGCCGGGCTCGCCCCGCGGCGACGACCCCCTCCGGGCCCGTGGACCCCGCGATCCCGATGGCTACCTCGCTGGCCTGGCGCGAGACCTCCCCGCCGAATGCGACGTGAGTACCCGGGTCGTGTACGACCCGATCAGCGTGCACGGGGGCCTGGTCCGGGCCGTCGACCGCACGTCGGCGCTGGTGGTCCTCGGCGCTCACCGCCATGGCCCGGTGCACCGGGCGGCGCTCGGCAGCCACCCGGCGCGGATCGTCCACGACCTCGAGATCCCGGCGCTGGTGGTGCCCCTCGCGGGCGGCGGAGGGTCGAACGGCCCTTCTGCCGTCAACCGTCACAGATCACGATCGGGGTATGGAGGTCGACACGATCCACCGATGCCCCCGCTGTGAGCTGCGCTTCGCGCATCGCACCGAGCTGGAGGACCACCTATACCAGGACCACCTGCCCGCGGTGGCCGACGACGTACCGCCCGCGTTCTCGGACGCCGCGCCGTGCAGTGACCGTCCCCGTGGACCCGCGCGGCGCACCGACGCTCGGCGTCGAGGTGGCAGCGGTCGTGGCCCGGCAGGCCAACCTGCGAGTGGAGATCATCGGCGTGCCCGAGCTCGGCTCGTGGCAGCCGGTCGACCTGCGGCCGTACGTGCGCGCCGCCCTCGCCTCTGGCGCCCCCCAGGCGCGGGCGCACGTGGTCCCGTCGGTCGGCCGGCCGGCTGCCGCCATCGTCGAGCGCGTCGACCGCGACCACACGTTGCTCGTCTGCATGGCCACGCACAGCCGCTCCGCGTTCGGCGTGCTGACGCTGGGGAGCGTCAGCTCGGCCGTGCTGCGCCGAACGTCGGTCCCGGTGCTGCTCGTCGGTCCCGGGGTCCGCCGGATCGGTCCGGCGATCCGGCGGGTCGTCGCCTGCGTCGACGGCTCGGCATGCAGCGAGCAGGCGCTCGCGGCAGGCGCCGATCTGGCGGCCCGGCTGGGCGCTCAGCTTCTCCTGCTCCGTGTGGTCCCGCCCGGCACCGGCGCCCGCGCCTGCGCCGGCGCCGAGGGGATGCCCGAGCTGGCCGACCTGGCAGAGCTAGCCGAGCGGTTCCCCGACCGGGCGCCGCTGCTCGACGTCGTCGAGCACGACGATCCAGCCGCCGGCATCGCCCGCTACGCCGGTCACGACGGCGACACGATCGTGGCCGTCGGCAGCCACGGCCGCTCGGTCCTCCGGGACGCCGTCCTCGGCAGCGTCGCCCGCGACGTCACCCGGCGGGCCGCCTGCCCGGTTCTCGTCGTCCCGCCCGGCGTGCACACGCTACTGGTTCGACGTGCAGGGCCATGAGACACGGTGAGCGCGACCCCTACGAATGGCTGCGCATGACGCGGCTGGCATCGAGGTACTGGAGAAGCTCGTGGGCGGCCAGCTCGATCTCCTTGTGGCCCCACTCCGCAGCCCGGTAGTGGCACGCGATCAGCCCCATCCGGTGCAGGCGGCGGAAGTCCCCGAAGACGAAGGCATAGCGGGCCTTGGTCTCGTCGGTGGCGCCATCGGTCAGGGCCAGGTGCCACTCGGCGTAGTCATCCCACGAGTGGTTCTCCAGGAATGCGTTCTGGTCCTCAGCCCGGGGCTGCACGCGCCCCCACTCGCTGCGCAGCACGTACTGGTGCCCGTCGATCAGCTTGCGCGCCTTGGCGAGGCCCTGCTCATTCACCGAGTACGACGCCACGCTCCAAGTGTTCCCGACCTCCCGGGCGGCGAACCGTCCCGCAGCCGTCCGACGGATCGGGGTGCTCCACGGCCCGTCACAGCCTCGATCCGCAGGACGGCACCTGGGTGGGATCGGGTCAGTAGCGCAGGTCGGCGAGGACGCCGTAGTGATCCGAGAGCTGGGACTGCTCGGGTGTCGGCGTGGCGCCCAGCAGTTCGCAGTGCGTGGGATGGCCGACTCCGCCGGCTCTGGGCCAGGCGGACAGGATGTAGTCGAACCGGCGATCCGGGTACAGGCCCGGTGTGGCAAGCGGGTTGCGGTTGGACCACGTGTAGCCGGGGGTTTCGTCGCCGGCCAGTTCCCAGGCGTCGTAGAAGACGAGTCCCGGCTACCGGCGTCTCGCTGCGTCCGGTCAGCATCCGCAATTCGTCGGAATCCGGGCCGGCGTTGAAGTCGCCGCACACGACGACAGGGTGGCGGCGGTGGCTGGCCCGTGCGACGAAGGCGGCGAGCTGCCGGACCTGGGCCTGACGCAGGCCGCTGGCGTGGAGCGGGTAGTCGAGCGTGACGACGAACAGTTGAACCGGGCCCCGAGGACCGTCGATCACGTTCAACAACGCCTCGCCGTTCCCGTCACCGTCGTCGCCTCGAAGCGCCTGACGCTCCCGTTGTGTGATCGGCCAGCGCGAGACGACCCCGATGCCCGACGTCCACCCGCCCTGGTCCCAGTCGCCAACGAACACCCGGTGCTCCAAACCGAGGCGATCACCGACCAGATCTGCCTGACGTGCCTCTGGCGTCGCCCACGACTCCACCAGACATGCGATGTCGGGTTCGACCGCCGCCAACACGTCCTCGAGACCCGCCTGGCGCTGCTCCCAGGCCCCGTACCTCCCCCAGACGTTCCAGACCACGACCCGCAGCGTCGTGTCAACAAGTGGGCCATACGGCGCGTAGGGATCAAAGGTCACATGCCGAGTCTGGCGGACGACGAACCCTCAGCACCCACGCTCGACGCCCTCGACAGCGACCCGCCGACTTCGCTGTGTACCGTCGGGTCGTCCTCGACCAGCTCCCCCGGGCCACGGCCTGACGACCAGTCGCGGTCAGTCGTCGATCGGCCCCCGGCAGGACTCGGCACTGCGGCCCGTGGGCCCCCTTCGTGGGGCAGGCCAGGTCGGCGAGGCAGTCGAGCAGCCAGTCGCGCACGGGGACGTCGACCCGCTGGTAGCCGCCGAGGTACCGGCAGTTGTTCGTGAAGCCGTAGCTCGTGTCGCCGACGACGTAGCCGCCGAGGATGAGCGGGCCGCCGGAGTCACCGAAGCAGGTGCCGCCGCCGGCGCGGGGGTCGTGCTCGTTGCCGTTCGTCTGCAGGATCTGGTCCGTCAGCTTCTGGCCGATCTCGGTCGTGTAGCGACGGACGATCGGCTGGCGCTCGGGCGTCGGCGTCTGCGGCCCGGAGTCGGCCTGGCGGACCTCGGTGCCGTAGCCGATGGTGAGGAACTCGGTGCGGTTGAGCCGCGGCTGGGCGAACTGGTCGAGGTAGTTCTCCGGAGCGAGCGGCGCGGTCGGCAGGCCGGCGCCTGGTCGAGGATGACGACGCCCGTGTCGTTCCAGTTCTTGAGGTCGGTGAAGTCGCTGTAGTCCGGGTGCGTCCGCGGCGTACCGAGGAACCACGTCTGCTCGCCCGCGTAGCCGGGCGGGGCGATGTCGCCGGCGGTGAACCCGACGGCCGAGACCGCGTCGTCCGGGCCGGTGTCGTCGGCGGCACGCGGGATGTCGCGCTCGGCCTCCTGCCTCGGTGCGGGAGATCACCGGGTCGAACGTGACGACGACCTGGCCGATGTCCTGGAACGTGCAGTGGGCCGCGGTGAGCACGACCCGCGGCGCGATGAGCGTGCCGGAGCACCGGAAGCGCCCGTCGGGCTGGTAGAAGACGACCATCCCGACGTTCGAGTAGGTGTTGCTCACGTCCTCGGTGCCGCCGGTGATGGCGTGCGACGGCGGGGCAACGGTGAGCAGCGCCGCAACGGCGGTGACGGCGACGACGGCGGCCCGGACGAGTCTCGACATGGTCCCTCCCCTGACTGACCAGGCGGCGACCATAACGCGCCCGGTGGTCGCCACGCCACGGCGATGATTCCGGGCCGGCCCCGGCGTCACCACGGCGACGGACCGCAACAGGCAGGAGACCACCATGGGCAAGCTCATCGTGACCGAGTTCGTGACGCTGGACGGCGTGGCACAGGCGCCGGGAGGGCCCGACGAGGACCGCGACGGCGGCTTCACGCACGGCGGATGGCAGGCGCCGCTGCTGGACCAGGAGTCCGGCGGCGGTCGCTGTTCGAGCAAGCGAGGAGCATGGACGCGCTGCTCCTCGGCCGAAGGACCTACGAGATCTTCGCCGACTACTGGCCGACAGCTCCGGAGGAGATCCCGTTCACCGGCCTGCTCAACCGCGTCCCCAAGTACGTCGCCAGCCGCACGCTCGCCGGCCCTCTCGGCCTGGCAGGGCTCGACGCGTCGTCGAGGGCGACCTCGCCGAGGGCGTCACCGCCCTCAAGGAGCGCCACGACGAAGTCCACGTCATCGGCAGCCTCGACCTCGTGCAGTCACTGCTGCGCTTCGGCCTCGTCGACCGGCTGAACCTGTGGCTGTACCCGCTGCTGCTCGGCAGCGGCAAGCAGGTGTTCGCCGACGGGACCGTGCCCACCGCGCTGCGGCTGACCGAATCGGTCACCTACCCCAACGGCACGCTCCAGCTCGCCTACGAGACCGCCGGAGCGCCCACCTACGGCAACCTGGCGGTCGACCCCTGAAGCTTTTGTACGCGGAAACGGTCGCTATGGCGACCGTTTCCGCGTACAGAAAGCGTCGACGGTGTCACCGGAAGGCGAGGCCCTCGAAGTCGCCGCTCGTGCGCCACTGGTCGAGGTACGCGAAGTAGGCCGAGGCGCCCATCGGGTAGCCGACGAACGTCCACGCGCCCGGGCCGCCGGGCTGGCCCTCGTTGTTGTAGTAGCCGGGGGTGCAGTCGGCCGAGCCGAGCATCATGCCGGGGCCCGACGCCAGCAGGTCGAGCCACTCCTGCTCGCCCTCGGCGGTGACCTCGACCTGGTCGTGACCGCCGTCGAGCGCGTGGTTCACGACCAGCGCGATCGTCGTGCCTGCCTCGACCAGGTTGTGCGGGATGTTGGAGATCAGGTTGGCGCCCTGCGTCGGCTGCACGATGAACAGGTTGGGGAACCCGTGGACGTGGGTGCCGTGCTTGGTGCGCATCCCCTCGGCCCAGTGCTCGGACAGGAGCTTGCCGTCGCGCCCGTGGGGGTCGTAGCCGTTGCGGCTCTCGAAGGGCGTGCCGACCTCGAACCCGGACGCGTAGATGATGCAGTCGACGGGGTACTCGACGCCCGCGACCACGACGCCGGACTCGGTGATGCGCTCGACGCCCTTCCCGTCGGTGTCGACGAGCTGCGTGCCCGGCTCGTTGTAGGCCTGCAGGTACTCGTCGTGGAAGCACGGCCGCTTGCACAGCTGGCGATACCAGGCCTTCAGCGCCTGGGCCGTGTCCTGGTCCTCGACGATCGTGTCGACCCGGGCCCGGATCTCCTCCATCTTCTCGAAGTCGGAGTCCTCGAACGCCGCCATCATCTTCTCGGGCACGAGGTCCTCGGGCGGCAGGGCCAGGATGCGGCTGCGGATGCGGCGCGACAGGTCGGTCCAGCCGTCCATCACGAGGTCCTCGTCGGCGAGTCCCCCGGTCTGGTTGGCGGTGAAGTTCTCCAGCCAGCGCTTCTGCCAGCCCGGCGTGGCGATCTCCGCGAACCAGTCGGGGTCGGTCGGCCGGTTGTCACGCACGTCGACCGAGCTGGGCGTGCGCTGGAACACGTAGAGCTGCTCGCAGGCGCGGGCGAGGTGGGGAACGCACTGCACCGCGGTGGCGCCCGTGCCGATGATGCCCACGCGCTTGTCGGCCAGCTTGTCCATCGGCGCACCGGACGGATCGCCGCCGGTGTAGGCGTAGTCCCACCGGCTGGTGTGGAACGAGTGCCCGCGGAAGTCCTCGATGCCGGTGATGCCCGGCAGCTTGGGGACGTGCAGCGGGCCGGTGCCCATGCCGAGGAACTGGGCGGTGAAGCGGTCGCCGCGGTTGGTGGAGATGATCCAGCGCGACGCAGCGTCGTCCCAGGTCAGGTCGGTGACTTCGGTGTGGAACAGGGCGCCGTCGTAGAGGCGGAAGTGCTTCCCGATGCGCTGGCAGTGCTCGAGGATCTCCGGCCCGTGCGCGTACTTCTCGGTCGGCATGTGGCCGGTCTCTTCGAGCAGCGGCATGTACACGAACGACGCGGTGTCGCACATGGCCCCGGGGTAGCGGTTCCAGTACCACGTCCCGCCGAAGTCGCCACCCTTCTCGACGATGCGGACGTCCTCGATCCCCGCCTCCTTGAGGCGCGCGCCGGTGACGAGCCCGGCGAAGCCGCCACCGATGAACGCGAACGTCACGTGGTCGGTCAGCGGCTCGCGCGGCACGACCGGGGTGTAGGGATCCACCAGGTAGTGCTCGAGGTGCCCGCCCTTGAGCCGCAGGTACTGGGCGTTGCCGTCCGGGCGGAGGCGCTTGTCGCGCTCCGCCCGGTACTTCGCCCGCAGCGCCTTCTTGTCGATCGCCATGCCCAATCTTGACCGGCCGGTCAAGTCTGGACAAGCGGCAATGACAGTTCTGTCAGTCCGCGTGCCGCCCCGGAGGGCCGGCGGCGGGATCCACCCTTTCTCCACGTCGCCTCCAAGCTTGCGGGAGGCGTCCGGGCGCACGCTGGGCGCATGGTCGCACTCGCCCGTCCCCGTCCCCGCCTGGCCGTCCGGCCCGGGCACGTGGCCGGCGCGCGGGCGATGGCGTCGTGGCTGCCGGGGATGGCCACCTACGGCCTGGTCGTGGGGGTCGCCTCCGGCAAGGCCGACGTGCCGGCGCTGGCGGGCTGGCTGACCGGGCCGCTCGTCTACTCGGGCGGCGCCCAGGTCGCGGCGGTCGGGCTGCTCGACGCCCGCGCCGCGACGCTCGTCGTCGTGGCCACCGTGCTCGCCATCAACGCGCGCCTGCTCGTGTACTCGGCGGCCTCCGGCGCCCGCTGGCGCGACACGCCGCCGTGGTGGCGGGCGCTGGCGTGCTACCTGCTCGTCGACCCCAGCTTCGCCGTCGGGGCGGACGGCTATGCCCGGGCCGACGCCGCCGGCGCGGACGCTGGCGCGATGGACGAGGCGCACGATCACTACATGGGCGCCGCCGTCACGCTCTGCGCCACCTGGCTGCTGGCCACCGGGATCGGGGTCCTGACGGCCGACGCCCTCCCCGCCCGCCTGGAGCTGGCCTTCGTCGTCCCGCTGTTCCTGCTCGGCGAGACCCAGCGCCGCGTCACCGACCGCACCGGCCTGCGGGCCGTCCTCGTGACGGTCGCGGTGGCGATCGTCGGCCGGGCGATGCCCCTGCACCTCGGCGTGCTCGCCGCCATCGTGGCCGGCCTGACCGTGGCCGCACTCACCCCCACCCCGGAGGACCTCCGATGACCGTGTGGCTCACCCTGCTGATCGCGGGCGCCGCCAGCTACTCGTTCCGGCTCGTGCCGGCCGTGCTCGTCGACCGGGTCGGCGCGCTGGCCCGGGTCGAGCGGATCTCGGCCTACGCCGTGCCGGTGACGTTCGCGGCCGTGGCCGCCGACGCCGTCGTGGCCCGGATGGCGGCCGGGACGGCCGGACCGCTCGACGCGCTCGCCCCCGTGGCCTCCGCCGCGGCGGCGTTCATCGCGGCCCGCCGGACCGGCTCGTCGCTCGCCGCCATCGCGGCCGGTCTGCCCGTCCTCTGGGCCCTGACCTGGGCGGCGGGCCGATGACCACCGTCGTCCGCACCCCGGCCGACGCCGCCGCGCTCGGCACCGTCCTCGGCGTCTGGGCGCACCCCGACGACGAGACGTACCTCTCGTCCGGCCTCATGGCGCTCGCCCGCCGGGCCGGGCGGCGGGTCGTGTGCGTCACGATGACCCGGGGCGAGCACGGCACCGACGACCCCGTCCGCTGGCCGCCGGAGCGCCTGGCCACCACCCGCGACCACGAGATCCGGGCCGCGATGGCGGTCCTCGGCGTCGCCGAGCACCGCTGCGTCGGCCTCGAGGACGGCACGCTCGCCGGCATCGACCGGGGCGCCGGGGTGGGCCTCGTCGCCGACCTGATCGCCGAGGTCCGGCCGGACACGATCGTCACCTTCGGCCCCGAGGGCATGACCGGCCACCCGGACCACCGGACGGTCGCCGCGTGGGTCGAGGCCGCCTGGCGGTCGCTCCGGCCCTCGCGCCGGCCCCGGCTGCTGCGGGCCACCACCACCGAGCGGTTCGCCGAGCGCTTCGCCGACGTCCACCGCGAGCTGGGCGTCTTCGGCCCCGGGCTGCCGCTGCGGACGCCGGACCCCGACGTCGCCGTCTCGGTCCGGCTCGACGACGAGCTGGCCGACCTCAAGCTGGCCGCGCTCCGGTCGCAGGCGACCCAGACGGCGCCCGTGCTGGCCGCCATGGGCGAGGACCGATACCGGGTCTGGTTCGCGGAGGAGAGCTTCTCCGAGCCCGCCCGGACGGGCCGGGGCGAGGCGCCCGGGTCAGGGCGCCAGCGCGTCGAGGGCGTCGACAGCGTCGCGGCAGCGCTGGGCGTCTAGCGGCTGCCCGGCGGTGTCGAACAGGCCCGCCGCCTCGTCGAGGAGGCGGCGGGCGGCCGCCTCGTCGCCCTCGGCCCGGACCAGGTGGGCGCGGGCCTCGCGCACCGCCGCCTGCCACGCCGTGCCCTGCCACAGCGCCGCCGACACCTCGGCCTCGGCCAACCAGGCGCGGGCCTCGTCCAGCCGGCCGCCCTCCGCGTAGGCGATGGCCGCGGGGACGGCGATCATGACGTGGCACATGATGCAGGTCGTGTGCTCGTCGGCCGCCTCGATCGACTCCTCGACCACCGCGATCGCCGCCGCCGTGTCGGGCGCGGCGGCCACCAGCGTGCCGTAGATCCGTTGGAGCAGGTGCGACGCCAGCGGCGTCCACCGGGCGATGAGCAGCGCCCGGCGCAGCAGGCGCCGCGCCTCCGCCGGTTCGCCCAGGATCAGCTCGAGCTCGGCCAGGCGCTGGAGGGCGTGCGAGGTGCCCATGTCGGCGCCGAGCTCGGTGTGCATCTCGATCGCGTCGGTGAGGTCGCGGCGGGCGGCGTCGAGGTCGCCGGCGAGCAGCGCCGCCTCGCCCGTCACCGTGGTGGCAAACGCCGCGGCCGGCCGGGCCCCGAGCTGCTCGGCCTGGTCCCGCAGGCGGGTGGCGAGGCGGATGACCTCGTCGTAGGGCGTCGGCCCGTAGAGCAGGTACTCCGCGACGCAGAGGTGCGAGTCGAACACGGCAGCCGCCAGCGCCGGGCTCTCGCTGGTGGCCCGCAGCTCTCGCCCGAGCCGGTCGAACCACTCGCCCCGGTTGTGGGCGACGAGGCCCTGCAGCGTGATGCCGTCGAGCACCTTGACCGGCGCGCCGCCGGCCACGGCCAGGCCCCGGATCGCGTCGCCGGCGGCACCCGCGGCGTCGAGGTCGCCCGAGAAGTAGGCGAGCATGCCCTGGGCGTGCAGCACGGCGGCGTCGTCGGGCCCGCCGTCGGGCTCGACGCCGTCGAGGGCCTCGCTCGCCGTGGCCACGTCGCCGGCGTACAGGGCGGCGCGGGCCAGGCGGGCCCGCAGCCCGCGGGCGGCGGTGGGCGACGCCAGGACCAGGGCACTCCGGTAGGCGATCACCGCGCCCGGGTCGCCGACGGAGAACAGGGCGTCGGCCCGCAGCGTGCGCAGCTCGGGCTCGTCGCCGTCGCTCACGTGGCCGCGCGCGACGTCGGTCCAGCGCAGGACCTCGCGGTGGAGCTGGACGCCGGCGGCCCGGCGGGCCGCGGCGAGCGCGTAGGGCGCGGCGTCGGCCATGCAGCCGGCGGCGACGAAGCGCTCGGCCACGCGGGCCGGGTCGGCGCCGAGGTCGGCCAGCCCCCGGGCGATCGTGTCGAGCGCCAGCGCCCGGCGGGGGGCCGACAGCCCGGCGACCAGGGCGTCGACCGTGCCGGGGTCGGCGAAGCGGTAGCCGTCGGCGTCGGGCACGACGGTGCCGGACCGCAGCACGGCCTCGACCAGCCGGTGCGCGGCGGGCTCGTCGAGCCCGGTGGCCGCCCGGACGTCGACGTCGTCGAAGCGGCCGCCGGCCAGTGCCACGAGGCGCAGCGCGTCGAGCATGTCGGCCGGCAGGTCGGGCGAGGCCCGGGGCCGGTCGCCGTTCTCGCCGTCGGGCCGGTCCGGTCCCGCGGCCTCCGCGCCGAGGTCGAGCACCTGGAACCAGTCGGCCACGGTCGGCGACCAGGCGTCGGGTCCGCCGTGCGGCCGGCCGGCGATGACGACGCCGATGCGGTGGCTGCGGGTCAGGCGGGCGACGTCGTCGATGAGGGCCAGCGCCTCGGGCGGCGCGTGCTCGACGTGGTCGACCAGCAGCACGGCGCCAGTGCCCTCGGCGGCCACCATGATCAGCTCGCGGGCCGCCACCAGCCAGCGCTGGCGGGTGCTCGGGCCGTGCCCGTCGAACACCCGCTCCAACTCGATCCGGCACCGCTCGGGCACCTCGTCGAGCAGCGAGGGCCGACGCTGGGTCATCTCGTCGAGCGCGTCGGCGACGCACGCGAAGGGGTCGCTGGCGGTGATCGACGGGGCCGACATGCCGACGGCGAGGCCCCGCCGGCGGCCGTCGTCGGCCAGGCGGTGCAGCAGGTCCGTGCGGTCGGCGCGGGACGCGCCCTCGATCCGCAGGGCCAGCCCGCGGCCCTCCGCCAGCGCGTCGAGCACGTCGGTCGCCCGGATGGGCGGGGCGGCGGTGGCGGCAGGCGGTGTCGCGGTCGCGGCCGCGCTGACCGCGGGGGCGGCGCCCCCGGGCGTCCGGTCGGCCCGGTCCGCCGGCTCGCTCACCTCGGCGACGAACCGGTAGCCGCGGCCGTGGATCGTCCGGATGATGCGCTGGTCGCGGCCGGTGTCGCCGACCGCCCGCCTGGCCGACTTGATGCGGCTGGTGAGCGCCGACTCGGACACGAACCGGTTGCCCCAGACCTCGTCGAGCAGCTCGGTCTTGGGCACCACGCGGTCGCGGTGGACGACCAGGTACGCGAGGACGTCGAAGACCTGGGGCTCCACGGGAACCGCCTCGCCGTCCCGCCGGAGCTCCAGCCGTTCGAAGCTGAGCTCACATGTCCCGAACCGCACCGCCGACATGGTGGCACAGGGGTCCCCGCCAGGACCCCTGTGCCGTAGCTCCGCCATCCTCACGCCGGCGGCGCGAACAGCTCCAGAGCGATGTTGTCCGGGTCGCGGAACGACAGGCCGGAGCCGTAGTGGGCGTCGAGGATGTCGCTGTGGGCCACGCCCATCTCGTCGAGCCGGTCCGCCCACGACTCGAGCTCGGCCCGGTCGGGCACGCCGAACGCGATGTGGTCGAGGCCGACGCTGCGCTCGTCGAACCCGACCGCACCGGGGGAGGTGTGCTGGTGCAGGCCGAACAGCATGTCGCCGAGGGCGAAGACCGTGTGGTGGAACGGGCCGGTGTCCTCGTCGAGGACCGGGTCGCTACCCAGCAGAGCCTTGTACCAAGGCACGCTGACCCGAAGGTCGCTCACCGTCACGGCTACGTGCGTCATGGTCGGGAAGTCCGCCATCTGTACTCCTGGTTGTGTTTTTGGGTGTGTCCGCTGCAGGTGGCAGCGGCTCCGACCAGGTGACGGCCTTGCCGTCGAGGACGATGCGCCCGTCCTGATCGGTGATCGTGGTGCGGAGGGTGGTCACCGGCTTGTCGTCGCGCAGCCCGATGACCTCGACCTCCGCGGTGATCTGGTCGCCGGGCTTCACGGGCGCCAGGAACCGCCAGTCGGTGTGGAGGAACACCGTGCCGGGGCCGGGGAGCTCCTCGGCGACGACGGCGTTGAGCAGGCCGGAGGTCACGCCACCCTGGACGATGATGCCGCCGAACCGGGACGCGGCCGCGACCTCCTCGTCGTAGTGCAGCGGGTTGCGATCCCCGGTGAGCTCGGTGAACAGTTCGATGTCCCGCATCGTGACGGTGCGGGTCCGGCGGGCGATGTCGCCGACGCGCATGGGGCCTCCTGGGTCGCACGGCTGGGCACGGGGCCAGCATCGCCCTCAGCCGGGCCCGGGTCTTGGAGACGGGGTGGAGATGCGGTGGAGGCGGCGCTGCTCAGACGGGTCGCGGGTGGAGGGCGGGGATCCGGTGCGTCGGGCGTGCGATCACGAACGAGAGCGCGGCCATGACGAGGGCGGCCACGGCGCTGGCGGCGAAGATGGCGGGCAGGCTGACGCCGGCGTCGTGGAGCGGGCCGGCGCCGAAGGCGGCGATCCGGTAGCCGAGCTGGTACGAGGCGATGACCCAGCCCGCGGTGGCGTCCGAGGTCGTCATGTCGAGCTGTGACCAGTTGCCGTTCATCGTCTCGCAGAGGCCGTAGAGCACGGCGAACGCGGCGAAGATCCAGAACCGCGCCGGGATCGCCGCCCACGACCGAGCCTCCCGGGCCGGCGCCGGGCCTCCCGCGTGCAGCGGTAGGCCGGCGCTGGCGACGAGCAGCCCGACCAGCATCACCGCCGACAGCACCGGGAGCCCCCACCAGAACCCGAGGCCGACGAAGATCGCCACGAACACCGGGGCCAGCGCGGTGCCCAACCCGAGCAGGGCGTTGAGCACGAGGACCGAGCGATCGACCGCGGCCGGGTGGAACGCTGCGGTGAAGGTGTTGAGCAGGGGCACCGCCAGACCGAACCCGGCGCCCAGGCACGCGGTCGCCACCAGCAGCAGCGCGTAGGCGGACGAGGAGTCCTCGGTGAGCAGCGTGGTCGTCACCAGGAGGGCCATGGCGGCGAGGCTGAAGGCCAGTCCGGCGAGGTAGACGCGCTTGGCGCCGAAGCGGCGCGCCAGGCCCGCGCCGAGCAGGGCGCCGGCGATGGCGGTGATCACCTGGGGGATGAACAGCGTCCCGTAGGCGGTGCTGGAGAGGTCGTACTCGTCGGGGTCGGTGAAGATCGTGCTCGCCGCCGGGAAGGTGACCAGCACGATGCCCTGCACGAGGCCGGCGGTACACGACCCTGATCTCGGTGCGGGTGGCCGCCTGTCGATCATTCCCGGCGTCATCCTGGTGCTGATCGCGGTGATCATGCCCGAGTCGCCTCCCTGGCTGCACGCGACGAGGCGCTCAGCGCTCCCAAGGCTCCCCTCGAGGTCGACCTCGTGTAATCCGCGGCACGGAAACCGATCGTCGGCGGTCCATTGTCTGACTAAGGTCAGGCAATGGACCGTGTGCTGGTCGACAGGGATCTGGTGGACAAGGTGCGTTCCTTCAACCGCACCGTGACGCAGCGGGTGGGGGCGCTGGACGACCACTTCCTCGCACTGGACCGTCCCCTCGGCGAGTCCCGCCTGCTGTGGGAGATCGGCGAGGACGGCTGCGACGTGCGCCGCCTGCGTGCCGCGCTCGACCTCGACTCCGGCTACGTCAGCCGGCTGCTGCGGTCACTGGAGGCCGACGGCCTGGTCACGGTGACCCCAAGCCCCGCCGACAAGCGTGTGCGCACCGCCCGGCTCACCGCGCCGGGCGTCCGCGAGCGGGCCGAGCTGGACGAGAGGGCCGACGAGCTGGCCTGGTCGCTGCTGTCGCCGCTCGACGAGCGCCACCGCGACCGGCTGGTGGCCGCGATGGGCGAGGTCGAGCGGCTGCTGACCGCGGCGTCGGTCCGCTTCGAGGTGGTCGACCCCGCCGACCCCCGGGCCCGCGACTGCCTGAGCGAGTACTTCGCCGAGCTGGACCGGCGCTTCGACGGCGGTTTCGATCCGGGTCGCAGCCTGCGGACGCCGGCCGAGGATCTGCGGCCGCCCCACGGCGCCGTCCTGCTGGTGAGCCTGCGCGACGAGCCGGTGGGCAGCGCCATGCTCATGTTCGAGCCGGGCGGCACCGCGCTCATCAAGCGGATGTGGGTGGCGCCCACCGTCCGGGGCCTCGGCGTAGGCCGCCGGCTGCTCGCCGCCCTGGAGGACCGGGCCGCGGCGGGTGGCGCCCACGCGATCCGCCTGGAGACCAACCGGGCGCTCGTCGAGGCCATCGCGCTGTACCGCTCGACCGGCTACCGGGAGGTCGAGCCGTTCAACGACGAGTCCTACGCCGACCACTGGTTCGTGAAGCCCCTCTAGCCCTCTTGTCCCGGGGACAAGACGCGGGGCGGGGTCATCGTGCCGATGCGCATGTCCTCGACGAGCGCCGCCAGCGCGGGCCACTCGCCGGCGCGGCGCAGCAGGTGGTGACCTGCGCGGTCGATGGTGTGGGTCGCGACCGCGCGGGCGAGCAGCATCCGGCCCCGGCGCATGAACGGCTCGGCCTCGCGCCCGGCGCCCTGGTCGAGCGCGGCGGTGACCGTGCGCGCCGCCTGCTCGCCGACCGTGTCGGCCGCCGAGACGACCGCGGCGGCGAGGTCGAGCGCCGCGGTGCGGGGACAGGCCGGCGCGGATCGCGTCGGCCACGATCTGCAGGAGCGCCGGGCTGCGGGCGGCGACGCCATCGCCGTGGCGGACCAGCAGCCCGCAGCGGATCGCCCGCGCCATGAGCCGGTCCGAGCCGGCGATGGCGGGCAGGATCGCCGCCAGCTGCCCGGCGGTCAGCGTCACCGGGGCCTCGTCGGCGGGCGGGGCGATGGCGTCGTCCACGGCGAGCACGTCGCGCAGCTCCGCACCCTGCTCCCAGGCGTCGAACAGGTCGCGGATCGCCGCGATCGAGTACCCCCGGTCCTGCAGGCGGGCGATCCCGGCGAGGCGCTCCACGTGCGACTCGTCGTAGAAGGCCCGCCGGCCCATGCGCGTCGGGGGGTGGAGGATCCGCCATGTCTGGTATTCGCGGATCGTGCGCACCGGCGCCCCGGTGCGGGCCGACAGCTCCTCGACGGACAGTGCCGGTTGCTCGCGGCGTTCGGCGTCGCTCACGACCTAGACAATACCGGCAATCACCGTTACGGTAAACACCGTGACCGATCGGGACGTGACGGTGACGCCGACGGCGAGCGCGCTGCTCGACACCCTGCGCCAGGCGTCCGGCCTCGCCCGCCTCGACTACCGCGAGCCGCCCACCACCGTGTCGGGAGGCTTCTACGCGGAGATCCTCCGCTTCCGCCTCGCCGGCCCGCCCGCCGAGCTCGACCGGGACCTGGTAGCGAAGATCGTGCCCGACCCGGCCGCCGGTGCCTGGGAGGCGACGATCCAGCGCCACGTGGCGGACATGGGCTTCCCCACGCCGCCCGTGCGGCTGACCGCCCCGGCGTCGGGGCCGCTCGGCCGCTACCTCATCGTCATGGACCACGTCGACGGGCAGCCGCCGATGGCCGGCCTGCGCATGGGGACGATCGCGTCGCAGGTCCCCCGCCTGTTCCGTCACCTCCCCGACCAGCTGGCCCGCATCGCCGCCCGGCTCCACGCCCTCGATCCTGAGCCCCTGGCGGCCGCCCTGGCGGCGGTCGACGCGAGCGTCCGGCCGACGTCCGCCGCGTTCGTCGAGCATCAGCTCGACCGCGTTCGCGAGCTCGGCCGCCCCGACCTCGCCCGGGCGGCCCAGCGGCTCCTCGCCGAACGGCCGCCACGGGCGCCGGTCGCCATCGCCCACGGCGACCTGCACCCGTTCAACCTGCTCGTCACCGGCGACGGGCCCCGGCTGATCGACTGGACCGTCGCCCGCATCGCGGAGCCGGGCTTCACGCTCGGCTTCACCCACCTCGTGCTCGCCAACCCACCCATCCCGCTGCCCCGTGCCGGCGCGGTCGTCCTCGGGACGCTCGGCCGCAACATCGCCGGGCGCTTCCTCCGCACCTACCGGTCGCTCACAGCGGGAACGCCCGCCGCGGTGGACGACGCCGACGCTCGAGTGGCACCGGCGGCTCCACGCCCTGCGCATCCTCGTCGAGATGGCCACCTGGGACGCCGTCCGGCGCGCGCCCGACGTCGGGGCACCCGTGGTTCGTCCTCGAACCGGTGGCGCGGGACGCCCTCGGGCTCGCGGGCGACCGCTGACGTCAGGTCACGCCGAGCCCGT